>NZ_JBFAMP010000010.1:0-285982 GCF_040674455.1 Streptomyces sp. NPDC049837 | reverse complement strand
GGCTTTCCTCCGGGCGCTTCCCTTCGGTATTTCGTGTTTCCAGCTTAGCAGATCCGTTTTCCGTTTCTGCCACCCGCTGGAGCGGGCTGCCGGGCTGTTCTTCGCTTTCGCGTTTCGCTTTCCGGCGGTGCCGACTCTATCAGCCTTTTTCCGGCCCTCTGACCACACACCCATGGACACAGAGGTGTAGACCAGAGGTGTAGACCAGTTAGGATCTCGGCTTGAGTCGCTGCCGACGACCTACGGCTCAGAGTCGCGTCGGGGTCAGGCAGGGGTACGACCCTACCGCCCGTTGGTAGTTGAGGCAAATCGTTTCCCGTGGTCCCTAGGTCCGCCAACCCGGACCTCTCGTGCGGAACCCGGACTTCTTATGACATACGCTTCTGATCAGTACGCCGCCCAGGACAGGCAGTGGCGGCGACACAGAATCTCCACCCCTGGGAGGCTCCCCATGACCACCGTGACGTCGCCGCTCGAGGGCCGCGCCATTGGACTCGCCGCCGTACCCGACCCCGTCTTCTCCGGGGCGATGGTCGGCCCCGGCACCGCCATCGATCCCGTGCGCAAGGCCTCCGAGGCCGTTTCTCCGGTCGACGGCATCGTCGTTTCCCTGCACCCGCACGCCTTCGTGGTCGTCGACAGCGAGGGGCACGGGGTGCTGACACATCTGGGTATCGACACCGTCCAGCTCAATGGCGAGGGCTTCGAGCTGCTCGTGAACAAGGGAGACACCGTGCAGCGCGGGCAGGGCGTCGTGCGGTGGAACCCCGCGGACGTAGAGGCGGCCGGCAAGTCCGCGATCTGCCCGATCGTGGCCCTGGAGGCCACCGCCGAGTCTCTGGCCGACCTCGTCGAGGACGGCGACGTTAAGGCGGGCGACTCCCTCTTCTCCTGGCGGTGACGTCAGTGCCGTCGTATTGACGGCAGCGGGTCGGGACATTCAACGTGGCGGCTCGGGCCGCCACTCAATCGGAGACAGGTGTAATGGAGACAACGCTGCGGGGCGTCGGCGTGAGCCACGGTGTGGCGATCGGCGAGGTGCGCCACATGGGCACGGCAGTCCTCGAGCCGCCGGCCAAGCAGATCCCGGCCGAGGAGGCGGAGCGCGAACAGGGGCGTGCCCGCCAGGCCGTCGAGGCGGTCGCGGCCGATCTGATCGCGCGGGGCAACCTGGCCGGTGGCGAGGCACAGCACGTGCTCGAGGCGCAGGCCATGATGGCCCAGGACCCGGAGCTGATGGCCGACGTCGACCGTCGTATCGCTGTGGGGAGCACGGCCGAGCGGGCCGTGTACGACGCGTTCGCCGCCTACCGGGCGCTGCTGGCCGGGGCCGGGGAGTACCTGGCGGGGCGGGTCGCGGACCTGGACGATGTGCGCAACCGGATCGTGGCGCGGCTGCTGGGTGTGCCGATGCCGGGTGTTCCGGACAGCGACGAGCCCTACGTACTGATCGCGCGGGATCTGGCTCCGGCGGACACGGCGCTGCTGGACCCGACGCTGGTGCTCGGTTTCGTGACCGAGGAGGGCGGGCCGACCAGCCACAGCGCGATCCTGGCGCGGGCGCTGGGCGTGCCGGCCGTGGTGGCGTTGCCGGGCGCCGGTGAGCTGGCCGAGGGCACCGTGATCGCGGTGGACGGCAGCACGGGTGAGATCTTCGTGGAGCCGAGCGAGCAGAAGCGGGCCGAGCTGGAGCAGGCCGCGGCGGCGCGCAAGGCGGCTCTGTCGGCGGCGACGGGGCCGGGGGCGACGTCGGACGGGCACAAGGTGCCGTTGCTGGCGAACGTGGGCGGGCCGGCCGATGTGCCGGCGGCCGTGGAGGCGGGGGCCGAGGGTGTCGGTCTGTTCCGTACCGAGTTCCTGTTCCTGGACGACAGCAAGCAGGCGCCGTCGGAGGCCAAGCAGGTCGAGGCGTACCGGAAGGTGCTGGAGGCGTTCCCCGAGGGCCGGGTGGTCGTGCGGGTGCTGGACGCGGGTGCGGACAAGCCGCTGGACTTCCTGACGCCGGCCGACGAGCCGAACCCGGCGCTGGGTGTGCGGGGTCTGCGGACGCTGCTGGACCACCCTGAGGTGCTGCGGACGCAGTTGTCGGCGCTGTCGAAGGCGGCCGAAGGGCTGCCGGTGTACCTGGAGGTCATGGCGCCGATGGTGGCGGACCGTACGGACGCGAAGGCGTTCGCGGACGCGTGCCGTCAGGCGGGGCTCCGGGCCAAGTTCGGTGCGATGGTCGAGATCCCGTCGGCCGCGCTGCGGGCGCGGTCGATCCTCCAGGAGGTGGAGTTCCTGTCGCTGGGTACGAACGACCTGGCGCAGTACACCTTCGCGGCCGACCGGCAGGTGGGTGCGGTGTCGCGGTTGCAGGACCCGTGGCAGCCGGCGCTGCTGGACCTGGTGGCGCTCGCGGCTGAGGCGGCCAGGGCCGAGGGCAAGAGCTGCGGTGTGTGCGGCGAGGCCGCGTCGGATCCGCTGCTCGCCTGTGTGCTGACGGGTCTGGGTGTCACCTCCCTGTCGATGGGTGCGGCGTCGATTCCTTACGTACGCGCGACGCTGGCCAAGTACACGCTGGCGCAGTGTGAGCGGGCGGCGGCTGCCGCTCGGGCGGTGGACTCCGCCGAGGAGGCGCGGCTGGCCGCGCAGGCGGTTCTGTCCGGGGAGTAGTTCCCTGGGTGAGGCGTTGTCGGAGGGGCTTTCCCGCCTGTGGGCGGGGAAGCCCCTCCCGCTTTGGGCGGTCAGTGGTGGGTGGGCGGGGGGTCGTCGGGGGTGATGTCGAAGCCGGCGCGGTAGTCGACGTCGGGTTCGGGTGCGAGGGGTTCTCCGGTGTCGGCGTCGGTGCAGTAGGCGTTGAAGACCTCGGCGGCGGTGAGGGGGACGAGCCGGCCGTGGTCGAGGCGCCAGCCGTGGACGCGGTCGGGTGCGGCGGGGGTGGTGGTGCGGAGGACGAGGCCGCCGGGGCTTTCGAGGGCGATTCCGGCGGCGAGGACGGTGACGAATTCGGCGCCTTCGGTGGTGTCGAGCAGGGCGGGGCCGGCGGGGGGCCGTTCGGCGTGGAGGACGGCGAGGAGTTGTTCGTCGGCGGGCACGCTGCATACGAGGTGGTGGGTGCCGGGGCCGGCTTCTTCGAGGAGGCGGGTCACCAGGTGGGAGGCCTGGTCGAAGGCGGCGCGGCCGATGTCCTGGCCGCAGTCGGCGCACTCCCCCAGGTCGGTGAGGAGCATGGTGGCGTACTGCCAGGTGGCCTGCCGGACCGCTTGGTGGATGAGGAGGGGGACGAGTCGGTCGATGGGCTGTCCCGTGTAGGGGACGCAGGCGCCGGTGGCGGGGATCTCGGCGGTGAAGCGGCTGCGGCTGCTGGGGGTGTCGGGGTCGAGGCCGGTCCGCGTGCAGTACTCGGCGTAGTCCTCGGGGTCGAAGAGGGCGACGGTGGTGTGTCCGCCTTGGGTGGCGAGGGTTTTCAGGAGCCGTTCGACCTGACGGAGGTAGGTGTCGTGGTCGTCGAAGGTGAAGGTGCGGTAGCGGCGGCGCATGGCGGTGAAGTCCTGTTCGTCGGCGAGGAGGCCGACGGTGCTGGGTACTTCGCGGCGGAGTGCGCGTCGCATGGTCGTGGTGGTCGTGGTGGTTGCCATGAGTCCCCCTTGTTCATTGATGCTCACTCACAGTAATCGGGGGCACTGACAACGGGGGGTTCGGGAGGCGGCGGCGGACCAGGCGGTGCTGGGCGAGGCAGGTGGCGGCGAAGCCGGCGCCGAGGATGGGCCAGGCGAGGGGGCCGGCGGTGATGACGGCGGTGACCAGGAGCGGGCCGGCGCTGCGCTGGGTGGAGGCGGCGAGTCCATGGGCTCCGAGGTAGGCGCCCTGGGCGTCGGTGGGGGCGAGGGCGACGGAGAGTTCCCACGAGGCGGTGGCGTGGATCATCTCGGCGAAGGTGAGGGTGACGGCGGCCACGGTCAGGGCGGCGACTGCGGTCCAGCGGCCGCCGGCCGCGGAGGCGGCCATGGCCAGGCAGCCGGCGGTGAAGAGGCAGGCGAGGGGGATGAGCAGGGCGCGGGCCGCGGCGGGGGTGGCGCCGAAGCGGGCGAGTGGGACCTGGAAGAGGACGACGAGTACGGAGTTGAGGACCAGGAGCAGTGGGGCGAGGCCGATGGGGGCTTCGGTGGCGTGGAGGATCCACAGGGGCATGCCGACCTGGAGGATCGCGTCGTCGAGGAAGAGGGCTGCTTCGGTGGCGGTGAAGAGGAGGAAGGTGCGGTCGCGCCAGGGGCTGGAGGGGCGGGTGGGTGCCGTGGGGGTGGTGCGGGTGGTGGAGTCGGCGGTGATGCGGGAGGGCGACGGGGGTTCGGCGCAGCGGAGGGTGAGGGCGGCGATGACGGCGTAGGAGAGTGCGTTGGCGATGAGGAGGGCCTGGTACGCGGTGGTGGTGGCGACGGCGAGGGCCGCGGCCGCGCCGAGGCCGCCGACGGCCCAGCCGAGGTTGGAGACGGTGCGGTTGAAGGCCTGGTAGCGGACTCGTTGGGGGCCGGCGACGCGGGCGGCGTAGAGCTTGGTGAGGACGTTGGAGGCGCGGTCGGGGAGGGCGCCGATGGCGGAGTAGAGCAGGAGCAGCGCGAAGTCGTGGGTGGTGAGGAGGGCCAGGAGGGCGGCGGCGCGGAGGAGTTGGGCGCAGACGAGGACGCGGGTGACGGGGAAGCGGTCGGCGAGGCGGCCGGCGAGTGGGGCGCCGGCGATGCCGATGCCGCCGGACACGCCGATGAGGAGTCCGACGTGGGCCACGGACATGGCGGTGACCTGGGTGAAGTAGAGCGGGAGGGCGGTGGCCCAGAGTCCGGTGCCGATCTTGTCGATGAAGGAGACGAGCAGCATGCGGTGGCCGTCGCGTCCTCCAGGTATGCGCTGTATGCGCTTCCTGAATGCGGCCCTGTTCTTGTGCCGGTCCACCGGTTCCCCCTTGACGCGAATTATGTATTGATACATAGTTCTGTACGTGGCAGCACAATATTCGATCAGTGGGTCGACGGCCAGGGGAATCGCGGCTTCCGTGGAGCGGGCGGTGGCGGACGGGGGTCTGGTGCCGGGGGCCGCGCTGCCTCCGGTGCGGCGGCTCGCGGACGAGCTGGGGGTCAGTCCGGGCACCGTCGCGACGGCGTACAAGGAGCTGCGTCAGCGCGGGATCGTGGTGACCAGGGGGCGTGGCGGGACCGTGGTGGCGCAGACGCCGGCGGTCGGTTCGCGGCGGCCGCCGAGGGTGCCGGAGGGTGTGCGTGACCTGGCGGGCGGTCACCCCGATCCGGCGTTCCTGCCGGAGCTGAGGCCGCCGTCGCCGGTGCTGCCGGTGCCGGGTTCGCACCGGGCGTCGCCACGGCTCGCGTCACTGGAGGGGCTGGCCCGGGAGTGGTTCGCGCGGGACGGGGTGCCGGCGGAGCGGGTGACGTTCGCGCACGGCGCGCTGGACTGTGTGGGACGGCTGCTGTCGACTGAGCTGAAGCCGGGTGACTCGGTGGCGGTGGAGGACCCCGGGTTCCACCATCTGCTTGACCTGGTGCCGGCGTTGGGGCTGCGGATGGTTCCGGTGGCGGTGGACGACCGGGGGATGGTACCCGAGGCGCTGCGGACGGCGTTGCGGGCGGGGGTCCGGGCGATGGTGTGCAGCCCGCGCGGGCAGAACCCGACGGGTGGCTGCTTCTCGCGGGATCGGCGGGACGCGCTGGTGGACGTGGTGCGCGGCTTCCCCGAGGTGCTGGTCATCGAGGACGACCACAACGCGGACATGTCGGGGGCGCCGTCGTACTCGCTCGCGGCGGCGGGCCTGCCCCGGTGGGCGCATGTGCGCACCGTGTCGAAGCACTTGGGCATCGATCTGCGGTGGGCGGCGCTGGCGTGCGACGAGACGACGCTGGCCCGGCACGACGGGCGGCTGCTGCTGACGTCGGGGTGGATCAGTCACGTATTGCAGGAGACGGCGGCGCGGCTGATGGCGGACTCGGCGGTGAGGCGGCTGGTGGGCCGGGCGGAGGAGGCGTACACCGAGCGGCGCGAGGCCCTGATCGGGGAGCTGGCGCGGCACGGCATCGCGGCGCACGGGGCGAGCGGGCTGAACGTGTGGGTGCCGGTGCGTGACGAGTCGGCGGTGGTCAACGGGCTGCGGTCGTGCGGCTGGTGGGTCGCGGCCGGGGCGCGGTTCCGGATCGCGGCGCCGACGGGCGTACGGGTCACGACGGCGGAGCTGGAGCCGGCCGACGCGGCGCGCCTGGCCTCGGACTTCGCCGCCGTGCTGGGCGAGTCCGAGGCCATGTACGGCGGTTGAGCCCGAGGGTTCAGAGGGTTTCGAAGGGGTGGCGTTCGGCGAACTCGGGCGCGGTCATTCCCATGAGCACCAGGTCGTGGTGACGGCCGGCGAAGAACTCGTGGTCGCGCAGCCTGCCTTCCTCGGCGAAGCCGAGCTTGCGGTGCAGGGCGAGCGAGGCGTCGTTGAACGCGTAGATGCCCGCCTCGCACTTGTGGTAACGCCGCTCGCCGAACATGAAGCGCAGCAGCACCACCACGGCGTCGGCGGCGTAGCCGCGCCGTTGGTGATCGGCGCCGATGCCGATGCCGTAGTGGAAGCGGCCGGTGCGCGGGTCGGCGTCGGCGGTCGACAGGGCTCCCACGAGTTCGCCGGTGTCCAGGGCCTCGATGGCCAGCCGGAAGGTGTCGCCGGTGGGCGTGGCGACGGCCTGTTCGGCCGCCCACGCGTGGTAGCCCTCGGCCGAGCGCGGCGGGTGGAGGGCGTCGACGGAACGCTGGTGCCCGGTATGGGCGTCGAACTCCATGAACGCCTCCCAGTCCTCGGGTTCGATGCCGCGCAGCCGTACCCGCTCGCCGGTCCAGAAGGAGCTCATCGGGTGCCGTGGGCGCGCTCGCGGGCGAGGTCCTCGTAGAAGCGGAGCAGGTCGAGGTTGTCGACGGAGCCGGGGTTGACGGCCTTGGACAGGTCGGTGCCCTGGAGGAGCCGTTTGACCGGCACCTCGATGCGCTTGCCGGTGAGGGTGTGCGGGACGCCGGGGACCTCGATGATCTCGTCCGGGACGTGGCGCGGGGACAACTGCTCCCGGATGGTCCGCTTGATGCGGTCGATCAGGTCGTCGTCCAGGGAGGCGCCTTCGGCGAGGTGGACGAAGAGCGGCATCCAGTAGCCGCCGTCGGGCTCCTCCAGGCCGATGACGAGGGATTCGCGGATCTCCGGGAGGCGTTCGACGGCCTCGTAGATGTCGGCGCTGCCCATGCGGACGCCCTGACGGTTCAGGGTGGAGTCGGAACGGCCGTGGATGACCACCGAACCGCGGTCGGTGATGGTGATCCAGTCGCCGTGGCGCCACACGCCCGGGTACATGTCGAAGTAGCTGTCGTGGTAGCGGCTGCCGTCGGGGTCGTTCCAGAAGCGGATCGGCATGGAGGGCATGGGGTTGGTGACGACCAGCTCCCCCACCTCGCCGATGACGGGCTTGCCCTGCGGGTCCCACGCCTGGAGGTCGGTGCCGAGGCAGGCCGCCTGGAGTTCGCCGATGTGTACGGGGAGGGTGGGCACGGCGCCGGCGAAGCAACTGCACACGTCGGTGCCGCCGCTGACGGAGGCGATCCACAGGTCGTCCCGCACCTCGTCGTGGAGCCAGCGGAAGCCGTCCGGCGGGAGCGGGGAGCCGGTGGTGGCGACGCACGTGACGCGGGACAGGTCGTAGTCGCGTGAAGGGTGGACGCCGGCCTTGCGGCACGCCATGACGTACGCGGCGGAGGTGCCGTACAGGGTGGCTCCGGTGAGTTCGGCGACGCGCCACTGGGCGCCGGTGTCCGGGTAGCCGGGGCTGCCGTCGTACACGACCACGGTGGTGCCGGTGAGCAGGCCGGAGACGAGGAAGTTCCACATCATCCAGCCGGTGGAGGTGTACCAGAAGAAGCGGTCCTCGGGACCGAGGTCGCAGTGGAGGCCGAGCTGCTTGAAGTGTTCGAGGAGGATGCCGCCCTGGGACTGGACGATCGCCTTGGGCAGGCCGGTCGTGCCGGAGGAGTACAGCACCCACAGGGGGTGGTCGAAGGGAACCCGCTCGAAGACGGGCTCCATGTCCCCCTCTGTGAGGGCGGACCATTCGAGGGCGCCTTCGGGGGCCTCCGTACCGAGGAGCGGGATGTGGACGACGGCCCGGAGGGTGGGCAGTTCGCGGCGCAGTTCGGCGACGGTGTCGCGGCGGTCGTGTTCCTTGCCGCCGTAGCGGTAGCCGTCGACGGTGAACAGCACCACGGGCTCGACCTGCTGGAAGCGGTCGAGGACGCTGCGGGCGCCGAAGTCGGGGGCGCAGGAGGTCCACACGGCGCCGACGGCGGCGGTGGCGAGCAGGGCGGTGACGGCCTGCGGGATGTTGGGCAGGTAGCCGCTGACACGGTCCCCGGGGCGTACGCCGAGGGCGCGCAGCTCGGCGGCGAGGGAGCCCACCTGGCGGCGCAGCTCGGCCCAACTGATGGGCGTCACCTCCTGCACCTCGTCCACGTGGAGCAGGGCGGGCGCGTCGGGGCGGTCGGCGGCGGCACGCAGCGCGTGCTCGGCGTAGTTGAGGGTGGCGCCGGGGAACCACTGGGCGCCGGGCATGGAGCGGTCGCCCAGGACGCGCTCGTAGGGCGTGGAGAACCGGATGTCGAACCACTCGGCGACCGCCTGCCAGAAGGTGTCGAGGTGGTCGACCGACCAGCGGTGCAGTGCGGGGTAGCCGCCGTCGGCGGGTGCGCCGTGCCGCTCGGCCGCCCAGGCCTGGAACCGGGTGACCGCGGCCGAGTCGACGCGGTCCTGGTCGGGCTGCCAGAGCGGCTCGGGCTGGGCGTGCTCTGTGGTCATGGGGCTGCTCCCTGGCTGTATGTCCCGGTACGCGGGTCTGCGTGGGTCGCGCGCACGTGCGGGGGTGTGCGCGTGACACGGCTGAGCAGGACGATGCCATGTGATCGTTGTTCGCACCAGGGTTCGCCGCCCATGGTCGGCGGGATGAATATGTGCTCTCACCACGGGTGAACGACAGTTGAACGGGCCCTGCGCGCCCTGGGGCGGGTGGCAGGGTGAGCGGCATGGACGGTCGTGATCTAGTGCGTTCGGTGAGGATCTTCGCCACGGTACGGGGGCTGCGGGCGATGCGGTCGGCGTGGCGGCAGCGGCGTACGGACGCCTGGGCGCTGCGGCCGCGGGGGGCCGAGCGGGCGCGGGTGCCGGGACCGGTCGAGGGCGTGGAGTCGCTGCCGGGCGGGGGGATCGTCCGGTTCGCCCGGTCGGCGGTGCGGGTGTGCGTCTCCGTCGGCGGCACGGTGTTCTGGGGGTGGGACGGGGCGGAGCCGCTGCCGTCGTACGCGCTGGCGGGCCGGGTGCCGGAGCCCGATCCACGGGCGGAGCTGGAGCCCGACAAGGGCGGGGGCTGGCGGGTGGTGTCGGAGCGGGTGACGGTCGCGGTGTCGCGCAACGGTGCCGTGGAGGTGCGTACGCCGGGTGGGGTGGTGCTGCGGCGGGACCTGCCGCCCCGGTGGTGGGAGCCGGTCTCCGGGGGCCCCGCGCGGTGGGTGCAGCGCACGGAGGTGCCGGCCGACGCGCGGTTCTTCGGGCTCGGCGGGCGGGCGTCGGGGCCCCGGCTGCGCGGCGGGACGTACCGGCTGTGGAACACCGACCCGCGCGGCAGCTTCGGCCCCGGCGACGACCCGCTCTACATCACCATGCCGGTGCAGCTCGTGGTGTCCGACGCGGGCACGCATCTGGCCTTCCACGACAACTCCTGGGACGGGCAGGTGACGCTGCGGGAGGGCGAGGAAGGCGCGGGTTCCGGGCACGACCGGCCGGGCGCGATCGAGGTGCGGATGAGCGGCGGGCCGTTGCGGTGCTGGGTGGTCGTCGGCACCCCCGCGCGCGTGCTGCACGGCTGGACGGCGCTCACGGGCCCGCCCGCGCTGCCGCCGTCGTGGGCGCTGGGGCCACAGCACGCGCGGTGGGGGTTCGGCAGCGAGGAAGAGGTACGGCGGGTGGTGGCCGGCTACCGGGAGCGGGATCTGCCGCTGTCGGTGCTGCACCTGGACATCGACCACTACGAGCGGCACCAGGTCTTCACGGTGGACAAGGAGCGGTTCCCGGACCTGCCCCGGCTCGCGCGGGAGCTGCGCGAGGAGGGGGTGCGGCTGGTGTCGATCGTCGACCCGGGGGTGAGGGCGGAGCGCGGGAACCCGGTCTATGAGAGCGGCTTGCGGGTCGGGGCCTCAGTCGGGTCCTCAGGGGCGTTCGTACGGGACCCGAGGGGCGGGGAGGTGCGGGGCGTGGTGTGGCCCGGCGAGTGTGTGTACCCCGACTTCACGGATCCAGCGGCGCGGGAGTGGTGGGGCGGGCTGTACGAGGAGCGGCTCGCGCAGGGGTTCTCCGGGGTGTGGCACGACATGAACGAGCCGGTGTCGTTCACCCCGTTCGGTGACATGACGCTGCCGCGTTCGGCCCGGCACGCGCTGGAAGGCCGGGGCGGGGACCACCGGGAGGCCCACAACGTGTACGGGCTTCAGATGGCGCGGGCCGGGTACGAGGGGCTGCGGCGGCTGCGCCCCCAGGAGCGTCCGTTCCTGTTCTCGCGGTCCGGCTGGGCGGGGATGCAGCGGTACGGCGGGACCTGGTCGGGCGACGTGTCGACGGGCTGGCCGGGGCTGCGCGCGTCGCTGTCACTGGTACTGGGGCTCGGGTTGTGCGGCGTGCCGTACTCGGGCCCCGATGTGGGCGGGTTCGACGGCAGCCCGTCACCGGAGCTGTTCCTGCGGTGGTTCCAGTTCGGTGCCTGGCTGCCGCTGTTCCGTACGCACGCGGCGATCGACGCGGGGCGGCGCGAGCCGTGGGAGTTCGGCTCCGAGGTGCTGGAGTACGCCCGTGCGGCGCTGACCGAACGGGAGCGGCTGCGGCCCTACTTCGTCACGCTGGCGCAATTGGCACGGCTTACGGGGGCGCCCTATGTGCGGCCCGTCTGGTGGGGCTCCCCCGAGGACCGGGCGCTGCGGGACTGCGAGGACGCGTTCCTGCTCGGGGACGCGTTGCTGGTGGCGCCGGTGCTCGCGCGCGGGACGGACCGGCGGGCGGTGCGGCTGCCGCGCGGCTGCTGGTACGACACGGCGACGGGCGCGGCGTACGAGGGGCCCGGGCAGGTGCTGGTGGACGCGCCCCTGTCGCGGATTCCGGTACTCGCCCGGGCGGGTGCGGTGATCCCGGTGCGGGGCGCGGACGGTGCGGACGAGCTGGAGGTGTGGGCCCCGCCCGTGGGGCGCACCGGGGGCGGCCTGGTGGTGCGGGACGTCGGGGACGGCTGGGCGGAGGCGGAGATCGAGCGGTACACGTCCCGGGTGGTGGACGGGCGCGTGGTGGTGGAGCGGGTCACGCGGGACGGCGCGGTGGAGGTTGGGGGGAGGGTGCGGGTACGGGGTCTGTAGCGGTCGGGGTGCGGGCGGTGGGGGCTGTAGCGGGCGGGGTTCCGGCGGTCGGGGGCAGGCGCCGTAGCCGCCCGCGAACCCGGCCGTCAGGCGCCGTAGCGGCCCGCGAACCAGTTGGTGACCGCCGCCGTGTGGAGGGGGAAGGCCAGCTCGGCGGGGGCGTGCAGCAGGTGGTGGCCGGCTGTTTCGTCGGTGGCGGTGGAGGGCGGGAGGGCGGCGGCCGGGCGTTCGGGCAGGAGGCCGAAGAGCAGCAGGTGGCCGGCGGGCGAGCTCATCGCGTCGGCCAGGGCCACGTCGCGGGCGGAGGCCTCGATGCCGGTCTCCTCCCTCAGCTCCCGTACCACCGCGTCCCGCCAGTCCTCGGCGTGGTCGATGAACCCGCCGGGCAGGGCGATGCCGCCGCGGTGCGGTTCGATGGCGCGGGTGATGACGACCAGTCCGGTGCCGTACGCATCGGTCGCGGGTTGCAGCGCGACGGCGACCGGCAGCGGGTTGCGGTAGGCGACGGCTCCGCAGGCCGGGCAGGCGCGGGGCCAGCCGGATTCGGCCGGGTGGGCGGCGCCGCAGCTCGTGCAGTGGGACTTCACGAAGTGGACTGTACCGACCGGGCCGGGCCCGGTAAGACGGTGCGCATGACAGGTATCGCTTCCGCTTCCCGCCTGCGCCGTGCCCTGGTGGCGACCGCCACGGCGCTCCTCTTCGGGGCGGCCGTGCCGCCCGCCGCGCAGGCCACGCCCGAGCCGAAGGCGCCCAAGGAGTTCGTGGCGCTGCGCTCCGTCGACCCGACGATCGTCCAGGAGATGCGTTACACGACCGAGCACAACTTCGTGGGCGAGCGGGTGGACGGCTACCGCCAGCCCGTCTGCATCCTGACCCGGCCGGCCGCGCGGGCGCTGCACCGGGCCCAGGTGAAGCTGCTGCGGCAGGGCTATTCGCTGAAGGTGTACGACTGTTACCGGCCGCAGCGGGCCGTGGACCACTTCGTGCGGTGGGCGAAGGACCTCCAGGACGAGGAGATGAAAGCGGAGTTCTATCCGCTTGTGGCCAAGTCGCGTCTGTTCGCGGACGGTTACATCGCCGAGAAGTCCGGACACAGCAGGGGCTCCACGGTCGACCTGACGATCGTGAAGCTGCCGGCGGCGCCCACCCGCCCCTATGTGCCGGGTGAGCAACTGGTCCCTTGTTACGCCCCGCAGGAGGAGCGGTTCCCCGACAACTCCGTGGACATGGGGACGGGCTTCGACTGCTTCGACACGCTGTCCCACACGGACGACCCACGCATCCAGGGGCAGCAGCGCGCGAACCGGCAACTACTGAAGGGCACCCTGGCCGCGGAGGGCTTCGTCAACCTTCCCGAGGAGTGGTGGCACTTCACGTACAAGCCGGAACTCTTCCCCGAGACGTACTTCGACTTCCCGGTCTCCAGGCGGTCGGTGGCGGGCCACTGACTCCGGCGTCTCGCGGAGACGGGCGCCCCGTGGCACACTTCTGACGTTTCGTCAGATCTGTTCGGACCGGTGGGGAGGGGCCTTGACGCGTACGCGCACACCCGTGGTGGCCGGGTGGTTCACGGAGGGCGGTGCCGGGGAGGACTTCCGGCTGCTGGGCACGCGCTGCTCGGCCTGTACGGCGGTCTTCTTCCCGCGCGAGGACGCCTTCTGCCGCAACCCGGCCTGTCCGGGCGGCGGCGAGCTGCTGGAGGTGCCGCTCTCCCGGCGTGGACGCGTCTGGTCGTACACCGACGGGCGCTACCGGCCGCCCGCGCCGTACGTCTCGGACCCGGAAGCCGCGTGGCAGCCGTACACCCTGGTCGCCGTCGAACTGGCGGCCGAGGCCATGGTGGTGCTCGGGCAGGCGGCCCCCGGGGTGGCGGTCACGGACCTGGCCGTCGGCATGAAGGTGGAGCTGGTCCCCGGGGTCCTCCACGAGGACGCCGGGACGGTGTGGACCACCTGGCACTGGCGCCCGGTGGCGGTGGTGGCGTCATGAGCGGCGACGTCGCCGTCCTGGGCGCGGGCATGCACCCGTGGGGGAAGTGGGGCCGCGGCTTCGTCCGGTACGGGACGGTCGCGGCCCGTGCCGCGCTCGCCGACGCGGGGGTCGACTGGCGGGACGTGGGGTCGGTCGTCGGCGCCGACACGGTGCGCGGCGGCTATCCGGGGTACGTGGCGGGGGCGACGTTCGCGCGGGCGCTCGGCTGGCAGGGTGCGCGGGTGACCAGCGTGTACGCCGCCTGTGCCTCGGGCGCGCAGGCCATCGCCACCGCTCGGGCGCAGATCCTTGCCGGGCTGGCGGACGTGGTCCTGGTGGTGGGCGCGGACGCGGCGCCCAAGGGGTTCTTCGCACCCGCCGGCGGGGATCGCCCGGACGACCCGGACTGGCTGCGGTTCCGGGTGCTGGGCGCCACCAACCCGGCGTACTTCGCCCTGTACGCCCGGCGCCGGATGGCCGTGCACGGGGACACTCCGGAGGACTTCGCCCTGGTGAAGGTGAAGAACGCGGCGGCGGGCGCGCTCAATCCGTACGCCCGCTACCGCAAGCCGGTGACCGCCGACGAGGTGGCCGCCTCGGCGGTGGTCGCCGATCCGCTGAGGCTGCTCGACATCTGCGCGACCTCGGACGGCGGCGCGGCCCTGGTGCTGTCCTCGATGGCGTACGCGCGCGTGCACGGGGCCACGGACCCGGTCCGTATCCGGGCGGTGTCGACCGTGACCCCCACCTACCCGCGTACCGTGCTCGACCTGCCGGACATCGCCACCGACTCGGCTGCGGCCGGTGCCGCGCCCGCCGTCCCGTTCCGGGAGTCGATCGCCGCGGCCGCGTGCGAGGAGGCGGGCATCGGGCCCGAGGACCTGTCCCTGGCGGAGGTCTACGACCTGTCCACCGCGCTCGAACTGGAGTGGTACGAGGACATCGGGCTCTGCGGCCGGGGTGAGGGCGCCAAACTCGTACGGGAGGGCGCCACGGCGCTCGGCGGCCGCATCCCGGTGAACACCAGCGGCGGGCTGGCCTCGTTCGGCGAGGCGGTGCCGGCCCAGGCCATCGCCCAGGTCTGCGAGCTGACCTGGCAGTTGCGCGGGGCGGCCGGGGCCCGACAGGTGCCGGGCGCACGGGTCGGGATCACCGCCAACCAGGGGCTCTTCGGCCATGGTTCGGCGGTCGTGGCCGTGCGCTGAGCCTGGGAGGCACGCGGTCCGGGGGCTTTACGCGGCGTACCGGCGTGTCCAGGGCGCCCGTCCGCGACCGGTGGTGTCCGCGACCTTGACGCCCCATCACGGCGGGAGAAAACTGCCTCTTCGTCGACATCGCCGGTCCGCCCGTCACAGCACCCCATGCCCGTTCGGCACGCCGTGAAGCCATGGAGCCCAGGAGCCGCCGTGAGCAATGGAGACATATTCGCCGGTGAGGTCATCGGCACCGCGATCCTCATCCTCTTCGGGGCGGGCGTCTGCGCCGCCGTCACCCTCAACTTCTCGAAGGCGAAGGCGGCCGGCTGGGTCGTCATCGCCTTCGGCTGGGGCTTCGGCGTCCTCGCCGGGGCGTACACCGCCGCCCCGCTGTCCGGCGGGCACCTCAACCCGGCCGTGACGGTCGGGGTCGCCGTCGACACGGGCGAGTGGGGCAAGGTACCGCTGTACGTGCTCGCGCAGATGGTCGGCGCGGTGCTGGGAGCCGTCCTGGCGTGGCTGGTCTACTACGCGCAGTTCCGGGCGAACGCCGACGCGAAGACCGCTCAGCCCACGCTCGGGATCTTCTCGACGGGGCCCGAGATCCGCAATCCGGCCGCCAACCTCACCACCGAGGTCGTCGCGACGGTCGCGCTGGTGCTGCCCATCCTCGCGTTCGGCAAGAACGACGGCATCGGCATCGGGCAGGTCCCCGGCGCGGAGGCGGGCATCTACGGGTCCGGCATCTCCATCCTGCTGGTGTCGCTGCTCGTCGTCGGCATCGGCATGTCGCTCGGCGGACCGACGGGCTACGCCATCAACCCGGCCCGGGACCTCGGGCCGCGCATCGCCCACGCACTGCTGCCGATACCCAACAAGGGCACGTCCGACTGGGGTTACGCATGGGTGCCGGTGGCCGGCCCGCTGGTCGGGGGGCTGCTCGCCGGAGTCATCTTCAACGTGGCCTATTAGCGCCTATTGGCGTTCACCGCTTCAACGCGGCCCATCAGCGGCGCCCACTCACTCGCGACAAGGGGTTTCGTCATGACGGACAGGTTCGTCGCCGCAATCGACCAGGGCACCACCTCCAGTCGCTGCATCATCTTCAACCAGGACGGTGCCGTCGTCGCCGTCGATCAGCGCGAGCACCGCCAGATCTTCCCCAAGCCGGGCTGGGTCGAGCACGACGCCACGGAGATCTGGTCCAAGGTCCAGGCGGTGGTGGCGGGCGCCCTGGCCAAGGCCGGGCTGCGCGCCGAGGAGCTGAGCGCCCTCGGGATCACCAACCAGCGCGAGACGACCGTCCTGTGGGACCGGGCCACGGGCAAGCCGGTGCACAACGCGATCGTGTGGCAGGACACTCGTACCTCGGCGCTGTGCACCGAACTCGGCGGCACGGACGGCCAGGACCGCTTCCGTGACACCACCGGCCTGCCGCTGGCCAGCTACTTCTCCGGGCCCAAGGCGGCCTGGCTGCTGGACAACGTGCCCGGGCTGCGCACCCGCGCCGAGCGCGGCGAGATCGCGTTCGGCACCATCGACTCGTGGCTGATCTGGAACCTCACCGGAGGCACCGACGGCGGCGTCCACGTCACCGACGTCACCAACGCCTCCCGGACCATGCTGATGAGCCTGGAGACCCTGGACTGGGACCGCTCCATCCTCCGGACCATGAACGTGCCGGAGGTGATGCTGCCGGGCATCCGGTCGTCGGCGGAGGTCTACGGCACCGCCACCGGACAACTGCGGGGCGTACCGGTCGCGTCGGCTCTCGGCGACCAACAGGCGGCCGTTTTCGGGCAGGCCTGCTACGACGCGGGCACCGCCAAGAACACGTACGGCACGGGCAGCTTCCTGCTGCTCAACACCGGCGAACGGCCGGTGCCCTCGAAGAGCGGGCTCATCACCACGGTCGGGTACAGGATCGGTGACCAGGCGCCCGTGTACTGCCTGGAGGGCTCGATCGCGATCACCGGCGCCCTGGTGCAGTGGTTCCGCGACCAGCTCGGCATCATCCGCAGCGCCGCCGAGATCGAGACGCTCGCGGCGAGCGTGGAGGACAACGGCGGCGCGTACATCGTGCCGGCGTTCTCCGGTCTGTTCGCGCCGTACTGGCGCTCCGACGCGCGCGGTGTGGTCACCGGCCTCACCCGGTACGTCACCAAGGCTCACCTGGCACGTGCCGTCCTGGAGGCGACGAGCTGGCAGACGCGTGAGGTAGTGGACGCCATGTACCAGGACTCGGGCGTCCGGCTCTCGTCCCTGAAGGTCGACGGCGGCATGACGGTCAACGGCCTGCTGATGCAGCACCAGGCGGACGTGCTGGGCGTTCCCGTGATCCGGCCGAAGGTCTCGGAGACCACCTGCCTGGGCGCGGCGTACGCGGCGGGCCTGGCCACGGGCGTGTGGGCGGGCCTGGACGAGCTGAAGTCCCACTGGCAGCGCGACACGGCATGGGAACCCCGCATGGACCCGGCCACCCGCGAGCGCGAGTACGCCAACTGGCGCAAGGCGGTGGAGCGGAGCCTCGGGTGGGAGGGGGACGACTGAGGGACGGCGGCGCCCGGCCGCTGAGGTCGGCGCCCGGCCGGTGGACGGGCGCCGGTGCCTTCAGGTGGTGACCGGCTCCCGGGTGCGGGCGGCGATGGTGAGGGCGTGTTCGACCACGGCGACCAGCACGTCCTTGACGGACTCCCGGTCGCGCGCGTCGCACATCAGCAGCGGCACCTCCGGGTCGAGGTCGAGCGCCGCCCGCACCGTACCGGCCGGGAAGCGCGCGGCCCCCTCGAAGCAGTTGACGGCCACCGCGAAGGGGATGCCGCGCCGCTCGAAGTAGTCGATCGCGGCGAAGCTGTCCTCCAGGCGCCGGGTGTCGCACAGCACCACCGCGCCCAGGGCGCCTTGCGCGAGTTCGTCCCACAGGAACCAGAAGCGGTCCTGTCCGGGCGTACCGAACAGGTACAGCACCAGGTCCTCGCGGAGCGTGATGCGGCCGAAGTCCATGGCGACCGTGGTGGTGGCCTTGGTCTCGACGCCGTGCAGGTCGTCGACCGGCCTGCCCGCCTCGGTGAGGGTCTCCTCGGTGCGCAGCGGCCGGATCTCGCTGACCGCACCGACCATGGTGGTCTTGCCCACCCCGAACCCGCCCGCCACCAGGATCTTCAGCGTCACCGGCTCGACCGGTCGCTTCTTGCGGCCGGTGCTAGAGCGCCCGAAGGCCATTGATCACCTCACGGAGGATGCTGACGTCCGGCAGCTCGGCCGGCGGTACGGGACGGGTTACGTGGACGAGTTCGTCCTCGACGAGGTCGCCGACCAGGACGCGGACCACCCCTACGGGGAGGTCCAGCCCGGCGGCCAGCTCGGCGATCGACCGGGGGAGGTCGCTGCACCGCTCGACGATCTCCACATGCTCCGGTGAGAGCGTCTGGTCGCGGCCGGGGTCGTCGGCCGCGGGTTCGGGGACGACCACCGCGATCAGGTCGAGGCGGTGGCGGGTGGCGCTGCTGGTACGGCCGCGTGTCATCGCGTACGGGCGGACCACGGGGCCCGCGTCGTCGTCGAACCAGTGGTGCGGCTCATGGCGGTCGGGGCGTCTGTGCCGGCTCTGCCGCCGTGCTGCGTCACTCATCGCATCCCCCCTCACCCTCCGGCGGGCAGTCCGGTACGAGGTGCCGTCGCGAGGTGGGCGCCGACCCGCTTGACCATCAGCGTCATCTCGTACGCGACGAGGCCGACGTCCGAGTCGGCGTCGGCGAGCACGGCGAGGCAGCTTCCGTCGCCCGCGGCCGTGACGAAGAGGAAGGCCTCCTCCAGTTCGACGACGGTCTGACGGACGCGGCCGGCGTCGAAGTGGCGGCCGACGCCCTTGGCGAGGCTGTGGAAACCGGACGCCACGGCCGCCATGTGCTCGCTGTCCTCGCGGCTGAGGTCCTTGGAGGCCCCCGTGGCCAGGCCGTCGCTGGAGAGCACCAGCGCCTTGCGGATGGAACCGACCCGGTCGACCAGTTCGTCGAGGAGCCAGTTCAACTCGCCGGTCGAGCCGGTGGTGTTGGGTGCTGCGGCGTTCGGTGCGGTCATCGACCGTCCCCCTCCGGTGTCGTTCCTGGTGCTGTTTCGCCGTGGCCGGCGGGCGGGGTGCTCTCGGCGTTCTGCCGGCGCCCTCGCTGCCAGCCCCGTTGCATCGCGGCCATGCGGCTGCGTACTTCTTCCGCTTCGCGTTCGGTGTCGCGATCGTCGTCGCGACCGGTGTCCCTGCCCTCGGTGGCGGGCCGTCCGGCCGCCTCCCTGAGCTGGGGCACGAGGCTTGCCTGGCGTACCCGGCGGGGAAGACCGCGCAGCAGCATGGTCGCCTCGTCCTCGGCCGCGGGACCGGCGGGCGCGGGGCCCGTGGCCGCGGGATCGGCGGTGCCGGGACCGGCGGGCGCGGGACGGGCGGGGCGGCCGGTGCGCGACGGTGCTTCGGGCGACGCCGGGTGGGTCCGGCCGCCTTCGTCCAGGCGCCGGCCCCGGTGCGCGATGAGCGTCGGGGGTTTGCGGCGGGGCAGCGGGACGGGGCCGCCGGGCGGCCGCTCCGGGGTCCGGTCCTGGCCGTGGTCGGCGGCCTGCTGGTGCTGCTCGTGGTCGGTGTGAGGGCCGGAGACGGGGCGCAGCGGCGGCCGGGCGCGGAAGAGGCCGCCGCGCTCGCTCTCCGTCTCCTCCAGGTCGCCGAGCCGGTCGTCGAGGTCCCCGAGGTCGGCGAGCCGGTCGTCGAGGCCGAGCGCGCCGACCGGGGCCTCCAGTTCGACCGGCCCGTCGAGGACGGACGGCCCGGTGCCCGAGGACAGGCCCGAGGGCACCTTGGAGAGCGCCGCCCGCCGGTGCGGTGCGTCCTTGCCGCCCTTGCGGTCCAGCCGGAAACCGGCGCCCTGGGTCTCGGGTGCGTCGGTGAGCAGCGCGGCCGGTATGAAGACGACCGCGGTGGTCCCGCCGTACGGGGAGGGCTGGAGCGAGACGCGCACGTTCTGGCGCTGGGCGAGGCGGCTGACGACGAAGAGGCCGAGCCGGTCGGTGTCGGAGAGCTCGAACTCGGGGGTCTCGGCGAGGCGCAGGTTGGCATCGAGCAGGGCCTCCGGGGCCATGCCGAGCCCCCGGTCGTCTATCTCCAGGGTGAAGCCGTTGGCGACCCGTTCACCGTGGACGTGGACGGCGGTGTGCGGCGGGGAGAACACCGTGGCGTTCTCCAGGAGTTCGGCGATGAGGTGGGTGAGGTCGGCGACAGCGGGGCCGCCGACTCCGATGCGCGGCAGTCGCCGCACCTCTATTCGCTCGTAGTCCTCGACCTCGGCCACCGCGGCCCGTACGACGTCCATCAACTGGACCGGCTTGCGCCACTGCCGTGAGGGCGCCGCGCCGGAGAGGATCACCAGGCCTTCGGCGTGGCGGCGCATACGGGTGGTGAGGTGGTCAAGGCGGAACAGGTCGGCGAGTTCCTCGGTGTCCTCGGTGCGCCGCTCCATGGTGTCCAGGAGGGTGAGCTGGCGGTGGAGCAGTACCTGGTTGCGGCGGGCGAGGTTGACGAAGACCTCGGACACGCCACGGCGCATGTCGGCCTGCTTGACGGCGGCTTCGACGGCGGCCCGCTGGAGGGTGTTGAGGGCCTGGCCGACCTGGCCGACCTCGTCCCTCTCGTACTCCAGGTGCGGTACTTCGGTCTCGACGTCGACGTGTTCGCCGGCGGCCAGGCGGCGCATCACGCTGGGCAGCCGTACGCCGGAGACCTCCTGGGCCTCCTTGCGCAGTCGCCTGAGGTCGCGCACGAGGCCGCGTCCGATGCGTACGGAGACGATGACCGATACGAGCAGGGCCAGGAAGCCCAGCACTCCGGCGACGCCCGCCTTGAGCAGGACGCTGTGGGCGGCGGGCTCGACGCGGTCCTGGTAGCGGTTGCCGGCCTCGGTGTTCTCGCCGGCGAGTTCGTCGAGGACGGGGTTCGCCAGTTCCTGCCAGGTCGCGGCGGTGATGGTGCGGGGGTCGTCGGTGGCGCCGGCGGCGAGCAGTTCGTCCTCGGCGTCGCGCAGCGGCTCGGTTTCGGGGCTGCGCCAGTAGGCCTGGAATATCTCGCGTTCGGAGCCCGGCATGAGCTCCAGGTTGACCTCGTAGAGCAGTTCGCGGTGGGCGACGAGGTCGGAGATGGCGCGGATCTCCTCGGCGGTGATGCGCTTGCTGATGAGGGAGGACACCACGAGGGCGTCCTCGCGGGAGAGCATCTCCCGGGCGCGGACGACGCCGACCAGGGCGCGGCCCTGCTTGTCCATCTCCACGTTGTCCAGGGCGTGGAGGTTGGTCAGGAAGCTGTAACAGGGGTCTATGAGGCGGTTGTAGAAATCCAGTGCCTGAATGCGGCCGACGGCGCGGTTCTCGACGGAGCGGCGCAGGGAGGTGAGGTCGTCGAGCGCCTTGAGGAGGGAGGTGAGCCTTCCGGCCGCCTGGGGGTTCAGGGCGTCGATCACCCCGGGGTCCTTGGCGTTGGCGCGGATCCTGGCGATGGCCCGGTCGGTCGCGGCACGGTCGCGGCGGAGTGCCGGGAGTGCGTCGGAGGCGCGGGGGTCGGCCAGGTAGACCAGGGTCTGGCGGCGTTCCCGCTGGATGACGCGGACGGTGTCGTCAAGTGGGTGACCCACCTTGTCGACGATGTAGCCGACGTCCAGGAGCTGACTGGCCTCACGTCCGGTGATGAGGGTCGCGAACCCCCACAGGCCCGTGAGGGAGAGGAGCGGCACAAGGAGCAACGCCACGATCTTCCGGCGGATCGACTTCCCGCGAAAGCGCATGGCCTCCCCCACTCGCACCCGTCCTGCCCTGCCCTGCCGTCCGGCGTGGGTGTACCCATCAACACATCAACAAACGGCGCGAGCCTACTACTGCACCACGGACAACTCGAAGGGACGTCCGGGCGATTTTCAGCCGCACCGTGGAGCGCAGATCATGAGTTGTCCTGGTATTCAGGGCATTGACAATTGCCGGTGTGGTGGATGACACCTGGCGGGGCGTCACTTCCGCGTGCTCGGCGGATGGCTGGAATTGCGCGTTCCGGGGGGAATCTTCGCCGTCGGTCGTTCGTCGTTCTGTACGGGGAGGCGAGAACTGTCGGCGTAAAGCGGCTCAAGACGGGCAGCCACCCAGGAGACGGTCGGTCGTGGGGAGTGGCGATTCGAATGGGCACGGCGGCAGGGCGCGAACTGTGGGTGGAAGAGCCGGTGGGGAGGCGGAGGCTCCCCGACCCGGTGCGTACGGCGGCGGTGCGTGCCGTGCTCATCGCGGCGCTGACGCTGATACAGGCGATGGTGGCGTTCTTCTGCACGCTCACGGCGTCCTGGCTGGCCTTCCCGATGGTGCTCAGCAGTGTCGGCAGCACGGTCGTCGCGACCTGGGCCGCCCTCGATGTGTGGGTGACCCGGCAGGTGTTGAACCAGCGGCACGGTGTGGTGTCGACGCCGAGCAGTACGGCGCGCCGGCTCAGGCGTGAACGGCGCCGGGCGCGCCGGGCCGCCCGCGCGGAGGCCCGCGAGACGGCGCGCATACGACAGCGGCAGGGCGCGAGCGACAGCCACCTGTCACGGGCCTGACCGCGCACGGCTGACCGGCGGCGCCTGCCCCGGCGGCGCCTGAGCGCCGGCGCGGGGGCGGGCGTCCGGCACGGGCGGCCGGGACGGCGTGGGCGCTCGTCCCGGGGCGGGCGGGGTCCGGGGACCGCTACCGGGGCTAGTCGGCGATGGCGGCGGCCTCCGGATCGGGCGTGCGCTTGAACATGCGGGTGGCGGTGATCTCGCCGTGGACCACCGTCTCCCCTTCGGTGGCCGGCTGCGGCAGACCGGGGCGCAGGTGCTCCTCCACGCTGATGTACTTCAGGCCCGCCCGCAGGTCCGCGTCGTTGCGCAGCCGGATCACCAGCGGGAACTCGGCGAGGGCGGTCGTGTCGAACAGGCCGGTGGTGTAGAGCAACTGGACACCGAGCGCGTCGGAGACCGCCCGCTGGAGCTCCAGCAGGTACGTGGCGTTGGCGCGGCCGATCGGGTTGTCGAGGAACAGCGTGCCCGCGTGCCGGTGCTTGTCGCGGCCCCGGTCGTTGCTGCGCAGGGCCGCCATCGTGCAGTACAGGGCGATGGCGGCGGTGAGCAACTGGCCGCCGGAGAAGACGTCGCCCATCTGCCCGACGGGGACCCGCTCGGCGCGCAGCACCGCGTCTGGCTTGAGGATCTCCACGGACACGCCCCGGGGCTGGAGGGCCGCCTGGACGCCGCGCAGCAGCAGGGACATGCCGTCCCGGCGCAGGTCGGAGTTCTTCTTGACGGCCGCGCGGGTCGCCTCGTCGATGACCTCGCCGAGCCGTTCGATGAGCGTCGCCTGGTCGGGCTCCTCGAAGCGGATCCGCAGGAACTCCTGGCCCGACCATTCGCCCAGGCCCTCGGGGAGCCGGGACAGGCGCTGTGCCGAACGGAGCGTGGCCAGCGCGGACTCCACCAGGCCGCGCAGGCGGTCGACGATCGAGTCGCGGTTGCGCTCGAGCTGGGCCAGTTCGTCGGTGAGGACGCGCAGCCGGGGCGCGAAGGCGTCGGCCCACTTGGCGGCGTGCTCGGGCAGGGCGGAGGCGGGCAGTTCGCGGATCTGCTGCCGGGCGGGGGTGCGGACCTGTTCGTAGCGGGTGGAGTTGGCGTGCCGTACGAGGACGTCGCAGGCTTCGCGTACGGCGGCGTCGGCGGCGGACAGGTCGGCCGCGCAGCCACGCAGGGAGCGCCGTGCCTCGGCGGCGGACCGGCGCGCCTCCTCCAGGCTGCCCGGGTACGGCTCGGGAGCCTCCTCCTGGTCCTCGTCGGTGTGCTCACGGAGCAGGTCGCGGAGGAGGGCGGCCGTCTCGTCGAAGCCGCCGGCCGCGTCCTCGGCGGCGCGGTGGGCCTGGAGCAGCCGGGCGTGGGTGGCGCGGGCGATCTCCAGCGCGTCGGTGCGGGTGGCCAGTTCGGTGGTGGCGGTGCGGAGGAGGGACTGGGCGTGGTCGGCGTCGGTGGGCACCAGCTCCTCGGGCAGCTCGGTGTGCGACTCGCCGTCCGCGGGGGCCAGGCGTTCGGCCTCGCCGCGCAGCCGGCCGAGCTTCTCGCTGGCCTCGGAGGCGCGGGACTCCAGCATCTGGACCAGGGACTCGGCGCGGGCGGCGGCGGCCTGGCGGGACGGTCCGTCGGCGCCGTCGGGGCTTTCGAGGAGCTGGGCGGCGCGGGTGCGGACCTTGTTGGTGAGCCGGTCCAGTTCGGCGAGGGCGGCGCTCTCGTCGCTCTCGGCGCGGGCCTGTTCGGCGCGCAGGTCGGCGCCGACGCCGACCTTCTCGTAGAGCTGGGAGGCCGCGCGGTAGGCCTCGCGGAGGGCGGCGAGCGGCACGCGGGGCGCGTCGGCGTCCTCCTCCGGCAGGTTCTCGGGGGCGCCGGCGATCTCGGCGCGCTCGGCGCGCAGGGCGCGGGCGGTGCGGTGGGCGTCGTCGGCGGCGCGCTGGGCGGCGCGGCGGTCCTCGTCGGCGGCGCGGGCCCGCTCCAGGCAGGTCTGGGCGCGGGCCTCGTACTCGGCGGCCTCGTCGGCCAGTTCGCGCAGCCGGGCCTGCCAGCCGGCCCGCTCGCGCAGCCGGAACGCCAGGCCGGCGAGGGCGTCGGCGGCCCGGCGGGCGCGCTGTGCGGCTTCCTGCCGCTCGTCGCGTACGCGGGCGGTGTCGGCCGCCGCCTCGTCCGCCTCGGCCCGTACGGTGCGGGCTTCGGCGAGTGCGGCCTCGGCCGCTTCGGCGGCCACGCGCGCGGTGGCGGCGGCTTCCGCCAGTTCGGTGAGCATGCCGGGCGGGCAGTCGGCGCGCCAGGAGCCGATGCGGGCGGCGAGCGACCGGTCGCCGGTGAGGCGGGCGGCGAGGGTGCGAATCTCCTCGTCGCGGGCGGCGGCGCGGGCGCGCAGGGCCTGGCGCTCCTCGTCGGCGGCGTGCTCGTCGTGCATGGCCGGGTTCGGCGGCACGAGGAAGACGTCGGTGTCCGTGCCGGTCGGTCCCGGTACGGGGGCGAGGAGCGCGGCGGCGGTGCCCACGGCCACGGCGGAGCGCGGCAGCAGCGCGGCACCGGCGAGGACTTCGCGGGCCCTGGCGTACGAGACGGGGTCGGTGATGACGACACCGTCGACCAGCTCGGGGCGGGCGGCGAGCACGGCGGCGTGGTCGGCGGGGTCGACGGCCTGCGCGAGGTAGCGCCAGCCGGGCAGGGCGGGGATGCCCTGCTCGCCGAGGTATTCGACGGTGGCGAGGACGTCGGGGCCGGGCGGCAGGAGGCCGCCGTCGCCGAGGGCGCCGAGGATGCGGGAGTCGTCGGCGGCGGCGGTGCGCAGCTCGAAGAGCTTGCGCTCGGCGGCGGCGATGCCCTGGTCGAGGAGGTCGCGCAGTTCGTCCGCGTACCGGTCGAACTCCTCGACCGTGAGCGGCCCTTGGGCGGATCGCACGGGCACCGTCGCCGCCTCGTCCGGCTCCCCGCCCTGGCGGGGCTGGGGAACTGCGGGCCTGGCGGTGCCCGGCAGGCTCAGCAGCTCGGCGAGGCGCTCCTCGGCGGCGATGGACTCGGCGGCGCGGCGCTCAGCCTGGTGGGCGCTCTCGGCGGCCTGGGCGGCGTCGGCGGCGCGGGCGGCCGCCAGTTCGGCCCGGGATTCGGCCGCGGCGGCCTCGCGGGCGCGGTCGGCCGCCGCGCGGGCGGCGTCGCGGGCCGCGTCCCAGGCGGCGACGGTGGTCTTCTCGGCGTCGCTGGCGGCGAGCGCGGCGCGGGCCGGGTCGGCGTCCGGGGCGGTGTCGTCGAGCCATCCGGCCCGTACCGCTTCGGCGGTCTCCTGCTCGACCTCGGCGAGACGCTGGCGCAGGTGGCCCGCTTCGCTCCGGGCGCGCTGGGCCTCGGTGGCGGCGGCGGTGGCGTCGCGGTGGGCGGTCTCGCCCGCCTCCTGGAGGGCGGCGGAGCGCTCCTCCTCCTCGTCGGCGTGCCGCTCGCCCTCCTCGGCGGCCGCGTGCAGCGCCCGTACGAGGTCGGCGGCGGCCTTGGCACGTGCGGCGAGCGCGGGGGCGGCGTCCCGCTCGGCCTCGCGGATGGCGGCGGCCACGCGCGCGGAGCGGTCGGCGGCGGCGCGGTGCCTGAGGACCGCCTCGGCGGCCTGCCAGGCCGCGTGCAGGGTGCGGGCGTCGGACAGCTCGCGGCGCTGGGCGGCGGCGCCCTTCTCGGCGGCGGTGAGGGCCAGGGAGGCGTGGCGGTAGGCCAGTTCGGCGGCGACGAGGGAGGCGCGGGCCCGTGCGTCCTCGGCGTCGGTGACGGTGTGGGCGGCGGCGGTGACCTGGGCGGCCAGTTCGGCGGCGCGGCCGCGTTCCTCGGCGGCGCGGGCGGACAGGCGGCGGGCGAGTGTGCGGGTGCGGCGCTCGGCTCCGGCGTGGATGTCCCGGGCACGCGCGCGTGTGCCGGCCGCTTCGACGATCCGGCCGAGGAGGTCGACGGATCCGGCGGTGAAGTCGCGTTCGGCGGTCAGTTCGGCGCGGCGGCCGAGCTTGTTGCCGAAGCCGCTGACGAGGTCGGCGAGGCCGTCGGTGTCACGGGTGTCGGTGACGGCGCGCAGCAGCAGGTCGGTGAAGTCGGAGTCCTTCTTGACCGCGAAGAGGCCGGCGGCCTCGCCCTCGTCCGCGTTCATCTCCCGCTGGTAGCGGAACAGTTCGGGGTCCAGCCCGAGGTCGCCGAGGTGCTCGTTCCAGCGGTCGTGGATCTCCTCCCAGTACACCTCCAGGTGCGGGTACGCCTTGCCGGCCTCCGTGAGGGCGTCACGGAAGCCCTTCATGGTGCGGCGGCGGCCCTGAGCACCCGAGACCCCCTCGGCGGGCGGACGGACAGAGGTGGCTTCGGCGACCGGCAGCGAATCCAGGCTCAGCCCAGGACCGGGGCGGAAGGAGTACCAGGCCTCGGCGAACTTCCGCGGATCGTTGGAGACCTGCCTCCCCCGCCATTCGCTCACCTTGCCGACCACGACGCACTCCCCGGTCAGCGTGTGCTGCCACTCCAGGGCGACGTGCCCGCAGTCGTCCGCGAGCAGGAACTTCCGCAGCACACCGGAGCTGGCGCCACCCAGTGTGTTCCGGTGGCCCGGCAGCATCACCGAGAAGATCAGCTTGAGCAGGACGGACTTGCCGCCGCCGTTCTCCAGGAAGAGCACGCCCGCGGGCGCGGGCCGGCGCGGCGGGCCGACCGGCTCCTCCTCGAAGAACTCCGCCTGGGTGGGGGCGGGGTTGGGCACGGGCGCGCCGACTCCGCGCAGGTCCAGCACGGTGTCGGCGTAGCGCGCACCGGCGGGCCCGATGGAGTAGAGGCGGACCCGGGACAACTCGTACATGTCGGCGGACTTTCAGTCGTGTGCTGTCGTGTTACGCGTGGAAGGGCAGGCCGGCGTCGGCGGCCAGCTCCAGGTCGTCGCCCTCGGGCGGCGGCAGGAGGGTGGCCGAGCCGTCGCTGACCGGGACGATGCCCAGCTCCAGCAGCTCGGCCATGGCGGCGCTGCCCGCCATGTCACGGACCTGGAGCTGGTAGCGGGCGGTGGTCCGGTACGAGCCGCCGCCCTCGTCGCCGGTGCGCTGGAGGAACCCGGAGTCGGTGAGGAAGGCGACGGCCTTGCCGATGATGCCGGTGGTGGAACCGGCGAGCCGGCGGGCGTCCTTGGTGGCGCCGGTCGCGCTGCGGCGCGCGTAGATGCGCCAGGCGGCCTCCAGGCCCGGGGTATCGGTGACTGGATCGGTATTCTCCCCCTGCTCCTCGGCACGTTCCTCGAGCCGCCGACAGGCCTGCCGTACGAAGGCGTCGACGCCGTTGACGGTGATGCGGCCGATGTACCCGTCGTCGGCGAGGTCCTCCGGGCGGGGGAACGCCATGGCGGCGACGGCGAGGTGGGCCAGGCCGTGCAGGAAGCGGTCACCGGAGTCGGTGGAGGCGCGGCGGGCGTAGTCACCCATGCGGACGGCGAAGACCGAGTCCTCACCCGCGGTGACGGCCATCCCCGCGCGCGGGGACACCTCCAGGACGATCAGCCCGAGTCCGGTCGCGACGGCGTCGGCGAGCCGCGCGAAGGCGGGCTCCTCGCGGTACCGGCGGAGCAGGTCGGCGTACTCGGCGTCACGGGCGGGGAGCAGCTTGGGCTGGAGCCCGAAGGAGACCAGCCGGGCGGCGTCGGCCGCGTCAGCGGGCGTGACGGTGCCGGACGCGCCCGGCTGGGGCGCGTCCGGCTCGCTCACCGCGTCGGCGTGCTCGGCGTGGTGGTCGCTCACGGCTGGGGCTCCTTGGTGGATCGGGATCGGGGTGGGAACGTACGGACCGCACCCGGCATCCGGCCGGGGTGGGGCCGTGCAGGGTCGCCCCCGCAGAGGTTGGCGGCGAAGGGTGGGCTCCCTTTACTGGCACCCAAGGCCGCCGGCCTCGAGGAGGCGAGCCCGGAGGGGCCCCGCCCCCACCCACCGGCAGGCACCGCCCCCGGGCGCACCGGAAACAGGCACCGCCCCTGTCCGTTGTGCCCACCCTCCCCCAAGCTCTCGACTTCGCTCGAGCAGGGGGGACCCCCATCGCCCTGCGGAACGACTGCCCACAACGGAAGGGAGGCGCACCCCAGCCGGACGGCTGCCCGCAACGGGAGACGGCGGGCAGCGACCCCCGGCGCCGGAGGCCGACGTACCCACGGGAGGACCGCTGCTCCGGAGGGCGGCGTGTCCCAGGGCCGGCGTGCGCGGATGGGCGCGCGCTTCATGCGGCGTCCGTGCGGTCGGCGGCCATGCCGGCGGCGTCCAGGAGGGCGGTGCCGACGATCAGGTCGGCACCGCCGAACTCCGGGTCGTCGAGTTCGGTGCCGTCGTCGACGGCGAACAGCAGGCGCTCCTCGCCCTGTCGGTAGGCCGTGCCGACCGGGGGACTGGCCGCGTGTATCGCCAGGAGGGCGACCAGGTAGGGCAGTTCGGGATCGCGGCGGCGCGCCTCGGCGAGCAGCCCGGAGAGGCGGCGCGGCGCGTCGTGCTCCAGGTCGAGCAGTTCCATGGCGCTCGCCATCTGCTCCTCGCTGAACCGGCTGTCGTCGGGCGTGGCGATCAGGTCCGGTTCGGGCATCTCGGCGCCCAGGTGCTCCCGCTCAACCGGCGGGGTCAGCAGCAGCTCGACCAGGTCGCCCATCCGCACCGAACCGGGGGCGCGCAGACCGGTGCCGTGGGCGAAGTACGCGTCGGTGACCCTGGTGGCCTGTTCGACCGGCAGCGGCAGGACCGGGGCGACGAGCTGCCCGTACAAGTCGAGTCCCGCGCGGGCGGTGGGCTGGGCGAAGGCCTGCCGGTCCTGTTCGGCCCGGAACAGCGGGCCCGCCTCCAGGAGCCGGGACTGGAGCTGGGTGTGGCGGCGGATGCAGTCCTTGACGATGTCGACGAGCTCGGCGGCACGCCGCTTGTGCTCCTGGTCCTCGGCCTCGTCGCGGGCCTTGCGGATGTTGGTGAGGATGGCGTTCTCGTGGCGGTACCGGTCGGCGACGTGGTCGAGTGCCTCGTCGATCATGTCGGGTACGGCGCTGAGCCAGTCGACGGCGCGGACATTGCGCCGGGTGGCCTCCAGGGTCTTGCGGAGCGTCTCCGCGTACTGCACGGTGCGGTACCGCGCCTGTTCGGCGGCGAGCTGGGCGTCGGCGAGCCGGCCCCGGCTGATCAGCACCTCCAGCTTGACCTCGGCGGCGATCTGGGCGCTGGTGACGTCGGTGTCGAGGGCGCCGACGAGGACGTTGACCGCTTCGTCGGTGGTGCGGAGGTAGACGCTGCCGCCGTAACCGGGGACTTCCTCGATGAGCTTGAAGTCGTAATCGCGGCGCACATAGACGCCGTCGGTGCCGAACGTGCCGTACACGGCGCGGAAGCCGCGGTCGACGCTGCCGACGTTGATCAGGTTCTCCAGCACCCAGCGGGCCACCCGCTCGTGCTCGGCGGCGGGCCGCTGCGGGGCCTGGGCGGCGATCCTGGGCAGCAGCCGGGCGACGATCTGCTCATGGTCGGCGCCGGTGTCGAAGTCCATGTTGAGCGTGACGAGGTCGATCGCGGCGAGGGCGACCTCCGCCATGGCGTACGTCGAGTACTCCCCCGCCAGGTTCGCCTTGCGCGCGTCCAGGTCGTGCAGGGGCGCGGTGCACGCGAGCGCGCGAAGCCGCCGCGCGAGCCCTTCGTCGGCGGCCGGGCCCTGGGCGGGCCGCGGCCCCGCGCTGAGCTGGGGCGGAACGGATTCCGTCGAGGCAGGCGAAGTCACGCTGCACAGATTAGGTCCTCGCACTGACAACGGTCGAAACGGCGCAGATGGCCCCCGCGAGCCCGCGTGCCGGCCGGGACGCGGAGGGTGCCGTCAGCCGGTACCCGCTGACGGATCCGTCTGCACCAAGTGGGCATAAACCTGGACCAACTGCTCACGGGAGTCGTCGAGGTAGTCCACGAGCAGCCGCTCGGCCTTGGTCCGCTCCCCCGCCCTCAGGGCGTCCAGAATCTCCCGGTTTCGGATGAGATATGGCTCATGCAGGGCGCGCGGGTCGTCCACCATGTGGAAGACGAGCCGGAGTTCGGCGAGGACGCCGCGCATCAGTTCGTCCATGCGGTCGCTGCCGGCGAGGGCGACCAGTTCCCGGTGGAAGTGGATGTTGGCGGTGGAGACGCCCTTCCAGTCGCCCTCACGCGCGTCGCGCTCCCCCTCGGTCACCGCCCGGATCAGCCCGTCCAGCGCGAACGGCGGCTCGCCCAGGTCGTGGACGACGGCGCACTCGACGAGCCGCCGCGTGCGGTAGATGTCCACCACGTCGTCGACGGCCAGGACGCGGACGAACACTCCCCGGTTCAGCTCGTGGACGAGCAGTCGCTCGTGCGTCAGCAACCGGAACGCCTCGCGCAGGGTGTTGCGCGACACCCCCAGCGCGCCGCCGATGCTGTCCTCCGAGAGCCGCGTCCCGGGCGGGAAGAAGCCTTCGGCGATGCGGGTGCGCAGGATGTCCGCGACCCGTTCCGCCGTGCTCGTACGCCCCAGCAGCGCCCGGTCGTCCGCCAGTCCGCCGCCCCGCTCGCTCCCGGAGCCCGTCGTCCCCACAACGCCCTCTTCTCGTCCGCCTGGTCACGCCCCGCTCATCGTAGAAGGAAAACGGCGAACGAGAACGAGGGAACGAACCCCTTGTCGGATCGTTCAACAATCCCTACCTTGGGGGCACCGCTCGTTTCCCGCTCTCCTCTGCGAGGTGCAGATGAGCACGACCAAGACCCCCCAGACGTCTCAGGCCTCCCAGGCCGGACTGGCCGACGACAGCGGCGCGTTCGCCTGGCTGCGCGCGCTCGGGCCGCGCGGCCGGCGCGCCTTCGGCGGCGCGTTCGGCGGCTACGCCCTGGACTCCTACGACTTCTTCACGCTGCCGCTGAGCATGGTGGCGATCTCCGCCTACTTCAGCCTCAACAGCGGCCAGACCGGCCTGCTCACCACCGTCACGCTCGTCGTGTCGGCCCTCGGCGGTATCCTCGCGGGCATCCTCGCCGACCGCATCGGCCGCGTGAAGGCGCTGATGATCACGGTCATCACCTACGCACTCTTCACCGTTCTGTGCGGATTCGCCCCCAATTACGAGACGCTGCTGGTCTTCCGTGCCCTTCAGGGCGTTGGGTTCGGCGGCGAGTGGGCGGTCGGCGCGATCCTGGTGGCCGAGTACGCCTCCGCCAAGCACCGCGGCCGTACGCTCGGAGGCATCCAGAGCGCCTGGGCGGCCGGCTGGGCCCTCGCGGTCATCGTCTACACGCTGGTCTTCCATTTCCTCGACCCGGACACGGCCTGGCGCGTGATGTTCTGGACGGGCGCCCTTCCGGCCCTGCTCGTCATCTGGGTGCGCAGGAACGTCGAGGACGCGCCGCACGCCGCCGAGGTACGCCGGTCGAGCAGCGAGCGCGGTTCCTTCACCGCCATCTTCCGGCCCGGACTGCTGCGGACGACGGTGTTCGCGACGCTCCTGTCCACCGGCGTCCAGGGCGGCTACTACACGCTCGCCACCTGGGTGCCCACATTCCTCAAGAACGACCGGGGGCTGACCGTGGTCGGTACGGGCGGCTACCTGACCTTCCTGATATCCGGCGCCTTCATCGGGTACCTGACGGGTGGTTACCTCACCGACCGGCTCGGCCGGAAGCGCAACATCGTCATCTTCGCGTTCCTCTCGGCGGTGTGCATCCTCGCGTACACGAACATCCCCACCGGGGCGAACGGTCTCGTCCTCGTCCTGGGCTTCCCCCTCGGCTTCTGCATGTCGGCCATCTTCAGCGGCTTCGGCTCCTTCCTCGCCGAGCTCTACCCGACGGCCGTACGCGGCACGGGCCAGGGATTCACGTACAACACCGGCCGGGCGGTCGGCGCGTTCTTCCCGACCCTGGTCGGCTTCCTCGCCGACAGTTGGGGCGTGGGCGGGGCACTGGTCTTCGGCGCGGTCGGCTACGGCATCGCCGTACTGGCCCTGCTCGGCCTGCCCGAGACGCGCGGCCGCGAGCTGGCGTAACGGAAACGTAGGGAGACACCACCATGACCTGGGCCTCGATCGACCTCAACGCCGACCTGGGAGAGGGCTTCGGGCGCTGGCGGCTGACGGACGACGAACAGCTCCTGTCGGTCGTCACCAGCGCCAACGTGGCCTGCGGCTTCCACGCCGGGGACGCGGCCACCATGCGGCGGGTGTGCGCCCTGGCCGCCGAGCGCAAGGTGCGGATCGGCGCCCAGGTGTCCTACCGCGATCTGGCGGGCTTCGGACGGCGCTCCATGGACGTGCCGTACGACGAGCTGGCCGCCGAAGTGGCGTACCAGATCGGCGCCCTGGAGGTCTTCGCCAGGGCGGCCGGTGTGCGGGTGTCGTACGTGAAACCGCACGGGGCGCTCTACAACCGGATCGTGCACGACGAGGGCCAGGCGCAGGCGGTGGTCGACGGCGTGATGCTGACCGGTGAACGGCTCCCGCTGCTGGGGCTGCCCGGCTCGCGGCTGCACGAGGTGGCCGAGAAGGCCGGACTCCCGGTCGTGACCGAGGCGTTCGCCGACCGCGCGTACACCGCCGACGGCACGCTCGTACCGCGCCGCGAGGAGGGGGCGGTCATCACCGACCCCGCGGCCGTCGTGGAACGGTCCGTGTCCATGGCCAGGTTCGGTGTGGTCACCTCCCGGTGCGGGCGCTCGGTGGCCGTCCGCGCCCGCTCGCTGTGCCTGCACGGCGACACACCCGGCGCGGTGGACCTGGCCCGCCGCGTCCGGGCCGAACTGGAGGCCTCGGGCGTCCGCGTGGAGGCCTTCGTATGAGGACCCTCCCGGTGGGCGAGCGAGCCCTCCTCGTCGAGCTCGGCACCGGCGAGGAGGCCGAGGCCTTCCACGCCGAGCTGCTGCGCCGCCGGGCGGCCGGTGCGCTCCCCGCCGTGACGGAGATCGTCCCGGCCGCGCGGACGGTGCTGCTGGACGGGGTGGCGGAGCCCGCGCGGCTCGCCGCGCTGGTCGCCGGGTGGGAGATCGCGCCGCTCCACGCGCGCGTGGACCCGGCCGTCGAGATCCCCGTCCGGTACGACGGGCCCGACCTCGCCGATGTCGCGGCCCTGTGGGACGTGACGCCGGACGAGGTGGCGCGCATCCACGCGGCGGCCGAGTTCCGGGTGGCGTTCTGCGGGTTCGCGCCCGGGTTCGGCTACCTGACCGGGCTGCCGGCGGCGTACGAGGTGCCCCGGCGGGCCACTCCGCGCACGGCCGTGCCGGCGGGCTCGGTGGCGATGGCGGGCCCGTACACGGGCGTGTACCCGCGTTCGTCGCCCGGGGGCTGGCAGTTGATCGGGACGACCGACGCCGTGCTGTGGGACCCCGCGCGGGAGCCGGCCGCGCTGCTGTCGCCCGGTACGCGGGTGCGGTTCGTGCCACAGGGCGTGGGGCGCCGATGACGGACCGGGCCTTCGCCGTCGTACGGGCCGGGGCGCTGACGACCGTGCAGGACCGCGGGCGCCGTGGCCACGCGCACCTGGGCGTGCCGCGCTCGGGCGCCCTCGACCCGTACGCGAGCGGTCTCGCCAACCGGCTGGTCGGCAACCCCGTGGACGCCGCCGTACTGGAGACCACGGTCGACGGGTGCGCGGTGCGGCCCCGCTGTGCGGTGACCGTCGCGGTGGGCGGCGCGCCGTGCCCCGTCACGGTGGACGGGCGGCCGGTGGCCTGGGGCGCCCCGGTGCGCGTCCCCGCGGGCGCCGTGCTGGAGGTGGGCGCCGCGGTGCGGGGCCTGCGCTCCTACGTGGCGTTCGCCGGGGGCGTCGCCGCCGACCCGGTGCTGGGCAGCCGCTCCACGGACCTGCTCTCGGGGCTCGGCCCGGCCCCCTTGCGGGACGGAACGGTACTGCCGCTGGGGCCCGAGCCCCACGGGGTGGCCGGGCCCGACGCCGTGCCGTGGCCGGCCCCGCCCGAGGAGCTGGTGCTGCGGGTCCGGCTGGGCCCGCGCGACGACTGGTTCACCGGGCCGGCGCTCCGCACCCTCGCCACGCGCGCGTACCGGGTGTCCCCGGCGAGCAACCGCATAGGGCTGCGCACCGAGGGCCCGCCCCTGGAGCGGGCCGTGACGGGCGAACTGCCCAGCGAGGGCATGGTCCTCGGCGCGGTCCAGGTGCCGCCGGACGGGCGCCCGGTGGTGTTCCTCGCGGACCATCCCACGACCGGCGGCTACCCGGTGGTGGCCGTGGTCCGGGAGAAGGACCTGGCGGCGGCCGCCCAGGCCGTGCCGGGGACGCCCATCCGGTTCATCCCGACGCGCTAGGTCCTGCGGAGTCGGCGGGCTCCCCGTAACCGCCTCCTCCGGGCGTCGCGACGACCAGGACGTCCCCGGGGCCCACGTCCACCACGTCCACTCCGCCCAGCCGGTGGACGGTGCCGTCGGCGCGCTCCACGGTGTTCTCGCCCAGCACCCCCGGGCCGCCGCCCGCCATGCCGTACGGCGGGACCCTCCGGTGCCCGGTCAGGAGGGCCACCGTCATGGGCTCCAGGAACCGGATGCGCCGGACGACGCCGTGACCGCCACGCCAGCGGCCGCGCCCACCGCTGCCCTCCCGTACCGCGAAGGCGTCCACCCGGACCGGGTAGCGCCACTCCAGGACCTCGGGGTCGGTGAGCCGCGAGTTGGTCATGTGGGTCTGTACGGCGTCGGCGCCGTCGAAGCCGTCCCCGGCGCCCGAGCCGCTCGCCACGGTCTCGTAGTACTGCACCCGGTCGTTGCCGAAGGTCACGTTGTTCATCGTCCCGGAGCCCTCCGCCTGGACGCCCAGCGCGGCGTACAGGGCGCCGGTGACGGCCTGTGAGGTCTCGACGTTGCCCGCGACCGTCGCGGCCGGGTAGGAGGGGGCGAGCATCGACCCGTCCGGGACGCGCACGTCCAGCGGTTCCAGGCAGCCGCTGTTGAGCGGGATGTCGTCGTCGACGAGGGTCCGGAACACGTACAGCACGGCCGCCATGACCACGGACGTGGGCGCGTTGACGTTACCGGGCTGCTGCGGGGACGTGCCGGTGAAGTCGAGGACTGCGCTGCGGCCCTCGCGGTCCACGCGGACGGCCACCTGGATGACCGCCCCGCCGTCCGTCTCGTACCGGTAGGAGCCGTCGTGGAGGGTGGCGACGATCCGGCGTACCGATTCCTCGGCGTTGTTCCGGACGTGCCGCATGTAGGCGTGGACGACGTCCAGGCCGAACTGGTCGACCATGCGGCGCAGTTCCTCGATGCCCTTCTCGTTGGCGGCGATCTGGGCGCGCAGGTCGGCGAGGTTGGTGTCGGGGTCGCGGGACGGGTACGGGGCCTCGGTGAGCAGCCGCCTGGTCTCGGCTTCGCGAAGGTGTCCGTCCCGTACGAGCAGCCAGTTGTCGAAGAGGACGCCCTCCTCGTGGATGGTGCGGCTGAAGGCGGGCATGGAGCCGGGGGTGATGCCGCCGATCTCGGCGTGGTGGCCCCGCGAGGCGACGAGGAAGCGGAGGTCGCCGGACGGTCCGAAGACGGGCGTCACGACCGTCACGTCCGGCAGGTGCGTGCCGCCGTGGTAGGGGTCGTTGATGGCGTACACGTCCCCGGGGCGCATGGTTCCCTCGTTGCGCCGCAGCACCTCCTTGATGGACTCGCCCATCGAGCCGAGGTGGACGGGGATGTGGGGCGCGTTGGCGATCAGGTTGCCGTCCGCGTCGAAGAGGGCGCAGGAGAAGTCGAGGCGTTCCTTGATGTTGACGGAGTGGGCGGTGTTCTCCAGGCGTACGCCCATCTGTTCGGCGATGGCCATGAAGAGGTTGTTGAACACCTCCAGGAGGACCGGGTCGACGTCCGTGCCGACGGCGCTCCGGCTCGGCCTGGGGCGGGCCCGGGTCAGGCGCAGGTGCCCGGTGCCGGCCGCGACGGCCTGCCATCCGTCGTCGACGACGGTCGTGGCGTCGGCCTCGGCGATGATGGCGGGCCCCGGGACCGTGTCGGACGGCCGGAGGTCCTCGCGCCGGTACAGCGGGGTGTCCTTCGGCGCACCGTCCACGAACATCGCCACGGTCGCGCGCGGCCGCAACGGGCCCTCCCGGGGCGGTGGTTCGGCACCGGCGGGGCCATGCGGGCCGGCCCTGCCCACCGCCTCGACCGAGACGGCCTCCACCACCAGGGGCTTGTCCATGGTGAAGGCGTACCGCACGCGGTGTGCCGCCGTGAACGCCTCGCTCATCTCCTCGGCGGTCCCGAGCGGTACGGGCAGGCTCGCGTCCGTACCGGCGTATCGGACCAGCACGCGCGCGTGGGTGGTGATGGCGCTGTCGGGCAGCCCGTCGGCGCGCAGTTCGTCGCGGGTGCGGGCGGCGAGCCGGTCGCAGAGGTCCTCCACGCGCGCGTGGACGGTGCCGTTCAGTTCCGCCTCGACGGACTGTTCGCGCATGGCCGTGGCGTCGGCGAGGCCGATGCCGTACGCGGAGAGCACCCCGGCCAGCGGCGGCACCAGGACCGTGTCGACGCCGAGGGCGTCGGCGACCGCGCACGCGTGCTGGCCGCCGGCGCCGCCGAAGCTGGTGAGCGCGTACCGCGTGATGTCGTGGCCGCGCTGCACGGAGATCTTCTTGACGGCGTTCGCCATGTTGAGGACGGCGATCTCCAGGAAACCGGCGGCCACCTCCTCGGGGGTACGGGCCGTGCCAGTGTGCCGCCGCACCTCCTCGGCCAGGGCGGTGAACCGGGTGCGCACCACCTCCGCGTCGAGCGGCTGGTCACCGTCCGGGCCGAACACGGCGGGGAAGTGCGCCGGCTGTACGCGGCCGAGCATCACATTGGCGTCGGTCACCGTCAGCGGCCCGCCGCGCCGGTAGCAGGCGGGCCCCGGGTCGGCGCCGGCCGAGTCGGGGCCGACCCGGTAGCGCCGGCCGTCGAAGTGGAGGACCGACCCACCGCCCGCCGCGACGGTGTGGATGCTCATCATCGGCGCGCGCATCCGCACCCCGGCCACCTGTGTGCCCAGCTCCCGCTCGAACTCGCCCGCGTAGTGGGACACGTCGGTGGACGTGCCGCCCATGTCGAAGCCGATCACCCGCCCGGACCCGGCCTGCTCCGACGTGCGGGCCATGCCGACGACCCCGCCCGCCGGGCCGGACAGGACGGCGTCCTTGCCCCGGAAGTGGGTCGCCTCCCGCAGCCCGCCGTTGGACTGCATGAACATCAGCCGCACCCCGGCGAGTTCGCCCGCGACCTCGTCGACGTACCGCCGCAGGATCGGCGACAGGTACGCGTCGACGACCGTGGTGTCGCCGCGCGGCACCAGCTTGATCAGCGGGCTGACCTCGTGCGAGGAGCTGACCTGCGTGAACCCGGCCGTTCGGGCGGCCTCGGCGACGCGCAGCTCGTGGCCGGGGTGGCGGTAGCCGTGCAGGAGGACGACCGCCGCGCTGCGGAAACCGTCGCCACGGGCGGCTTTCAACCGGTCGACGACGGCGGCCATGTCGAGCGGCCGCACGACGGTGCCGTGGGCGTCGATGCGCTCGGGCACCTCGATCACCCGGTCGTACACCGCTTCGGGGAGCAGGATGCGCCGGTCGAAGATGCGCGGCCGGTTCTGGTAGGCGATGCGCAGCGCGTCGCGGAAGCCCTCGGTGATGAGCAGGACGGTCGGCTCTCCGCGCCGCTCCAGGAGGGCGTTGGTGGCGACGGTGGTGCCCATCTTGACGGACGTGATCCGGTCCGCCGGTACGGGTTGGTCCGGCGCGAGTCCGAGGAGGAGCCGGATTCCGGCCACGGCCGCGTCACGGTACCGGGCGGGGTCGTGCGAGAGCAGCTTGCGGGTGACCAGGCGCCCGTCGGGCCGCCTGGCCACGATGTCGGTGAAGGTGCCGCCACGGTCGATCCAGAACTCCCAGCGCCCTGTCATTCCCCCATTCTGGCAACGGGTCCCGCCACGTCCATGGATACCGACACGGCGGCGAGGGCGGCGGACAGGGCGTGTTCGGCACGCTCGTCGAGCCGCGCGCTGGTACCGCGCGCGGCGTGCCGTACCTCCGCCGCGGCGAGCCGCAGCAACTGGGGCAGCAGGTCATGGCACCGCCGCACCACCCAGCCGGTACCGGCCGTGGCCAGCCACAGCAGCGCGTCCGCCCGGGTCGGCGGCGGCCGGCGGGGCTCGCGGTCCGGCGGGGCGCCGCCGGCCAGGCCGCGTTCGGCGAGCAGGGCGTGGAACCGGGCGGCGATCGTCCGGTGCCCCCGCTCGCCCGGGTGCAGCCGGTCGGCGCTCCACAGGGCGCGGTCCTCGACCCAGGCGGCGTCCGCCATGTGCAGATGGACGGCGCCGTACCGGGCGGACAGGGCGTGCACGACGGCGTTGACCGCGCGCTGGCGGCGGGCGAGCGGCCGCGCGAGCGGCGGGGGCAGGCCCAGCATGGCGCCGGGGTCGGGCAGGCACGCCGTCAGCAGTACGGCGCCCTCGGCGGCCAACTGCCCGCACACCCGGTCCAGGGCGACGGCGATCTCGGCGATGTCGAAGGTGCGGCGCAGCGTGTCGTTGACGCCGACGACGACGGAGACGACGTCCGGGCGGTACGCGAGCGCCTCGGGGAGCTGGGACTCGGCGACGTCCCGGGTCCGGGCGCCGCTGACGGCGAAGTTGCGGAAGTCCACGGCACCCTGGTCCGTCCCGTCGGCCGTGCCCGTCTCGTCCGCCTCCCTTGCAAGCCCGCCCGCGAGCAGCGCGGCCCACCCGCGCCAGCCGCCTTCGACCGGGTCGCCGACCCCCGCGGTCAGGGAGTCCCCGAGCGCGGCGAACCGCCGCACCGGTGCCACCGGCCCGTCCTGGGCGTCCACCGGCCGGGCATGCGCCACGCGCGCGTGGAGCCGTCTCCTGTCGGCGGCCTCCGGGACCGGGGCCCAGGCGGCGCGCGACAAGGCCGCACCGGACGTGCCGGCCACCCCCGCTCCGACCTTCCCCGCGCCCGCCTTCCCCGCGCCGGCCGGCGGGGCCGCCGGGGAGAGCGGGACCGTGGGGGCGGTCATGCCGGGACCTCCGGGCCGGGGGTGCGGACCGGGTGGGCGGGGGCGTCGTGGGCGGCCAGGAACGCCGTCACGGCACGGTCCCAGCCGAAGAGTTCGGCCCGGGCGCGGGCCGCTGCGCGGCGGCTCACCTCGGGGCGGGCCAGGAGACTGGTCGCGGCGTCGGCGAACGCGGCCGGGGTGTCCTGGGCGGCCGCGCCCGCGTCGCCGACGACCTCCGGGAGGGCGGAGGTGGCGCTCGCGACGACCGGGGTGCCGCAGGCGAGCGCCTCCAGGGCGGACAGCCCGAACGTCTCCGCCGGTCCCGGCGCCAGGCACAGGTCCGCCGACGCCTGGAGGGCGGCCACCTCCTCCCGGTCGGGGACGTGTCCGAGGAACCGGACGGGCAGCCCCCGCGCCCGCCGCTCCAGGCCGCCGCGCAGCGGCCCGTCACCGGCGACGACCAGGGCCGCCCGCATTCCGCGCGCGCGCAGTTCGGCGAGCGTGTCCAGGGCCGTGCCGGGCCGCTTCTCGACCGACAGCCGGGAGCAGAGCAGGAGCAGCACGTCGGCGCCGGGCGCGTACCGGGCCCGCAGCGCGGCGCTGCGCCGGCCCGGGTGGCAGCGGCGCAGGTCGACGCCGAGGGGCGCCCGAACGACGTTGCGCGCCCCTATCCGTACGAACTCGCGCTCCGCCCACTCGGTGGTGCACACGATCCGGGTGTAGGCCCACGCGCTGCGGCGGTTGAGCCGGTCGGCCGCCCGCGCGGACAGGCCGGCCGGCATCCCCCACGTACGCAGGACCCCGTCCGCCGTCTCGTGGGAGACCATCACGGCGGGCACCCTGGCGCGCCGGGCCCACTCGCCCGTCCAGCGCAGGGTGGTGCGGTCGGAGACCTCCAGACGGTCGGGCCCGAGCTGCTCCAGCAGCCGCCGCAACTGCCGCCGGTCGGCGAGGACCCGGTAGCCGCCCGTGCCGGGCAGCACGGGTCCGGGCAGGGTGATGACCCGGCCCTGCGGGGTCGTCCGGTCGCTCTCCTCCTCCCCCGGCATCACCAGGACGGGCTCGTGACCGGCGGCCGCGTAGCCGCGGCCCAGTTCGTCGAGCGCGGTGCGCAGTCCGCCGGAGGAGGGGGTGACGAAGTTCGCCAGCCGTACGATGCGCAGGCTCATGCCGCCACCGCCGTCCGCTCGCGCAGCACCTCGCCGTAGTGGTCGATGAGCTGGTCCCCGACGGCGGCCCAGGTCCTGCCCTCGACCGTGTCCCTCCCCGCGCGCCCGTACGCGGCGCGGAGCGCCGGGTCGGCGGCCAGGGCGGCCACGGCGGTACGTATGGCACCCGCGTCGTGCGGGGTGACCAGGAGGCCGGTGCGGCCGTGGTCGACCAGGTCCAGGGGCCCGCCCGCGGCGGGGGCGATCACCGGGACGCCGCTGGCCATGGCTTCCTGGACGGTCTGGCAGAACGTCTCATGGGGACCGGTGTGCGCGAACACGTCCAGGGACGCGAAGATCCGGGCCAGTTCGCCGCCCGTACGGCGCCCCAGGAAGACGGCGCCGGGCAGGGCGGCCCGCAGCGCGCCCCCGCTCGGCCCGTCGCCGACGACGACCACGCGTACGACGGGCAGACCGCACACCCCGGCCAGCAGCTCCACCCGCTTCTCGGGCGCGAGCCGCCCCACGTACCCGACGAGCAGTTCGCCGCCGGGCGCCAGCTCCCGGCGGAGCGCCTCGTCCCGCAGCCCGGGCCGGAACCGGCGGGTGTCGACGCCGCGCGGCCAGAGCCGTACCCGCGCCACGCCGTGCTCCTCCAGGTCCCGGACGGCGGCCGTGGACGGGGCGAGGGTCCGGTCGGCGGCACCGTGCACGGCCCGCAGCCGCCGCCAGGCGGTGCCCTCTCCGGCGCCCATGTAGGTGCGGGCGTAGCCGGCGAGGTCGGTCTGGTAGACCGCGACGGCGGGCAGCCCGAGCCGGGTGGCGGCCGCCATGCCGCGTACGCCGAGCACGAAGGGGCTCGCCAGGTGGACGAGGTCGGCCCGGTGGGCGGCGATCGCGGCGGCCACCCGCCTGCTGGGCAGCGCCACCCGGACCTGGGGGTAGCCGGGCAGGGGCAGGGACGGGACGCGCACGACCGGGCAGGGGCTGTCCTCGTCGGGCGTTCCGGCGGTGGTGGCCGGGACGGCGGGGGCTATGACGAGCGGGTCATGGCCGCGTGCGGCGAGGTGCCGGGCGGTTTGCAGGGCGCAGTGCGCCACACCGTTGATGTCGGGGGGAAAGGATTCGGTGACGATGACGACACGCATACGGGTGTTGTCGTCGCGCCCGGGGTGGCTCCGCCGACTTGGATCTTTCCATGCGGGGAACGTCCCATGAGCGTTTGCCCGCACGCACCCCGGGCGGGGCGCCGCGGGGCGTCAGAGCGCGGGCAGGTCGGGTCCGATCCGGCTCCGTACGGCGGTCTGCACCTCGTCCTCCTCGGCGGGGTCGGCGGCGAGGCGGCGCAGCCGCTCGGCCACGCGTACGTCACCGGTCTCGGCGTGCAGTGCGGCGATCTCCCTGGTGGTCTCCTCGCAGTCCCACAGGCACTCCACGGCGAAGCCGGTCGGGAAGGAGGGGTCCGTGGCGGCGAGGGCGCGGGCCGTGCGCCCGCGGAGCTGGGAGGAGGCGGTTTCGCGGTAGATGTGGCGCAGCACGGGCGCGGCACAGGCGACGCCCAGCCTGCCGGTGCCGTCGACGAGGGCGTAGAGCGACGGCGCGTCGGGGCCGTCGGCCCGTACGGCCTCGCGCAGCGCGCCCAGGACGAGCCCCGCGTCACGGGCGTCGCCCCGGCAGGCGAGCACGCCGGCCGCGGAGGCGCCGAGCGCGTCGGGCCGGTGCACCCAGCCGCGGGCGCGGTCGACGGCCGCGTCGCCGCACATCCGCTCGAAGGCGGCGACGGCGGCTTCGGCGACGGTGCGGGAGTCGCCGGCCGCCGCGGCCTCGATGAGGTCGAGCACGGCGGGGTCGCGCGCTTCGGCGAGGTAGTGCAGGGCGGCGCAGCGGGCGCCGTCCGGGCCGCTGCGGGCGGCCTCGACGATCAGCGGACGGTCGTCGGGTCCGGCGACGGCGGTCAGGCAGCGGGCGGCCGGCACATGGAGCACGGAACCGCGCTCCAGACCCTCCTGGGCCCACTCCAGGACCGCCTGGACGCTCCAGCCGGGGCGGGGCCCGGTGGGGCGCATCTGGCGCTGCCAGCGGTCGAAGGAGCCCTGTTCCTGTGCCGCTCGTACGCGGGCGCCGATGGCTTCCCGCCGGTCCTCGGCCCACAGCCGCCACGGGCGCGGCTCGAAGGCGTCCCGTACGGCGGCGGCCAGCTCGGCGTCGCCCTCCGGGGTGGCGGGGAAGCGGGCGAGGATCGGGGCGGCGAGGCCGCGCAGCCCGGAGTCGTCGTCGCGCAGGGCGAGCTCGTCGAGCGCCCAGGCCCAGTTGGTGCCGGTCGCGGCGTACCGGCGCAGCAGTGTGAAGGCGTCCTCGCGGCCGTACGCGGCGAGGTGGCCGAGGACGGCGAGCGCGAGCCCGGTCCGTGCCTCGTCGGTGTCGAGCTGGTCCTCGGCACCGAACAGGTGGGCCTCGATCTCGTCGAGTCCGCCGTGCAGATCCAGGTAGAGACGTGCGTAGTAGAGGGACCGGTTCTCGACCTGCCAGTCCTGGCGCGGGTCGTCGAGGACACAGTGGTTGAGGGCCGCGAGGGCTTCCGCGCGTGGCGCGGCGAGCGCGTGCAGCGTGCCGTCGCCGCGACCCCTCTGCAACAGGCCGAGCAGGGTACCGCTCGGCGCTATGACTGGATCGAACATGGAAAATGCCTCACATCAAGCTGTCGACGCACCCGGAGGAGACCGGGCCCGGGGTGACCGGGGAACGGTGATTGCCTAGGCCGCGCAGCAACATGTGGAGCCGCCCGTCGTCTTCCGCTTGGTGTTGACCATCTTCCTCTGCCTCTCGTCGGTGGCCCCCTGTGGGCCCGACGTCATGATGACCCAGCCATTTCGCCACCGCGACCACATTTACGGCACCGCTCTCACCTGGGGTTCAGCGTCCGTTCACCGGGAGGCGAACAGCTCCAGGAGGTGTGCCTTCCCAAACATCCGCGCGGTATCCACGGCGGATGGAGTTCCTGCTTCCGGATCGGCGCCGTGGGCCAGCAGGGTGCGGACCACCTCGTCCTCGCCCTTGAAGACGGCCCCGGCGATGGGCGTCTGCCCCCGGTCGTTGGCGCGGTCGGGGTCGGCGCCGCGCTCCAGGAGGGCCGCCACGGCCTCGGCGTGGCCGTGGTAGGCGGCGAGCATCACGAGGGAGTCGCCCTTGTCGTTGGTGAGGTCCGCGGGCACCCCGGCGTCGATGTAGGAGGCGAGCGCCTCGGCGTCGCCCCGCCGTGCCAGATCGAAGATCTTGGACGCCAGCTCGATCACCTCGGGGTCCGGGGTTTCACTCATCGGACGTACCGCCTTTCACCTCATTGACGCGCCATGGAGGCATGGACGCGTGCGGCCGCGACAGCCGCGTTGACCTGCGTGGACCCGGTTGAACCGGTGCGTACGGCGGGGCCGCCGTACGAGTGAACCGACAGGGTACTGCCCGGGTGCGCACATGACCCGGCCCGGCCATGGCAAGGGATGTGCCGCGGCCGGAAGGCGCCTCGCGACACGGCCGCCCCGTCCGCCAGTCAAGTGAAAAGCGCATAAATTCACCCATTTGCATCTTTTATCACATAGATACTTGCTGTGAGGCTGGAAGTACTGAAGGTGACTGTCCCCTCACCCAGGAGATCCCCTCATGATCCTGTCCATCTCAGGCGTGGTACTGCTCGGCATCATCGTCTTCCTCTTCTTCAAGAAGGACGGGCTCAAGGCCTCCCACGCCCTCGTCTGCGCGCTCTTCGGCTTCTACCTCGCGGGCACCGCGATCGCACCCAGCATCACGGCGGGCGGCGCGAGCCTCGCCAGCCTGCTGGGCGGGATCAAGTTCTGACGCCCGCGCCCCTTCCACGACTTCAGGATCAGGAGTACGACGTGGCCCGGCGCCCCCTTCCGCGCATCCCGAACCTTCGGAGCATTCCGAGCATGCGGTCCCTTCCGGGCGGTACCGGCGCCCGGATCGCCCGCGGCCGGGAGATCGCACGAACGGCCGCCGACGGCGCCACCGACGTCCTCCATCCGCTGATCACGATCACCCGCGGCCTGCGGAAACTGGCCGGGGCCGGGCGCGCCAAGTGGGCCGCGACCCCCAAGGAACGGCGCGGTCCCGCGCTGCTCCTGGTCGCGGCCTGCGTGCTGGTCGTCGCCCTCCTCCCGTACGGGCCGCTGCTGGCCCTGGTCTCGGTGATGGGCACGGCGGCGTGGCAGGGGCGCGAGCGGGCGGTCGCGAGGACCGGGCCCGACGAGGCGGAGGCGGAGCGGCTCCGGGCGCTGTACGAGGCGCTGGTGCCGTACTTCTCCGTCCCGGAGGACCCGAACCCGCTGTTCGCCCACGGCGGCGACTGGGCCAAGGCGTTCAGCGAGTTCGAGTTCGACGGCGACGGCAGGCCGACGCGGCTGAGGATCACCTATCCGGCGTACTTCACGGACGGCGAGGCCGCGTCCCGGGCGAGGATCGAGCAACTGCTGCACGCCAAGTCCGGGCGGGGCCGGGAGTACCTCTTCGACTGGGACGAAGAGGGAAACCAGCTCCTCATGCGGGTGCTTCCGGCCCTGCCCACCTCGGTGGCCGCACAGCGCTTCGTCACCGCGCCGGGCGAGACGGTCCTGGGGTTCACGGACCCCGAGGCGGTGCAGCGGACCGTTCCGGTGCGGGACGGGGACGAGACGCGGGACGCGCCGCCGGTGGTGTGGCGCACGGGGCCGCGCTCGACGGAGCCGCACCTGCTGGCCGTCGGGCAGCCCGGCAGCGGCACGACCACACTGCTGCGGTCCATCGCCCTCCAGGCGCTCCAGCACGGTGACGTGCTGATCGTCGAGGGCAGCGGGACCGGCGAGTACGCCTGCCTCACCGGGCGCACCGGGGTCCTGGCCGTCGAGTGCGGACTGGCCGGCGCGCTGGCGAGCCTGGAATGGGCGGCGCACGAGACGGAGCGGCGGCTGATCGCGGCGAACCGGGCCCGGCAGGCCGGGCACCCGGCGCCCGAGGACACCAGGCGGCCGCTGTGGATCCTGCTGGACCGGCCGAGCGTGTTCGGCCACCTCGCGGCGGCGGACGGGCGGACGGACCCGCAGTCGCTGCTCCAGGTCCCGCTGCGGCACGGCCGGGCGGCCCACGTGACGGTGGTCGTGGCCGAGCAGTTCGACAGCGTGGAGGCGCTCAGCGAGGCGGTCTGGGCGCACACCCGCGCCCGTGTCGTCCTCGGGCCGGCCGCGCCGGAGCAGGTGCGGTCCGTCCTGGACGCGGCGCCGCACACCACTCCGACCCCGCACGTCCCGCCCGGGCGCGGTTACGCCCGGCTCGGTACGGGACCGGTGCTCCGGCTCCAGGTGCCGGCGACGCCCGACCCGTACGACGACGCGACGGCGGAGGCGCACCGGCAGGCCGTCCTGGACCTGCTCCCCGACCGCCAGCCCTCCCCTGCCCCGGACCCCGTACCGGCCCCGGGCCCGGTAGCCGTGCCGGAGGGGCCGGAACCGGCGCCGACGGGCTGACGCACCCGCCTCGGGCGGGCACCTCGCCTCACGCCACGAACGTCCTGGGCGCCTCGCCCGTACCGGCGCTCGCACCCGCCCGCACCAGGCGGGCCGCCGCCGCGAGCCGTGCGGCGGCCTCGTCGGCGACCGGACCGGAGACCGTGAACGGCAGCCGTACGTACCCCTCGAAGGCGCCGTCCACGCCGAAGCGGGGCCCCGAGGGCACCCGTACGCCGACCCGTTCGCCCATCTCGGCCAGCCGGGAACCGGACAGCCCGCCGGTGCGGACCCACAGGGTCAGGCCACCGCGCGGCACCTCGAACTCCCAGTCGGGCAGCTCCCGGCGTACCGCCGCGACCAGCGCGTCACGGTTCTCCCGCGCCTGGGCACGCCGCAGGGATACGGCCTCCTCCCAGCCCCCGGTCCGCATCAGCCAGTTGACGCCGAGCTGCTCCAGTACGGGCGTGCCGAGGTCGGCGTACGCCCGGGCGGCGACCAGCGAGCGGATCACGTCCGGCGCCGCCCGCACCCACCCGATGCGCATGCCCGCCCAGAACGCCTTGCTCGCCGAACCGACGGTGAGCACCGTGCTCCCGGCCGGGTCGAAGGCGCACACGGGCCGGGGCATGTCGAGCCCCTCCTCCAGGTACAGCTCCGTCATGGTCTCGTCGACGACGAGCACCGTCCCGGCCGAGCGGGAGGCGTCGACCAGCGCGCGCCGCCGGTCCTCGTCCGCCAGCGCCCCGGTCGGGTTGTGGAAGTCCGCGACGACATAGGCGAGCCGGGGCGCCGCGTCCCGCAGGACCTGCCGCCAGCGCGCCATGTCCCAGCCCTCCAGCCCCTCGGCCATCGCGACGGGCACCAGGCGGGCGCCGGCCTCCCGCATCAACTGGAGGATGTTGGCGTACGAGGGCGACTCGACCGCGATGCGTTCGCCGCGACCGGCGAACAGGTGGCAGATGGCGTCGATCGCGCCCATCGCCCCGGTCGTCACCATGATCTGCTCGGGCATCGTCGGGATGCCCCGTTCCGTGTAGCGGTCGGCGAGCATCTGCCGCAGCGCGGGGAGACCGGCCGGGTAGTCCCCGTGCGTGTGGGCGTAGGGCGCCAGCTCTTCGAGGGCACCCTGGAAGCCACGGGACAGCCACGGCTCGGGCGCGGGCAGGGAGGCACAGCCCAGGTCGATCATGGAGCCGAGCGACTCCGGGGGCAGCGGTTCGAGGCCCCGCGCCGGCAGCGGGTTCCCGGCGGGCACGGCCGTCCAGCTCCCGGCGCCCCGGCGGGACTCCAGGAACCCCTCGGCGCGCAGCGCCTCGTAGGCGGCGGCGACCGTCGTACGGCTCACGGACAGGGCGAGGGCCAGCTCCCGCTCGGCCGGGAGCCGGGCGGCGACCGGGACGCGGCCCTCCAGCACCAGCAGGCGGATGCCGTCGGCGAGCGCGCGGTAGGCGGGCGGCTTACGGGTGCCGGGGCCGGCCGGCCGGGGCTGCTGCGCGTTGAGCTGCCGGGCCAGTTGGGCCGGGCCCACCGCCGAAGTCCACTCAGCCATGGAATTCAGTCCACCTTCCTGAAATTGGACCTGGTTGGGGGCCGAAGCCCTGCCACAGGGTGACATGAACCAGTCCACCACCACCACATTGGGGGCACAACATGTCGACGACATCCGGCACACCGGATACGGACGACTCCGACGGCACACCGCGGCGCCTCACCCGCAGGCTGCTCCAGCTCTACGTCGGTCTGGCCCTGTACGGCGCGAGCTCCGCCCTCCTCGTCCGCAGCGGTCTGGGGCTGGAGCCGTGGAACGTCCTGCACGAGGGGCTGGCCGAGCTGACCGGTCTGTCGATCGGTGTCGTCCTGACCATCGTCGGCGCCGCCGTCCTGCTCCTGTGGATACCGCTGCGGCAGAAACCCGGCCTGGGCACCGTCTCCAACGTCGTCGTCATCGGTGCCGCGATGGACGGCACCCTGTGGCTCGTCCCGGACGTACACGGGCTGCTCACCCAGATCCCCTTCATGGTCGCCGGCATCGTCCTCAACGGGGTGGCCACCGGCCTGTACATCGCCGCCCGCTTCGGCCCCGGCCCGCGCGACGGCCTGATGACGGGCCTGCACCGGCTGACCGGCCGGTCCATCCGTCTGGTCCGTACGACGATCGAAGTCGCCGTCGTCCTCACCGGGTTCCTGCTGGGCGGCTCGCTGGGGGTGGGGACCGTGCTGTACGCCGTGACGATCGGCCCGCTCGCCCAGTTCTTCCTGCGCGTCTTCGCCATCCCCGGTCAGGGCGGCGGAAGCACCGTGGTCGCCTCCGGGAAACCCCGGCAGGCCATACTGCGGCGGTGACTCGCGTACGCCATCCCTATCTGGACCACCCGTCCTCCCCCATACCCTTCGCCCACCGCGGCGGTGCGGCGGACGGCCTGGAGAACACGCTGGCCGCCTTCCGGCGGGCCGCCACGGCCGGTTACCGCTACTTCGAGACCGACGTGCACACCACCGCCGACGGCCGCCTCGTGGCGTTCCACGACGCGACGCTGGACCGGGTGACCGACACCCGCGGCCGGATCCGGGACCTGCCGTGGAGTGTCGTGCGCCACGCGCGCGTGGCGGGCAAGGAGCCGCTGCCGCTCTTCGAGGAGCTGCTGGAGGAGTTCCCCGACGCCCGCTGGAACGTGGACATCAAGGCGGAGCCCGCCCTGGAGCCCCTGATCGAGGTCGTGCGCAAAGCGGGCGCCTGGGACCGGGTCTGCGTCGGCTCCTTCAACGAGGGCCGGGTGGCCCGGGCACTACGGCTCGCGGGCCCGCGTCTGGCCACCTCGTACGGGGTGCGCGGGGTGCTGGGGCTGCGGCTGCGTTCGTACGGCATCCCCGCGGCGCTGCGGGCGGGCGCGGTGGCGGCGCAGGTGCCGGAGACGCAGAACGGCATCCGGGTGGTGGACCGGCGGTTCGTGAGGGCCGCGCACGAACGGGGACTTCAGGTGCACGTGTGGACCGTGAACGATCCGGACCGGATGGCCGCTCTGCTCGACCTGGGGGTGGATGGCATCATGACCGATCATCTGGAGACGTTGCGCACGGTACTGACCGACCGGGGGGTCTGGGTCTGAGCGTGCCTTTCGTCTCCCTCCACGGGGACGAAGGGGGCGGGCGTGAGCGACGCCGAAACCGCCGACCGGGCAGCCGGTGAAGCCGGAGCGTCCGACCGCCGGCGCGAGCAACGCGGCTGGTATTTCTACGACTTCGCGTGCTCCGTCTACTCGACGAGCGTGCTGACCGTCTTCGTCGGGCCCTACCTGACGTCGGTCGCCAAGGCGGCGGCGGACGCGGACGGCTTCGTCCACCCCCTCGGCATCCCGGTCCGCGCGGGATCGGTCTTCGCGTACGCGGTGTCCGTCTCGGTCGTCCTGGCGGTGCTGGTGATGCCGCTGGCGGGTGCGGCGGCCGACCGTACCGGCCGTAAGAAACCGCTGCTGGCGGTGGCCGCGTACCTGGGGGCGGCCGCCACGGCGGGCATGTTCTTCCTGGACGGGGACCGCTATCTGCTGGGCGCCTTCCTCCTGATTGTGGCGAACGCCTCACTCGCAGTGTCGATGGTGCTGTACAACGCCTACCTGCCGCAGATCGCCGCACCCGAGGAGCGCGACGCCGTGTCCTCGCGGGGATGGGCGTTCGGCTATACGTCGGGGGCTCTCGTCCTCGTCCTGGACCTGGTCCTGTACACGGGCCATGAGTCGTTCGGGCTTTCGGAGTCCGAGGCGGTCCGGATCTGCCTGGCCTCAGCCGGACTGTGGTGGGGCGCCTTCACCCTCGTACCGCTGCGGCGGTTGCGGGACCGGCGGGTGGCGCCCGGAGGCGAGGGCGCGGTCGGTTCGGGCTGGCGGCAGTTGCTGGCGACGCTGCGCGACATGCGCCGGCATCCGCTGACGCTCTCCTTCCTCCTGGCCTACCTCGTCTACAACGACGGTGTGCAGACGGTGATTTCACAGGCCTCCATCTACGGATCGGAGGAACTGGGCCTGGAACAGACCACCCTCATCACGGCCGTGCTGCTGGTCCAGGTCCTGGCCATCGCCGGGGCGCTGGGCATGGGCCGCCTGGCGCGCACCTACGGCGCGAAGCGCACGATCCTCGGTTCGCTGGCGCTGTGGACGCTGATCCTCGCGGCCGGGTACTTCCTGCCGGCCGGGGCGCCGGTGTGGTTCTACGCGCTGGCGGCGGCGATCGGGCTGGTCCTGGGCGGCAGCCAGGCGCTGTCGCGGTCGCTGTTCTCACACCTGGTGCCGCGCGGCAAGGAGGCGGAGTACTTCTCGGCCTACGAGATGAGCGACCGCGGGCTGAGCTGGCTGGGGCCGCTGGTGTTCGGACTCGCGTACCAGCTCACCGGCAGCTACCGGGACGCCATCATCTCGTTGGTGATCTTCTTCGCGCTGGGCTTCATCCTCCTCGCGCGGGTGCCCGTGCGGCGCGCGGTGGCCGCCGCGGGGAACCCGGTGCCGGACCGGATTTAGACGCGGAAGTGAAAGGCCGGTAGTGTACGCCTTTGGCCTGCCAGGCGGACCGTTACTGCGTGCTCTGTAAGCAAAGACGCTGGGTGACATCTGATGCCAGATGTGACAAACCGGGCACTGGTGGGTACAAAAAGGGGCGGCACGACGGGCGACGCATGACCCGCAACGGGAATCTTTACCGCCGACCGGACGTTGACCGGATGACGACGACAGCGACACCTGTCCTGTGGGCGACAAGCCCGGGAGGCACGATTCATGAGTGAGCGAGCTCTTCGCGGCACGCGCCTCGTGGTGACCAGCTACGAGACCGACCGCGGCATCGATCTGGCCCCGCGCCAGGCGGTGGAGTACGCATGCGAGAAGGGGCATCGTTTCGAGATGCCGTTCTCGGTCGAGGCGGAGATTCCGCCGGAGTGGGAGTGCAAGGTCTGCGGAAGCCAGGCACTCCTCGTTGACGGGGACGGCCCCGAGGAGAAGAAGGGCAAGCCGGCGCGTACGCACTGGGACATGCTCATGGAGCGGCGCACCCGCGAGGAGCTCGAGGAGGTGCTGGCCGAGAGGCTGGCGGTCCTGCGTTCCGGCGCCATGAACATCGCCGTGCATCCGCGCGACAGCCGGAAGTCCGCGTAAGCGCACCCGCACGAGCGCCACGAGCAAAGCCGCGGGGCGGCGGTACACCACGTGTACCGCCGCCCCGCGGCTTTGCCCTGCGCCAGGGGCGGCGTGGTCTGCGGCGGCTTCGCCCTGCGCGCCCGGGCTCACGTGGCCCCCGGCGGCGTCCCGGGCGTGCGCGCCGTGCCCCACGGTGGGGGCCACACCGCGGGCCACCCGGGTGCGGCTTCCCCCCTCCCCCCCGCGTCGGTCCCCCCGGCCGCTGGGGTCAGTGGGGCAGCGGGGGGCGGGGGGTTTCGTCGTTGTGGGGGGTGTCGGGGTGGATGACCTCGCCCTGGACGACCTTGCCGTCGGGGCGGTGGATGCCGTAGCCGGGGACGACGGCCCGCACGCGGCGCTCCAGGGCCTTCTCCGCGTACCGCCCGGCCATGGTGCGGACGCGGGGGACGAGGAGGAGCAGGCCCACCGCGTCGGAGATGAGGCCCGGCAGCATCAGCAGCAGCCCGCCGAGCATCAGGAAGCCGTTTCCGGTGCTCGCCCGGTCGGCGGCGGGGCCCGCGCCGGGGCCCGCTTCCTGCTGCTGCTGGAGCGTTTCGGTCAGCGTACGGAAGGCCTGCCGCCCGGCACGCTTGATCACCGCCGCACCGAGCACGCCGCCGCCGACGAGCAGGGCGAGCACGGCGAGCCCGCCGGCCTCGGCGGCCACGAGGGTGAGCAGCCAGATCTCCAGCACCAGCCAGGCGGCGATGCCCAGAGGGACGAGGTTGCGGGCGCGTGAGCGCGGCTTGCGGGCGAGAGGAGGCGGTGCGCCGTTCATCATGCCCCCAGTGTGCCTGGGAGCCTGCCAGGACGGCGTAAAGGGCCGATCAGCGCTTGCGGCCCAGGACGCGGCCGGCCCGGGAGGTGACGCCCCAGGCGGTGACCCGCCACAGGGCCTCGACGACGATGTCCCGGCTCATCTTGGAGTCGCCGAGCTCCCGCTCGACGAAGGTGATCGGCACCTCGACCACGTGGTACCCGGCGGCCACCGCGCGGCGGGCCAGGTCGACCTGGAAGCAGTACCCCTGGGACGCGACCTCGTCGAGGCCGAGGCCCTCCAGGGTCTCCTTGCGGAAGGCCCGGAAGCCGCCGGTGACGTCCCGGATGGGCACGTCGAGGAGAAGGCGCGAGTACGTGCTGCCTCCACGGGAGAGGAACTCGCGGGACTTGGGCCAGTTCACGACCCGGCCGCCCGGCACCCAGCGGGAGCCGAGGACGAGGTCGGCGCCCTTGAGGGCGGTCAGCAGCCGGGGCAGCTCTTCGGGCTGGTGGGAGCCGTCGGCGTCCATCTCCACGAGGACGCCGTAACCGTGCTCGATGCCCCAGCGGAAGCCCGCCAGGTAGGCCGCTCCCAGCCCTTCCTTGCCCTTGCGGTGCAGGACGTGGACCTGCTCGTCCTCGGCGGCCAGCTCGTCGGCGAGCTTGCCGGTGCCGTCCGGGCTGTTGTCGTCGGCGACGAGGATGTCGGCGTCCGGCACGGCGGCGCGCACCCGGGACACGATCGGCTTGATGTTCTCGGCCTCGTTGTAGGTCGGGATGATCACCAAGGCTCTGCCGAGCGGGCCGTAGCGCCTCTGGCCACCGTCGTTCACTGCTGCCCCTTACGTCCGTACACGGATCACCACCATAGCGAGCCCCCGGCGGGACCCGTCGCGGCGGCGGTACGAAAGGGGATCCGGCGGGTGGGGACCGGGCGGGCGCGAGTGGGCCCCGACGTCCTTCGGGCCGACCTGGGGCCCGCTGGCTGCGGGTCGACCGAGAGCCGTTGTCTACTGAACGTCCGGGCCCCACCCGGGTCGCACCTCCCCCGAGCTCCTGGGGAGCAGGGGGGACCTCCAGCCGGCGAAAACCTTCCCTCGCCCCCGAGGCGCGGGCGCTGGACCTGGCTCCCAGTGGTGGTGCACCGGTGCGGCACACCACCCCATGGCCCAGCGGCGTTCGACGACTGCGTGGAGGTCGACCGGTCGGACGTCCTGTGGTGGACCCGGCCGAACCTACCCGCCGCCGACCGCTCGCTGTCAACACCCGCCCGACCTGCGGCGATTGACGGAAACAGCAGGTCAGAGGGGAAGATCCGCAGGTCGCGGACGACCTTCCGGGAGCGGCGGCGCGGGCGCGCGCCGCCTTTACGTCACTCGTTCGGTCGCAGGAAGACCGTGCGTCCGGCGACGACGGTCCGCAGGCAGACGGGCAGGTCGGCGCCGGGAGTGAGATCGGGCAGGCCGGGCGTTCCGGAGCGCGGGTCGGTGGACCAGCGGGCGACGCGGTCGTCGGGCGCCTGGACGACCAGCTCGCCGGTGCGCCAGACCGCGTAGTCGGCGGGAGCCCCGGGCACCAGGATCCCGGCGTCGTCCCGGCCGGTGGCGCGCCAGCCGCCCCGGGTGTGGGCCGTGAAGCCCGCGCGTACCGAGATCCGGTGCTCCGGTGTGCGGTGGAAGGCGGCGGCCCGGACGGTGCCCCAGGGGTCCAGCGGGGTGACGGGGCTGTCGGAGCCGAAGGCCAGGGGCACACCGGCGCGCAGCAGCGCGGCGTACGGGTTGAGCGTGCGCGCCCGCTCGGCGCCCAGGCGCTGGGCGTACATGCCGTCCTCACCGCCCCAGGCGGCGTCGAAGGCGGGCTGCACGGAGGCGGTGAGGCCCAGCTCGGCGAAGGCGGCGATCGTCTCGGGGGTGAGCATCTCGGCGTGCTCGACCCGGTGGCGGGCGGCACGCACGCGTGCCAGGCCGACCGTCTCGGCGGCGGCGCGTACGCCCTCGACGACCGTGCTGACGGCGGCGTCCCCGATGGCGTGGAAGCCCGCCTGGAGCCCGGCCTCGGTGCAGGCGGTGACGTGCGCGGCGACGGCGGCCGCGTCGAGGTGGGCGGTACCGGTGTGGCCCGCGTCGGCGTACGGCTCGTGCAGGCACGCGGTGTGGGAGCCGAGGGAGCCGTCCACGAAGAGGTCTCCGGCCGCGCCGAGGGCGCCCAGTGCCTGTGCCCGCTTGACGTCCGTGTCGGCCCAGTAGCCGACCACCCGGGGGCCGGGTTCCGCCGCGGCCAGGGCCAGCAGGGCGGTGAAGTCGTCCTCGTCGGAGATCTCGGGGCCCGCGCACTCGTGGACGGTGCCGATGCCGAGGGAGGCGGCCCGGCGCAGCGCCGCGCGCTGGGCCTCGGCGCGCTGGCCGGGGGTCACGGCTGCGTGGGCGGCGGCCCGTACGGCGTGGTGCGCGGCGGCGGTGAGCGGCTGGTCCGGGTGGTACCCGGGGAGCTCGGTGACGCCGGGCACGAGGTCGAGGAGGGCGGTGGTGACGACCGCGGAGTGGACGTCGACGCGCGGCAGGTAGAGCGGCCGGCCGCCGGTGGCCTCGTCGAGTTCGGTACGGGACGGGGGGCGCTGTTCCGGCCAGCGGGCGGCGTCCCAGCCCTGGCCGAGGAGGACCCGGTCGGCGGGGCGGGCGGCGCTGTGCGCCCGTACGCGCTCCAGGGCCTCGGCGAGCGTACGGGTGTCCGACAGGTCGAGGCCGGTGAGGGCGAGCCCGGTGGCCGTGGTGTGGACGTGCGCGTCGGTGAAGGCGGGGGTCACCAGGGCGCCGTCGAGGTCGATCACCTCGTCCACGCCGGAGGCGAAGGCGTCGGCGGCGCCCTCGGATCCCACCCAGGCGACATGGCCGCGTTCGACGACCATCGCGGTGGCGAAGGGGTCGGCGGGGCTGTGGACGTCTCCACCGCGCAGGAGCACGGTGCGGTGTTCGCTCTCGGTCATGGTGACCAGCCTAGATACGCGGCTATACGCGGGGTGGCCGGGCCTCGTACGGGGTGGAGAGCACCACGGTGGTACGGGTGGAAACGCCGGACTGCGAACGGATCCGGGTGAGCAGGTGCTCCAGCTCCAGGGGGGTCGCCACCCGCACCTTGAGGATGTAGTTCTCGTCGCCGGCGACGCTGTGGCAGGCCTCGATCTCGGCGATGTCGGCGAGCCGGTCCGCGATGTCGTCGGGGGCGCTGGGGTCGAACGGTTTGACCGAGATGAACGCGGTCAGCGGCAGGCCGACCGCCTCGGGGTCGACGACGGCGGCATAGCCGCGGATGACTCCGCGCTGCTCGAGGCGTCGGACGCGCTGATGCACCGCCGAGGTGGACAGGCCCGTGGCCTTGCCCAGGTCGGTGTAGCTCATGCGCCCGTCCTTGACGAGCAACTCGACGATCTGACGATCCAGCTCCTCCATGCGGTCAACCTATTGCCCCGGGTGCCTCCCGGCACAGTCGGGGCACCTCGGAGGGGCACCTGCGGGCGGCATGTGACGAAGACCACAGGTTTGTGACCGGGGTCCTTCGTGACCGGATGGTTATTCGCGCGAGCGGAAGGGAATTGCTTGCTGTGGTCGAGGCCGCAAGAGCCTGGTCGGCCCACCCGAGGGGGAGATTCTCCATGCAGGAGCCTGTTGATTCGGTCGCATCCCACGAGGACGACGAACTCGACGCATATGACACTTTCGAAATGGTCCGGGTGATCTGCCCGGACTGCTCTCAGCCCATCGCGCTGCTGGCGGACGAGGACGTGCTGCCGGAGCACGCCCTGTGCCCCACGCCGTGGAACCCGTTCGTGCTGACGGTGTGCACCGGCACCGGCCGGGCGGCGTCCGACGCGCGCCCCGCCGACGAGTCCCTGGAGCTCCAGGAGCAGGACACCGCCCTGCTGCTGACCCTCCCGCAGGGGCTCGACTGGCGTACGCAGCCCTTCTCGCACGTGGGCGGGCCCGGCTCGCGCCCCATCAAGGTGCCGCGCCCGGCCCACCGCCACGTGCCGCCGATGCGGCGCGCCGCCTGACGTCACGTCAGTCTCCGCCGCTCCAGTCGGCGTTCAGACCTCGTTCCAGTAACGGTCCTGCACCATCGCCCTGAGTGTGGCGTGGTGCAGGATCAGGCTGTCCGGGTCCTCGGGCACCTCCACTTCGCCGAAGTACGCCTGGCGGTAGGCGACACGGAGCATCACGATGGCGTGGCGCAGGGCCGCGTACAGGGTGTGGAAGTCCATGTCGCGCGGTGTGTGACCGGTGAGTTCGGCATAGCGGCGCTCCACGGCGTCCCGGCGGAGGAAGCCGGGCAGCCCCGGCTGGCCGAAGCTCACGGTCAGGTCCTGGAAGAACCGGTGCAGGTACACGGTCCAGCCGAGGTCGACCTCGCGCGGGGCGCAGCCGGCCATCTCCCAGTCGAGCACGGCGGCGGGTTCGAAGCCGTCGTAGACGATGTTGCCGATACGCGCGTCGCCCCAGGTGAGCACGGCCGGCCCTTCGTCGGCGGGCCAGGTGGCCTCCAGCCGGTCGAAGGCCGCCTCGATCAGCGGTGAGCGGGGCAGCCCGTCGGTCACCCAGGCGTAGTAGGCGCGTTGGGCGTCGACGTGGCGGCGCAGGGGGCTGCCCTTCCCGGCGGGCATCAGGAACTCCGCCTCACCGGGCGGGAACTGGTCGTGCAGGCGGGCCAGGACCGAGACGGTGGCGGCTTCGAGTCGGGCGCGCTCGGCGTCGGTGGCGGCGTGCAGCCAGTTCCCCTCGTACGTGTACGGCATGACGTCCGGCGGTACGCGGCCCTCAGCGCGGGCCATGACGAAGAAGGGCGCGCCGAGCGGCGCCGGGTCCCGCTCCAGCCACAGCACGCGCGGCACGGGGACGTCGGTGTGTACGGCCACCAGGCTCATCACGCGGTACTGCCGCGCCATGTCGTAGACGGGGAAGATCGTGTACGCGGCGGGGTCGGCCGCCAGGCGCAGCGCGCACGCGCGGACGGGCGCCTCGGGGTGGTCGACGGTGAACAGCAGCGTCTCGCTGGACATGCCGTTCGACGTGGGCACGGCCACGTCGGCGACGCGTGCGCCGGGCAGCCGGGTGCCCAGCCAGGCGGTGAGGCGCGTGGCGAGTTCCTCGGGGTCGCGGGTGGTGGTGCGGGGGCGTGGTGCCGTGGTCATGGCGGTGCTCCTCGCGGGTCGGCGCCGGGGGCGGCGTTTCAGTGGCCCGGTGGGACCGAGCGGGCCTGAGCCGGGCGCGCGTTCAGTGGCCCGGTGGGACCGCACGGGCCCGAGCCGGGCGCGGCGTTTCAGTAGCCGGTGAAGCCGCTCGGGTCGTGACGGCCGAAGCTGCCGTGCTCGAAGATTCCGTAGCCGGTGCGGCCGTCGAGGGTGAAGCGGGCGGCGTGGTCGGTGACGCCGTAGGCGGCCATGGGGTGGGCGTCGGGATCGGACAGGTCGTAGCCGCACCGGTCGGTCCAGCCCCTTCCCCGCCAGGTGCCGTGCTGCCAGTCGGTCGCGGGGGGATAACCGGCGCCGAGGGCGAGCGGGGAGGAGGTGAGGACGTCGACGCCGATCTCCAGGGGCTTGCGCGCGGGGTCGGTGAGGTGGATGACGGCGCGCTCGGGGTGGCGGGTTCCGGGGCGGTACGTGATGTCGGTGTGGGGCCAGCCGAGCTGGGTGTCGCGGTGGCCGTCGCGTACGAGGAGGGCTTCGTTGAGGCTGCGGTACCCGTCGGCGTCCTCCTGGGCGATGACCATCACGAAGCGGTCGTCGAACCGCATGGGGATCCAGAGCCAGTGGAAGCCCTCGGGGCGGAACTCGTCCGCGCGGCCCGCCTCCTCGCCGGGGATGGGGCGCACTCCCCAGCTCCGGTCGCGCGTTCCGGTCCACTCCCCCGCCGTCACGGGCATCTCCTCACCGGCGACCCTGATGACACCCGTGCAGTGGCCGGCCTGGACGAAGCGGCGGCCTTCGAGGACGAGCCGGCCGCCGCGGCGCTGCGTGTGGTGCGGCTCCCAGACGGCGGGGAAGTCCGCGGTCCAGGTGATGTCGTAGGAGAAGGAGTCGGGGTCGGCGGGGTCGGGGGCGCAGTGGAGGGTCAGACGGCGCAGCGGCTCGTCGACGGTGATGCGCAGCGGGCCGACCGAGAGGTCGAGGCGGTCGTCGGTCAGGGCGTCGGAGGCGCGGACGGCGCGCAGCCGGTCTCCGGTGCGGAGCGTGGCGTAGGCGTCGATGACCCCGGTGTTGGGGTAGACGCCGAGGCCGGCGATCAGCAGGGCGCGGCCCCGGTGGTCGAGGACGTGGAAGATGCACCGGTCGTAGGCGTTGCGGTCGCCGCTGACGTGGTGCTTCATCGACAGCGGCGCCTGGTGGACGGGGTACTCGTCGAGCGCGATCGGTCGGTCGTCGGACGACACGCTGACCTCCGGTGACGGCAACGGGATTTGACGGTACGTCAGCTCTCGTGCCGTGGCCAGACGCGTGCCGGTCCCGGGCCGCACCCCGCCACGCGCCTCGGTGGCGGGCGGGGTGCGAACTGGCGCCCGAATCCGGCGGGCGGTGACCAGGCGGGGCCACCCGGCGTTGGCCGGGCATGAACTCGCTGTACTCGACGTACCCGACGAGCGGCTACGGCGTGAGCCGCATGGTCCCGGGCTCCGAAGAATCGGTTCCGCAGCCCGCCGATCCGCCCATCTACCGGGCGTTGATCCGTCACTGGGCCGACAGCGGCAGGACCGTCCCGGGCCGCCGCGACCAGGAGTGGACCAGGCTCACGGCGGCACCGGTGTGGCGTTCCCCGGCGTTCGCGGCGTCCCCGCTGTCCCCGGTACCCCCGGCGTTCCCGGCGTTCCCCGGGGAGATCAGCGGCTCTCGGGGCCCACGACGTGACGGGCGATGACCATCCGCTGGATCTGGTTGGTGCCCTCGACGATCTGGAGCACCTTCGCCTCGCGCATATAGCGCTCGACCGGGAAGTCCGCGGTGTAGCCGTACCCGCCCAGCACCTGGACCGCGTCGGTGGTGACCCTCATCGCCGCGTCCGTGCAGAACAGCTTGGCCATGGCGGCCTCGCGGGAGAACGGCCGGCCGGCGTCCCGCAGCCGGGCGGCGGCCAGGTAGAGCGCGCGTCCCGCCTCGACCTGGGTGGCCATGTCGGCCAGCATGAACCGCAGCCCCTGGAAGTCGGCGATGGGGTGCCCGAACTGCTGCCGCCCGGTGGCGTAGGCGACCGCCTCGTCCAGTGCCGCCTGGGCGACGCCGATGGCGCACGCGGCGATGCCGAGGCGGCCCGAGTCCAGCGCCGAGAGGGCGATGGCGAAGCCCTGCCCCTCCTCCCCGATCCGGCGCGCGTCGGGGACGCGTACGCCGTCGAAGTGGAGCTGGGCGGTGGGCGAGCCCTTCATGCCCATCTTCTTCTCGGGCGCCGCGGCCGAGAGCCCCTCGGCGTCACCCGGGACCAGGAACGCGGTGATGCCGCGCGGCCCCTCGCCGCCCGTGCGGGCCAGCACCGTGTAGAAGTCGGCGACCCCGCCGTGGGTGATCCACGCCTTGGTGCCGGTGATGACCCAGTCGTCACCGTCGCGGACCGCCTTCGTACGCAGTGAGGCCGCGTCGGAGCCGGACGAGGGCTCGGACAGGCAGTACGCGCCGAGGAGGCCGCCGCCCAGCATGGCGGGCAGGTGGTCGGCCTTCTGCTCCTTGGTGCCGTAGTTGGCGAGGGCGTGGCAGGCGAGGGAGTGGACGCTGACGCCGAGGCCCACGGTGAGGCGGGCGGCGGCGAGTTCCTCGAGCACCTGGAGGTAGACCGCGTACGGCTGGTCACCGCCGCCGAAACCGGAGTCGTACGGCAGGCCGAGCAGTCCGGATTCGGAGAGGAGGGCGAAGATCTCACGCGGGAAGTGCCCGGCGTCCTCCTCCTCGGCCGCGCGCGGAGCGATCTCCCGCTGGACGATCTCACGGACCAGGGCGATCAGATCCCTGGATTCCTCGGTGGGCAGCTCACGTTCCACCGGCTGCGGGGCGCGGTCGGGCATGGGGGCGCTCTCCTCCCTGTCGGGCGCTGCGGCGGGCGCGCGCGAAGGGTTGGGCGGCGCCGCCGGGTCTCACTGCCTTGCCGATGCTGCCCCTCCGGATCACGGAATCGGCTGACCAGCGGCTGTGGCGGGTTGAGTATGCCCGATCGGGGGGCTCCCGTCACGGGGTGGCCGTGAGCGCTCCACCGGCCCCGGATCCGCACGCGACCTTGGTACGCACCATTGGCCCCACCGGTACGTGGACCGGTACCACCCGAATCAGGTGGTGACCCGCAGGCGGGCGGATGTCACAGCAGGCCGACCCGCGTGACCAGCATGGCGAAGACGACGACGAGCACCCAGCCCAGGACGTGCTCCAGGAGCTGGGGGCCGTCGTCCTTGGGGCCTCCGGTACGGGCACGGGGGGCGGCGACGGCGGCGGCGTTCGTGGTCATGGTGGTTTCTCGCTCTTTCGACCGATAGGGGACCCGACCACAGTGCCAGCGCGGACGGCCTCCGGGGTAGAGACGTTCATCACGGCCCCGGCAGCCGCCGCGTCAGCGGACGCCGACCGCCGCCAGGGCCCGGAGCTGGGCGGTCGTGGGGTGGGCGGGCCAGTACAGGTAGCAGACGCCGCCCGTGCCGGAGACCACTTTCCCGGAGGCGTTGTAGCGCTTGGTCCGCAGCCAGATGTTCTCCCACTCGCGGCGCCGGTAGACCCGGCGTACCGCCTCGTTGGTCGGGGACGCCGGATCGTTGGCGATCACGTCGCCGGAGGCCGTGAACCCGATCACGGTCATCAGGTGGCCGGCCGTGCCGTAGCCCGCGCCGGTCAGCTCCTCCTTGAGGAACGACTGCGAGGTGATGGCCGGGATGCCGGCCCGGATCAGCGTCTCCAGCTCGGTCAGCGACCGCAGCCGGGTGACGACCGCGCTCATGTCGTCGTACGTGGCGGCGTAGGCGGCGTTGAAGGGCCAGTTGCCGCAGCCCTCGTACTGGTAGTCGTAGGTGAAGCGGGCGGCGTGGCAGACCTGCGGGTCGGCGAAGGCGGGGTTCACCCAGGCCAGGTCCTCCGCGGTGGGCTTGCGGCCCCAGTACTCGATGATCATCTGGGAGGAGGTGGGGCTGCACCAGGCCTCACCGCCGTTGTCGTACTCCGGGTACTGCCCGATATGAGTGTTCTGCGAGTAGCGCGGGACCACCAGCTCACGGGCCAGGCCCGGCTCGGAGGCGGGCACGGTGAAGCGGTCGGGGATGTCCGACGCCATGGCGCCCACCCGCCAGACGGCCGGGGTCAGCTTCGTACCGGGCCTCCGGTGCAGGGTGAGCCGCAGCCGGTACGAGGCCAGGCGCAGACCGCTCGCGGGGTCGTCGATGGCGAAGGTGTCGGTCCAGACGCTGCTCCTGCCGTCCTTCTGGCCGTCGACCGAGGTGCGCCGGATGTCGCCGTCTCCGCCCGCCCAGCGGCCCATCACGTACCAGGGCGTCTCGGAGCCGTCGGTGTAACGGCCCTTCAGCTCGACCGCGATCCAGGTGCCGGCCGGGGTGTCGGCGTTCCACGAGGCGATGACCTCGGTCGCCGGGACGGTGGAGAGGTGCTCGGGCGAGGTCCAGGTGGCGTAGTCCCAGGTGGTCTTCGTGCCGGTGTGCGGATCGGTGTACTCGGTGCGCCCGGCGGGGGCGCCGATCACCAGCGCGGGACGGCGGCCGGCGAGGGCGCGGGTGCCGGTGGCGGTGCCCGAGCGCCAGTCGGTGCACGACGTCCAGAAGCGGTTGTCGACGAGACCGTGCGCTCCCTCCTCGGCGGAGGCGGAGGCGGTGGACGCGGGCGGAACGGTGGCGGGCGCCGGCCCGAACACCGCGGAGGCGGAGGCGGGCGAGGCTGAGGCGGGCGAGGCGGAGGCCGTCACCGCGCTCCCGGCCGCGGCCAGTGCGGCGGCGAGGACGGTCCGGCGCGGCGCGCCCGAGGGTGCCGGGGCGGCGGGCGGCGGGGCGGCCGGCGAGGGTGTGGGCAGCGGCGTGGCGTCGGTCATGGCGGTATGACCCCCAGACAGGTGTACGGACGGGGCGACAAGTACACGACAGATGCGCCCACTATCCCGGTTCGGGCAGGGCTCGGCCAGCAACCCGGCATCGCGTCGCGGCACCAATATTGGTCTCCACCTGTGGCTTTGTAGGGTGGTCGGCATGGACGACCTCGACCGCCCCGCCGCCGCGCTGCGCGCACTGCCGCCCTCCTGCGGCCCCGTCCGGCTGGTCGCGGTCGACGGCCACGCCGGTTCGGGCAAGTCGACCTTCGCGGGCCGGCTCGCGGTGGCGCTCGGCGGCGCCCCGGTGCTCCACCTGGACGACATCGCCACGCACGAGGAGCTCTTCTCCTGGACGGACCGGCTCCGGGCCGAGGTGCTCGAACCGCTGACCCGTGGCGAGGTCGCGCGCGTTCACCCGTACGACTGGAATCTGCGCCGCTTCGGCCCGCCCCGGCCCCTGCCCCCGGCCCCGGTCGTCCTCATCGAGGGCGTGGGCGCCGGCCGCCGCGCGCTGCGGCCGTACCTGGCGAGGCTGCTGTGGATGGAGCGGGGCGCCGAGGAGTCCTGGGAACGGGGCCGCCACCGGGACGGACCGGCGCAGTACGCGTTCTGGGACGGGTGGACCGCGGCGGAGAAGGAGCACTTCGCGGCGGACCCGTCCCGCCCCTTCGCCCATGCGCTGGTGCGGGAGTGTGCGGTGGGGTACGAGTGGCTGCCGGGACCTGCTGCGACAGCAGTTGCGAACCAGACCGTCACGGAACGTGACTGACTTTCACAGCCGTACTGAGCAGTCGGAAATCAGCCTCGAGAGTGCCACAACTTCGCTTGACCGACGGACCGTACAGGTCTTACGTTCTCAATGTGCGGCTTTCCGAAGCCGTCGCAGACGCGAAGCCCCCGGTTGTTCCCCCGTGATCGGGGGCTTCGTTCTGCCCCCACCTTCCCTCGCCGGCGCCGCTCGGCCTCCCCGGCGCTCACCGTCGGTGACCATTCCCGGCGGGCCGGCGACGGCCCCCGCGAGGCGCCGGACGGCGCCCGCGCCGCTCGCGGAACCCTCACGCGCCCTTAAGCGCACACTCCCCGTGCCGGTACGATGCCCCTCGGTGCGGTCAAATCCCGTTCATGAGAGGGCGATTGGGAACGCTTCCGGCGGGCGGCCGCCCGGCGGACCGGTACGGGGACACGGTTTGTGGGGGACCCGATGGACATCGGCACGCAGGGCACGCAGGCCCCGGCCGACCTCGCCTGGCTGCGCGGCGTGGACGCCTACACCATGGGTGCGTATCCGCAGGCGGAGGAGGAGTTCCGGGCGGCGGTGCGGATCGATCCCGGAATGGCCGACGCCTGGCTCGGACTGCACGCGCTGCGGGTCGACACGACCACCGCGCTGCTGCGGATGTACCGCAACCGGGACCGCTTCGGTGAGCAGCGCGCCCGCCACCGCCGCACGCTGAACTCCTGGTACTGGCTCGGCTGGTGGGTCCAGCCCGTGCTGGAGAGCCCGCGCGACCTGCTCCTCGCGCACGCCTCGCACTGGCTGGACGGCCGCCACGTACCGGAGCTGGACCGGGCGCTGGCCGGGCTGCCACCCGTCGACACCGACCCGCAGGTGCGCTTCCTGCACGCCTGCCGGGCCTATCTGGTCAAGGACTGGGACCAGCTCGTCCGCCACACCGAACCGCTGGTGAACGATCCGCTGCTGGGCATCGAGGCCGGGCTGTTCGGCGGCATGGCGCGCGTCCGCCTGGAGATGTACGGGCAGGCCGAGCCCATGCTGTCCGCCGCCCTGATGCGCTGCCGCAGCGAGCAGCCGCAGCGCAAGGAGCTGCGCTACTGGCTGGCCCGCGCCCGCGAGGGAACCGGCCGCAGCGCCGCCGCGCTCCCCCTGTACCGGGCCGTGCACCGGATCGACCCGGCCTTCATGGACACCGCCGCGCGGCTCGCCGCGATCGCCGAGTACGACGGGTTCGACGGCTCCGACGACCCGGCCGCCGACCTGGCGACCGTATCGCTGGCGGGCGTCGGCCAGGACGCCGTGGACCTCCCCGACGCCCCGGACGCCCCGCCCGGCGACGGGCTCCGTCGCGGCGGCGACCCGCAGCCCCAGCCGCCCGGTCAGGCACCGGGTCAGCCGCCCGGTCAGCTTGGGTCCCAGCCGCCGGCCCAGCCCCCGGGGCCCGCCCACGGCGCACGGGAGCAGGCCCCCTCGCCCGGGCGGTCGCGCCCCCCGGCGTTCCCCGCGAGCCCCACCGATCCGGCACTGCTGGCCGAGGCGCTCGCCGAGCTGGAGCGCATGGTGGGCCTGGAGCCGGTGAAGCGGCAGGTCAAGGCGCTGTCCGCGCAGCTCGAAATGGCGCGGCTGCGGGCCGAGCAGGGCCTTCCGGTGCAGCCGCCGAAACGTCACTTTGTCTTTTCGGGTCCCTCCGGGACCGGGAAGACCACGGTCGCCAGAATCCTCGGCCGGGTCTTCTACGCGCTCGGGCTGCTGGGCGGCGACCACCTCGTGGAGGCCCAGCGGTCCGACCTGGTGGGCGAGTTCCTGGGCCAGACCGCCGTGAAGGCGAACGAGCTGATCGACTCGGCGCTGGGCGGGGTGCTGTTCGTGGACGAGGCGTACTCCCTGTCCAACTCCGGGTACAGCAAGGGCGACGCGTACGGCGACGAGGCACTCCAGGTGCTGCTCAAGCGCGCCGAGGACAACCGTGACCACCTGGTGGTGATCCTGGCCGGCTACCCGGAGGGCATGGACCGGCTGCTCGCCACCAATCCTGGCCTGTCGTCCCGCTTCACCACGCGGGTCGACTTCCCCTCGTACCGGCCGCTGGAACTCACCGCGATCGGCGAGGTGCTGGCGGCGGCGAACGACGACGTGTGGGACGAGGAGGCCCTGGACGAGCTGCGCTCGATCAGCGGCCACGTCGTCGAGCAGGGCTGGATCGACGAGCTGGGCAACGGCCGGTTCCTGCGCACCCTGTACGAGAAGTCGTGCGCGTACCGCGATCTGCGGCTGTCCGGCTACTCCGGCACGCCCACCCGGGAGGACCTCGCCACGCTGCGCCTGCCGGACCTGATGCAGGCGTACGGCGAGGTCCTCTCGGGCCGCGGCCCCGCACCCCGGGGCCCCCAGGACCCGCCGCCCTCGCCCGGCGGCTTGGGGCCGACGGGTTACTGAGCCCGGGCCGCACCACGCCGTGGGCGGCCCAGGCCCTGCGGCACTCAGGCCGTCAGGACACCCTGCGCCTGACCCGGACCCGGACCCGGCTCGGGGTCAGGGTCGGCGGGCGTGGCGGCCGGTGGCGGGGCGCCGAGCGGGTCGGGGCGCCCTGCCGGGGGCACGACCGCCGGGACCAGCGGGGTCGCCGAGCGGTGCGCCGGGTCGCGGACCTCGCCGACCAGCATTTCCAGGACGTCCTCCAGCGCGACCAGGCCCAGCACCCGGCCGGACGCGTCGGCGACCTGGGCCAGGTGCGTGGCGGCGCGGCGCATCACGGTGAGGGCGTCGTCGAGCGGCAGCTCCGACCGGAGCGTCGCCATCGGTCGCCACACGTGCTGCGGTACGGCCCGGTCGGCGTCCTCCAGGTCCAGCACGTCCTTGACGTGCACGAACCCCATGAAGACGCCACCGCCCTCCGCGCACACCGGGAACCGGGAGTACCCGGTGCGGACGGTCAGCTCCTCCACCTCGGCCGGGGTGACCGACGGGGAGACCGTCACCAGGGACGTACGCGGGATGAGGACGTCGGACACCGGGCGGCTGCCCAGTTCCAGGGCGTCCTCCAGTCGTTCCTGCTCGGCCGGGTCGAGCAGCCCGGCCTGGCCGGCGTCCTCGACGAGCCGGCCGAGCTGGGCGCTGGTGAACACCGCCTCCACCTCGTCCTTCGGCTCGACCCGGAACGCCCGCAGCACCAGGCGGGAACAGGCGCCGAGCGCCGCCGTCACGGGACGGCAGAGCCGGGCGAAGCCGACCAGGGCGGGGCTCAGCCACAGCGCGGTCTTCTCGGGGGCGGCCATGGCGAGGTTCTTCGGGAGCATCTCGCCGATGACGAGGTGCAGGAAGACGACCACGGCCAGGGCGATGACGTAACCCAGCGGATGGATCAGGCCCTCCGGCAGGTGCACGGCGTGGAAGACCGGCTCGAGCAGGTGGGCCACGGTGGGTTCGGCAACCGCGCCGAGGGTGAGCGAGCATACGGTGATGCCGAACTGCGCGGCGGCCATCATCTGCGGCAGGTTCTCCAGGCCGTACAGGACCTGGCGGGCCCGCTTGGAGCCCGGGCCGAGCGGCTCGATCTGGCTGCGGCGTACGGACACGAGGGCGAACTCGGCGCCCACGAAGAAGCCGTTCGCGAGCACGAGCAGGCCCGCGAAGAGCAGTTGGAAGACGCTCATCGGGTGGCCTCCGCCAGTGCGTCGGCCGTGCGGACCAGCTTGACGCGCTCGGCGCGGTACCGGTCCACCTGGCGCACGGACAGGCGCCAGCCGGGCAGTTCGGCGCGGTCGCCGGGGGCCGGGATGCGGCCGAGCAGGTCGGCGACGAGCCCGGCGACGGTCTCGTACGGCCCGTCGGGGACGTCGAGGCCTATCCGCTTCAGGGTGTGGACGCGGCAACTGCCGTCGGCCTCCCAGGCGGGATGGCCGTCCTCGGCGGGGACGGCGGCCAGTTCGGGCAGGTCGTCGGCCTCGGCGTCGTGCTCGTCGCGGACCTCGCCGACGAGTTCCTCGACGATGTCCTCCAGGGTGACGACCCCGGCCGTGCCGCCGTACTCGTCGACGACGACGGCGATCGGCTGCTCGCTGCGCAACCGCTCCAGCAGCGCCTGGGCGGGCAGCGTCTCGGGGACGAGCAGCGGCGGAACGGCGACCCGGCCCACCGGTGTGCGCAGCCGCTCGTGCGCGGGCACGGCGAGCGCGTCCTTCAGGTGGACCATGCCGACGATCTCGTCGATGCGCTCCCGGTAGACGGGGAAGCGGGAAAGGCCGGTGGCGCGGGTGAGGTTGACGACGTCCGCCGCGGTGGCGTCGGTCCGCAGCGCGTTGACTTTCACGCGCGGGGTCATCACGTGCTGGGCGGTGAGCCCGCCCAGCGTCAGGGTCCGTACGAAGAGGTCGGCCGTGTCCTGTTCGAGGGTGCCGGCCCGCGCGGAGTGCCGGGCGAGCGAGACCAGCTCGCCGGGCGTGCGGGCGGAGGCGAGCTCCTCGGTGGGTTCGACGCCCATCAGCCGCACGAGCCGGTTGGCGACGGCGTTCAGCAGGGCGATGACCGGCCGGAAGGCGGCCGAGAACAGGTGCTGCGGGCCGGCGACGAACCGCGCGACCTGGAGGGGCCGGGAGACGGCCCAGTTCTTGGGGACCAGCTCGCCGATCACCATCTGGACGGCGGAGGCACCCAGCATGCCGATGACCACCGCGACGCCGGAGACGGCCCCTTCGGGCAGTCCGGTCGCGGTGAGCGGCCCGTCGAGGAGCTGGGCGAGCGCGGGCTCGGCGAGCATGCCGACGACGAGCGAGGTGATGGTGATGCCGAGCTGGGTGCCGGAGAGCTGGAAGGACAGCTCCTTCAGCGCCTTGACGACGGTACGGGCCCGCCGGTCGCCCTCGGCGGCGGCGCGTTCGGCGTCCGCCCGCTCCACGGTGACGAGGCCGAACTCGGCCGCCACGAAGAAGCCGTTGGCGAGGATGAGAAGGAATGCCGCGGCGAGCAGCAGGAGGGGGATGGTCATGCCGCCGCCTCGTCAAAGGGGGCGGCGCAGGTACTACCGGACGATCCGTCCATTGCTGGAGGGAATCACTCCTCGGGTCGCAGGTGCCCCGCCGGCCGGGTGGTGCGTGTTTCTGGCCGTATGCGCGAGGCGGTGGCGCGCTCGGCGCCACCGCCATAAGAGTAATCACGCCGGGCCCCGGTGGGGCAGGGGGCTGCCGCCCATACGAGCGACATGGGCGGGTTCGCCCTGGTCAGGAGCCGTCCACTCCTGTGCCGCGGGCCTCGGCGAGCAGACGTAGGGCGCGCGCGTCGCGGATGGCCTGCTGCTTGCCGATGCCGGGCTGGATGCCCAGGGCGGGCATGCTGGTGCCGTCGCTGAGGTCCAGGAAGACCCAGGGGTCGCCCTCGCGCAGGTTCACCTGGAGGATCTCCGCCCACGCCAGCCGCCGGGTCCTGGTGAGGTTGACGACCGTGACGCCCTCGTCGTCGGCGACGACCTTGGGGCGGCTGAGGAGTGCCAGGACGGCGAAGAAGAGCGCGGCGACGAAGATGAAGCTCGCGCGCTCCCCCGCCCCGAGCTTCTCCAGCATCAGGGCGACGGCCGTGATGACGGCGAACATCAGCGCGCCCACGGTGAGCAGGACCACCCGGGTGCGGGTGGGCCGGAAGGTGACCGGGAGCACGGGGAGCTGGGTGTCGGACATGTGGCTGCTGGTCACGTCAGAGGCGGCAGGCGTGGATCTCGGTGGTCAGGATGGCGCGGGCGCCGAGCGCGTACAGATCGTCCATGATCCGCTGCGCCTCCCTGGCGGGGACCATGGCCCGGACGGCGACCCAGCCCTCGTGGTGGAGCGGCGAGACGGTCGGCGACTCCAGGCCCGGCGTGAGGGCGACGGCCTGTTCCAGGTGCTCGACCCGGCAGTCGTAGTCCATCATCACGTACGAGCGGGCCACCAGGACGCCCTGGAGGCGGCGCAGGAACTGCTGCACCTTCGGGTCGTCGGCGGGGGCGCCGGTGCGGCGGATGACGACGGCCTCGGACTTGAGGATCGGCTCGCCGATGACCTCCAGGCCGGCGTTGCGCAGCGAGGTGCCGGTCTCCACGACGTCGGCGATGACCTGGGCGACGCCGAGCTCGATGGCGGTCTCGACCGCGCCGTCCAGGTGGACGACCGAGGCGTCGATGCCCTGGTCGGCGAGGTGCTTGGCGACGATGCCCTCGTAGGAGGTGGCGATCGTCATGCCGCCGAAGTCGGCGGGTCCGGTCGCGGTGCCGGGCTTGGTGGCGTACCGGAAGGTGGAGCGGGCGAAGCCGAGCTGGAGGATCTCCTCGGCGTTGGCGCCGGAGTCCAGCAGCAGGTCGCGGCCGGTGATGCCGATGTCGAGCTTGCCGGAGCTGACGTAGATGGCGATGTCGCGGGGGCGGAGGTAGAAGAACTCGACCTCGTTCTCCGGGTCGACCATCACCAGTTCCTTGGACTCCTTGCGCTGCTGGTAGCCGGCCTCATGGAGCATCGCCGACGCAGGTCCGGACAGTGAACCCTTGTTGGGGACGGCGATGCGCAGCATGGGGCGTGCTTCCTAACTGTGAAAAGGAGGTGGGGAATGGGGTGGGCTCAGAGGTGGGCGTAGACGTCGTCGAGCGAGATCCCGCGCGCGACCATCATCACCTGGACGTGGTACAGGAGCTGCGAGATCTCCTCGGCGGCGGCTTCCTTGCCCTCGTACTCGGCGGCCATCCAGACCTCGGCGGCCTCCTCGACGACCTTCTTGCCGATGGCATGGACGCCCTTGTCCACCAGCTCGGCGGTGCGTGAGGTGGCGGGGTCGCCGGTCTTGGCCTTGAGCTCCAGCTCGGCGAAGAGCTCTTCGAAGGTTTTGTTCGCCATGATGGTCCTAAGAGTACGGGGTGCCCGGGGGACACTCAGCGCCAGGGTTCGCTGACCGTGCGCAGTGTGGTCGCCGTGGCGACGGCGGCGGTGACCGCTTCGTGGCCCTTGTCCTCGTTCGAACCCTCCAGGCCGGCCCGGTCCAGGGCCTGCTCCTCGGTGTCGCAGGTCAGGACGCCGAAGCCGACGGGGACGCCGGTGTCGACGGAGACCTGGACGAGGCCCTGGGTGACGCCCTGGCACACGTACTCGAAGTGGGGGGTGCCGCCCCGGATGACGACGCCGAGCGCGATGATCGCGTCGTAGCCGCGGCCGGCGAGGACCTTGGCGACGACCGGGAGCTCGAAGCTGCCCGGGACCCGCAGCAGGGTCGGCTCGTCGATGCCGAGCTCGTGCAGGGCGCGCAGGGCGCCGTTGACGAGGCCGTCCATGATCTTCTCGTGCCACTGGGCCGCGATCACGGCGACCCGGAGGTCGCCGCAGTTCTTCACGCTCAGTTCGGGTGCGCCCTTGCCGCTCACGTCGGTGTCTCCTTGCTGGTGGGTCTGGCTGTCTTACTGGTTGTTGCAGGGCGACGCGCCGGCGGCGGCGTCGAGCCAGGGCAGGTCGTGGCCCATCCGGTCGCGCTTGGTGCGCAGGTACCGGAGGTTGTGCTCGCCCGCCTGGACGGGCATGGGCTCGCGGCCGTTGACGGTCAGCCCGTACCGGACGAGCGCGTCGACCTTGTCGGGGTTGTTGGTCATCAGCCGGAGGCTGCGTACGCCGAGGTCGGCGAGCATCTGGGCGCCGGCGGCGTAGTCGCGGGCGTCGGCGGGCAGGCCGAGCTCCAGGTTGGCGTCGAGGGTGTCGTGGCCGCGCTCCTGGAGCTCGTAGGCGCGCAGCTTGGACAGCAGGCCGATGCCGCGTCCCTCGTGGCCGCGCAGGTAGACGACGACGCCGCGGCCGGCCTCGGTGACGCGTTCCATGGAGGCCTGGAGCTGGGGGCCGCAGTCGCAGCGCTGCGAGTGGAAGATGTCGCCGGTCAGGCACTCGGAGTGGACCCTGACCAGGACGTCCTCGCCGTCGCCGAGGTCACCGTGGACGAGCGCGATGTGCTCGACGCCGTCGACGGTGGAGCGGTAGCCGTACGCGGTGTACTCGCCGTGCGCGGTCGGCAGCCGTACCTCGGCCTCGCGGCGGACGGTCGGCTCGTTGCTGCGGCGGTAGGCGATGAGGTCCTCGATCGAGATGATCGTCAGGCCGTGCTTGCGGGCGAAGGGGACCAGCTCGGGCAGGCGGAGCATGACGCCGTCCTCGCCGGCGATCTCGACGATCGCGCCGGCCGGGCGCAGTCCGGCGAGCCGGGCGAGGTCGACGGCGGCCTCGGTGTGGCCGTTGCGGACGAGGACGCCGCCGGGCTGGGCGCGCAGCGGGAAGACGTGGCCGGGGCGCACGAAGTCGCCCGGCCCGGCCGTGCCGCCGGCCAGGAGCTGGAGGGTGGTGGCGCGGTCGGCGGCGGAGATGCCGGTGGTGACGCCGTGGACGGGGGCCGCGTCGACCGAGACGGTGAAGGCGGTCTTCATGGACTCGGTGTTGTCGCCGACCATCTGCGGGAGCTGGAGGCGGTCCAGTTCGTCGCCCTCCATGGGGGCGCAGATCAGGCCGCGGCACTCGCTCATCATGAAGGCGACGATCTCCGGGGTCGCCTTCTCGGCGGCGATGACGAGGTCGCCCTCGTTCTCGCGGTCCTCGTCGTCGACGACCACGACGGGGCGGCCGGCGGCGATGTCGCGGATGGCCTGCTCGACGGGGTCGAGGGCGAGGTCCATGGCGTCCCAGACGGTGAGCGCTGTCATGCCGGAGTTCCTTCCAGAGCGGGAGTGCGCGTCCGGAGCCACCAGTCACGCATGCCCCACAGCACGAGGGCGAAATAGATCACGTACACCAGGCCGGAGAAGGCCAGGCCGCTGTTGAAGGCGAGCGGGACGCCGACGAGGTCGACGAGGAGCCAGGCGAACCAGAACTCCACCAGGCCCCGGGCCTGGGCGACCATCGCGACGAGCGTCCCGACGAAGATGTAGGCGTCGGCCCACGGGCTCCAGGAGAGCGACGGGTACAGCGTGAACAGCCCGCCGACCCCGAGGGTGCCGAGGACGGCTCCGGCGAGGAGCAGTCCGCGCTCCTTCCAGGTGGCGAACCGGACGGCGATGGAGCCGTCCTGGGCCTGCTGCCTGCCCCGGGACCACTGGTGCCAGCCCCAGGCGGCGACGCCGATGACCAGGAGCTGCTTGCCGACGCCGCCGCTGAGCTGGGCGGAGGCGTAGGCGGCGATCAGGATGACGCCGGAGAGGAGCTGTGCCGGCCAGGTGAGGATGGAGCGCCGCCAGCCGAGGGCGAGCGCGATGAGTCCGATGGTGTTGCCGATCATGTCGGACCACATGATGTGCTGGCCGAAGGCGGTGAAGGCCTCGGAGTTGAGCCAGTTCACTGCGCCGCCCCTTCGGTCCTGCCGGCCATCAGCCGCTCGACGTACTTGGCGATGACGTCGACCTCCAGGTTGACCGGGTCACCGGGCTCCTTGATGCCGAGCGTGGTCAGGGCGAGGGTCGTCGGGATGAGGCTGACGGTGAAGTGGTCGGGGCCCGCGTCGACGACGGTGAGGCTGACGCCGTCGACCGTGATGGAGCCCTTCTCGACGACGTACCGGCGCAAGGCGTCCGGGAGCGAGATCTTGACGATCTCCCAGTTCTCGGAGGGCGTGCGGGCCAGGATCGTGCCGGTGCCGTCGACGTGGCCCTGGACGATGTGGCCGCCGAGCCGGTCGCCGACCGCCATGGGCCGCTCCAGGTTGACCCGGGAGCCGGGGCCGAGCGCGCCGAGGCTGGAGCGGTCCAGCGTCTCGGCCATCACGTCGGCGGTGAACTCGCCGTCGGCGGTCTCCACGACGGTGAGGCAGACGCCGTTGACGGCGATCGAGTCGCCGTGCTTGGCGTCCTCGGTGACGAGGGGGCCGCGCAGGCGGAAGCGGGAGGAGTCGCCGAGGTTCTCGACGGCGGTGACCTCACCCAGCTCTTCGACGATTCCGGTGAACACGCTCAGCGCTCCTTGGGAGTGGCGGGGGTGGCGGGGATGGCGGGGACGGCGGTGATACGGAGATCGGGGCCGATGCGCACGGTCTCGGTGACGTCGAGCCGCAGCGCCTCGGTGATGGTGGTGATCCCGGCGTCGGCCAGGGCGGCGGGGCCCGCGCCGAGGAGGACCGGGGCGAGGTAGCCGACGACCTTGTCGACAGCTCCCGCGGCGACGAAGGACCCGGCGAGGGCCGGGCCGCCTTCGAGGAGTACGGAGCGGACGCCGCGCTCGTGCAGGGCGGCCAGCAGGGCCGGTACGGACAGGCCGCGGCCGTCCCTGGGGAGGCGGACGACCTCGGCCAGGGTGGTCTCGGCGTCCTCGGCGACCGCGATCAGGGTCGGCGCGGCGTCGTCCAGGACGCGGGCGCCGGGCCGGACGGCGGTGGCCCCGGTGTCGACGACGACGCGCAGCGGCTGGACGGCACCCTCGATGCCGCGTACCGCGAGGTGCGGGTCGTCAGCGCGGGCGGTGCCGGAGCCGACGATGACCGCGTCGGCCTCGGCGCGCAGCCGGTGGACGTCGGCGCGGGACTCGGGCGAGGTGATCCAGCGGCTGGTGCCGTCCTGGGCGGCGACTCGGCCGTCGAGGGTGGCGGCGTACTTCCACAGGACGTAGGGGCGGCCGAGGCGTACGGAGGTGAGCCAGGCGGCGTTGCCGGCCTCGGCCTCGGCCTCCAGGACCCCGGCGACGACTTCGACGCCGGCCGCCCGGAGGGTGTCGGCGCCACCGGTGGCCTGGGGGTTGGGGTCGCCGACCGCGTACACGACGCGGGCGATCCCGGCCTCGATGAGGGCCTGGGCGCAGGGGCCGGTGCGGCCGGTGTGGTTGCAGGGTTCGAGCGTGACGTACGCGGTGCCGCCGCGGGCGAGGACGCCGGCCTGGCGCAGGGCGTGGACCTCGGCGTGCGGGCCGCCGGCGCGCTCGTGCCAGCCGGCGCCGACCTCGTGCCCGGAGGCGTCGTGGACGACGCATCCGACGACCGGGTTGGGGCTGGTGGAGCCGAGTCCACGGGACGCGAGCGCGACGGCTCGGCGCATGGCGGCGACGTCGGCCGCGTCTGCCGTGCCGGGCTGGTCCGCTGCGGTGGCCACCGGGTCCTCCTGCCTCTTCGGGCGCGGACTCCGGGGCCTGTCGATGACGACAGAAGAGCGGGTAACGACACCACCGCACGGGGGGACGCGAGGCCGACGACACCGGTCACCGGACGTCGGGCGCCGGCGACCAGCGGACATACGGCCGGCCGCCCCATGGAGGGGTCACCCGCCGCGCACTGCCTCCCATCCGGACTTTCACCGTCGGTCCAGGAATTTCACCTGGTCAACCGGCCACTGGATGCGGCCGGGTCGCGGACTGTAACCGCCGGTTCGGAATTACACCGACCCCGGAGTGCGCTGCTGCTGATACAGGGCCAGTGTGCCACGCCCGATCGTCACCCATGCGGGCGATGGCTGTGTCCTGCCTCACAGGCCGACCGGTCGGTTGAAGTGGTCCAGACCTATTGACCGTCTGGTCTAGTCCTTTTAATCTCTGCGTCACCTCCACGGAGTCGGCCCCGCCGGTGTGCGCACACCAGGGCCCAACACGACCCATCCCCTTGTCAGTTGTGTGCCCCGATCCCCTCCACAGGAGGAACCGACCGTGCTGTCCCCCACGCACAGACGAGCCACGCTGCTCGCGTCCGGCGCCGCCGCCGCCGGGCTGCTGCTCGGCTCGCTCTCCGGTGGCGTCTCCCACGCCGCCACCGATCACCAGGCCTGTCGCCCCGACGGTCTGCACACCACGCCCGGCGTCGTCGTCCCGTACTGCTCGGTCTACGACACCGAGGGCCGCGAGAAGATGGGCGCCGACCACCAGCGCCGTGTCATCGGCTACTTCACCGGCTGGCGCACCGGCAAGGACGGCACGCCCGCCTACCTCGCCTCGAACGTCCCGTGGGACAAGGTCACCCACATCAATTACGCCTTCGGCCACATCGACTCCGCCAACAGACTGTCGGTCGGCACGGACGGCCCGAACAACGCCGCGACCGGCATGACCTGGCCGGGCGTCGCGGGCGCCGAGATGGACCCCTCGTACACGTACAAGGGGCATTTCAATCTGCTGAACAAATTCAAGAAGCAGCATCCGGACGTCAAGACGCTGATCTCGGTGGGCGGCTGGGCGGAGACGGGCGGATACTTCGACGACAGCGGCAAGCGCGTCAATTCGGGTGGCTTCTACTCGATGGCGACCAACGCCGACGGCTCCGTCAACCAGGCGGGGATCGACACCTTCGCCGACTCGGCGGTCGCCTTCATCAAGAAGTACGGCTTCAACGGCGTCGACATCGACTACGAGTACCCGACCTCGATGAAGGACGCGGGCAACCCGCTCGACTACTCCGTCTCCAACCCACGCCGGGCCGGCCTCGTGAAGGGCTACGCGGCGCTGATGAAGACGCTGCGCGAGAAGCTCGACCGGGCGGGCGCGGCCGACGGGAAGCACTACCTGCTCACCGTCGCGGCCCCCTCCTCCGGCTACCTGCTGCGCGGCATGGAGACCTTCCAGGTCCAGAAGTACCTGGACTACGTCAACATCATGTCCTACGACCTGCACGGCGCCTGGAACGAGTACGTCGGCCCGAACGCCTCGCTGTTCGACGACGGCAAGGACGCGGAGCTGGCGGCGGCGGGCGTCTACGGCAGCCAGCAGTACGGCGGTATCGGCTACCTCAACACCGACTGGGCGTACCACTACTTCCGCGGCTCCATGCCCGCCGGCCGCATCAACATCGGCCTGCCCTACTACACGCGCGGTCACAAGAACGTCCAGGGCGGCACGGACGGCCTGTGGGGCAAGGCGGCCGCGACCACCTGCCCGGCCGGTTCCGGGCTGACCAAGTGCGGTGACGGCGCCGTCGGCATCGACAACCTCTGGCACGACAAGGACGACAACGGCAAGGAGTCCCCGGCCGGCTCCAACCCGATGTGGCACGCCAAGAACCTGGAGAAGGGCGTCGTCGGCGACTACGTGACCACGTACGGCTTCCCTGCCGGCACCAGGCTGACCGGCACGTACGCCCGCAAGTACGACTCCACTCTGGTCGCGCCGTGGCTGTGGAACGCGGAGAAGAAGGTCTTCCTGTCCACGGAGGACGAGCAGTCGGTGGCCCGCAAGGCCGACTACGTGGTCGACAAGGGCATCGGCGGCACGATGGTGTGGGAGCTGGCCGGTGACTACGGCTGGAACGCGGCCAAGGGGCAGTACGAGCCCGGCTCCACGCTGACCTCGCTGATGTACGACAAGTTCAAGGCGGCCACGCCGTACGGCGCGAAGGTGTCGAACAAGGCACTGCCCGCCAAGGCGGTGAACATCGGTGTGGAGTTCGGCGAGTTCAAGCTCGGTGACTCCAACTACCCGATCACGCCGAAGCTGAAGATCACGAACAACACTCGGACCACGCTGCCGGGCGGCACGGAGTTCCAGTTCGACTACTCCACGGCGGCGCCGGGCAATGCCTCGGACCAGTCGGGCTTCGGTACGAAGGTGATCAGCAGCGACCACACGGGCGCCAACGTGGGCGGTCTGAAGGGTGACTTCCACCGCGTCTCGCTGAAGCTGCCGGCCTGGCAGACGCTGGCCCCGGGCGCGTCGGTGGACCTGTCGTTCAACTACTACCTGCCGGTGTCGACCCCGTGGAACTGGACCGTGAACATCGGCGGTACGACGTACGCGCTCGCCGGTGACCTGGCGCGGGGCGTGACGGTGGTGGAGCCCGGCTCGGGTACGGATCCGACGCCCACGCCGACTCCGACCCCGACGCCCACTCCGACGCCCGGTGCGTGCACCGCGCCCGCGTGGAGCGCGGCGACCGAGTACGGCGGCGGTTCCACGGTGTCGCATGCGTCCCGTACCTGGAAGGCGAAGTGGTGGACCAAGGGCGAGGAGCCCGGCACCACCGGCGAGTGGGGTGTCTGGCAGGACCTCGGCGCCTGCTGACCCGGTGACGGGACGGGCCCGGCGGCGGAGATACGGCCCTTGCCGCCGCCGGGCCTCTTCGGGCGTTGTGCCAGGCTGTGCCCGTGACGACCGCGCTTGCCGATGAGTTCGAGAGCCACCGCCGCCGCCTGTTCGGGCTGGCCTACCGGATGCTCGGGTCCGCCGACGAGGCCGAGGACACCGTCCAGGACGCCTGCCTGCGCTGGAGCGGCGCCGACCGGGCGGAGATCCGGCACCCCACGTCCTGGCTGGCCAAGGTCGTCACCAACCTGTGCCTCAACCGCCTCACCTCCGCCCGCGCCACGCGCGAGGAGTACCCCGGCCCGTGGCTGCCGGAGCCGGTGGTCACGGTGGACGGGGCGCTCGGGCCGCTGGAGTCGGCCGAGCAGCGCGACGCCGTGTCAACCGCGTTGCTGGTGCTGCTGGAGCGGCTCACGCCGACGGAACGGGCGGTGTACGTGCTGCGCGAGGCGTTCGCGTACAGCCACCGTGAAATCGCGGACCTGCTGGAGCTGACCGAGGCGAACAGCCGGCAGGTGTACCGGAGGGCGGCGGCCCGGATCGGCACGCCGGAGGGCCGTTTCGCGGCCGGGCCCGAGCAGCACCGGGGGCTCGTGGAGTCGTTCATCGCGGCGGCCCGCGAGGGCGATCTGGCCGGGCTGGAGAAACTGCTGGCGGCGGACGTGACGTGGTCGTCCGACGGGGGTGGCGTGGTGTCGGCGGCGCGGCGGCCGATCCTGGGGCGGGAGAAGGTCCTGCGGTTCCTCGGGGGCGCGATGCGGGGGTTCGCGGCCGGGTTCGACCTCACGGTCGTGGAGGTCAACGGCGCGCCGGCGCTGGCGGCGTGGGCCGGCGGGGAGCTGGTCTCCGTCGCCTCGTTCGAGACCCGGGACGGGGCCATCGCGCACGTACGGGCGGTGGTCAATCCGCACAAGCTCGGGTTCGTGGCGCGGCAACTGTCACATCCGGGGTAGCTCGCCGGTTCCTTGTACGTGACTGCGTCATGAGGAGCTGAGGATGACCACGATTCTGGTGACCGGCGGGACCGGCACGCTCGGCAGGCACGTCGTCGAACTGCTGCGGGCGGACGGGCACGAGGTGCGGGTGCTGAGCCGGCACGCACGGCCGTACGCCGTGGATCTGCGCGAGGGCGGTACGGGGCTGGACGCGGCGCTCACGGGGGTGGACACCGTGGTGCACTGCGCGTCCAGCCCGCGCGGCGGGGACGAGCGGGCGGCACGGAACCTGATCGGCGCGGCGCGCCGGGCCGGGGTCGGTCACCTGGTCTACATCTCGATCGTGGGCGTGGACCGGGTGCCGCTCGGCTACTACCGCTCGAAGCTCGCCGTGGAGCGGTTGGTGGAGGAGTCGGGGCTGGGCTGGACGGTGCTGCGGACGACGCAGTTCCACGACCTGGTGCTGGCGGTGCTCCGGGCGGCGGCCCGGCTGCCGGTGCTCCCGGCCCCGGCGGGCGTGCGCGACCAGCCGGTCGAGGTCACGGAGGTGGCCGCCCGGCTCGCGGAGCTGGCGGCGGGCGCACCGGCGGGGAGGGTGCCGGACATGGGCGGACCCGAGGTGCGGACGTTCCCGGAGCTGGCCCGCGCCTACCTGCGGGCGTCGGGGCGGCGCCGTCCGGTGGTGAGCGTGCCTCTGGCGGGCAAGGCGTACCGGGGCTTCCGGGCGGGCGGCCACCTGGCACCGGAGCGGGCGGTGGGCAAGGTGACGTTCGAGGAGTTCCTGGCGCGACGGGCCATCTCGTAGGTTCGGCACCTGCGGGGCTGTGGCTCACCCCGTACGTTCAGCGCGCCGGGGCGAACAGCGCGTCCTGGGCCGGCCCTGGGACTGCCGCTCACCCCGTACGTTCAGCGCGCCGGGGCGAACAGCGCGTCCTGGGCCGCGTCGCGGACGGTCAGCAGCGCCCCGCGCAGCACCGCCGCGCCGCCCAGCGCGCCCGCCCGGACCTCGGTGCGCAGCGGGGACAGCGCGGCCAGCCGCGTCTCGACGCGGGCCGCCAGCCCGGGGCCGCCCGCGTGGCCGGTCTCGCCGCCCAGGACGACGCAGCCGGGGTCGAGCACGGCACTGACGGCGGCCGCCCCGAGGGCGAGCCGGTCGGCGAGGGCGTCCAGGAAGCCGTCCGCCCCGGTGGCCAGGGCCGTCCGCACGGCCACCGCGCCGGCCGGCTCCTCGCTCCGGTCGGCGGCCTCGATGCCGTACCCCGCCGCGAGTGAGCGGATCGCCGCCGATCCGGCCAGCGCGTGGAAGCCGCCGTCGCAGCCGGTGGCCGACGGCAGGCCGCCCGTACCCGGCACGGGCAGGAACCCGATCTCGCCGGCGCCGCCCGACGCGCCGCGCCGCAGCCGGCCGTCCAGGACGACCGCCGCGCCGACGCCGTGGCCGAGCCACAGGAGCACGAAGGTGTCCCGGTCGTGTGCGGCGCCCTCGCGCTGTTCCGCCACGGCCGCGAGGTTGGTCTCGTTCTCGACGAGGACGGTGGCGGACAGCCGCTCCTGGAGGACGGTGACGAACCGCCGGTGCCAGGCGGGCAGGCCCGTCGAGTCGCGCAGCTCGCCCGTGGCCGGGTCGATCAGGCCGGGCGCCCCGATGCCGACGCTGTGCAGCCGCCGTACGCCCGCCTCTGCCACTGTCCGCTCCAGCAGCGCCACCGCGCGCTCGACGGCCGCCCCGTCGCTGTGGCCCGCCATGGGCAGGGACGCCTCGGCGAGCGTGGCGCCCAGCAGGTCGGTGACGACGACGGAGACGCTGGTGGTGCGGACGTCGAGGGCGGCGAGGTGCGCGCGGTCGGCGACGATCCCGTACAGCCGGGCGTTGGGGCCGCGCCGCTCGGCGCCCGCTTCCCCGACCACCTGGATGAGTCCGGAGCCCTGGAGCCGTTCGACCAGGTCGGCGACGGTGGGGCGGGAGAGTCCGGTGAGGCTCTTGAGCTGACCGGCCGTCAACGGGCCCTGGTCCTGGAGGAATCGCAGCGCGAGCCGGTCGTTGATGGCCCGTGCGGTGCTGGGCGATGCGGGCATGCCGTGATCCTCTCAGAACTCGTCATACCAGCTTACTATCAGGCAGGGTTCCTGATAATTTACCGACCGCTGTCAGATTCCGACCGGGGAGGGCCCGTGGCACAGGACGTGGTGTTCGGCAAGGAGCGGCTGCGGCGGGCCAGGTTCGCCGTGGCCGCCGTGTTCTGTGTGCACGGGGCCGTCACCGGCAGCTTCGCCACTCGTATCCCCTGGATCCAGGACCATGCCGGTGTCGGCGCGGGCCAGTTGGGCCTCGCGCTCGCCTTCCCCGCGCTGGGCGCGTCGGTCGCGATGCCGCTGGCGGGCGCGGTCAGCCACCGCTTCGGCGCCCGCGCGGCGCTGCGCGGGCTGCTGGCGCTGTGGACGATGTCGCTGGTCCTGCCCGCGCTCGCGCCGAACGTCTACGCCCTGTGCGGCACGCTCTTCGTGTACGGGGCGACCGCCGGCATGTCCGACGTGGCCATGAACGCATTGGGCGTCGAGGTCGAGAACCGGCTCGACAAGTCGATCATGTCCGGCCTGCACGGCATGTGGAGCGCGGGCGCCCTGATCGGCTCGGCCTCCGGCACGCTCGCCGCGCACCTGGGCAGCGACGCCCGGCTGCACCACGTGATCGCCGCGCTGGTGCTCACCGCCCTGGGGCTGCTCTTCTGCCAGGGCGTACTGGACCTGCGCAGCGCGCCGGACGAGGAGCCGCCGCCCCGGTTCGCCCTGCCGCCCAGGTCGGCGCTGGTGATCGGCGCGATCGGGTTCTGCGGGGTGTTCGCCGAGGGCGCGAGCCTGGACTGGTCGGCGGTCTACCTGCGCGACGAGCTGGGTACGTCGGCCGGGCTCGCGGCCGCGTCGACCACCGCGTTCGCCCTGACCATGGCGGTGGCGCGGCTGATGGGCGACAAGGTCGTGGACCGGTTCGGCGCGGTGCGGACGGTACGGGTCGGGGGCGTCGCGGCGACGGCGGGCGGTGTCCTGGTGGTGGCCGCACCTCACCCGGCGGTCGCGATGGCGGGCTTCGGGCTGCTCGGGCTGGGCGTGGCCGTGGTCGTCCCGCTGGCCTTCGCGGCGGCCGGGCGCAGCGGCCCGAACCCGAGCCAGGCCATCGCGGGCGTCGCCACGATCACGTACACCTCGGGCCTCATCGCCCCCTCGGCGATCGGCGGCGTGGCCGACGCGACGTCCCTCACGGTCTCGTTCGGCCTGGTCACCCTCCTGGCCTTCGGCCTGGTCCTCGGCGCGGGCGTGCTCCGCACCGGCGACCGCACGACCGGCGCCTCGCGCGCGGTGAAGGTCGAGCAGAGCCCGCGCTGACCGGGCGTGGCCGCACCCGTTCCTCTCCCGAGGGCTTCGTCCAGGGGGACCCCGGCGGAACGACTGCCCGCAGCGGGGCCCTGGGGCGGGACGCACCCCGGCGGATGCGCCGCCCGCCGGCAGCGCACTGGCGTGCGATTACCATGGCGGCTGGTCTTTTTCGGCCGCCACCCCGGCCGGGACCCGGCCGGGGTGGCGCGGCCCCCCAACCGGAGAAGTGGAGCCACCCCCCATGAACCTCGGCGTGCGCTGGTCCCTGCACGGCGACGGACGGACGCCCGCGCCCGGCGCCGTCGTCCGTCCCGACGAGCGGCTGTCCTGGCCGCGTACGGCCGGGCTCGGCGCGCAGCACGTGGTGGCCATGTTCGGCGCGTCGTTCGTGGCGCCGGTCCTGATGGGGCTCGACCCCAACCTGGCGATCATGATGTCCGGCGTCGCCACGGTCATCTTCCTCCTCGCCACGCGCGGCCGGGTGCCCAGCTATCTGGGCTGCTCGCTGTCCTTCGTGGGCGTGGCGGCGACCATCCGGGCGAGCGGCGGCGACAGCGCCACCGTCACCGGCGCGGTCCTGGCGGTCGGTGCCGCGCTGTTCCTGGTGGGCCTGGCCGTGCGGCGGTTCGGCGCGCGGATCATCCACGCGGCGATGCCGCCGATCGTGACCGGCGCCGTGGTCATGCTGATCGGGTTCAACCTGGCGCCGGTGACGGCGTCGACGTACTGGCCGCAGGACCAGTGGACCGCGCTGCTGGTGATGCTGTTCACCGGGCTCGCCGTCGTCTGCCTGCGCGGTTTCTGGTCACGAGTGGCGATCTTCCTGGGGTTGATCTTCGGGTACGCCATCTCCTGGCTCTTCGACCTGGCCTTCGGCAAGATCCACTCCCCGGCCGGCGGCGCCGAGGCCGTCGACCACTGGCGCCTGGACCTGTCCGGCGTGGCCAAGGCCGACTGGATCGGGCTGCCGTCCTTCCACGCCCCGGCCTTCGAGTGGTCGGCGATCCTCGTCGCGCTCCCCGTCGTCATCGCGCTCGTCGCCGAGAACGCCGGGCACGTCAAGGCCGTCGGCGAGATGACCGGAGACCCGCTCGACGACAAGCTCGGCACCGCCATCGCCGCCGACGGCGCCGCCTCGATCCTGTCCACCGCCGTGGGCGGCCCGCCGAACACCACGTACTCCGAGAACATCGGCGTCATGGCCGCCACCCGCGTCTACTCGACGGCCGCCTACTGGGCCGCCGCCGGCTTCGCGCTCCTGTTCGGCCTGTGCCCCAAGTTCGGCGCGGTCGTCGCCGCCATCCCCGGCGGCGTGCTCGGTGGCATCACCGTCATCCTGTACGGGATGATCGGCCTGCTGGGCGCGCAGATCTGGATCAACGCCAAGGTCGACCTGCGCAACCCCCTCAACCTCGTCCCGGCCGCCGCGGGCATCATCATCGGCGTCGGCGGCGTGAGCCTGAAGATCACCGACAACTTCGAGCTGGGCGGCATCGCGCTCGGCACGATCGTCGTCATCACCGGCTACCACGTGCTGCGCGCCTTCGCCCCCGCCCACCTCAAGGAGCAGGAGCCGCTGCTGGACGCTGGCACGTCCGCGTACGACACCGACAGCGGCGTCCCCAAGTCCTAGACGGATCGTTCCCCCGTTCCGGGGAAGCCCGGCGCGATGACCCCACCGGGAGCCCGCCTGCTGGGACGCTGCCCCCATGGCGCAGATCGAACAGTTCCCGCCGGCCCCGGTGGCGGTCGACCCGGTCGTGACGCGGATGCGCGCGCTGCGCGAGCTGTGGCCGGCCACGGACGGGGTCGCGGTCTTCAACCGGGTCTACCTCACCGTCACGGAGGAGATCGACCGGCGTATCGACGCGGGTGAGTTCGCCGACCGGCGGGCGGCCGCCACGCTGGACGTCCGCTTCGCCGAGCGCTACCTCGCGGCGGTCGACGCGGTGGCGGCGGGCGGGCGTCCGCCGGCGTGCTGGCGGCCGCTGTTCCAGTACCGGCGCCATCCCGGCGTACGGCCGCTCCAGTTCGCCCTGGCCGGTATCAACGCGCACATCGGGCACGACCTGGCGCTGGCGGTGGTGGACACCTGCCGCACGCTCGGCTGCGAACCGGCCGACGTGGAGGGGGAGTTCGACCGGGTGGGCGACATCCTCACGCTGCTGGAGGAGCGCATCCGCGAGGAGCTGATGCCCGGGCCCGACCTGCTGGAGATCGCCGACCCCCTGACGCATCTGCTGGGCTGCTGGAGCCTGGAGCGGGCCCGGGACGGGGCGTGGCTCGCGGCCCGCTCGCTGTGGCAGTTGCACCGGCTGGGGGGCCGGCTTCCGGAGCTGGCCGAGGAGTTCACCGAACGCCTCGACCGCTCCGTCGGCCTGGTGGGCCGGATGCTGCTCACGCCCCTGTCCCCGCGGGCTCAGTCCTCCGGCAGCTCGACCGGCGCGATCTCGTCGTAGACGTCACCGGGGCCGGGGTTCGACGCGTCCGTCTCGCCGCCGAAGTGGTGCATGACGCCCCACACGGCGTTCAGCGCGGTCTGCACGGCGCCCTCGGCCCAGCCGGCCGTCCAGGAGATGTCGTCACCGGCGAGGAAGATGCCCCGCTTGTCCTCGGGCAGCCGGTCCTGCATGAAGTGCGTGAACAGGCGGCGCTGGTAGCGGTAGTGACCCGGCAGGTTGGCCTTGAACGCGCCCATGAAGTAGGGCTCGTTCTCCCAGGACACGGTCACCGGGTTGCCGATGATGTGCTTGCGGATGTCGACCTTCGGGTAGATCTCGCCGAGCGACTTGAGCATGACCTCCATGCGCTCGTTGGCGGACAGCGGCAGCCACTTCAGGCTGTCGTCGCACCACGTGTACGAGAGGCAGATGACGGCCGGCTTGTCCGGGCCGTCGTCCAGCAGGTAGGTGCCGCGGGTCATCCGGTCGGTGAGCGTCATCGACATGACGTCACGGCCGGTCTCCTCGTCCTTGTCCAGCCAGAAGGGCCGGTCGACCGGGACGAAGAGCTTGGACGACTCCATGTAGTGGGTGCGCTCCATCGCCGTCCAGTGGTCGATGGGGAACAGCGAGTCGTCGCAGGCGATCTTGGACAGCAGCATCCAGGACTGGGCGGTGAAGATCGCCGCCTGGTACGTGCGGATGTCGCCGTTCGCGTCGGTGACGGTGATGCGGTTGCCGGCCGTGCGGTGCAGGCGCGTGACGGCGGGCTTGGGGTCGCCGCCGTGCAGCTTGGCGAGCGAGGTGCCCTGCTCCCAGTGGACGATCTTCTCCGGCTCGCGCTCCCACAGGCGCAGCGGGAGCTGCTGGGAGCCGCCGACGATGCCGCGGTGGTGGTCGTCGGCCTCGGTGTAGACGACGCGGAGGATCTCCAGGATGGAGTTGGGGAAGTCGGTGTCCCAGCCACCGGTGCCGAAGCCGACCTGGCCGAAGATCTCGCGGTGCCGGAAGGACTTGAACGCCTCGGACTCGCACAGGAAGCCGTAGAAGGTCTGGTTGTCGAGCTTCTCGACGAGCTTGGCCCAGATCTCGCGGATGCGCGGGACGTCGCGCTCGCGCATGGCGCGGTTCATGTCGGAGAAGTCCGCGCCCTCCTCCAGGCAGTCGTTCCAGGCCTTGGCGACGTCGCGGTAGACCTGCGGCAGGTCGTCGATGGTCTCGGCGTAGTGCGACTCGCCCTTGAGGTCGACGACGGTCGACGGGGTGGCCTCGGCCAGCGGGTTGGGGAACGGCCGGGTCTCCAGGCCGACGAGGTCGATGTAGTGCTGGAGCGCGGTCGAGGAGGGCGGGAAGCGCATGGCGCCCATCTCGGCGGTCAGCCCGTCCGTGCCGGTGCCCTCGAAGCCGACGGTGCGCAGCCGGCCGCCGATCTGGTCGGCCTCGTACACGACGGGCTTGAGGCCCATCTTCATCAGCTCGTACGCGGCCACGATGCCGGAGAGCCCGCCACCGATGACGGCGACCTCGGTGCCGTGCTCGGTCGCGGGTATCTGGCCGAGCCCGGCCGGGTGGGCCAGGAAGTCGTCGTACGCGTACGGGAAGTCCGGACCGAACATGGTGATCGGCGGCTGCGCGTCGGTGTGCTGGACGGCGGTGGGCACCGTGGACGTCATGGGGTACGGACTCCTTGCACGGGTGAAGAAAAGGGGCGGAAGGCTCAGACGAGGGAGGTGTACAGGCCGGGGCGGCGGTCGCGGAGGTACGGGTTGGCCTCGCGCGAGGCGGTCAGCAGCTCCGGGTCGGCGTCGCCGGTGACCAGTTCCTCGCCGCGTCCGGCGCGGGCGCGGACGGTGCCGTCGGGGCCGGCGAGGGCGGACAGGCCGACGAACTCGAAGTCGCCCTCCGGGCCGGTCCGGTTGGCGTAGGCGACGTAGATCTGGTTCTCGAAGGCGCGCACCGGTACGACCGATTCGGCGACGACCTCGGCGGGGTGCATCAGCGCGGTGGGCACCAGCAGGAGCTGGGTGCCGGCCAGGGCGTGCGCCCGGACGTTCTCGGGGAACTCCACGTCGTAGCAGATCATCAGGCCCACGCGCAGTCCGCCCAGCTCCGCCTGGACGACCGGCTGGTCGCCGGGCGTGAACGAGTCGGTCTCGAAACCGCCGTAGAGGTGGGTCTTGCGGTAGTTGGCGAGCCGGGCGCCGTCGGGCCCGATGAGCTGCGCCGCGTTGTAGACGGTCTCGCCGTCGCGCTCGGGGTAGCCGTAGGCGATGCCGAGGCCGTGGCGTGCGGCGATCTCGGCGACCGCGTCGGCGCAGTCGCCGTCGGCGGGCTCGGCCAGCCTGGCGACGTCGTCCCCGATCGCGTACCCGGTGAGGAACATCTCGGGGGCGACCAGCAGGCCGGCACCGGTGGCGGCGGCGCGGGCGGCGGCCTCGTCGAGGACCTTGAGGTTGGCGGCGACGTCACCGGGCTGTCCGGAGCTCTGGAGCAGGGCGGTGCGCAGCGGCGGCATCGGCAGACCTCTGTCGGGGTGCGGTGAGGGCGGGGAGGGCGTCGAGAAGACGTTCAAAACGGTACGGTCCGGCGTTCATCCGGGACAAGGCGTGACCGTTGCGGACCGACCGTTGATCCGTTGCGCGGATGTGCCGGTCGGCGGAGATTCATTGCGGGCCGCTCGCCCCCGGGTCGGAGGGCGGCCCCGCCGCGCGGCGGAGGCCGGACCCGACCCCGGCGCGATGTGGCGGAAGGGGGCCGGACGGAACAGTGAGAGGCGTCCGATCACCAGCCGGAAGGGCTTCCACCATGAACCGTCGTATCAAGATCGTCGCTGTCGGGGTGGCGGTGCTGCTCGCCGCCGGGGCCACGGGCCCCGCCATGGCCACCGACGACGGACCGGCCCGGTCGGGCGTCGTCCGGGAGGCGGCCGCGCTGACCGGTACGGCGATGCTCGCGCGGCCCGCCGGCGACAACGTCACCATCTCCTTCGACGCCCACCTCGACGCCAAGGACAACGACAATCCCCTGAACGCCCGTGGCACCTTCAGGTTCAGCCACTACGTGGGCGACTGGGGCGGCAAGGCGGAGGCCAAGGTCGACTGCCTGATCACCGGCGGCAAGGTCGCCGTCGTCTCCGGCGTCGTCACGAAGGCCGATCGCGATCTGAAGGCCGCGGTCGGCAAGAGGGTCGGCATTTCCGTGCACGACCTGGGCGAGCGTGACCGGCTGGGCTATAGCTGGGCGGCCCTGGGCCTGCCCCAGGAGAGCCCCGACAACCTGCCGAAGTGCATCAGCTCGGCGCCCTTCGAGAAGACGAAGCCGGGCTCCGGGACCTTCCGGGTGCTGCCCTGGGAGCCGCGGCGCTGACGGCCCGCGGTCAGGCGGGCGAGCCGGACGAGAAGCGCCGCAGCAGCGGCGAGAGCACCAGCACCGACTTGGTGCGCTCCACGAACGGCTCGCCCGCGATGCGCTCCAGCACGCGCTCGAAGTGGCGCATGTCGGAGGCGAAGACCTGGACGATCGCGTCCGCGTCACCGGTGACGGTGGACGCGGCCGCGACCTCCGGGTACCGCTCGAGGCCACGCTGGATGGTCTCGGGCGAGGTGTTGCCGCGTGCGTAGATCTCGATGAACCCCTCCGTCTCCCAGCCGAGCGCCGCCGGGTCCACCCGGACGGTGAACCCGGTGATGGCGCCCTCGGCCCGCAGCCGGTCCACGCGCCGCTTGACGGCGGGCGCGGACAGACCGACGAGCGAGCCGATGTCGGCGTAGGAACGGCGGGCGTCCTCCGCCAGGGCGTGGACGATGCGTTCGTCGAGGTCGTTCAGTCGCACTGCGGGTGGGTCACTTCTCTGCGGTGGCCAATCGGGAGCGGCTCATGCCGTACAGGAAGTAGAACACGAGACCCACGGCCATCCAGACACCGAAGACCACCCAGGTGATCATGTCGAGGCTGTACATGCTGTAGCCGCAGAACACGAAGCCCAGCGCCGGGAAGAGCGGGCCGAACGGCACCTTGAAGCTGCGCTGGAGATCCGGCTTGGTGACCCGCAGCACGACGACCGCGACGTTGACCAGCGCGAAGGCGAAGAGCGTGCCGATGCTGGTGGCGTTGACCAGCTCGCCGAGCGGGACGGCCGCGGCGAGGATGCCGCAGAACAGCGACACGATGACCGTGTTGACGCGGGGGGTGCCGGTCTTGGGGTTCACCTTGCCGAAGACCTTGGGCACGAGGCCGTCGCGGGACATCGCGAAGAGGATGCGGGTCTGGCCGTAGAGCACGGTGAGGACGACGCTGGCGATGGAGATGACCGCGCCGGCGGCGAGCAGGGTGCCCCAGAAGCTCTGACCGGTGACATCGTTCATGATCGCGGCCAGGGACGCCTCGGAGCCCTCGAACTTCTTCCAGTCCCAGGCACCGACGGCGACGGCCGCCACGAGCACGTACAGCGCCGTGACGATGACCAGCGACAGCATGATCGCCCGCGGCAGGTCCTTCTTGGGGTTCTTGGCCTCCTCACCGGCGGTGGAGGCGGCGTCGAAACCGATGTACGAGAAGAACAGGATGGCGCCCGCCGCGCCGACGCTGCTGACGCCGAGCGGCATGAAGTCGGAGTAGTTGCCCGACTTGAAGCCCATGAAGCCGATGGCGCAGAACAGGACGAGCGCGGCGATCTTCACGACCACCATGATCGTGTTGGCGCGCGCGGACTCCTTGGCGCCGCCGAGCAGGAACACCATCGCGAGCATCACGACGATCAGGGCGGGCAGGTTGAATATGCCGCCGTCGCCGGGCGGCGCGGTAAGCGCCGCGGGCAGGGTCACGCCGATCGTGCCGTCGAGGAGCTCATTGAGGTAGTCGCCCCAGCCGACCGCCACGGCGGCGACGGACACGCCGTACTCCAGGAGCAGGCACCAGCCGCAGACCCAGGCGACAAGTTCGCCCATCGTTGCGTACGCGTACGAGTAGGACGAGCCGGCGACGGGGATGGTGCCGGCCAGTTCCGCGTACGACAGGGCCGAGAAGAGCGCCGTGAGACCCGCGAAGACGAAGGCGAGCGTGACCGCGGGACCGGCCAGCGGGACGGCCTCACCGAGGACGACGAAAATGCCGGTGCCGAGCGTGGCACCGATGCTGATCATGGTGAGCTGCCACATGGAGAGCGAGCGGCGGAGCGAACCGCCCTCACCCTGCCCACCCTCTGCGACCAGCACTTCTACCGGCTTGCGCCGGGTGAGGGCGGAGAGCCCGGACGCCTTGGGCGCGGTTGGCTCGGTGGCGGGAGGGGCTGTGCCTTGGTCCAGCACTGCGGAGGCTCCTTCATCGCTGCGGGTCGGTGGAGGGCGACCTGCGGCGGCCTCGTGGGCGTGGGGGGAGCCCACGGGGGAAGGGAGACCGCCGAGCAGGCGGTCACCGCCACTCCTGGTACGGGGCACGAGCCTAAAGGTCCGGGCTTCGCGCTCGTAATGCAGGGTTGTTGCGCATACGCGAATGATCATTGCGCACTTGGGGCACAGACGGGGAAACATTGCGCCCCACCGCACGAATCGACACATTGAGGGCCCGGAGCAGGACTTTCACCGACCGGAGGAGACCCGTATGACCTGGCACGATCCGGTGCCTTTCCTGCGCGGTACGGCCTGGCTGGACGGCCGCGGCCGCGCGGTGCGCGCCGACCCGGCCGACCTGGCCCGGTTGCCGTGGGACACCGCCGAGCGGGCCGCGCTGCCCATCGGCGTACGGCTGGAGTTCACGGCGTCCCCGGGCACCAGCGCCGTGCGGATCCGCTACCGCGCGGCCGTGCCGGACCGGAGCCATGCGCTGCGCGAGCTGGCGCACTGCTTCGCGCTGTGGGAGGGCGACGCCTGCGTCCACGAGGCGCTCGCCCGCCCCGCCGAGGAGACGACCGTCACCATCCCCCTGCCGGGACGCCCGGGGCCGTTCACCGTCCACCCGCCGGAGAGCCAGGCCCCCGTGATCCTGGGGCTGCGTGCCGTCGGCGGCGCCCTGTCCCCCGCTCCCCCACGGCCGCGCTGGCTGGTGCACGGCGACTCGATCACGGAGGGATGGTTGTCCACCCGCCCCGCCCACTCCTGGCCCGCCGTCGCGGGACGGGCCCTCGGGGCCGACACGGTCAACCTCGGGTACGCGGGCTCGGCGCGCGGCGAGCCGGCCATCGCCGAGCAGCTCGCCGCCCTGCCCGCCGGGCTCGTCACGCTCGCGTTCGGCACGAACTGCTGGTCCGGCGTCCCCCACTCCGCTCCGCTGCTGTACGAGACCACGCGGGCGTTCCTCACGCTCGTACGGCGGGGCCATCCGGACACGCCCCTGCTGCTGCTCTCGCCGCTGCTGCGCCCCGAGGCCGAGTCCACCGCCAACGCGCTGGGCGCGACGCTCGCCGAGCTGCGCACGGCCATGGAGGAGGCCGTCCGGGACCTGATCGCGGCCGGTGACGGGCAGCTCGCGCTGCTGCCCGGGCGGGATCTGCTGGGGCCCGGCCACCTCGCGGACGGCCTGCACCCCAACGACGCGGGCCACGCGCGGGTCGCGGCGGCGGTGGTGGCGGCCGTGCGGGGCGCGTGGCCGGCCACGGGACGTGCGCTGTCGCGCACTTGACCGGACACCGTCCCGTATTCGAGGGGAATGACCTGGCGAAACCGGGGTAGGGGCGGCCTCGGTCAGTGACTTTCGATCCCGGCCGGGAGCTTCTGCCCCCGGTCGGTCTGTCGATTCGAGTGCCCAAGGAGGTTCTGTCGTGCTGATGGCGCACCCGTCGATGCTGCGCAAGCTCGTGGCCAGATACGAGGAACTGGCCGCGCCCGGTGCGGAGTCGCGGGACCCGAAGCTCGTGCGTCAACGGGAGGACACCGCCTACACCCTCTGCGTGTCCACCGGTACGCGTGACATACGCGACGCGCTGCGGGTGGCCAGACAGGTGATCGCGGCCGCCGGTGAACCGGCCGCCGTCTCAAGGACGTCGGCCCCGGCCTGAGCGGACGGGGAGGGCGGCGACCGGCACCCTCCGGTCGCCGCCCTCGGCGTCCGCCACGGCGAAGAGCCCGGAGTCACGTTTCTTCCGGCGCCGTGCGGCCATTACGATCCAACCGCCGTTGAACATGAGAAACCGGCCGGGCGGCCAACTCGTCGATGTTTCCGGCGCCTTGCCACGGAAACCCGCCCGTCCCGTTTCCGATTGCGAGAGGTGCTTGTGAACTCCAGCGAATCGAGCGTGCGGGACCGCCTCTGTGAGGCCCTGCGAGAGCGCGAGGAGGAGATCGCCGACCGGTGGGTCCGGCTCCAGTTGGAGCAGGCGGTGCTCAGCACCGACATGAGTGAGCACGAGGTGCGCGAGGAGGCCGACCTGCTCATCTCCGCCCTCGCCGCGGGCCTCGCGAGCGATGTGCCGGTGGAGCGGCTGGTGACGTCCCGCAACGAACTCCGCCAGACGGTGATAGAGCTGTCGCTGCGTCGCGCGCGGGCGGGCGCCTCGCCGACCGCCACGTCGATGGCCGTCCTGTCGCTCAAGGAGGCGCTGCTCTCCGCCGTACAGCACACCACCCGCGACTCGGCCGAGCTGTACTCCGCCGCCATCCTCGTCAACCGGCTGCTGGACGCCGCCGGGGTGCTCTCGTTCGAGACGTACGTGGAGGGGCGCGAGGAGATCATCCAGCGGCAGAGCCGTCAGCTCCTCGAAGTGTCCACGCCCGTGGTCCGGCTGTGGCGGCACGTCCTCGCCGTACCGTTGATCGGCACGCTGGACACCGCCCGGACGCAGGTCGTGATGGAAAGCCTGCTCCAGGCCATCCAGGACCACGAGGCGCAGGTCGCCATCATCGACATCACCGGTGTGCCGGCCGTCGACACCGCCGTCGCCCAGCACCTGATGCACACCGTCAACGCGGTACGGCTGATGGGCGCCGACTGTGTGATCAGCGGCATCCGGCCACCCATCGCTCAGACCATCGCACAGTTGGGCATCGACTTGTCGACCATCCTCACCAGGGCGACGCTGGCGGACGCACTGGGCGCTGCCATCCAGCTCACCGACCAGCCCGCCGTCGACGCGGGCACCGCCCGGCCGGTGACCGCGTGACGGCGCCTCACGCCACCGGCGTACCCATTCTGCGGCTCGGCGACGTGCTGGTCACCGGGCTGCTCAACGAGCTGGACGACCAGTCGGCGGTGGCCTTCACCGACGAGCTCACCGAGCGGATCGTCGGCGACGGCGCCCGGGGCGTCCTGATCGACATCTCCCGGCTGGAGATCATCGACTCGTTCGTGGCACGCACCCTGATGGAGCTGACCACCATGGCGCGGCTCCTGGGGGCCCGGGTCATCGTGGCCGGGATGCGGCCCGCGGTCGCCATCACCCTCGTCGAGCTGGGGCTGCAACTGACCGGCGTGGAAACCGCCCTCAACGCGGAGCAGGGCCTGACCGCGCTCGGCTGGCACCGTATGCCCCACCCTCCGGGGGAGGTCCGACGTGACGCTCCACGGTGAACGGGTGGCGACGCCGGGCCCCGAGCTGATCGCCCAGCGCTCCCCGGCGGGCGGCGGCACGCAGTGGCCCGACGGGCGGCAGGGCCGGGGGTCCCGCTACGACGTCGCCTCGGAGGAGGACCTGCTGACGGTACGGCATGCCGTGCGGGCCGCCACCGTGGAGGCCGGCTTCGGGCTCGTCGATCAGACGAGGATCGTCACCGCAGCCAGTGAGCTGGCCCGCAACGCCTACGTCCACGGGGGCGGCGGCACCCTGGAGATCCAGATCCTGACGCGGTCCGGGCGGAAGGGGCTGCGGCTGACGGTCCAGGACGACGGCCCCGGCATCCCGGACGTCGAGGAGGCGCTCACCGACGGGTACACCACGGGCACCGGGCTCGGTCACGGCCTGGGCGGGGCGCGGCGGCTGATGCACGAGTTCCAGGTGCACAGCGGCCCCGGGCGGGGCACCACCGTGGTCGCCACCCGCTGGAACGACCGCTGATGGGCCCGGTGATGTCCGCCTCCGTCACCGTCCACGTCCCGGTGGACCACTACAGCGCCGTCCAGGTCGCGGCCACCACCGCCCGCCGGACGGCGCTGGACCAGGGACTGACCGGAGCCCTCCCCGACCAGGCCGCCGTGCTCGCCAGCGAGCTGGCGGGCAACGTCGCCAAGTACGCCCTGCACGGCTCGCTCTACATCCAGCCGCAGCCGCTGCGCTCCGGCGTGGAGATCATCGCCGTGGACCGGGGGCCGGGCATGGCGGACCTGGAGCGGTGCCTCACCGACGGGTACACCACCAGCAGCACGCTGGGCTCCGGCCTCGGCGCGGTGCGCCGGATCGCCGACGAGTTCACCGTACGGACCAAGGAGGGCGCGGGCACCGTCGTCTCCGCGCGCCTGGGCGAACCGGGCGACGGCCCCGCCGAGGGAACGCCCGGCGTCGGCGCGGTGCGCGTGCCGGCCGACGGGGAGAGCGCGTGCGGGGACTCCTGGGGCCTCGCCGTCACCGGGGACGTACGCACCGCGCTCGTCGTGGACGGACTCGGGCACGGCAAGCCCGCCTCCGAGGCGGCCGAGCTGGCCGTGCGCGCCTTCCACCGGGACCCGGGGCAGCCGCTGCCGCACCTGCTCCGCACGATGAACCGGGCGCTGCGGCGCAGCCGGGGCGCGGCGGTCGGGCTGCTGCGGCTGTCGGCCGACGGCATCGAGCAGTGCGCGGTGGGCAATGTGCGCACCCTGCTGCTGGCGCACGACGGCATCCGGCAGCGCTTCGCCGGCCAGCCGGGGGTCGTCGGCTGGAACATGCCCGAGCCGCGCGTGCAGCGCGTCCCCGCCGAGCCGGGCACGGTCGCCGTGCTGCACAGCGACGGCATCGACGCCCGCTGGACGCACGCCCCGGCCCCCTTCCTCACCGGCCTGCCCGCGCCGCTGCTCGCCGGAGCCCTCGTCCACGAACACCGCCGCAGCCGGGACGACGCGACCGTCCTCACCCTCGGCCCGGCGCGGAGGCAACCATGAAGCCGCAGATCACCACCCTGCACTCGCTCGCGGGACTGCGCAGCGCCCTGCGCCGCCTCGCCCACCGGGCCGGCCTGCCCGTCGAGCTGCGCTACCGGCTCGCGCTGTCGGCGACCCGGGTGGCCCGCGCCGAGCTCACCGCCGGCCGGCCCGTGCTGCTGGAGACGGTGCCGCCCCAGCCGACCGACCGGGCCGACGGCCAGCTCGACGGGCGGACCGGTGGGCGGGCCGACGGACGGACCGACGGACGGACCGACGGGCGGACCGACGGACGGCTGACCGTGCGGCTGCACCTTCCCCACGCGCCGCGCCGCCCGTCGCTGGACGGGCTCCCCCTCCCGGCGGAGCGGCTTCCCGGCACGGACGTCGTGTGGCGGGTCCCCGTCCCCGTCCCGCCGGCCATGGCGGGGGACGACCCGCCGGGCCTGGTCGAGCTGCTGGAGGAGGAGCTGAGCGCTGCGGTCGACCGGGTGGACGCGCTCGCGGACGACCACCAGCGGCTCAAGCACGAGCTGGCCGAGACGAACAGCGGCGTGCTGGCCCTGTACGTGCAGTTGGAGGAGCGCGACGAGCAGTTGCGCCAGGCCCACGGCCGGATACTGCGCCAGTTGGAGGACGCGCTGCGCCCGCCGCCGGTGAGGGTGCCCGGCCTGGAGATGGCCGTCCACTACGAGCCGGCGGAGAAGCACGCCCCGACGGGCGGCGACCTGTACGACTGGTTCGTCCTGCCGGACGGCACCGTGCACATCACGGTGGTGGACGCCCTGGGGCACGGGCTGACCAGCACGCGCAGCGCGCTCAACGTCACCCACGCCGTACGCACCCTCGCCCTGGAAGGGCACCCCCTGGAGTCGATCGTCGCCAGGACGGACGAGGTACTGGCGACCTTCGACCACGAGCTGATGGCCACCGTGCAGCTCGTCCGGCTGGACCCCGCGAGCGGGGAGCTGGTGCTGGCCAACGGCAGTCACCCGCCGGCCCTGCTCGTACGGGAGGACGGGGAGGCCTCCCTGCTGGAGGTGCGCGGCCGGGGCATCGGCTTCCCGCTGCCCGGCAGCGAGCGGCTGCTGCGCGACCGCCTCGGCCCTGGGGACCTGCTGCTGCTCTACACGGACGGGCTGACCGAGAGCCGCCGCGACCCCCGGGAGGGCGAGCAGCGCCTGGCGCGGGCGGCACGCCGGCACCGGCACCGGCCGATAGAGGAGGTCCCGGCGGCCATCGCGGCCGAGATGCACACGGTCATCCTGCACCCGGACGACACCGTCGCCCTGACCGTTCGGCGGGTGCCGGGCTGATCCGCGCCACGTCCGTGGTTAATGCACGAGGGCTGGGTATGCGAGCGGTGATGACTGAAGGAGCCGCTCGTGGTTGTCGTGATTTCGCCGTACGCCGACTGTGCCTCGGCCCGTGACACGGCCGCGCGCTTCGTGGCCGAGCACTGCCCGTGGGCCGACCTGGACGCGGTGCAGCTCGTCGTCACCGAGCTGACGGCCAACGCGCTGCGCCACACCTCCGGCTCGTGGCGGCTGCGGCTGCGCGCCGAGCACGGCGAGCTGACCGTGGAGCTGGACGACTCCAGCCCGGCCCTGCCCGAGGCGCGTACGCCGGACTTCGCGGGCGGCGGCGGCTTCGGCTGGCCCATGGTGCTGAGCCTCGCCGGCCGGGTGGAGGTCCAGCCGCACGCGGAGGGCAAGACGGTCCGCGCGATCTGGTCCCGCGAACCGGAAGCGGCCTGACCGGCGGCCGGGTCGGGTCGGGTCGGCTGGCGTACCGGACGTTCCTGACCGCGCGAGGCCGTCATGGCCGCCGTTCCTGACCGCGCGAGGCCTTCGCGCCGCCTTCATCGCCGCGCACCCGGCCCCGCGAGGCCTTCACGCCGCCGTCCCTGGCCGCGCGCGGCCTTGATCACCGCGCACCCGGCCCCGCGAGGCCTTCAGGCAGCCCTCACGCCGCCCCCACGCCGTCCGGCGCCCGGGGGCTGCGGGCCCCGGGCGCCGGACGCACCGTCCTCTCCTGCTTCCGTCACTCCACGGCCAGCAGGCCCTCCCTCAGCCGCTTCGTGATCCGCGAGAGCAGCCGGGAGACGTGCATCTGGGACACGCCCAGCTCGGCGCCGATCTCGGACTGAGTCATCTCGTCCACGTACCGCATCTGGAGGATGCGCCGGTCCCGCTCGTCGAACTCCTCGATGAGCGGCTTCAGCGCCTGGACGTTCTCGACGATCTCCATCTCGCGGTCCGGCTCACCCAGCCGGTCGCCGAGGGTCTCGGAGGAGTTGTCGCCGCTGTCGTCGAGGGGCAGGTCGATGGAGCCGGCGGTGTATCCGTTGGAGGCGACGAGCCCTTCGAGAATCTCGTCCTCCTCCATCCCCAGGTGCTCGGCCAGTTCGGCCGGGGTCGGAGAGCGGTCGAGGCGCTGGAACAGCTCGTCGGTGGCGCGGGCGATGTCGATACGCAGCTCCTGGAGCCGCCGGGGCACGTGTACCGACCAGCTCGTGTCGCGGAAGAACCGCTTGATCTCGCCGATCACGCAGGGCATGGCGAAGGTGGTGAACTCCACCTCTCGGCTCAGGTCGAAGCGGTCGATCGCCTTGATCAGGCCGATGGTGCCGACCTGGATGATGTCCTCCATCTGGTCGGACCGGTTGCGGAAGCGCGTGGCCGCGTACTTGACCAGGGAGAGGTTCAGCTCGATGAGGGTGTTGCGCGCGTACTGGTACTCCTCGGTGCCCTCCTCAAGGACGGCCAGCCGGTCGAAGAACAGCTTCGAGAGCTCCTTCGCGTCCTTCGGAGCCACCTCGCCAGGGTTCCTGACCTCCGGCAGATCGCTCGTCGTCTGCGGGGCGGTACCGGTCGAGATCGTGGTCGCCATGGACTCTGCACCCTCCCTTTTCTCTGCGTGCGTTCGCAAGGCGCGTGTACCCCTCCAAGTCCGGAGCACGCATACGAACCCTTGCCCGAAAGGAAAAAGCGGAGGGGCCGCCTCTCGCACGTGGCGAGAAACGGCCCCTCCAGCAGGACTGACGAAGCGTCAGCTCCAGCTCGCGTGCAGCGGCTTGCCCTCGGCGTAGCCGGCCGCGCTCTGGATGCCGACGATGGCCTTCTCGGCGAACTCCTCCAGCGAGCCCGCACCGGCGTACGTGCAGGACGAGCGGACGCCCGCGATGATCGAGTCGATCAGGTCCTCGACGCCCGGGCGCGCCGGGTCGAGGAACATCCGGGAGTGCGAGATGCCCTCCTCGAAGACCGCCTTGCGGGCCCGGTCGTACGCGGACTCCTCGCTCGTACGGTTGCGGACGGCGCGCGCGGAGGCCATGCCGAAGGACTCCTTGTAGAGACGCCCGTTGGCGTCCTGCTGGAGGTCGCCCGGGGACTCGTACGTACCGGCGAACCAGGAGCCGATCATGACGTTCGACGCGCCGGCGGCGAGCGCCATGGCGACGTCGCGCGGGTGGCGGACACCGCCGTCGGCCCAGACGTGCTTGCCATACTTCTTGGCCTCGGCGGCGCACTCCAGGACGGCCGAGAACTGCGGCCGGCCCACGCCGGTCATCATGCGGGTGGTGCACATGGCGCCGGGGCCCACACCGACCTTGATGATGTCCGCGCCGGCCTCGACGAGGTCGCGCACGCCCTCGGCGGCGACGATGTTGCCGGCGACGATGGGCACCTGCGGGTCCAGGCCGCGGACGGTCCGGATCGCGCTGATCATCGACTCCTGATGGCCGTGCGCGGTGTCGATGACGAGCGTGTCGACGCCCGCGTCGAGGAGCTGCTTGGCCTTGCCCGCCACGTCGCCGTTGATGCCGACGGCGGCGGCGATGCGCAGTCGGCCGTTGGCGTCGACGGCCGGGGTGTAGAGGGTGGCGCGCAGCGCGCCCTTGCGGGTCAGGATGCCGGCGAGGCGGCCGTCGGCGTCCACGGCGGGGGCGTACCGGCGGTTGTGGTGGTCCAGGGTGTTGAACGCCTCGCGCGGGTCCATGTCCGCGTCGAGGAGCAGCAGGTCCGTGGACATGATCTCGGAGAGCTGGGTGAAGCGGTCCACGCCGTTCAGGTCCGCGTCGGTGACGACACCGATCGGGCGCTGGTCGCCGTCCACGACGACACCGGCGTTGTGCGCGCGCTTGGGCAGCAGCGACAGCGCGTCGGCGACGGTCTGGTGCGGGTCGAGCACGATCGGGGTGTCGAGCACGTGGTGGCGGCTCTTGACCCAGGTGATGACGTCGGTGACGACCTCGATCGGAATGTCCTGCGGGATGACGACGAGGCCACCGCGCCGGGCGACGGTCTCGGCCATCCGGCGGCCCGCGATGGCGGTCATGTTGGCGACGACCAGCGGGATGGTGGTCCCGGTGCCGTCGGGGGAGGACAGGTCGACGCCCTGGCGGGAGCCCACGGCCGAGCGGCTAGGCACCATGAATACGTCGTCGTACGTGAGGTCGTACGGCGGCTTCAGGTCATTGAGGAAACGCACGTGCTGAACATCCCAGTCGTTCGGAGTTGGCCCCCGGGCATTTCAGCCGGGGGGAAAACGCACGTACTTCATTCTCCCATGTTCGCACAGGCGTACGCCCCGGGCGAAAGCCACAGGCCCTGAAGAAGCCGCTCGTACGATCCTCCAAGCCGCCGAGTGGGGCCTACTCGTCCGGGTCCGCGCGGTCCAGGGCCGGGCGGGGGCCGGGCGTGAACTCGGTGAGCAGGTAGTCCGCCGCCGTGGTGTCCGTGACCAGGCTGGTCACCAGCCCGGACCGCAGCACCGCCCCGATCGCCGCCGCCTTGCGCGCGCCGCCCGCGATGGCCACGACCTCGGGGATACGGCGGAGCCGGTCGGCCTCGACGGTGATGCACCGCTCGCCGAGGTCACGTCCCACCCGGCGCCCGTTCGCGTCGAAGAGGTGGGCGGACATCTCGGCCGCGACGCCCAGCGAGGCGTAGTGCGCCCGCTCCTCGTCCGTGAGCATGTCGTGGACGGTCGAGATGCCCGGCTCCCAGGAGCCGATGGACACCGCGGCGACCGTCACCTTGTCGAAGTACTCGAAGGCGCGGGCGATGCCGGTCTGGCTGCGCAGCGCCGCCGCGGTCGCCGGGTCGGGCAGCAGCATCGGCGCGTAGATCGGGTGCGCCTCGCCGCCGGAGACCTGGGCGGCCCGCCGTACCGCCTCCACCGAGCCGCGCTCGGCCGTGCCCGCGTCGTACACGCCGGTGAGCTGGACGACCGTGCAGGGCGGCAGCCGGTCGAGGGCGGCCGCCATGTGGATGGTGGAGCGGCCCCAGGCGAGGCCCAGGACGTCGCCCTCGGCCACGAGCTCGCCGAGCAGGTCGGCCGCGGTCTCGCCCAGGTTCTCCGGGTCGGGTGAGGCGTCCTCGCCCTCCGGTGGGGACTCGACGACCACGGCGTGACGCAGGCCGTACCGGGCGCGGAGCGCGTCCGAGCGCTCCGCGTCGAGCTCGGCGGGTACGCGGATCTCGATGCGTACGAGGTCACGCTCCAGAGCGGTCTCCAGGACCCGCGCGACCTTGAAGCGGCTGACGCCGAACTCCTCCGCGATCTGGATCTTGGACTTGCCCTCGAGATAGAAGCGACGGGCCATGGCCGCCGCCTGCACCAGCTCCGCGGGTCCCATCCGCAGGGCTGGCCGTCCCGCCGACATAGCAGACACCGCGATCTCCTCACTGCTGTTCACACTTCGGATCGCCATCCTTGCAGATCCGGCGGTCCGTGATCGGTCCTGTTGGGCTGCGTTCATCTGCCCGTGGTTCACCCGTGGCTCAGTGGCCGCACGCCCACGCGGCCGTGGCGGTCGCCGCGGTGGCCTGTTCGCGCAGGGCCCGCACCGCGGCGGCCGGGTCCTCCGCCCCGTACACGGCGGAACCGGCGACGAAGACGTCGGCGCCCGCCTCGGCGCACCGCTCGATCGTGCTCGCCGAGACACCGCCGTCGACCTGGAGCCAGAGCTGGAGGCCGTGCTTGGAGATCAGCTCACGGGTGCGGCGGATCTTCGGCAGCATGATGTCCAGGAACGCCTGGCCGCCGAAGCCCGGCTCCACGGTCATGATCAGCAGCATGTCGAGTTCGGGCAGCAGGTCCTCGAACGGCTCGATGGGGGTGGCGGGCTTCAGCGCCATCGACGCCCGCGCTCCCTTGGCCCGGATCTCGCGGGCCAGCCGGACCGGGGCGGCGGCCGCCTCGACGTGGAAGGTGACCGAGCCGGCCCCCGCCTCCACGTACTGCGGGGCCCAGCGGTCGGGGTCCTCGATCATCAGGTGGCAGTCCAGCGGGGTGTCCGTCGCCCGCGCGAGCGACTCCACGACGGGCACGCCCAGGGTGAGGTTGGGCACGAAGTGGTTGTCCATGACATCGACATGGAGCCAGTCGGCGCCTTCGACGGCCTTCGCCTCCTCGGCGAGCCGGGCGAAATCGGCGGACAGGATGCTGGGGTTGATCTGGGCCATGTGCCAAGCCTGCCATGCCCCATGGGGTTTCTTTTACCCGATGCCCCCGTGACCTTGGCGGGACCCGGCACACTTACCGCAATCCCGGCGTATCAGCGCCCCTGATCGCCGACGCGACCGGGCGCCGGCGAGGGCTGCCCGAAGGCGGACGCGGCCCGCAGGTGCCGGCCGGAAGGCCACTGCCACCTACAGGCCGCCGCCCCCCTCAGCCGCCGGGCCCCTGCGGATAGGTCTGCACGATGTACGCCCAGCGTGCCGCGCCCACCACCAGAAAAATCAGTGACGGCGCCAGCCACCAGCGACTGAGGGTCCGCCGCCGCACGGGAAACAGGGCGAGCAGAGAGGTGATGACGCCGAGCACGACCAGCAGCGCCGAGGCGAACTCGATACCCGTCAGCGTGTGCTCGTCCCACGCCCCTTGCGGCTGAGTCACAAGGGCCGCGTAGGCGACGTAGGCGCTGAGCAGGTTCGCCAGTATGAGGATCACTCCCCATGGCCCTCGCAGCAGGGCGTTCACTTCAGGGCGCTCCTCGCGTCGTCCAGATTCTTGTCGAAACCACGGCCGTAGTCCTGGGCCGTACATCGCGGCCTACGCCGTGCGCCGCAGCAGTGCCAGGTACATCGCGTCGGTGCCGTGCAGGTGCGGCCAGAGCTGTACGTCGGGGCCGTCGCCGAGCGCGGGCACGCCGGGCATCAGGGGCCTGGCGTCGATCAGCTCGGCGCCACCGGTCCTCTTCAGCACGTCGTCGACGACGACGCGGGTCTCCGCCAGGTGCGGCGAGCAGGTCGCGTAGCCGACCACGCCGCCCACCCGGACGGCCTTCAACGCCTCGGTCAGCAGGGCGCGTTGCAGTGGGGCGAAGCCCTCCAGGTCCTCCGGGCGGCGGCGCCAGCGGGCCTCGGGGCGGCGGCGCAGGGCGCCCAGGCCCGAGCACGGCACGTCCACCAGGGCGCGGTCGAAGGAGCCGGGGCGCCAGGGCGGGCGGGTGCCGTCGGCGGCGATGACCTGGTACGGGCCGGGGTTGCCGGCCAGCGCGCGGTCGACCAGCCGGGCGCGGTGCGGCTGCTTCTCGGAGGCGAGCAGGGTGACGCCGCGCTCGGCCGCCAGGGCACCCAGGAGGGCCGCCTTGCCGCCGGGGCCCGCGCAGCCGTCGAGCCAGCGCTCGTCGGGGCCGTCGAGCGGGGCGTTCGCGAGGGCGATCGCGACGAGCTGGCTGCCCTCGTCCTGGACGCCCGCCCTGCCCTCGCGCACCGCGTCGATCGCGCCGGGCTCGCCGCCCTCGGCCAGCCGTACGGCATAGGGCGACCAGCGGCCCGGCAGGCCCGCTTCCTCGCCCAGCACGTCCAGCAGCTCGTCGGTGGTGGACCGGCCGGGGCGGGCCACCAGCGTGACCTCGGGGCGCTCGTTGTCGGCCTCCAGCAGGTCCTCGATCCCGGCGCGGCCGCCGCCGAGGGCGTCCCACAGGGCGGAGACGACCCAGCGCGGGTGCGAGTGGACGACCGCCAGGTGGTCCTCGGCGTCCTCCTCGTACGGCGGGGCCACCTGCTCCAGCCAGGCGTCGAGGTCCTGCTGCGCGATCTTGCGGAGTACGGCGTTGACGAACTTGGCCCGCCCGTCGCCGAGCACCACCCGCGCCAGCTCCACGCTCGCCGAGACGGCCGCGTGCGTGGGGATGCGCGTGCCGAGCAGTTGGTGCGCGCCCAGCGCGAGCACGTCCAGCACCGGCGGGTCGACCTCGCGCAGCGGCCGGTCGATGCACGCCGCGATGATCGCGTCGTACGTGCCCTGGCGGCGCAGCGTGCCGTACACCAGCTCGGTGGCGAGCGCCGCGTCCCGGCCGTCGAACCCCTCCTTCTCCCGCGCCTTCTTCAGCAGCGGCGGCAGGACGAGGTTGGCGTACGCGTCGCGCTCGTCGACGGCGCGCAGCGCCTCGAACGCCAGGATCCGTACCGGGTCCTTCTTGGGGCGGCGGTACGGCTTGGAGGGACGGCGACGGGACTGCTCGCTCAAAAGGTGCTCCGCTTTTCGTGAGGCTCGAACCCTTTCAGCCTACGTCGGCGCGGGCCAGCTTCTCCCCCGGGGCGATCCGCACGCCCCGGGCCCAGTCCGCACCGCGCATCGGCTTCTTGCCCTGGGGCTGGACCCACAGCAGCTCGACGGCGTGCGAGCCGGTGCCGACGTACACGTTGTTCTTCGCCGCCGACAGCTCGCCGGGCGCCAGGTCGGTGCGGTCGGGGACGAGGGCCGCCTGGATGACCTTGAGCCGCTCGCCCCGGAAGACGGTCCAGGCGCCGGGGGCGGGGGTGCAGCCGCGGACGACCCGGTCGACGCGCAGCGCCGGGGCCTTCCAGTCGATGTGCGCGTCCTGGACGGTGATCTTCGGGGCGAGGGTGACACCGTCGGCGGGCTGCGGTACGGCCTTGAGGGTGCCGTCCTCGATGCCGTCCATGGTGGCGGCGAGCAGGCCGGCGCCGGCGAAGGCGAGCCGGGTGAGCAGGTCGCCGCTGGTGTCGGTGGGCCGCACCTCCTCGGTGACCGTCCCGTACACCGGCCCCGAGTCCAGGCCCTCCTCGATCAGGAACGTCGACGCGCCGGTGATCTCGTCCCCGGCCATGATCGCGTGCTGCACGGGCGCGGCACCGCGCCAGGCGGGCAGCAGGGAGAAGTGCAGGTTCACCCAGCCGTGCGCGGGGACGTCGAGGGCGGCCTTCGGCAGCAGGGCGCCGTAGGCGACGACCGGGCAGCAGTCGGGCGCGATCTCGCGCAGCCGTGCCAGGAAGTCCTCGTCGCGGGGCTTGGCCGGCCTGAGGATCTCGATGCCGGCCTCCTCGGCGCGCTGGGCGACGGGGCTGGCGACGAGCCGGCGGCCCCGCCCGGCGGGGGCGTCGGGCCGGGTGACGACGGCGGCCACCTCGTGCCGGTCCGAGGCGATCAGGGCGTCCAGGGCGGGTACGGCGACCTCGGGGGTGCCTGCGAAGACGAGCTTCATCAGTGGCTGACTGCCTGTCTGTTCGGTGGCGGTGGTGGGCAACGCACCAGTTTAGGGGCGGGCGGGCCAGGGGGCGTACGTGGCCGTGCGCGCCCTGGGCATATGCGGATACGCCCCCGCAGCGTGACCCCGGACACGGGTGGCGCGTTGGTCAAGGCAGATTGACCGAAACGGGCCGCCGCCTCGGAGCGGCCCACCCCTTTCAACGCCGGTTCGAGAGGCTTGTAAATGGCCGACCACGCAACCCACGACGCCCAAGCCCGGGCGAGCCTGCATCTGCTGGTGCGGGACATCGAGCGGGTCCGCCGGCAGGTGGACGCACTGCGCACGCTCACCGCCCAGCTCGGCAATGTGTACCGCCCGCGGCGATCCGGTCCCTCCACGGGCTTCGTCGTCTACGGCAGGGCCCCGGCCCCCACCGTCCGGCTCGCCCAGGAGCTGCGGGACAGCGTCGAGACCCTGGTGACCGCGGCGGTGGACTTCGACCGTTCGCTGGGCTTCTCGTGGGACGCGGTGGGCTCGGCGCTCGGCGTCACCAAGCAGGCGGTCCACCGCCGTTACGGCGCCCGCCGGGCGGCGGCCCAGCAGCCCGCCACGGCCGAGGCGGACCACGCCGTCGAGCCGGGCGGTACGCGCACGATGCCCTCGGTCCCGGCCGCGCGCTCGATGCCGCCCCAGCCCACGTCCGGCTCCCAGACCCTCCGCGAGGAGGTCCGCCCGAGCGCCTTCCCCGGCCCGCGCAACGGCTGACCCCCACCGGCCGCCCCGCCCCCACTCCCGGGGCGGGGCGGCCGCCCCATGTCCTCGGTTCCAGCCCTGCAACTTCGGCTGTCCGCCTGACCGTCATCGCGGCCGGCCTCCGAATCAGCGGCCCGAAGAGGGTCGGCGCCGTCCTCGCCCCCTCGCGCCGCCGCCCCCTCGCGCCGCCACGCCCCCGGTACGCCGGTCCGCCGTCCGCCGCGCCCTCGGGCCGCCGCGCCGCCGCGCCGCGCCCGCCCGGGCGTCACCCGATGTCGGGCGGGTCCACCCGGACGCGCACCGGGTCCGTACCGCCCCGGGCCAGCCGTGCCGCCTGGGCCGCCTTCAGGGCGGCGGCCAGCGCTGCCCCGCTGCCGGGCGGGACCCGGAGAAGGGCCCGCTCCCAGACCTCGCCGGGCGGTGCGTCGCCGGGGCGGCGCGGGGCGCCCGGGGGCGGGGGCGGCAGCGGCACGGGGCCGAGCACCTCCGCCTCGGGGGGCAGCTCCGCGGCGGCAAGGAACGCCGCCACCGCCTCCGCCCGCCCGGTCACGGCCGCCATCCGCGAGACCGGGGGGAAGCCCAGCTCCGCCCGCTCGGCCAGCTCCCGCTGCGCGTGGCCCACCGGGTCCCACCGCACCAGTGCCTGCACGGGCCGCAGCGTCGGCTCGGCCACGATCACGACGGTGCCGCCCTCGTCCTGGCCCCGCACCAGCGAGGCCGCGTCGATCCAGCGCCGCAGCGCCTCCTCGCCCGAGCGCAGGTCGGCCCGCCCGAGCATGGCCCAGCCGTCCAGCAGCAGCGCCGCCGCGTACCCGCCCTCGGCGACCGGCTCGGCGCCCGGGGTGCTGACCACCAGCGCGGGCCGGGCGGGCACGGTGTCCAGGACGTGGTCGCGCCCCGACGTCCGCACCGGAACGGCCGGGAACGCCCGCCCCAGCTCCTCCGCCGTGCGCCGGGCGCCCACCACCTGGGCGCGCAGCCGGACGGACCCGCACTCCACGCAGTGCCAGTCGGGCGCGCCCAGCCCGCACCAGCCGCACCTCAACTCCCGCTGCTCCGGCGCCTCCAGGGGTCCCGCGCAGTGCCGGCACCGCGCGGGCGTGCGGCACCGCTCGCAGGCCAGCCTCGGTACGTACCCCCGCCTCGGCACCTGCACCAGCACCGGCCCGGACTTCAGGCCCTCGCGTGCCACCTGCCAGGCCAGCGACGGCAGCCGGGCCGCCCGCGCCGCCTCGTCCCGCGCCAGCTCCCCGTCCCCCACGGTCCGTACGAGCGGCGCGGCGGACCGGACCTGCTCGCGGGGCGCCGGCAGCGGGCGCGCCCAGCCGCTCTCGACGAGCTGGGCGGCCTCGACGGTGCAGCTCGTACCGCCCAGCAGGAAGCCGCACTTGTCGTGCGCGGCGCGCAGCAGCAGCACCTCGCGCGCGTGGGGCAGCGGCGCGTGCTGCTCGCTGTGGCTGGAGTCCCCGTCGTCCCAGATGGCGACGAGCCCCAGGTCCCGCACCGGGGCGAACATCGCCGCCCGCGTCCCCACGGCCGCCCGCACCGCCCCGCGCCGCACGGCGAGCCACTGCGCGTACCGCTTCTCGGGCCCGGCCTCGGCGGTCAGCACCGCGTGCCGCCCCTCCCCCAGCACGGCGGTCAGCGCCGCGTCCACCCGCCCGGCCGCGCGCCCGTCGGGCACCACGACGAGCGCGCCGCGCCCCGACGCCAGGGTGGCGGCCACCGCGCGGGCCAGCTCCTCCGCCCAGTGCGGCCCGGGCAGCGCGTTCCACACGGCCCTGGGCGAGCGGCCCGCCGCGAGGGCCGCCAGGAACGCCTCGCCCCGCACGTACCTCCCCCACGTGCCGGGCTCCGGCGTCGGGGGCGGCGGCAGCGGCTGCGGTGACGGCCGGCCCTCGGCACGGGCATTGCGCGGCGGAATCGCCAGTTGCAGCACGTCGGCGAGGCTCCCGGCGTACCGGTCGGCCACCGCACGAGCGAGTCCCAGCAGCTCGGAGCTCAGCACCGGCTCGGGCGACACGACGTCGGCCAGCGCGGCGAGCGGCCCGGAGTAGTCCGACTCGGCCCGCCGCTCGACGAGGAACCCGTCGATGAGCCGCCCGCCCTCACGCCGCCCGCCCCGCACCTGGTGCGCCCCAGCCCCGAACCGCACCCGCACCCGCACGCCCGGCTGCGCGACCGCGTCGAGCTCCTCGGGCACGGCGTAGTCGAAGAACTGATCCAGGTGCAGCACGCCCTTGTTCACCACGACCCGCGCGACCGGCAGCTCCTTCGCCAGCGCGGCCCCCCGCCAGGTGCGCGGCTTGGCCCTGGGTACCTTCGCCTTGCGCACCGTCTCCCGTATGAGCGCGAGCTGCTCGGGCGGCTCGGCCCCCCGACCGCCTCCACCCTCCGGCTTCCCGTTCTCGCTGCTCACAGCCCCATTCCTACCAGAGCCCACTGACAGTGCCCGCTGTCAGTGGCATGCGCTTGTATGTCCGCGTGACCGTCTACGACACCGCCGAGCTGCTGCCCGCGACACCCGTCCTCCGCGACCACTGCCGTGCGCTGGCCATGCTGGAGGCGATCCTCTGCCCCGACGCCCGCTTCCGGCACTACACGTTCGACACGCGCTGGTCCGCGACCGAGGAGCTCGCGTCGATGAGCAATGGCGCGGGTGACGAGTTCTCGATCGTCTTTTCGCCCGCCGGGGCGTACGTCCGGGGCTTCGACCACGAGTCGCCGATGAGCCCGTATGTCGACGAAGCGCCGTGGCCGGGCGTCGTCGACGAGGTCCCGGAGGTCTTTCGGCGGTACGTGGAGGAGCCGGCCTTCTCGGACGGCGTCGGATTCCCGTCGGTGACCGCCTGCCTATGGCGGACCACGGGGGACGACACCTGGCGTACCGGCACGATCGACTTCCCCGACCACGGCGACCCGGACGGGTCGGCCTACCTGTTCGAGCACCTGACGGACCGGTCGGTGGAGACGTACCAGGGGTTCGCCGAGGACATGCACGAGGTGCCGGTCGATCCGGACGCCGTAGGCCACGTCCTCGCCCTGCGTCCGCTCACCGACGAGGTGGTCACGGCGCTGAACCCGAAGCTCACCCTCGCCGATCTCGCCGAGGACCTCGCGGCCACCGGCTATCCCCGGCACAGCCGCTGAAACGCCGAAGTCCGGCACCCCGGAAAGGAGTGCCGGACTTCGGAGCGATCGAAGGGCTACAGCCCCGCCGCCTTGCGCAGCGCGTCCACGCGGTCCGTGCGCTCCCAGGTGAAGTCGGGGAGCTCGCGGCCGAAGTGGCCGTAGGCCGCCGTCTGGCTGTAGATCGGGCGCAGCAGGTCGAGGTCGCGGATGATCGCGGCCGGGCGGAGGTCGAAGACCTCGGCGATGGCGTTCTCGATCCGCTCCACCTCGACCTTGGCGGTGCCGAAGGTCTCGACGAAGAGGCCGACCGGCTCGGCCTTGCCGATGGCGTACGCGACCTGGACCTCGCAGCGGGAGGCGAGGCCCGCCGCGACGACGTTCTTGGCGACCCAGCGCATGGCGTAGGCGGCCGAGCGGTCGACCTTGGACGGGTCCTTGCCGGAGAAGGCGCCGCCGCCGTGGCGGGCCATGCCGCCGTAGGTGTCGATGATGATCTTGCGGCCGGTCAGGCCGGCGTCGCCCATCGGGCCGCCGATCTCGAAGCGGCCGGTCGGGTTGACCAGCAGGCGGTAGCCGTCGGTGTCCAGCTTGATGCCGTCGTCCAGGAGCTGCTTGAGCACGTGCTCGACGACGAACTCGCGGATGTCGGGCGCGAGCAGCGACTCCAGGTCGATGTCCGAGGCGTGCTGCGAGGAGACGACGACCGTGTCGAGGCGGACGGCCTTGTCGCCGTCGTACTCGATGGTGACCTGGGTCTTGCCGTCGGGACGGAGGTAGGGGATGGTGCCGTTCTTGCGGACCTCGGTCAGGCGCTTGGACAGCCGGTGCGCGATGTGGATCGGCAGCGGCATCAGCTCGGGCGTCTCGTCCGACGCGTACCCGAACATCAGGCCCTGGTCGCCGGCGCCCTGCTTGTCGAGCTCGTCCTCGTCGCCCTCGACGCGCTTCTCGTACGCCGTGTCGACGCCCTGCGCGATGTCGGGCGACTGCGCGCCGATCGAGACGGAGACGCCACAGGACGCGCCGTCGAAGCCCTTCTTCGAGGAGTCGTAACCGATCTCCAGGATCTTGTTGCGCACCAGCGTGGGGATGTCGGCGTACGCCTTGGTCGTCACCTCGCCGGCCACGTGCACCAGGCCGGTGGTGATCAACGTCTCCACGGCGACGCGGGAGGTGGGGTCCTCCCGCAGCAGCGCATCGAGAATGGTGTCGCTGATCTGGTCAGCGATCTTGTCGGGGTGACCCTCGGTCACGGACTCCGAGGTGAAGAGACGACGGGACACAACGCTCCCTGGGTTTGCAGCGGCTGCTGGCTGATCATTTGCGGAACCGGCAGGGGGCTGCGCCCCGCGTCGTTCCGAGGACAGTTTATCGGGCGCTCTCGGCCGTTGGACCAGGTGTCTCGCACGGTGGGCGACGGATCGGCCACATCTGCCGTATCGGCGGTACGAAGATCGGCTCTCACCACGGGCCGGATCGCCGGTTTTCCTATGGTTTCCTCCACCCAAAGGGGCGAAATGAGAGATTCATCCTGATTTATCCGAGTCGTTGATCCGAGTCGTCGTTCCGAGTCGCGGTGTCCACGGCGCCGAGCCGGGGGGCGACAAGATCCCAGACGGTCTCCGCCAGGGCCTCCTTCGGCCCGTACGGAACGGGGGTCTCGGTGCCGTCCGTGGCCAGCACCACGGCCTCGTTCTCCTCGGAGCCGAAGGTCTTGCGCTCCCCCACCTCGTTCACGACGAGCAGGTCGCAGCCCTTGCGGCGGAGCTTGTCACGACCATTGGCCAAAACATGATCCGTTTCGGCGGCGAAGCCGACGATCACCTGGCCCGGACGGGCGCGCTCCGCGGAGATCTCGGCCAGGATGTCCGGGTTGCGGACCAGCACGATGGGCGCCGGCTCCTGGCCGTCCCTCTTCTTGATCTTGCCCTCGGCGTACGTGGCGGGGCGGAAGTCCGCGACGGCCGCGGCCATCACCACGGCGTCCGCGTCGGCCGCCGCCTTGAGCACCGCCTCGCGGAGCTGGACCGCGGTCCCCACGTGGACGACGTCGACCCCCGCCGGGTCCGGCATGCCGGTGTTGGCCTCGATCAGCGTCACCCGGGCACCCCGGGCGGCGGCGGTCCTGGCCAGGGCGTACCCCTGCTTGCCGGAGGAACGGTTACCCAGGTAGCGCACCGGGTCCAGCGGCTCACGCGTGCCGCCCGCGCTGACCACGACGTGGCGGCCCGCGAGGTCGGGCCCGGCGGCGGCGCCGCGCGCGAGCACCCGCCGGCAGATCTCGAAGATCTCGTCCGGGTCCGGCAGCCGGCCCTTGCCGGTGTCGACGCCGGTGAGGCGGCCCACGGCCGGCTCGATCACCACGGCGCCCCGGCGCCGCAGCGTGGCGACGTTCTCCTGGGTGGCGGGGTGCTCCCACATCTCGGTGTGCATGGCGGGCGCGAAGACCACCGGGCACCGGGCGGTGAGCAGCGTGTTGGTCAGCAGGTCGTCGGCGAGGCCGTGGGCGGCCTTGGCGAGCATGTCGGCGGTGGCGGGGGCGACGACCACGAGGTCGGCGTGCTGCCCGATGCGGACGTGCGGGACCTCGTGGACGTCCGACCAGACCTCGGTCGAGACCGGGTTGCCGGAGAGGGCGGACCAGGTGGCGGCGCCCACGAAGTTCAGGGCGGACGCCGTCGGGACGACCCGTACGTCATGGCCGGACTCGGTCAGCCGCCGCAGCAGTTCGCACGCCTTGTAGGCGGCGATGCCACCGCTGACTCCGAGGACGACCTTCGGCTTGTCCACTCAACGCCTCCCGGCTCCGTGACTCGTCAGAGTCGTACGACTCCATGACACACCACAGGCCCGGTGGAGTCTCCGCCGGGCCTGTCATGACGTGCAGTGGGGCACCTACTGGGCCGGGCCCTCGATGGCCTCGGAGGTCAGCAGACCCGCGTTGATCTCACGCAGGGCGATCGAGAGCGGCTTCTCGTGGACGTGGGTGTCCACCAGCGGACCGACGTACTCCAGCAGGCCCTCACCGAGCTGCGAGTAGTACGCGTTGATCTGACGCGCACGCTTGGCCGCGTAGATCACGAGGCTGTACTTCGAGTCAGTGGCCTCGAGCAGCTCGTCGATCGGCGGGTTGATGATGCCCTCGGGCGCGGTGATGGAAGAGGACACGCTCTACCTTCCGAAAAAGTGGACAAAGATCAAACAACTGCCATCAAGGCTAGCAGCTCACGGGCTACGTCCTCGACGGAGGTGTTGACGAGGGTGGTGTCGAACTCGGACTCCGCCGCGAGCTCGATCTTGGCTGCTTCCAGACGCCGCTCGATGACCTCCGGCGGCTCCGTGCCCCGCCCGGTCAGCCGGCGGACCAGCTCGTCCCAGCTCGGCGGGGCGAGGAAGACGAGCTGGGCCTCCGGCATCGACTCGCGGACCAGCCGCGCGCCCTGGAGGTCGATCTCCAGCAGCACGGGCTCCCCCGCGTCGAGCCGCTCCAGCACGGCGCGGCGCGGCGTGCCGTAGCGGTTTCCGGCGAACTCGGCCCACTCCAGCAGCTCGCCGTTGGCGATCAGCTTGTCGAACTCGTCATCGGTGACGAAGTAGTACTGAACGCCGTCCCGCTCGCCGGGTCGCGGCTTGCGGGTCGTGGCGGACACCGACAGCCAGACCTCGGGGTGGACCTTGCGCATATGAGCGACGACCGTGCTCTTGCCGACCCCGGAGGGGCCGGAGAGCACGGTCAGTCGCGGACGTACGTCCGGGGGCTCGGGGGCGGTCCCCCGGGATGTTGCAGCCATGGGGCGATTATTCCAGGTTTACTCCAGTGCCCTGGACGTCAGGCCCCGGTGCTGCCGAACTCGCGCTCCAGGGAGGCGATCTGGTTGGAGCCGAGACCCCGCACACGACGGCTCTCGGAGATGCCGAGCCGCTCCATGATCTGCTTGGCGCGGACCTTGCCCACGCCCGGCAGGGACTCCAGGAGGGCGGAGACCTTCATCTTGCCGATGACCTCGTTCTCCTGGCCCTGCTTGATGACCTCTTGGAGCGAGGCGCCGGAGTGCTTGAGTCGATTCTTGACCTCGGCCCGCTCCCGGCGAGCCGCGGCGGCCTTTTCGAGCGCGGCTGCGCGCTGTTCAGGGGTAAGGGGCGGAAGAGCCACGCCTACGTCACCTCGGATGTCGAACTGTCGGATACGGACCGGTGAGGAACCTAGTCGGCCCACACCAGGGGAGCAACGAGCAACGCAGTGCACGTTGGCTCTGCGACGGAGACTAGCGGCCATGGCCGCCAGAGTCAGCGAGAACAGCGGAAAAGTCCTGGTCAGCATCGACCTACCCAGACATTTGGGATATAACGACCCGGTTTTGCGCGCAGATTCCGACCAAGCGGATCCCGTGTCGGCCGAACGTGAGGTACGTCACGCCTCGAACGACGGAGCCCACGGTCACCTGGCGGTGACCGTGGGCTCCGGACGGGCTGGACCGGGCGGTGTCAGGCGCCGACCGCCGCCCGCACCTCGTCCGCGTACCGCTCAGCGGCCTCGCGCAGCGCCGCCGCGTCCGGACCGTGGCGCAGGACGCCCCGGCTGACGTTCGGGACGACGTTGCGCACGGCCGGGCCGAAGACGGCCGGCAGGTCGGCCGGGGTCGCGCCCTGGGCGCCGATGCCGGGGGCGAGCAGCGGGCCGTTGATGTCGAGGTCGTACGAGGAGAGGTCGCCGAGCGTGGCGCCGACGACCGCGCCGAAGGAGCCCATGGGGCTCTGGCCGGCGTTGTCCTCGGCGAGGTGGGCGAGCATGGTCGCGCCGATGGTGCGGCCGTCCTCGCGGACCGCGCGCTGGACCTCGGCGCCCTCCGGGTTGGAGGTCAGCGCGAGGACGAACAGTCCGGCGCCGCTCTCGCGGGCCAGGTCGACGGCGGGCTTCAGCGAGCCGTACCCGAGGTAGGGCGAGACCGTGAGCGCGTCGGAGAACAGCGGGGAGTCCTTGCGCAGGTAGGTCTCGGCGTAGGCGGCCATGGTGGAGCCGATGTCGCCGCGCTTGGCGTCCATGACGACCAGCGCGCCCGCGTCCCTGAGGTCCGCGACGGCCTGCTCCAGGACGGCGATGCCGCGCGAGCCGAACCGCTCGAAGAAGGCGCTCTGCGGCTTGAAGACGGCGACGGTGCCGGCGAGGGCGTCCACGACCGTGCGCGTGAACCGCTCCAGGCCCGCCACGTCGTCGTTCAGGCCCCAGGCGGACAGCAGGGAGCCGTGCGGGTCGATGCCGACGCACAGCGGGCCACGGGCGTCCATGGCGTGCCTCAGACGGGCACCGAAGGGTTCCAGCGGGCTCATACGGCGGCCTTTCGGGTGTCGGCGCCGACGGCCTCGGCGAGGGTGGCGTACGGGGAGGCCTTCAGCCGGGCGGCGAGGCCCTTGTGGATGGCGCGGGCGTAGAACGGACCCTCGTAGATGAAGGCGCTGTAGCCCTGGACCAGGGTGGCGCCGGCGAGGATGCGCTGCCAGGCGTCCTCGGCGTTCTCGATGCCGCCGACGCCGACGAGCGTGATGCGGTCGCCCACGCGCGCGTAGAGGCGGCGCAGCACCTCCAGGGAGCGCTTCTTCAGCGGCGCCCCGGACAGGCCGCCGGTCTCGCCGGTGAGATGCGCCGGGGACTTCAGGCCCTCGCGGGCGATCGTGGTGTTGGTGGCGATGATGCCGTCCAGGCCCAGCTCGACGGCGAGGTCGGCGACCGCGTCGACGTCCTCGTCGGCCAGGTCCGGTGCGATCTTGACGAGCAGCGGGACGCGGCGGTCGGTGACCGTGCGGTCGGCGGCCTCGCGGACGGCCGTCAGCAGGGGCCGCAGCGACTCCGTGGCCTGGAGGTTGCGGAGTCCCGGGGTGTTCGGCGAGGAGACGTTGACGACCAGGTAGTCCGCGTGGCGGGCGAGCCGCTCGGTGGACTTCACGTAGTCGGCGGCGGCCTCGGCCTCCGGGACGACCTTGGTCTTGCCGATGTTGACGCCCACGACGGTCCGGAAGACCGGCACGCGCGCGTGGAGGCGCTCCGCGACGGCCGCCGAACCGTCGTTGTTGAAACCCATGCGGTTGATCAGGGCGCGGTCCGCGACGAGGCGGAAGAGGCGCTTCTTGGGGTTGCCGGGCTGCGGCTCGCCCGTGACCGTGCCGATCTCGACGTGGTCGAAGCCGAGCATCGCCATGCCGTCGATGGCGACGGCGTTCTTGTCGAAGCCGGCGGCGAGCCCGAAGGGGCCGTGCATGCGCAGGCCGAGCGCCTCGGTGCGCAGCTCCTTGAAGCGGGGGGCCAGGGCGGCGGCGAGGAAGGTGCGCAGCACAGGGATGCGGGCAGCGAGGCGGATCCAGCGGAAGGCCAGGTAGTGGGCCTGCTCCGGGTCCATCCGGGTGAAGAACAGCCGGAAGAAGAGCTTGTACATGGTGTGGTGTCCTCATGAGGAGGGGGACACCGTTTCCGGTGTCCCCCTCGTGGGCTGCTAGTCGCGGGCCGCGGTCAGGTGCTCCGCGTGTTCCTGGAGGGAACGGACGCCCACTCCGCCGTGGTTGAGCGCGTCGATGCCCTGGACGGCGGCGGCGAGCGCCTGGACCGTCGTCAGGCACGGGACGCCGCGCGCCACGGCCGCCGTGCGGATCTCGTAGCCGTCGAGGCGGCCGCCGGTGCCGTACGGGGTGTTGACGATGAGGTCGACCTCGCCGTCGTGGATGAGGCGGACGATGGTCTTCTCGCCGTTCGGGCCCTCGCCCTCGGACTGCTTGCGCACCACGGTGGCGTTGATGCCGTTGCGCTTGAGGACCTCGGCGGTGCCGGAGGTGGCCATCAGCTCGAAGCCGTGGGCGACCAGCTCGCGGGCCGGGAAGATCATCGAGCGCTTGTCGCGGTTGGCGACCGAGATGAACGCGCGGCCCTTGGTGGGCAGCGGGCCGTAGGCGCCGGCCTGCGACTTGGCGTACGCGGTGCCGAAGACCGCGTCGATGCCCATGACCTCGCCGGTGGAGCGCATCTCCGGGCCGAGGACGGTGTCCACGCCGCGGCCGTGCACGTCGCGGAAGCGCGACCACGGCATCACGGCCTCCTTGACGGAGATCGGCGCGTCCAGCGGCAGGGTGCCGCCGTCGCCGGTCTTCGGCAGCAGGCCCTCTTCGCGGAGCTCGGCGATGGTGGCGCCGAGCGAGATGCGGGCGGCGGCCTTGGCCAGCGGCACGGCGGTCGCCTTGGAGGTGAAGGGGACCGTGCGGCTGGCGCGCGGGTTGGCCTCCAGGACGTACAGGATGTCGCCGGCCATCGCGAACTGGATGTTGATCAGGCCCCGGACCCCGACCCCGCGGGCGATCGCCTCGGTGGAGGCGCGCAGCCGCTTGATGTCGTGGCCGCCGAGGGTGATCGGGGGCAGGGCGCACGCCGAGTCGCCGGAGTGGATGCCGGCCTCCTCGATGTGCTCCATGACGCCGCCGAGGTACAGCTCGGTGCCGTCGTACAGGGCGTCGACGTCGATCTCGATGGCGTCGTCGAGGAACCGGTCGACCAGGACCGGGCGGTCCGGGGAGATCTCGGTGGACTCGGCGATGTACGACTCCAGGCGCGCCTCGTCGTACACGATCTCCATGCCGCGGCCGCCGAGCACGTACGACGGGCGTACGAGCACGGGGTAGCCGATCTCGTCGGCGATCGCCTTGGCGCCGGCGAAGGTGGTCGCGGTGCCGTGCTTGGGGGCGGGCAGCCCGGCCTCGGCGAGGACCTGGCCGAAGGCGCCGCGGTCCTCGGCGGCATGGATGGCCTCCGGGGACGTGCCGACGATGGGCACGCCGTTGTCCTTGAGCGCCTGGGCGAGGCCGAGCGGGGTCTGGCCACCGAGCTGGACGACGACGCCCGCGATGGGGCCGGCCTTCGACTCGGCGTGGACGATCTCCAGCACGTCCTCGAGCGTGAGCGGCTCGAAGTACAGGCGGTCGGAGGTGTCGTAGTCCGTCGAGACCGTCTCGGGGTTGCAGTTGACCATCACGGTCTCGTAGCCCGCGTCGCTGAGCGCGAAGGAGGCGTGGACGCACGAGTAGTCGAACTCGATGCCCTGGCCGATGCGGTTCGGGCCGGAGCCCAGGATGATCACCGCGGGCTTCTCGCGCGGCGCGACCTCGCTCTCCTCGTCGTACGAGGAGTAGAAGTACGGGGTCTTCGCGGCGAACTCGGCGGCGCAGGTGTCGACCGTCTTGTAGACCGGGCGGACGCCGAGGGACTGGCGGACCTCGCGGACGACGTCCTCGCGCAGGCCCCGGATCCCGGCGATCTGGGCGTCGGAGAAGCCGTGGCGCTTGGCCTCGGCGAGCAGGTCGGCGTCGAGGCGGTCGGCGGCGGCCAGCTCGTCGGCGATCTCCTTGATCAGGAAGAGCTGGTCGACGAACCAGGGGTCGATCTTCGTGGCGTCGAAGACCTCCTGGGGGGTGGCGCCGGCGCGGATGGCCTGCATGACGGTGTTGATGCGGCCGTCGGTCGGGCGGACCGCCTCGCGCAGCAGCTCCGCCTTGTCACCGACGGGGCCGGTGAAGGTGAACTGGCTGCCCTTCTTCTCCAGCGAGCGCAGCGCCTTCTGGAGCGCCTCGGTGAAGTTCCGGCCGATGGCCATGGCCTCGCCGACCGACTTCATGGTCGTGGTCAGCGTCGAGTCGGCCGACGGGAACTTCTCGAAGGCGAAGCGCGGCGCCTTGACGACGACGTAGTCAAGGGTCGGCTCGAAGGACGCCGGGGTCTTCTCTGTGATGTCGTTGGGGATCTCGTCCAGCGTGTAGCCGACGGCGAGCCGGGCCGCGATCTTCGCGATCGGGAAGCCGGTGGCCTTCGACGCCAGCGCGGAGGAGCGGGAGACGCGGGGGTTCATCTCGATGACGATGACCCGGCCGTCCTCCGGGTTGACCGCGAACTGGATGTTGCAGCCACCCGTGTCCACGCCGACCTCGCGGATGATCGCGATGCCGACGTCACGGAGGATCTGGTACTCGCGGTCGGTGAGGGTCATCGCCGGGGCGACGGTGATGGAGTCACCGGTGTGGACGCCCATCGGGTCGAAGTTCTCGATGGAGCAGACGACCACGACGTTGTCGTGCTTGTCGCGCATCAGCTCCAGCTCGTACTCCTTCCAGCCGAGGATGGACTCCTCCAGGAGCACCTCGGTGGTGGGAGACAGGGTCAGGCCCTGGCCGGCGATGCGGCGCAGCTCCTCCTCGTCGTGGGCGAAGCCGGAGCCGGCGCCGCCCATGGTGAAGGAGGGGCGGACGACGACGGGGTAGCCGCCCAGCGTCTCGACGCCCTTGAGGACGTCGTCCATGGAGTGGCAGATCACCGAGCGGGCGGACTCGCCGTGGCCGATCTTGGCGCGGACGGCCTCCACCACGCCCTTGAACAGGTCGCGGTCCTCGCCCTTGTGGATGGCCTCGACGTTGGCGCCGATCAGCTCGACGCCGTACTTCTCCAGCACACCCTGCTCGTGCATGGAGATCGCGGTGTTGAGCGCGGTCTGGCCGCCGAGGGTGGGCAGGAGCGCGTCGGGGCGCTCCTTGGCGATGATCTTCTCGACGAACTCGGGGGTGATCGGCTCGACGTACGTGGCGTCGGCGATCTCCGGGTCGGTCATGATCGTCGCCGGGTTGGAGTTCACCAGGATGACCCGCAGGCCCTCGGACTTGAGGACGCGGCACGCCTGGGTGCCGGAGTAGTCGAACTCGGCGGCCTGGCCGATGACGATCGGGCCGGAGCCGATGACCAGGACGGACTGGATATCGGTGCGCTTAGGCACGCTGGCCCTCCATCAGGGAAACGAAGCGGTCGAACAGGTACGCGGCGTCGTGCGGGCCGGCAGCCGCTTCGGGGTGGTACTGGACGCTGAAGGCCGGCTGGTCGAGCAGGTGGAGGCCCTCCACCACGTTGTCGTTGAGGCAGACGTGGGAGACCTCGGCGCGGCCGTAGGGGGTGTCGGACACCTTGTCGAGCGGGGCGTCGACGGCGAAGCCGTGGTTGTGCGCGGTGACCTCGACCTTGCCGGTCGTACGGTCCTGCACGGGCTGGTTGATGCCTCGGTGGCCGTACTTCAGCTTGTAGGTGCCGAAGCCGAGCGCGCGGCCCAGGATCTGGTTGCCGAAGCAGATGCCGAACAGGGGCGTCTTGCGCTCCAGGACGGCGCGCATGACGGCGACGGGGCCGTCGGCGGTGGCGGGGTCGCCGGGGCCGTTGGAGAAGAACACGCCGTCGGGGTTGACGGCGTACACGTCCTCGGCGGTGGCGGTGGCGGGCAGCACGTGCACCTCGATGCCGCGCTCGGCCATCCGGTGCGGGGTCATGCCCTTGATGCCGAGGTCGACGGCGGCGACGGTGAACTTCTTCTCGCCGATCGCGGGGACGACGTACGGCTCGGTGGTGGCGACCTCGGCGGCCAGGTTCGCGCCCTTCATCTGCGGCTGCGCCCGGACCTTGTCCAGCAGCGCCTCCTCGCGGACGCCGGTCCACGCGTCGCCGGAGAAGATGCCGACGCGCATGGCGCCGCGCTCGCGGAGGTGGCGGGTGAGGGCACGGGTGTCGATGCCGCTGATGCCGACGACGCCCTGCGCGGCCAGCTCCTCGTCGAGCGTGCGCGTGGCGCGCCAGTTCGACGGGACGCGGGCGGGGTCGCGGACCACGTAGCCGGAGACCCAGATCCGCTTGGACTCGGGGTCCTCGTCGTTGACACCGGTGTTGCCGACGTGCGGCGCGGTCATCACGACGACCTGGCGGTGGTACGACGGGTCGGTCAGGGTCTCCTGGTAGCCGGTCATGCCGGTGGAGAAGACGGCCTCGCCGAAGGTCTCCCCCACGGCCCCGTAGGCACGGCCGCGGAAGGTGCGGCCGTCCTCCAGGACGAGTACGGCGGGAGTCTTGGCAGCTCCCCTTGTGGAGGTGGTCATCGTGCGGTGCCTTCCGTCGTGCTTACGTGGTTCATGGAGTTGATGGCCTCGGCCCAGGCCGTGTGCTCGGCCGCCCGGTCGGAGCGGAAGCCGGAGTCGATCAGTTGCTCGCCGTGCGCCCAGGTGACGATCAGCAGGCCGCCCTCGGCGAGGACCTTGCCCGCGATGCCCTTGTCGAGCCGGGCGCCGCGCAACTGCCCGGCCGGGACGAAGAAGTCGCGTGCCCCGGGGCGTACGACCTCCAGGCCCTGGTCGGTGAGCGTCAGCTCGACGCGGCTGCGGGTACCCAGGCCGTGGGCGACGATCCGGTCGAGCCACTGCCCGGCGGTGGTGGAGCCGTGGTAGCGGCCGGTCATCGTCAGTTTCGCCGTGCCGGGGGTTTCCGGCATTCCCGGCAGCTCGGGCAGGTCCGACTGGAGGCTGCCGCGCCACTTCCACCCCTGGCGCATCAGCCAGTAGAGGAGGGCGACGAAGAGCAGCAGTCCGGCGACCCAGCCGAGCCGGGCGGCCCAGTCGGTCACCTCGGCGGATTTCTGCTCCGCGGCCAGTTCGAAGAGTGTCACGCCAGCTTCCCGTCCATGAGCGTCGCCCGGCCCCGCAGGAAGGTGTGGGTGACGCGCCCCGGCAGCTCACGGCCCTCGTAGGGGGTGTTACGGCTGCGGGAGGCGAAGCCCGCGGGGTCCACGGGACCACGGTATGCCGGATCGACCAGTGTGAGGTTGGCGGGCTCACCAGCCGAGACGGGGCGGCCGTGGCCGGTGGCGCGGCCGATCTTCGCGGGCTTGAAGGACATACGGTCGGCGACGCCGGCCCAGTCCAGGAGCCCGGTCTCGACCATGGTGTGCTGGACGACGGACAGCGCGGTCTCCAGGCCGACCATGCCCATGGCGGCCGCGGCCCACTCGCAGTCCTTGTCCTCGTGCGGGTGCGGGGCGTGGTCGGTGGCGACGATGTCGATCGTGCCGTCGGCCAGGGCCTCGCGCAGCGCCATCACGTCGCGCTCGGTGCGCAGCGGCGGGTTGACCTTGTAGACCGGGTTGTACGAACGGACCAGCTCGTCGGTCAGGAGGAGGTGGTGCGGGGTGACCTCGGCGGTGACGTCGATGCCGCGCGACTTGGCCCAGCGGACGATCTCGACGGACCCGGCGGTCGACAGGTGGCAGATGTGGACGCGGGAGCCGACGTGCTCGGCGAGCAGCACGTCGCGGGCGATGATCGACTCCTCGGCGACGGCCGGCCAGCCGCCCAGGCCCAGCTCGGCGGAGACGACGCCCTCGTTCATCTGGGCGCCCTCGGTGAGGCGGGGCTCCTGGGCGTGCTGGGCGACGACGCCGCCGAAGGCCTTCACGTACTCCAGCGCGCGGCGCATGATCACGGCGTCGTCGACGCACTTGCCGTCGTCGGAGAAGACGGTGACGCCGGCGGCGGACTCGTGCATGGCGCCCAGCTCGGCCAGCTTCTTGCCCTCCAGGCCGACGGTGACGGCGCCGATGGGCTGCACGTCGCAGTAGCCGTGCTCCTGGCCGAGCCGGTAGACCTGCTCGACGACACCGGCGGTGTCGGCGACCGGGAAGGTGTTGGCCATGGCGAACACGGAGGTGTAGCCGCCGGAGGCGGCGGCGCGGGTGCCGGTGAGGACCGTCTCGGAGTCCTCACGGCCCGGCTCGCGGAGGTGGGTGTGCAGGTCGACCAGGCCGGGCAGCAGGATCCGCCCCTCGGCCTCGACGACGGTCGCCCCGTCGGCCGGCAGGCCCGTACCGACCTCTGCGATGGTCTCGCCGTCGATCAGGACGTCCTGGGCCTCGCCGCCCAGCACCTTCGCACCACGGATCAGGGTCTTGCTCATCTGTCTTACTTCTCCTCGGTACGGGTGTTGGCGACGGCGGATTCGTTGCCGCCGAGCAGCAGGTAGAGGACGGCCATGCGGATCGAGACGCCGTTGGCGACCTGCTCGACGACCGTGCAGCGGCCGGAGTCGGCGACCTCGGCGGTGATCTCCATGCCGCGCACCATCGGGCCGGGGTGCATCACTATGGCGTGCTCGGGCATCTTCGCCATGCGGTCGCCGTCCAGGCCGTAGCGGCGGGAGTACTCGCGCTCGGTCGGGAAGAAGGCGGCGTTCATCCGCTCGCGCTGGACGCGCAGCATCATCACGGCGTCGGACTTCGGCAGGGTGCTGTCGAGGTCGTAGGACACCTCGCAGGGCCAGGTCTCGACGCCGACGGGGACCAGGGTGGGCGGGGCGACGAGGGTGACCTGGGCGCCGAGGGTGTGCAGCAGGTCGACGTTGGAGCGGGCGACCCGGCTGTGCAGGACGTCGCCGACGATGGTGATGCGCTTGCCGGCCAGGTCCTGGCCCAGGCCCGCGTCCCGGCCGACCAGGCGGCGGCGCATGGTGAAGGCGTCCAGCAGCGCCTGCGTGGGGTGCTGGTGGGTGCCGTCACCGGCGTTGATGACGGCGGCGTCGATCCAGCCGGAGGTGGCCAGGCGGTACGGGGCGCCCGAGGCGCCGTGCCGGATGACGACGGCGTCCACGCCCATCGCCTCCAGGGTCTGCGCCGTGTCCTTCAGCGACTCGCCCTTGGAGACCGAGGAGCCCTTGGCGCTGAAGTTGATGACGTCGGCGGAGAGGCGCTTCTCGGCGGCCTCGAAGGAGATGCGGGTACGGGTCGAGTCCTCGAAGAAGAGGTTGACGACGGTGCGGCCGCGCAGGGTGGGCAGCTTCTTGATCGGCCGGTCGGCGACCCGGGCCATCTCCTCGGCGGTGTCGAGGATGAGGACGGCGTCGTCGCGGGTGAGGTCGGCGGCCGAGATGAGGTGGCGCATCATCTTGGGGTATTTCTCCGGTTTTGTGGAGGTTCAGGGCCGAGGAGTGACCTGACGGGTGACCAGGTAGGGACAGGCCCGTCGGGCATGCGGGCGCGCAGCGCGGCACGCCGTACGCAGGGGTCGTACGGGGGTGCTACTGCTCGCCGGCCGGGGCCGTGGAGGCGGTCTCCCGCAGCCCGAGCAGCACGGTGTCGCGACCGTCCTCCTCGGCGAGCTGGACCTTGACCGTCTCCCGCAGCGACGTGGGGAGGTTCTTGCCGACGTAGTCGGCGCGGATGGGGAGTTCGCGGTGGCCTCGGTCGACGAGGACCGCGAGCTGGACGGCGCGCGGGCGGCCGATGTCGCCGAGCGCGTCGAGGGCGGCGCGGATGGTGCGGCCGGAGAAGAGCACGTCGTCGACGAGGACGACGAGGCGGCCGTCGATGTCACCGGGGATCTCGGTGCGGGCGAGCGCGCGGGCCGGCCGCATCCGCAGATCATCGCGGTACATGGTGATGTCGAGGGAGCCGACCGGCACGGGGCGGCCGGTGATCTGCTCGAGCTTGTCGGCGAGGCGGCGGGCGAGGAAGACGCCACGCGTGGGGATGCCGAGGAGAACCACGTCGTCGGCGCCCTTGGCGCGCTCGACGATCTCGTGGGCGATGCGGGTCAGTACCCGCGCGATGTCGGGGCCCTCGAGAACGGGGCGCGCGGCATCGGACTGCTGAGTGGCGTCCATACGAAACGGACCTCCTTCTCCGCCTCACGGGACGGACCTTAAAGGACGTCGGAATTGCGCCATCCACCGTACCAGGGCCCGGCGAGTGCTCCCGACCGGGGTCGCCAAAGAGAGCCGGTACGGACCATTCGGCTTGACGCAGCCAAGTAACGCTGCGTAACCTCACAGTGAGTTACCACTCTTTCCCGGGAGCTATATGTCCAGCGAATACGCAAAACAGCTCGGGGCCAAGCTCCGCGCCATCCGCACCCAGCAGGGCCTCTCTCTCCACGGGGTGGAGGAGAAGTCCCAGGGCCGCTGGAAGGCCGTGGTGGTCGGTTCGTACGAGCGCGGTGACCGTGCCGTGACCGTGCAGCGTCTGGCCGAGCTGGCTGACTTCTACGGCGTCCCGGTGCAGGAGCTGCTGCCGGGCACCACGCCGGGCGGGGCCGCCGAGCCGCCGCCGAAGCTCGTCCTGGACCTGGAGCGCCTGGCTCACGTCCCCGCGGAGAAGGCCGGCCCGTTGCAGCGCTACGCCGCGACGATCCAGTCGCAGCGCGGCGACTACAACGGCAAGGTGCTGTCGATCCGGCAGGACGACCTGCGCACCCTGGCGGTCATCTACGACCAGTCGCCCTCCGTGCTGACCGAGCAGCTCATCAGTTGGGGAGTGCTGGACGCGGACGCCCGCCGTGCGGTCGCGCACGAAGAGGCCTGATCTGCGGGCCTACTACAGCAGAAACGTTGCCGCCGGGTGCGGGGGGCGCCTTACGGGTGTCCCACCGCCCCCGGCGGCTCTTTCGTCCGCCTGGGGACCCGCCTCGTCCCCGGGGGGACCACGCCGAAGGGCCCGCCGCGCGAGATGCGCTGCGGGCCCTTCGTAGAGGCTTTCAGTCCCGGCGGAGTCTTCAGTCCCGGCGGAGCTTCGGCTTGAGGTCCTTGAACCGGGCCAGCAGGCCGTTGACGAACGACGGGGACTCGTCGGTGGAGAACTCCTTGGCGAGCTGCACCGCCTCGTCGATCACCACCGCGTCCGGGGTGCCGTCCACCCACACCAGCTCGTACGTACCCAGGCGCAGGATGTTCCGGTCGACGACCGGCATCCGGTCGAGCGCCCAGCCCTCCGCGTAGGTGGCGATGAGCTCGTCGATCCGGTCGGCGTACTGCGCGTACCCCTCGACGAGCTCCATCGTGTACTCGCTGACCGGCGGCTGCCGGTCGTCGGACCGGGCGTGCCGGACCCAGTCCGCGAGGACCTCCTGCGCGGACGCACCGCGCTGGTCGGCCTCGAAGAGGATCTGGAAGGCGCGCTTACGGGCCTTGTTCCGGGCAGCCACGGTTAGCTGTTCACCCGGCCGAGGTAGTCGCTGGAACGGGTGTCGACCTTGATCTTCTCACCGGTGGTGATGAAGAGCGGGACCTGGATCTGGTGCCCGGTCTCCAGGATGGCCGGCTTGGTGCCACCGGTGGAGCGGTCGCCCTGGACACCCGGCTCGGTCTCCTGGACGGTCAGCTCGACGGCGGCCGGGAGCTCGACGTAGAGCACCTCGCCCTCGTGCGTGGCGACGGTGGCGGTGAAGCCCTCGACCAGGAAGTTCGCGGCGTCGCCCACGGCGGCGCGGGAGACGTGGAGCTGGTCGTAGGTCTGCATGTCCATGAACACGAAGTACTCGCCGTCCATGTACGAGAACTGCATGTCGCGGCGGTCGACGGTGGCCGTCTCGACCTTCACACCGGCGTTGAACGTCTTGTCGACGATCTTGCCGGAGAGCACGTTCTTGAGCTTGGTGCGCACGAAGGCCGGGCCCTTGCCGGGCTTGACGTGCTGGAACTCGACCACGGACCAGAGCTGGTCGTTGTCGAGCTTGAGCACCATGCCGTTCTTGAGGTCGTTCGTGGAAGCCACGGTTGCGGAATCTCCTGGACTGACGCTGGTGGACGACCGAGGCGTGGTGCGTCACGCGCTACAGCGCGAGCAGCTCCTTGGTCGTGATGGTGAGTAGCTCGGGTCCGCCGTCCGCCTCCTGGCGTACGACGAGCGTGTCATCGATCCGGACACCGCCCCGGCCCGGGAGGTGGACCCCCGGTTCGACGGTGACCGGCACACAAGCGTCCAGTTTACCCATGGCGCCGGGTGCCAACTGCGGGTCCTCCTCGATTTCGAGCCCCACACCGTGTCCGAGGAAGGGCTCCAGGCACTCGCCGTACCCCGCCGCGTCGAGGATCTGGCGGGCCGCGCGGTCCACGTCGCGGTACGCGGTGCCGGGGGCCAGGGACTCCCGGGCGGCCCGCTGAGCGGCGAAGACGAGGTCGTACAGCTCGATCTGCCAGTCGGCGGGCGAGGTGCCGATCACGAAGGTGCGGCCGATCTCGCAGCGGTAGCCGCGGTAGTTGGCGCCCAGGCAGACCGAGAGGAAATCACCCTCCTCGACGCGGCGGTCGGAGGGCCGGTGACCGCCCCGGCCCGCGTTCGGGCCCGTGGCGACGGAGGTGGGGAACGCGGGGCCGTCGGCGCCGTGGTCGACCAGGCGGCGTTCCAGTTCCAGCGCGAGGTGGCGTTCGGTGCGGCCGACCAGGATGGATTCGAGGAGCTCGCCCAGCGCCTGGTCGGTGATCTCCGCCGCGATCCTGAGGCAGGTGATCTCGTCCTCGTCCTTGACGATCCGCTCCTGCTCGATGGCGGTGCCCAGGTCCGCCAGGCGCACCTGCGGGGCGACCGAGGCCATGGCGCGGTGGCGCGTGACGGTCAGGTGGTGCTCCTCCACCGCGAGGGCGTCCGCCCCCGCCTTGCCGGCCATGCCGACCGCCGCGACCGCCGGGTCGCCGCCCGAGGAGGGCAGCACCACCTGGCGCAACTGCTCGTCGAGGCGGCCCTCCACCGGGTCGCCGGTGGGCGGCCGGGGGCAGAGCAGCACGTCGTCGCCGGCCCCCAGGAGCAGGACGGCGCCCGGGGGCGCGCCGCCCGCGAGATACCGGACGTTGGCGGGGCGGGAGACCAGGGCCGCCGCAGAGCCGGACGCCGCGCACCGGTCGCGCAGCCGCCCTCGGCGGTCCGCAAACACCTCTGACATGCCCCGAGCCTACGAGCGCGGCCGCGCCCCGGCAGGTCGGGCGGGTCCGACCGGACCATTCGGCGCCCCGGGCGTGGACGGCGTCAGTAGACCGGTGGGCTCGCTATGGCGCGGGCGAGGACGTCGTCCAGGACACGGGCGGTGGTCTCGACGTCGTACTTGGAGTTGTCGATGATCGGCAGCCCGGAGCCGTACCAGCCGGCCATGCGGCCGTGGATGCCGGCGACCTCCTCGTCGGACAGGCGCCGGTTCCCGGTGCGCTCGGCGTTGCGCTCCAGGACGATCTCCAGGCCGGGGAGGAGGACGACGGGGAGCAGGCCGGGCCCGACATGGCGCTTCCAGCCGCCCAGGCCGACGACGGGGCGGTCGGGGAAGACGGCGTCGTCGAGGATGCAGGAGATGCCGTTGGCGAGGAAGTTGCGCGCGGCGAAGCCACAGGTGCGGCGGGCGAGCCGGTACTGGGCCTCGGACTGGTCGTTCCAGCCGGACTGGGGGTCGGCGAAGCCGGCGCAGACCCATTCGCGTACGTCGTCGAGGCTGATGTGCGCTGTGGGCACCCGGCGGTTGCTGGCCCAGTAGCGGGCGACGGTGGTCTTGCCCGCGCCGGCCGGGCCGATGAGGAGGACGGCGAGCGTGGCCGTACCGGTGCCGGAGCCGGAGCCGGGAGCGGTGTGCGGTGCCGGCGCGGGGGCCGGGGCCGGGGCGGCGACCGGGGCGCCGGGTGGCAGGTGGATGTGGCCCGTGGTCTCGGGCGGGACCCAGCCGGGCGCGGGCGGGGCCGCGGGCGGGGGGCCCTGGGGCGGCGGCGGGCCCGGGTGGTGGGCGGCGGCCTGGTTCGTCCATCCGGTGGCTGCGTGCCCCGGCTGATGGGGCGGCGGCAGCGGAGCCCCCACTGCGTGCTGCATCCGGTGCCACTCCGTCTCGTCCGATCGGTGCTGGTCGGGCGGCCGTTGGGCGGCCCGTTACCGAACCGTACCCTCCCCGGCCGACTGTATGGGAACGGCCGGGGCGGGTACGGAGTGCCCGTCAGACGAGTTCGTCGGCGAGGGCGCGCAGGGCGAGCCGGTAGGAGCCGATGCCGAAGCCCGCGACGGTGCCGCTGGCGACGGCCGCCACGACGGAGGTGTGGCGGAACTCCTCGCGGGTGTACGGGTTGGAGATGTGCACCTCGATGAGGGGGGCGGTGCGCTGGGCGGCCGCGTCCCTCATCCCGTACGAGTAGTGCGTGAACGCGCCGGGGTTGAGGACCACGGGGATCGCGTTGTCGGCCGCCTCGTGGAGCCAGCGGATCATCTCGCCCTCGTCGTTCGTCTCGCGCACGTCGACGTCGAAGCCGAGCTCCTTGCCGAGCGTCCGGCAGGCGTCGACGAGGCCGGCGTACGACGTGGAGCCGTACACGTCGGGCTCGCGGGAGCCGAGGCGGCCGAGGTTGGGGCCGTTGAGGACGAGGACCCGGCGGGCGGTCATGCGGAGACCTCCCCGTACGCGGCGACGAGGACGGCCGGGTCGGGGCCTTCGAGGACCGTCGGCTTGGCGAGGCCGTCCAGGACGATGAAGCGCAGCAGGTCGCCCCGGGACTTCTTGTCGACCTTCATGGTCTCCAGCAGCTTGGGCCACTGGTCGCCGCGGTAGGTGAGCGGGAGGCCGACGGACTCCAGGATGGTGCGGTGCCGCTCGGCGGTGGCGTCGTCCAGGCGCCCGGCGAGGCGGCCCAGTTCGGCCGCGAAGACCATGCCGACGGAGACGGCCGCGCCGTGGCGCCACTTGTAGCGCTCGTTCTTCTCGATGGCGTGGGCGAGGGTGTGGCCGTAGTTGAGGATCTCGCGGAGGCCGGATTCCTTCAGGTCGGACGAGACGACGTCGGCCTTGACCCGGATGGAGCGCTCGATGAGCTCGGCGGTGTGCGGGCCGGAGGGGGTACGGGCGGCCTCGGGGTCGGACTCGATCAGGTCGAGGATCACCGGGTCGGCGATGAAGCCCGCCTTGATGATCTCGGCCAGGCCGCTGACGTAGTCGTGGACCGGGAGCGAGTCGAGCGCGGCGAGGTCGCACAGGACGCCGGCCGGCGGGTGGAAGGCGCCGACGAGGTTCTTGCCCTCGGCGGTGTTGATGCCGGTCTTGCCGCCCACCGCCGCGTCGACCATGGCGAGGACGGTGGTGGGGACGGCGATCCAGCGCACGCCGCGCAGCCACGTCGCCGCGACGAAGCCGGCGAGGTCGGTGGTGGCTCCGCCGCCGACGCCGACGATCACGTCGGTGCGGGTGAAGCCCGACTGGCCGAGCGCCTTCCAGCAGTAGGCGGCGACCTCGGCGGTCTTGGCCTCCTCCGCGTTGGGCACCTGGATCGCGATGGCCTCGTAGCCCTGCTCGGCGAGGTCGGCGCGCAGCGCCTCGCCCGTCTCGGCCAGCGCCTCCGGGTGGATGACGGCGACGCGCTTGGCGTTGCCGACGAGGCCGGCCAGCTCGCCGAGCAACTGCCGGCCGACCAGCACCTCGTACGGGTCGGTGCCGGCCGTGCCGCCGACCTGGATACGGGTCACTGCTTGGTCAGTCACTTCTGAAGCTCCAGTGCGTCGAGGACCGCCTGGGCGACCTCTTCGGGGGTCTTGTCGTCGGTGGCCACCACCACGCGGGCGACTTCGGTGTACAGGTGCCTGCGTGCCTCCATCAGCTCGCGCCACTGGCGGCGCGGGTTGACGGCGAGCAGGGGGCGGGCGGTGTTCAGGCCGACGCGCCGGACCGCCTCCTCGACGTCCATCGAGAGGTACGCGACCGGGAGCCCGGCGAGGAGCTCCCGGGTGCCGGCGTCGAGGATGGCGCCGCCGCCGAGGGCGAGGACGCCCGGGTGTTCGGCGACGGCGTTCCGTACGGCCTCGCGCTCCAGGGTGCGGAAGTGCTCCTCGCCGTCCTCGACGAAGATGTCGGAGATCTCGCGCCCCTGGGCGGCCACGATGTCGGCGTCGGTGTCCCGGTAGGGCACGCCGAGCCGCTCGGCGAGCAGTGCTCCCACGGTGGACTTGCCGGAGCCCATCGGGCCGACCAGGACGATCAGCGGGCCGGTGCTCACTTGATGTGGAGGTTGTCGAGGTACGAGCGGACGTTGCGGCGGGTCTCGGCGACGCTGTCGCCGCCGAACTTTTCCGCGACCGCGTCGGCGAGGACGAGGGCGACCATGGCCTCGGCGACGATGCCGGCGGCCGGGACCGCGCACACGTCGGAGCGCTGGTGGTGCGCGGCGGCGGCCTCGCCGGTGACGACGTCGACGGTCTTGAGCGCCCGGGGCACGGTCGCGATGGGCTTCATCGCGGCGCGGACGCGCAGCAGCTCGCCGGTGGTCAGGCCGCCCTCGGTGCCGCCGGAGCGGCCCGAGGTGCGCTTGATGCCCTCGTCGGTGGCGACGATCTCGTCGTGGGCCTTGGAGCCGGGCACCCGGGCCAGGTCGAAGCCGTCGCCGACCTCGACGCCCTTGATGGCCTGGATGCCCATGAGGGCGGCGGCCAGGCGGGCGTCCAGGCGCCGGTCCCAGTGGACGTGCGAGCCGAGGCCGACGGGCACGCCGTAGGCGAGGACCTCGACGACGCCGCCGAGGGTGTCACCGTCCTTGTGGGCCTGGTCGATCTCGGCGACCATCGCCTTCGACGCGTCGGCGTCCAGGCAGCGCACGGGGTCGGCGTCCAGTTGCTCGACGTCGGCGGGGGTCGGGTAGACGCCGTAGGGCGCCTTGGCGGCGGCCAGCTCGACGACGTGCGACACGATCTCGATGCCGGCCGTCTCCTTGAGGTAGGAGCGGGCGACGGCGCCGAGGGCGACACGGGCGGCGGTCTCGCGGGCGCTGGCCCGCTCCAGCACCGGGCGGGCCTCGTCGAACCCGTACTTCTGCATGCCCGCCAGGTCGGCGTGGCCGGGGCGCGGGCGGGTCAGCGGGGCGTTACGGGCCAGTTCGGCGAGCTCGTCCGGGTCGACCGGGTCGGCCGCCATGACCTTCTCCCACTTGGGCCACTCGGTGTTGCCGACCATCACGGCGACGGGCGAGCCCATGGTCAGGCCGTGGCGTACGCCGCCGAGGAAGGTCACCTCGTCGCGCTCGAACTTCATCCGCGCGCCGCGTCCATAGCCGAGGCGCCGACGGGCCAGGTGGTCCGCCACCATCTCCGTGGTGATCGGGACACCGGCGGGAAGGCCCTCCAGCGTCGCCACCAGTGCGGGACCGTGGGACTCCCCAGCGGTCAGCCAGCGCAACCTGCTCAACGGTGCTCCTCATGCTCGCGCCTCGACAGCGACGGCGCGACCGGGTGCGCGGCCCTGGCCCGCCACCACTGATCCTCCCACGTCCGGGGCCCGCACCGGTGCCCGGTCCACAAGACGGACGCCGGAGTGGTCAGGTCCGGTACGCGCTCCGGAGCTTCCCGGCGGCGAACCACAGCGCCGCCCGCGTGCGCGGGGCCTAGTGGGCGGCGAGGGCGCGTTCTCCGGCGGCCCTCATGGCGGCCAGCGGCGCGGGCGCCCGGCCGGTCATCTGTTCCACCTGGAGGACGGCCTGGTGGACGAGCAGGTCGAGCCCGCCCAGCACGGCGCCGCCGCGCGCCGACCAGGCGGCCGCCAGGGCGGTGGGCCACGGCTCGTACAGCACGTCGAAGAGGGTGCCGGGCCGGCCCTGGACCTCGGCGGCGAGCGCGTCGGTCGTCCCGGCGGGGGTCGTGGCGATGACCAGGGGGGCCCGCAGGCCCTCGGCCGCCCGCGCCCAGTCGGCGGTACGGACCTCGATGCCCAGCCGCTCGCCCCAGCCGCGCATCTCGGCGGCGCGGGCCTCGCTGCGTACGTACGCGGTGACCGGCCCGGTGCAGATACGGGACAGCGCGGCGAGGGCGGAGGACGCGGTGGCGCCGGCGCCGAGCACGGCGGCGCTCTCCACCTTGCCCACGCCCCGCTCCCGCAGCGCGGCGATCATGCCGGGGATGTCGGTGTTGTCGCCGATCCGGCGGCCGTCCTCGGTGAAGACGACCGTGTTGACGGCCTCGACGGAGGCGGCCGTGGCGGTGATCTCATCGAGCAGCGGGATGACGGCACGCTTGAGCGGCATGGTCAGCGACAGACCGGCCCAGGACGCGTCCAGGCCCTCCAGGAACGCGGGGAGCCGGGCCTCGTCCACCTCGTGGCGTTCGTACGACCAGTCGGTGAGGCCGAGCTCCGCGTAGGCGGCCCGGTGCAGCACCGGGGAGAGGGAGTGGGCGATCGGCGACCCCAGGACGGCGGCGCGCTTCACTGTGCTCACTGGCCGGACTTCTCCCGTTCCTTTTCGTACTGCTCGACGTTCCGGTTGTGCTCCTCGTTGGTCACCGAGAACACCGTCTTGTCCTCGTTGATCGAAACGAAGTAATACCAGGGGCCCGGTGTCGGTTTCAGCGCGGAATTGATGGCGTCGACGCCGGGGTTGCTGATCGGCCCGGGCGTCAGTCCCTTGATGTCATAGGTGTTGTACGGGTCGTCGATCTTGCGCAGATCGGCCACCGCACCGACGTCGAGGGTGCTTTCTTCCTTGATGTAGTTGATGGTGGAGTCGAATTCGAGCCGGCCGACCGTCTCGATGTTGTTCGGCTTGAGACGGTTGTAGACGACGCGGGCGACCTTGTCGAAGTCGTGCTTGTACTTGCCCTCGACCTGTACCAGGCTCGCGACGGTCAGCAGTTCCCACGGACCGTTCAGCCCCAGCGACTTGGCCTTGTTCTCGATGTCGAGCTTGCCGTATTCGGCGTTCGCCCGGGCGACCATCTTCCGGAGGACGTCCTCCGGCTTGGCGCCCTTCGCCACCGGATAGCTGGCCGGGAAGAGGAATCCTTCCAGCGGGTCCTTGACGTCGGGGTGGCCGGTCGCCCACTCCGGCAGGCCGAGGTTCTTCGCCTTCGCCTTGGCGACCGACTTCGTCGTCCCGGGCTTGAGTTCCAGCTTTTTGTCGATCTCGGCGTAGATGAACGCGCTCCGCTTGCCCTCGGGAATGGTGAGGGCGTTCCGGTTCTCCGGATTGAGCATGGCCTCGACGGCACTGGCGGCGGACATGCCCTTCTTGAGCGTGTACACGCCATCCTGGATGGTCTTGCCGCGGGGGTTCTTCTCCTGGGCGGAGACGAAGGCTCCCTGGCTCTTGACCACACCGTGTTCGACGAGGAGGGCGGCGATCTCGTAGCCGCCGGCGCCCTTGGGGATCTCGACCTGGACGGTCTCGCTCGTGCCGTCACCGGTGAAGTCGGGGGCCGGGCCGAACTGGCCCTGCCAGAACTGGTAGCCGAAGTAGCCGACACCGCCGGCGCCGCCCGCCATGACCAGGGCGACGACCAGGCAGGCGAGGCCGTTGCGGCTCTTGCGCTTCTTCTGCTGCTTGCCGCCCCGGCGGCCCTTGCCGCCGCCACGCCGGGACGTGGCCGGCTCGTCGTCGTAACCGTCGTCCCCGTCGTCGTCCGGGCCCCCGTCCCCCGCGCCGTCCGAGAAGAACGGGTGGCTCTCCTCCTCCGGCTCCCGGCGCACCGGCTCCCGCTGGGGCTCCGGTTCGGCCCGCCGCTGGCCCGGGGGCTGCGGCGGCGGGTAGGCCTCGGGCGTGCCGTACAGGTCGGGGGCCTGGGGAGCGTACGGGTCGGCCGGGGCGGCTGCCCCGTAGGGCATGGCCGTCTGCTGGCCGGTGTCCCAGGCGCCGGTGTCGTACGGCTGCTGCCCGGCGTAGCTCTGGCCCGCGTAGGTCTGCTGGGCCTGGTACTCCTGCGCGGCGTGGTACTGCTGGTCGCCGTAACCCTGCTGCGGCTGCTGCTGCTGGTACGGATCGTGCTCGTTCCCGTACTGCGCCTGTTGGTAGTAGGCCTGCTGACCTTCCCACCCCTGGTTCCCGTGAGCCGGGTCCTCGGGGTGCCACGGTTCGGAGCCGGGGCTCCGGCCATACTCAGTCATCGATCCCCAAACAGCCGCGAGGCGTCCGGACGATCCGCCTCTACGTAGCGCGGCAGTTGTTCGAACACCGCCGCGTAGCGCGGAACGTTACCGTATCGCGATCAGATGACCACTTCGACGCTCTCTCCGGGCGGATTACCCGATACCCGTTCGGACTCAAGAGCGTTCTGAAGGATGATCACAGCGGCTGCCTGATCGATGACAGACCGGCCCTTTTTGGACTTGACGCCCGACGCGCGCAGCCCCTGAGTGGCCGTCACTGTGGTCATCCTCTCGTCCACGAGCCGTACGGGGACGGGGGCGACGCCCCGGGCCAGCTCCTGGGCGAAGGCGCGGATCTTGGCCGCGGCCGGGCCCTCGCCCCCGCTGAGGGAGCGAGGGAGGCCGACCACGATCTCGATGGGTTCGTACTCCTCGGTGATCTGCTTCAACCGCCGGTGGGCGGCCGGGACATCCCGTCCCGGCACGGTCTCCACCGGCGTGGCGAGGACCCCGTCGGGGTCGCACGAGGCGACCCCGATCCGGGCGTCCCCGACGTCGATCGCGAGCCGGCGGCCGCGTCTCATCAGACGGTGTCCGCGACGAGCCGCTCGACGGCGTCGATGGCGTCGCCGATGGCCTCCGGGTTCTGGCCGCCGCCCTGGGCGACGTCCGGCTTGCCGCCACCGCCGCCGCCGAGGGTCTTGGCGGCCGTGCGGACCAGCTCGCCGGCCTTGAGGCCACGCTCGCGGGCGGCCTCGTTGGTGGCGATCACCGTCAGCGGGCGGCCGTTGGCCGTGGTGAACAGGGCGACGACGGCCGGGCGGTCGCCGGGGATGCGGCCGCGCACGTCGAGGACCAGCTTGCGCAGGTCGTCGGCGGAGGTGCCGTCGGGGACCTGGCCGGTCACCAGGGCCACGCCGCGGACGTCCTGGGCGCCCTGGGCGAGACCGGCGGCGGCCTGGAGCACCTTCTCGGCGCGGAACTTCTCGATCTCCTTCTCGGCGTCCTTCAGCTTGCCGAGCATGGCGGAGATCTTGTCGGGCAGCTCCTCGGGACGGCCCTTGACCAGCTCCTGGAGCTGGGCCACGACCGTGTGCTCCTTGGCGAGGAAGTTGTACGCGTCGACACCGACGAGGGCCTCGATACGGCGCACACCGGAGCCGATCGACGACTCGCCGAGCAGCTTCACCAGACCGAGCTGGGCGGTGTTGTGGACGTGCGTACCGCCGCACAGCTCCTTGGAGAAGTCGCCGATGGTGACCACGCGGACCCGCTCGCCGTACTTCTCGCCGAACTCGGCGATGGCGCCCTGCCGCTTGGCCTCGTCGATCGCCATGACCTCGGCGTGCACGTCCAGCTCGCGGGCGAGCACCTCGTTGATCTTCTGCTCGACGTCGGTCATGACCGTCTGCGGCACGGCGGACGGCGAGCCGAAGTCGAACCGGAAACGACCCGGCTGGTTCTCCGAACCGGCCTGGGCGGCCGTCGGGCCGAGGGCGTCACGCAGCGCCTGGTGGGTGAGGTGGGTGGCGCTGTGGGCGCGGGCGATGGCACGGCGGCGCTTGACGTCGATCGTGGCGTACGCCGTCGACCCGACGGTCACCTCGCCGACCTGCACCGATCCCTTGTGGACGGAGACGCCCGGGACCGGCTGCTGGACGTCGCGCACCTCGATGACGGCACCGCTGTGCAGCTTGATCCGGCCGGTGTCGGCGATCTGGCCGCCGCCCTCGGCGTAGAACGGCGTGCGGTCGAGGACGACCTCGACCTCGTCGCCCTCGGTGGCGGCGGGCGAGGAGACGCCGTTGACGAGCAGGCCGACGACGGTCGTCTCGCCCTCGGTGTTGGTGTAGCCCACGAACTCCGTGGCGCCGGAGGTGTCGGCGATCTCGCGGTACGCGGAGACGTCGGCGTGGCCGGTCTTCTTGGCCCTGGCGTCGGCCTTGGCGCGGTCCCGCTGCTCCTGCATCAGGCGGCGGAAGCCGGCCTCGTCCACCGAGAGGCCCTGCTCGGCGGCCATCTCCAGGGTGAGGTCGATCGGGAAGCCCCAGGTGTCGTGGAGCAGGAACGCCTTGTCGCCGGGCAGGACGGTGCCACCGGCGGCCTTGGTCTCGGTGACGGCGGTGTCGAGGATGTTGGTGCCGCCCTTGAGGGCCTTGAGGAACGCGGCCTCCTCGGCGAGCGCGACGGTCTCGATGCGCTTGCGGTCGGTCTCCAGCTCCGGGTACTGCTCGCCCATCGTCCTGATGACCGTGTCGACGAGCTCGCCGACGACCGGGCCGGAGGCGCCCAGCAGGCGCATGTTGCGGATGGCGCGGCGCATGATGCGGCGCAGCACATAGCCGCGGCCCTCGTTGCCGGGGGTGACACCGTCGCCGATGAGCATCACGGACGTACGCATGTGGTCGGCGACCACGCGCAGCGAGACGTCGCTCTCGTGGGCCTGGCCGTAGCGCACACCGGTCAGCTCGGTGGCCTTGTCGATGACGACCTTCAGGGTGTCGGTCTCGTACATGTTCTGTACGCCCTGGAGGATCATCGCCAGGCGCTCAAGACCGAGGCCCGTGTCGATGTTCTTGCTCGGCAGGTCGCCGAGGATCTCGAAGTCCTCCTTGGAGGTGCCCTCGCCGCGCTCGTACTGCATGAAGACGAGGTTCCAGATCTCCACGTACCGCTCGTCGTTGACGGCCGGGCCGCCCTCGGCGCCGAACTCGGGGCCGCGGTCGTAGTTGATCTCGGAGCAGGGGCCGCAGGGGCCGGGGACGCCCATGGACCAGAAGTTGTCCTTCTTGCCCAGGCGCTGGATGCGCTCGGACGGGACGCCCACGACGTCGCGCCAGATCTGCTCGGCCTCGTCGTCGTCCTGGTAGACGGTGATCCAGAGCTTCTCGGGCTCCAGGCCGTAGCCGCCGTGCTCGACCGGGGTGGTCAGCAGCTCCCAGGCGAGCTTGATGGCACCTTCCTTGAAGTAGTCCCCGAAGGAGAAGTTGCCGCACATCTGGAAGAACGTGCCGTGCCGGGTGGTCTTGCCGACCTCCTCGATGTCCGGCGTACGCACGCACTTCTGGACGCTGGAGGCACGCTTGTACGGCGGCTTCTCCTCACCCAGGAAGAACGGCTTGAACGGCACCATGCCGGCGTTGACCAGGAGCAGAGTCGGGTCGTCCGCGATGAGCGACGCCGAAGGGACGACGGTGTGCCCGCGCTCCTCGAAGAAGCTCAGCCAGCGGCGGCGGATTTCAGCCGACTCCATCAGTGGTCCTCATTCCGGTTGTACGAGTGGTTGTTGGGGTACGGGGGGCGGGCGCCGCTCCGGGGGCCGTCGCTCCGGGGGCCGTCCAGGGCTGCCGCGCGGCGCGGCGCCGGGAGCGCGGGGTCCTCGACGGGTGCGTTCAGCCCGAGCGCCTCGCCCAGTTCGGACTCGCGCTGGAGCATGCCCGCGCGGACGTCGAGTGCGAAGTCCTTGAGCCGGTGGCCGGTCTCGATCGCCTTGTCGGCGGCCTGGGCGGCGAGGCTCTCGGGGGTCAACTGCTTCAGCTTGCGGTTGACCTTGGTGGTGGCCCACACGCCGGCTGCGGCGCCCGCGGTGAACCAGAAAGCACGGCGGAACATCCCTTGCGTCAGCCCTTCCGCTTCCGGCCCCTGGCGCCCGGCACCGTACGGCCGACGATCACCGTACGCCGGGGCTGCTCGGCCGGCCTGTCGTTCTTGTTCCGGCTCATCGCCCGGCGCACGCCGTAGCCGAACGCCGCGACCTTGACGAGCGGTCCGCCGAAGGTGGAGGCGACCGTCGTGGAGAGCGCGGAGGCGTTGGAGGTGACTTCCTGGACGTCCGACGCGATGGCGTCGACCCGGTCGAGCTGCGTCTGCGCGGACCGGACGGTCGCCGAGGCGTCGGCCAGCAGCGGGACCGCCTGCTCGGTCACCTCGGCCACGAGCCGGGTGGTCGCCCTGAGCGTCTGGGCCAGCCTCACCAGCACCACGGCCAGGAAGGAGACCAGGATCGCCCAGAAGACGGCGACCAGGATCCCGGCAACCTCTCCACCGGTCACTGCGCGCACCGCTCTCTGCATCGTCGGACGTCGGACGTCGATCTTCTTGAAAAGTCGTTCTCCGAGCCTATCGCGCCGACGCTCGCTCCCCGTACCGCATTACGGGCGGACAGAGACGGAGTTGCGCGGTCCGATTGTACGGAGTGCACCGGCGTCGGTACGCTCCGTGTTCCATGCGACGGAGCAACCTGCCGGCGGAGCTGAACCGGTTCGTCGGACGTGACGGCGAACTGGACCAACTGAAGCGGCTGCTGGGGGAGTTCCGGCTCGTCACGGTGGTCGGAGTGGGCGGGGTGGGAAAATCCCGGCTGGTGGTGCGGGCCGCCGCCGCGGTCGCTGCCGGTGCCGGTGCCGGTGCGGAGAAACGCTACTGCGACGGGGTCCGGCTGGCGGAGCTGGCGCCGCTGCGCGATCCGGAGCTGCTGGAGCACGCGCTGCTGGACGCGCTCGGGCTCACCGACCACACGCGCCGGCCGCCGCGCGAGGTGCTGGTCGAGCACCTCGCCGACCGGCGGCTGCTGCTGGTCCTGGACGGCTTCGAGCACCTCGTGGACGACTGCGCCGGACTCGTGCGGGAGTTGCTGCGCCGCTCCCCCGGGCTGACCGTGCTGGCCGCCGCCCGTCGGCCACTGCGGCTGGACGGCGAGGCCGTCATGCCGCTCGCCCCGCTGCCTGCCGACGACGCCGTGCGGCTGTTCCTGGACCGGGCGGCCGCGGCGGCTTTTCCCGTGGAGGACACCGGCTCGGTACGGGAGCTGTGCCGGCGCCTCGACGGGATTCCGCTGGCCCTGGAGCTGGCGGCGGGGCGGCTGCCCGTGCTCACCGTGGGACGGATGCTGGACCGGCTCGACGACCGGTTCCGGCTGCTGACCGGCGGCACGCGCGGGGCGCTGCCCCGGCACCAGACGCTGCGGACGGCCATCGGCTGGAGCCACGAGCTGTGCACGCCCGAGGAGCGGCTGCTGTGGGCACGGCTGTCGGTCTTCGCCGGCCCGTTCGACCTGGAGGCGGTCGAGTACGTGTGCGGCGGCCCCGAGCTGGCGCCCGAGCTCGTGCTGGACGTGCTCGGCGAGCTGGTGGCCCAGTCGGTGGTGGTGCGCGAGGACACGGCGGCGGGCGTGCGCTTCCGGCTGCTGGACACGGTCCGGGCGTACGGGGCGGAGTGGCTGGCCGCGCTGGGCGACGAGGAGCGGATGCGGCGGCGGCACCGCGACTGGTACATGGGCCTGGCCACCTGGTGCGAGCTGGAGTGGTTCAGCCCGCGCCAGGCCGAGGTGGCGGCCTGCGCCGACAGCGCGCTGCCCAACCTGCGGGCGGCGCTCGAACTGTGCATGGAGGTGCCGGAGGAGGCCCACCTGGCGCAGCACCTCGCCGCCACGCTCTGGTTCTCGTGGGTGGGGTGCGGGCGGCTGGCGGAGGGGCGGCACTGGCTGGACCGGGCGGTGGCGCTGGAACCGGGGTACGAGTGCCGTTACGACCAGGCGCGGCTGCGGGCGCTGTGGGTGCTGGGGTACGTGGCGATCCTCCAGGGCGACGACACGGCGGCGGTGGCGGCGCTGCACGAGTGCGGGGAGGGCGCGGCGCGTACGGGCAACGCCCTGGCGGCCGCGTACACGACCCACCGGATGGGCTGCCTGGCGCTGCTGTCGGACGACATGCCGCGCGCCGAGGAGCTGCTGTCGCGGGCGCTGGCCGCGTACCGCGAGGTGGGCGAGCTGAACAGCCAGGTGCTGATGGGCCAGGTGGAGCTGGCCATGGCGAAGGTCTTCCTGGGCGACCTGGAGGCGGCGGTCTCCTTGTGCCGGGAGGTCCGGGAGATCTGCGAGGAGCGGGGCGAGCGGTGGACGCGGGCGTACGCGCTGTACGTCCTGGCGTACTCGGCCTGGACGCGGGGCGCGCACGGGGAGGCGCGGGAGCTGCTGGGCGAGTGCATCACCATCGACCACGCGTTCAACGACCTGGTCGGTCTGGTGCTGGCCATCGAGCTGCTCGCGCTGGTGACGGCCGCCGAGGGCGACCCGGCGGAGGCGGCGGTGCTCCAGGGGGCGGCCGCGCCGATGTGGGAAGCGGTCGGCCTGCCGCTCTTCGGCTCCGGCTACTTCAGCGCGCCGCGCACCTTGTGCGAGCGGCAGGTGGGCGAGGAGCTCGGGGCGGAGCGTTTCCGGGCGTACGTGGCGGAAGGGGCGGCCCTGCGCAAGGACGCGGCGGTGGCGCGGGCGTTGTCTGGCCCGTCGGGCCCATCGGGTCCGTCGGGTCCGTCGGACGGGGGCCCGGGGAGGGTGCCGTCGCCGCGCCGCCGCCCGCGCCGCGGGGCGGTGTCCTGACGCGTTGCCGTGCGGCCACTGCCGGTGCGTGGGGGGCGGGGCCCCTCCGGGCTCGACTCCTCGAGGCCGGCGGCCTTGGGTGTCCTGACTGGGAGCCCTTGCGTCGCCGCCAACCTCTGCGGGGACGACCCTGCACGGCCCCACCCCGGCCGTCGCCCGTCTGCGGGCCGGTTTCAGCCGGTCTGCCGACGGGCGTCGCCCGGTTGTGGGATCGTTCCGCCGGGGCGTCCGCCGGTTGTGGGCAAACGTCCCGCAGGGCGGGACGGGTGGGCACAACCGGACCACGGTCCGCGGACAAACGGGGGTTCGGGGCGGAGCCCCGACGAGAAAGCCCGCCGCTTCCGGAGGGAAGCGGCGGGCTGAACACCCTGGACGGTTAGGTCAGCGGGCGTAGTACTCGACGACGAGCTGCTCGTCGCAGATGACCGGGATTTCCTTGCGGTTCGGCTCGCGGTCGAGGCGGAACGCCAGGGCCTTCAGGTTGACCTGGAGGTAGCGGGGGGTCTCACCCTCGGGGGCGAAGCCGCCCTCACGCGCCACCTGGAACAGGCTCTTGTTGCGGCTGCGCTCGCGGACCATCACGACGTCGTCGGGACGGACGCGGAACGACGGCTTGTCGACCTTGCCACCGTTGACCTCGATGTGGCCGTGAACGACCATCTGGCGGGCCTGGTAGATGGTGCGGGCGATGCCCGAACGCAGGACCAGGGCGTCGAGACGGCGCTCGAGCTCGACGACCAGCGCCTCGCCCGTCTTGCCCTCGGCCTTCTTGGCGCGGTCGTAAGCGCGCGCCATCTGGCGCTCGCTGATGTCGTACTGGGCGCGCAGACGCTGCTTCTCGAGCAGACGGACCTTGTAGTCCGAGTTCTGCTTGCGGCCACGGCCGTGCTCGCCCGGCGGGTAGGGGCGGGCCTCGAAGTACTTGACGGCCTTCGGCGTCAGCGCGATACCGAGCGCGCGAGACTTCTTGACCTTGGGACGCGACTGGTTAGGCACGTTCTCCAGACCTCCGATATAGGTTAGGTTAGGCTTACCTTAATCAAGGAGATCGCATGTCGAGCCCTGGGAACACCACGCGCATCACAGACAGCAGCACAAAGAGCGATGCTCCTGCTTCGCAGAGCATCGATGTGACGGAGGTCCGATCAGCTCATGGTCAGCCGCGTCCCAGCGGGCTTGAAACCGCCCGGATGCCGTCAGCAGCCGAGCGCACACGAACTCTCGTACAGAGTACATGCTCCGCGGTGCTCATCGTGCCCGGGGCCGAGGGGGCCCGGGCAGACCAGCTCATGCCGGACGTCCGGACGGTCGGCGCGGACGGCGAGGTGTTCCTGCTGTTCCCGGCCGACGCGCCGGTGGTGCGCGCCGCCACGCACGCGCAGGACGACGAGCTGCGAGCCGTGCTGGAGCTGACGGATGTGGCCCCGGTCGCCGTCCCCCACCGTATCCGGGGGCGGGCATGGGTCTCCGGATGGCTCACGTGCGCCCCGGGGATCGCCGAGCCCGGGCACATGATGCTGCGCCTGGAGGTCGGCGAGGTGTACGTGGACGACCTCTGGGGCGACGCCGCGGTGAGCGCCGAGGACTTCGCGGCGGCCTCGCCGGACCCGCTCATGGAGTACGAGACCGAGCTGCTCCAGCACCTCGCCGCCGCGCACGACGATCATGTGCAGGGGCTGAGCGGTCTGCTCGGGGACCGTGCCGGCGTGCGGCGTGTGGTGCCGCTGGCGCTGGACCGGTTCGGGCTGCGGGTGCGCTGCCGGGACACGGCGGGGCGCTCCTTCGACGCGCGCTTCGACTTCCCCGAGCCCGTGCAGGAGATCCACGGACTGCGGCGCGCCATGCACGCCCTGTTCGAGGCGGCGGCGCGGGACTAGTCCTCCGCGCCGCGCAGGCGTTCGCGCACCTTCTCGACCACGTCCGCGTACCGCGCCTCCGCGCCATAGCGGGTGGGCTCGTAGTAGCGCCTGCCGTGGATGGCGTCGGGTGCGTACTGCTGGGCGGCGATTCCGCCCGGGACGTCGTGCGGATACACGTACCCCTGGGCGTGACCCAGCTTGGCCGCGCCCTTGTAGTGCCCGTCGCGGAGGTGGGGCGGGACCGGGCCCGCGAGGCCGTTGCGCACGTCCGCCTGGGCGGCCGCTATCGCGGTCGTCGCGGCGTTCGACTTCGGGGCCAGGGCGAGGGCGATGGTGGCGTGGCTGAGGGTGAGGGCCGCCTCGGGGAAGCCGATCATGGCCACTGCCTGGGCCGCCGCGACCGCGAGGGGCAGCGCCGTCGGGTCCGCTAGGCCGATGTCCTCGCTCGCGGAGATCATCAGGCGGCGGGCGATGAAGCGGGGGTCCTCCCCGGCCTCGATCATCCGGGCGAGGTAGTGCAGGGCCGCGTCGACGTCGGAGCCGCGGATGGACTTGATCAGGGCGCTGGCGACGTCGTAGTGCTGGTCGCCGTCCCGGTCGTACTTCACCGCCGCCCGGTCGACCGTCTCCTCAAGGGTGGCGAGGCTGATCTCGGGCTCGTTCTTGGCGAGGGCGGCACCGGCTGCCGCCTCCAGGGCGGTCAGGGCCCGGCGGGCGTCACCGCCCGCGATGCGCAGGAGGTGGGCTTCGGCGTCGTCCGGCAGTGTGACGGAGTCGGCAAGGCCGCGTTCTTCGGTGAGCGCGCGCTTCAGCAGGCTCCGGATGTCGTCGTCGGTGAGCGGCTCCAGGGTGAGCAGGAGCGAGCGGGAGAGCAGCGGGGAGATCACCGAGAAGTACGGGTTCTCGGTGGTGGCGGCGATGAGGGTGACCCAGCGGTTCTCGACAGCCGGCAGGAGGGAGTCCTGCTGGGCCTTGCTGAAGCGGTGGATCTCGTCGAGGAAGAGGACGGTCTCCTTGCCGAATCCGCCGGCGGCGCGGCGGGCACCGTCGATGACCGCGCGGACCTCCTTGACGCCGGCCGTGATCGCGGAGAGCTCGACGAAGCGCTTGTTGGTGGCCTTGGAGACCACGTACGCGAGGGTCGTCTTGCCCGTGCCGGGCGGTCCCCAGAGGATCACGGAGGAGGCGCCGGCCGGGCCGCCCGCGCCCTCACCTACGAGCCGGCGCAGGGGTGACCCTGGTTTGAGCAGGTGCTGCTGGCCGACGACTTCGTCCAGGGTGCGCGGGCGCATCCGGACCGCCAGGGGGCTGGTGGACGGGTCCTTCTCCTGGCGTTCTTCGGCTGCGGCGGTAAAGAGGTCGGGCTCCACATCCAGAAGCGTATGTCAGGCCACTGACAGTCGGTTCAGGGCGGATCAGCTCGTCCAGAAATCCCACCAGCGGGTCAGGATCAGCATCCCGATGATCCCGATGTGCAGGACGGGCAGGACCCAGGTGAACTCGTCGAGGAAGCTCCGGACCGGGCGGGGTGCGGGGAGCAGGCCGTTGCGCACGTTGTGCGAGGTGACGTACCAGAACATGACGATCGTCGCGATCCAGGCCAGGGAGCACCACAGGCACAGCGCGTTGATCTCGTACAGCGACTGGTACATGAGCCACATGCAGAAGCCCACGCCGAAGAGCGTGCCGGCGTTCAGGCCGAGCCAGTACCAGCGGCGGTAGCGGGCGCCCGCGAGGAGGGCGACGCCGATGGCGACGACCATTCCGTAGGTGACCAGACCGAGCATCGGGTTCGGGAACCCGAAGGCCGAGGCCTGCTCGCTCTTCATGATGTTGCCGCAGGACACGATCGGGTTGAGGCTGCACCCGGGCGTGAAGTTCGGGTCCTCCAGCAGCTTGAACTTGTCGAGCGTGATCACCCACGCCGCGAGCAGCCCAGCCGCGCCCGTGATCACCAGCATCCATGCGAAGGCCCGGCTGCTGCCGACCGTGGTCGTGTCGGAGGACGCTTCGTCAACCGATGCAGTCGTCATGGGGGATCATTCTGCCGCATCGTGGCCGCTGTCCGCCGTTCGGTGGACATAAGGACACCCCGGCCGGGGCCGGGGTGTCCTCAGAGATCAGGCCGGCCGGGAGGCCAGCTTCTCGACGATGGCGTCGAGCGCGACCGGCTCCTGCTCGCCCGACTCCATGTCCTTGAGCTGGGCCACGCCCTCGGCGAGGTCCCGCTCGCCCAGCACGAGGGCGTACCGGGCACCACTGCGGTTGGCGGCCTTCATCGAGGCCTTGAGCCCCTTGCCGCCGTACGCGAAGTCCGTCGCGACGCCCGCCTTGCGCAGCTCGGTGACCACGCCGAACAGCTTGCGCCGGGCCTCCTCGCCGATCGGCACCGCGAACACGCTGGTGGTGGCCGGCAGGTCGAGGGTGACGCCCTCGGCCTCCAGCGCCAGCACCGTGCGGTCCACGCCGAGCGCCCAGCCCACCGACGGCAGGGCGGGGCCGCCGATCATCTCCGAGAGGCCGTCGTAACGGCCGCCGCCGCCCACCGCGGACTGCGAGCCGAGGCCGTCGTGGACGAACTCGAAGGTCGTGCGCGTGTAGTAGTCCAGGCCGCGCACCAGCTTCTCGTCGTCCTCGAAGGCCACGCCCGCCGCGGTCAGCAGCTCGCGCACCTCCTCGTGGTACGCCCGGCACGCGTCGCACAGGTAGTCGCGCAGCAGCGGCGCGCCCACGAGCTGCTTCTGGACGTCGGCGCGCTTGTCGTCGAGGACCCGCAGCGGGTTGATGTCGACGCGGCGGCGGGTGTCCTCGTCCAGGTCGAGCCCGCGCAGGAAGCCCTGGAGGGCCTCCCGGTAGACCGGGCGGCACTCCTTGTCGCCGAGGCTGTTGAGGAGGATGCGGAAGTTCCGCAGGCCCAGCGAGCGGTACGCCTGGTCGGCCAGGATGATCAGCTCGGCGTCCAGCGCCGGGTCCTCGGCACCGATCGCCTCGGCGCCCACCTGGGAGAAGTGGCGGTAGCGGCCCTTCTGCGGGCGCTCGTAGCGGTAGTACGAGCCGGAGTACCAGAGCTTGACGGGGAGGTTGCCCTGCTTGTGCAGGTTGGCCTCCAGCGCGGCGCGCAGCACGGACGCGGTGCCCTCGGGGCGCAGGGCGAGCTTGTCGCCGCCCTTGGTCTCGAAGGCGTACATCTCCTTGGTGACGATGTCGGTGGACTCGCCGACACCGCGGGCGAACAGCTCGACGTTCTCGAAGCCGGGGGTCTCGACGTACCCGTAGCCGGAGTTCTTCAGCGGCGCGGAGATCGCCTCGCGGACGGCGAGGTACGTCGCGGAACTCGGCGGCAGCAGGTCGTACGTGCCCTTGGGGGCCTGGAAGGTACTCACGGGACTTCTCTCGTCACATTCCTCGTCGGGGAGCGGGGGACGCTCCCTGGCCGGCCGCCACCTCGCGCAGGTACGGGTTGGTGGCGCGCTCGCGGCCGATGGTCGTCTGGGGGCCGTGGCCGGACAGCACCACGGTCGAGTCGTCGAGCGGCAGGCACACGCGGGCCAGCGATTCGAGCATCTCGGCCATGTCACCGCCCGGCAGGTCGGTGCGTCCGATGGAGCCGGCGAAGAGCAGGTCGCCCGAGAAGAAGACCGGCGGGATGTCCGCGGCCTCGGGCATGCTGAAGGTCACCGACCCCTTGGTATGGCCGGGCGCGTGCGACACGGTCAGCTCCAGGCCCGCGAGGCTCAGTCGCGCCCCGTCGGTCAGCTCGTGGACGTCGTCCGGCTCCCCCACGGTCAGCTCGCCCATGAGGGGCATGCCGATGGAGCGGCCGAGGGCCTTCTCCGGGTCGCTCATCATGTACCGGTCGGAGGGGTGGATCCACGCGGGTACGTCATGGGCGCCGCAGACCGGGACGACGGAGGCGACGTGGTCGATGTGGCCGTGGGTCAGGACGACCGCCACGGGCTTGAGCCGATGCTTCTTGAGCGTCTCCTCGACTCCCTGGGTGGCCTGGTGGCCCGGGTCGATGATCACGCACTCCTCGCCTGCGGCGGGGGCGACCAGGTAGCAGTTGGTCCCCCAGGCCCCGGCGGGGAACCCGGCAATGAGCACGATCGTCCTTAAAGAGTCGTCCGGCACGCGTCGTCCGGCGGAGGAATGCAGCAGATCAGAGCCTACCGGCGCTGCTCATTCCACAGCCAACCCGTATACGGTACGGGCACACTCGGCCAGGACAGGAACAGACGACCGACAAGGAGAAGACCCGGTGGTCACCAGCGATCAGCGGCGGCGCCAGCTCGCCCGGGAGAAGTTCGAGCGGCAGCAGAAGCGCCGTGAGGAAGGCCGGCGGAGGGCGAAGCGCCGCAACAGGATCATCGTCTCCGCGGTGGCCGTGGCGCTGGTGCTGGGCGCCGGGGCCTACACGAACTTCCGCACCGAGTCCGCCGCGGACGCCAAGGACCCCATCGAGTTCCCGTCGGCCTCGCCGAGCTCCTCGCCCGAGCCGAAGGCGGACGAGCCGAAGATGGCCGTCGACACCAAGGCGAAGTACACGATGGCGCTCACCACCAACCACGGCGCCGTCTCGATCGCGATGGACGCCGCGAAGACGCCCCGCACGGTGAACTCGTTCAAGCACCTCGCCGACAAGAAGTACTTCGACAACACCAAGTGCCACCGCCTGACCACGCAGGGCATCTTCGTCCTCCAGTGCGGCGACCCCAAGGGCGACGGCACGGGCGGTCCGGGCTACACCCTCCCGGACGAGAACCTCGCCTCCCTGGGCAAGCCGGGCGCGGACGGCGCGGTGACCTTCAAGGCCGGAACGGTGGCGATGGCCAACACCGGGCAGCCGGGCACCGGCGGCAGCCAGTTCTTCCTCGTCTACAAGGACACCAAGCTGCCCCCGCAGTACACCCCGTTCGGCACGATGGACGCGGCCGGTCTGAAGCTGGTCCAGGACGTGGCCAAGGGCGGCGTCGAGGGCGGCGCCCAGGACGGTGCGCCCAAGAAGGCCGTCACCATTGAGAAAGCCACCGTCAGCAAGGCGTGAACCGCGGAATTCGGTCGCGCTGAGTGCGGACAGCCGGGCGGCCGGTCGCCTAGATTGGCGTTGTGCAGCGCGACCTCGACTGTCGCGTTGTGGAGGGCGGGCGAGGCCCGTCAGGGAACTGTGGACGATGCCCGGGGGTGACCGCCCTCGTCGGCATCATGTGGAGGAGGCGCTGTGAGCAGCGACCCGTGGGGCCGCGTCGACGAGACGGGCACCGTGTACGTGCGTACAGCCGACGGCGAGAAGGTCGTCGGATCGTGGCAGGCCGGATCTCCCGAGGAGGCACTGGCCTACTTCGAGCGCAAGTACGAGGGCTTGGTTGTCGAGATCGGCCTCCTCGAGAAGCGGGTGAAGACCACCGACCTGTCGGCCAAGGACGCGATGGCCGCGATCGACCACATCCGTCATCAGGTGGACGAGCACCACGCCGTGGGCGACCTCGACGCGCTCCGCAAGCGGCTCGACAAGCTCGTCGAGACGGTGGAGGCGCGCCGCGAGGAGCGCAAGGCCCAGAAGGCGAAGCAGACCGACGAGGCGCGGCACGCCAAGGAGGCGCTGGTCAAGGAGGCCGAGGAGCTGGCCCAGAGCGAGCAGTGGCGGGCCGCGGGCGAGCGGCTGCGGGCGCTGGTGGACACCTGGAAGGGCCTGCCGCGGCTCGACCGGAAGTCCGACGACGAGCTGTGGCACCGCTTCTCGCACGCCCGGTCGGCGTTCTCCAAGCGGCGCAAGGCGCACTTCGCGTCGCTGGACGCGCAGCGCGAGGAGGCCCGCAAGACCAAGGAGCGGCTGGTCGCCGAGGCGGAGTCGCTCTCCGGCTCCACCGACTGGGGTGCCACGGCCGCCCGGTACCGCGAGCTGATGGCGGAGTGGAAGGCGGCGGGCCGGGCCCAGCGCGAGCACGAGGACGACCTGTGGAACCGTTTCCGCGGTGCCCAGGACGTCTTCTTCGCGGCGCGCAGCGAGGTGTTCGCGGAGCGTGACGCCGAGCAGGCGGAGAACCTCAAGCTGAAGGAGGAGCTCGCGGGCGAGGCCGAGAAGCTGCTGCCGGTGACGGACCTGAAGGCGGCGCGTGCGGCGTTCCGGTCCATCAACGAGCGGTGGGAGGCGATCGGTCACGTGCCGCGTGACGCCCGTCCGAAGGTCGAGGGGCGGATGCACGCCGTGGAGCGGGCGATCCAGGAGGCCGAGGAGGCCGAGTGGCGTCGTACGAACCCGGAGGCACGCGCGCGTGCGGCGGGTCTGACGGGGCAGCTCCAGGACGCGGTCGAGAAGCTCCGGAAGCAGATCGACGCGGCCCGTGCGGCGGGCAACGACGCCAAGGCGGACAAGCTCGCGCGTGAGCTGGAGGGCCGGCAGGCGCTGCTGGACCAGGCGCTGAAGGGTCTGCAGGAGTTCGGCGGCTGACGTACGGACACGGCAAAGGGCCTCCCCCGGTGGGGAGGCCCTTTTTCCTGCCTGTTACGGCCTGCGGGCCGACGTCACGCGGTACACGTCGTACACGCCCTCCACGCCACGCACCGCCTTCAGGACGTGCCCCAGGTGCTTGGGGTCGCCCATCTCGAAGGTGAAGCGGGAGGTGGCCACCCGGTCGCGGGAGGTCTGGACGGCCGCCGACAGGATGTTGACGTGCTGGTCGGACAGGACCCGGGTGACGTCGGACAGGAGCCGGGAGCGGTCCAGGGCCTCGACCTGGATGGCGACCAGGAAGACCGAGGACTGGGTGGGCGCCCATTCGACGTCGAGGATGCGCTCGGGCTGCTGCGAGAGCGAGTCGACGTTGACGCAGTCGGCGCGGTGAACCGATACACCACTGCCGCGCGTGACGAAGCCTATGATCGGGTCGCCCGGCACCGGCGTACAGCAGCGGGCCAGCTTGACCCACACGTCCTCGACGCCCTTGACGACCACGCCCGGGTCGGCCTTGGTGCGGCGCTTGCCGCGCCCGCGCGACGGCGGGGCCGACTCGGCGATGTCCTCGCTGGCGGCCTCCTCGCCGCCGAGGGCCTGCACCAGCTTCTGGACGACGCCCTGGGCGGCGACATGGCCCTCGCCGATCGCCGCGTACAGCGACGAGATGTCGGGGTAGCGCATCTCGTGCGCCAGCGTGACGAGCGAGTCGCCGGTGAGGATCCGCTGGATCGGCAGGTTCTGCTTGCGCATGGCGCGCGCGATGGCGTCCTTGCCCTGCTCGATCGCCTCGTCGCGGCGCTCCTTGGAGAACCAGGCGCGGATCTTGTTGCGGGCGCGCGGCGACTTGACGAAGCCGAGCCAGTCGCGGGAGGGCCCGGCCCCGGCGGCCTTGGAGGTGAAGACCTCCACCAGGTCGCCGTTGTCGAGGGTCGATTCGAGCGGTACGAGCCGCCCGTTGACCCGCGCTCCTATGGTGCGGTGGCCGACCTCGGTGTGGACGGCGTACGCGAAGTCCACCGGGGTGGCGCCCGCCGGCAGCGCTATGACGTCACCCTTCGGGGTGAAGACGAAGACCTCGTTGCGGGACAGGTCGAAGCGCAGCGACTCCAGGAACTCGCTGGGGTCCTCGGTCTCCTTCTGCCAGTCAAGCAGTTGGCGCAGCCACGCCATGTCGTTGATGTGGTCGTCCTTGCCGGCCTTCTTCGGCACGTCGGTGCGCACCTTGGAGGCGCCGGCGACGGCCTCCTGCTTGTACTTCCAGTGCGCGGCGATGCCGTACTCGGCGCGGCGGTGCATGTCGAACGTGCGGATCTGGAGTTCGACCGGCTTGCCGTTGGGGCCGATGACCGTCGTGTGGAGCGACTGGTACATGTTGAACTTCGGCATCGCGATGTAGTCCTTGAACCGGCCGGGGACCGGGTTCCATCGCGCGTGGACGGTGCCGAGGGCGGCATAGCAGTCGCGGACCGTGTCGACGAGGACGCGGATGCCCACCAGGTCGTAGATCTCCGCGAAGTCACGGCCGCGGACGATCATCTTCTGGTAGACGCTGTAATAGTGCTTCGGCCGGCCGGTGACGGTGGCCTTGATGCGGGCGGCGCGCAGGTCGGCCTGGACCTCGTCGGTCACTATGGCGAGGTACTCGTCCCGCTTGGGGGCGCGCTCGGCGACGAGGCGGACGATCTCGTCGTACATCTTGGGGTAGAGGATCGCGAAGGCGAGGTCCTCCAGCTCCCACTTGATGGTGTTCATGCCCAGCCGGTGGGCCAGCGGGGCGTAGATCTCCAGCGTCTCGCGGGCCTTCTTCTCCTGCTTCTCCCGCTTGAGGTAGCGCATGGTGCGCATGTTGTGCAGGCGGTCGGCGAGCTTGATGACCAGGACGCGCGGGTCCTTGGCCATGGCGACGACCATCTTGCGGACGGTCTCGGCCTGGGCCGCCTCGCCGAACTTGACCTTGTCCAGCTTGGTGACGCCGTCGACGAGGAGGGCGACCTGGTCGCCGAAGTCCTTGCGCAACTGCTCCAGGCCGTACTCGGTGTCCTCGACGGTGTCGTGGAGGAGGCCCGCCATCAGCGTCGCGGGGTCCATGCCCAGCTCGGCGAGGATGGTGGTGACGGCGAGCGGGTGCGTGATGTACGGGTCGCCGCTCTTGCGCTTCTGGCCGCGGTGCCAGCGCTCGGCGACCTGGTAGGCGCGCTCGATCTGGCGGAGCGTGGACGTCTCGATCTTCGGGTCGTTGCTGCGGACTATGCGCAGCAGGGGTTCCAGGACCGGGTTGTACGGCGACGAGCGCTGCACGCCGAGGCGGGCGAGGCGGGCCCGCACGCGGTTGGAGGAGCCGCCGGAGCGGGCGGCGGCGGGCGGCGTGGGCTTCGGCGCCGAGACGGGGGCCGGGCCGGCCGCGCGCTGGGGCGCCGTGGGGCCGGACGTGTTCCGCGCGGCCTTGTCGGGGGGCGTGGCTGTGGGTGCCGCGGCCTTGTCGGCCTGCTGGTCGGGCTTCGCGGCGGAGAGTGGCTGGGCCTCGTCTGGCAAGAGCGCTCCTCGTGCGGGTCCGGGTCCCCCGGTCAGGCCCGGAATCCCATGGTACTGACCTCGGGCGAGCCGCTCGCCCCCGGACGGGGACGGACCTCGGCGCCGGTCATGCGAAACGGGCACCCGGTGTGTCCGGGTGCCCGTTTCGCGTGCCCTGTACGCGCTGGTCAGAGCGTGATCAGCGCCTCCAGCGGGGCGCCGGCCAGCGTCGGCTCGAGCCGGGCGCGGCCGCCCAGGAACCCGAGCTCCATGAGGACGGCGACGCCCGCGACCTCGGCTCCGGCCCGCCGGATCAGCTCCAGCGAGGCCTCGGCGGTGCCGCCGGTGGCGAGGACGTCGTCGATGACCATGACCCGGTCACCGGGCAGGAGGTCCTCGGCGTGCACCTCGATCTCGGCGGTGCCGTACTCCAGCTCGTACGCCTGGCTCAGCGTCGCCCCGGGCAGCTTGCCCGCCTTGCGGACCGGGACGAAGCCCAGTCGCGCGGTGACGGCGACCGGCGCGGCGAGGATGAACCCGCGCGCCTCCAGGCCGACGATCTTGGTCGCGCCGTGCCGTTCGCACAGCTCGGCCAGCGCCCCGGTGAGGGCGCCGAACGCCTCCGGGTCCGCGAGCAGCGGCGTGATGTCCTTGAACGTCACACCGGGGATGGGGTAGTCGGCGACGTCCCGGATGCGGCTGAGGAGCAGCTCCTGCGTGGTGACGGTCATCGGCGCCTGCCCCGCCCGCGGGTGGGCTGGCGCCGCTGTCCGACGACCGCGCCGGCGGGTGCGGCGTCCTCCGGCTCGGTCTCCTCCGCGTTCTCGGCGTTCTCGGCGGAGCCGTCCTCGGAGGTGCCCTTCTCGGCGGCCTGGGCGCGCTTGGCGAGGACGCGCTTCTTCAGCGCCTTCATCTGCGGGTCGCGTTCCTTGAGGTCGGCGACGAGCGGCGTGGCGATGAAGATCGACGAGTACGCACCGGCCGCGAGGCCCACGAACAGCGACAGCGAGATGTCGTTGAGCATGCCCGCGCCGAGGAAGCCACCGCCGATGAACAGCAGGCCGGCCACCGGCAGCAGCGCCACCACCGTGGTGTTGATGGAGCGGACCAGGGTGCTGTTGAGGCTGCGGTTGGCGATCTCGCTGTAGGTCCAGCGGGTCTGCTTGGTGATGTCCTTCGACCCCTCCTTGAGACCGTCGAAGACGACGACGGTGTCGTAGAGGGAGTAACCGAGGATGGTCAGCAGACCGATCACGGTGCCCGGGGTGACCTCGAAGCCGACCAGGGCGTAGATGCCGACGGTGATCGTCAGGTCGTGGATCAGGGCGATCAGCGCGGCGAGCGCCATGCGCCACTCGAAGGCGATCGCCAGGTAGATCACCACGAGGACCATGAAGACGCCGAGACCCATCCACGCCTTGTTGGCGATCTGCTCGCCCCAGCTCGGGCCGACGACGTCGGCGTTGAGGTTGTTGCTGGGGACGTTCAGTTCGGTGGCGAGCTCGGACTTGATCTTGCCGGCTTCGGCGGTGGTCACATCGCTGATCTGGATGCGCAGACCGCCGGTGCCCAGCTCCTGGACGATCGGGGTGTGGCCGGAGACCTCTTCGGCCGCGTCCCGCGCCTCCTCGGTGGACACCGCGAGCTTGGGCGTGGTGACGACGACGCCGCCCTTGAACTCGATGCCCATGTTGAGGCCCTGCACCATCAGTCCGGCGATGGCCGTGATGGTGATCAGGATGGAGACGCCGTACCAGATCATCCGCTTGCCGACGAAGTCGTACCCGACCTCACCGCGGTACAGGCGAGCGCCCATGCTGCCGAGTCGTGACATCTCACGCCTCCTTCGGTTCGGTGGTGGCGGAGACACGCCGGGAGCGGCGCAGCGGGGGCTTGGCCCCCAGCCGCTTGGGGTCCAGACCCGACCACGGGTGGCCGCTGCTGAAGAACTTCGTCCGGGCCAGCAGCGTCATCAGCGGCTTGGTGAAGAAGAACACCACGACCACGTCGAGCAGGGTCGTCAGACCGAGCGTGAACGCGAAGCCCTGGACCTTGCCGACGGTCACGATGAACAGCACGGCCGCGGCGAGGAACGACACGAAGTCGGAGACCAGGATGGTGCGCCGGGCTCGCGGCCAGCCGCGCTCGACGGCGGGGCGCAGCGTGCGGCCCTCGCGGATCTCGTCACGGATGCGTTCGAAGTAGACGATGAACGAGTCCGCGGTGATACCGATGGCCACGATCGCGCCGCAGACGGCCGGCAGGTTCAGCGCGAAGCCGATGGCCGGGCCGAGCAGCGACATCAGCGCGTACGTGAGGACGGCCGAGACACCGAGGCTGAGGATCGCGATGAGCGACAGCCCGCGGTAGTAGACGACCAGGTAGATGATGACCAGGGCGAGACCGATGGCGCCCGCGATCAGACCGGCCTGGAGCTGCTCACCGCCGAGCGCGGCGGTGACCGTGGTGACGCTCTCCTGCTCGAAGGAGAGCGGCAGCGCGCCGTACGACAGGATGTTGGCGAGCTCGGTGGCGGACTCCTGGTCGAAGCTGCCGGAGATCTCGGCGCTGCCGCCGCCGATCGCGCTGCTGACGGACGGGGCCGAGACGACCTGGCCGTCGAGCGTGATCGCGAACTGGTTCTGCGGCTGGACCTGGCTCGCCAGCTTGCCGGTGGTGGCCGCGAACTTCTTGGTGCCCGCGTCGGTGAAGCCGAGCTGGACGATCCAGCGGCCGCGCTGCGGGTCGAGGACGCCCTGCGCCTCGTCGACGTCCGTGCCGGCGACCTCGGCCGGGCCGAGGATGTACTTGGCGTCGCCCTCGGTGCCACAGGCCACGGTCGGCTTGGCCGGGTCCGCGTTCTGCGCCGGGTTGGGGACCTGCTTGGTCTTCTTGTCCGGCGTGCAGTCCAGGGCGGCGAACTGCTTGTCGAGCGCGGCGATGGCCGCGGCGCCCGAGGCGGAGGGCTGCGGGGCGGGCGTGGTGGCCGGCTTGTCGGTCGTGCCCAGCTTCGGGGACGGCGACTCGTCCTTCTTCAGGGCGTCGGTGACCGCACGGCCCTGGGTGGTGGCACTGGCCTTCGGGGTGGGCGTCGACGAGGCCTTGCCGCTGGGCGTGGCGCTCGGCGATCCGGTGGCGGAGGGCTCCGGGATCGGCGCGCTGCCGGCGACGGCGAGGACCGGGCGGAAGTACAGCTCGGCGGTCGTACCGACCTGCTTCTGGGCCTTCTCGGAGTCGGTCGCCCTGGGGATGTTGACGATGATGTGCCGGTTGCCCTGCTGCTGGACCTCCGCCTCGGAGACACCGAGACCGTTGACGCGGCGTTCGATGATGCCGATCGCGGTCTGCATGTTGGTGTTGTTGACGGCGTCCTTCTTGCCGGGCTGGCTCTCGGCCCGGAGCGTGATGCTCGTACCGCCGGCGAGGTCGATGCCCAGGCGCGGGGTGAGGTCACCCGACCAGAACATCCCGCCGATCAGGGCTCCGATGGCGATCAGGATCGCGGCCAGGGCGCGCCCCGGCTTGCCCTGCCCCCCCGACGCCGGCCCTCGGCCCTTCTTGGGTGCTGCCACCTTCTCGTTTCTCCCTGTCCAACCGCCGCTACGCCGGGTGAGCGTCGGGGCGGCCACGAAGTGGTGTGGGGAATCCCCCGCGTGTGTCGGCACGGAACGGACCGCGTACGCCGGTCGGCGACGCGGTCCGTCTGCACGCCTTACTTCGCGTCGGTGTCGCCGTCGGTCTTGTCGTCGGCCTTGGCGTCCTCGGCCTTGGCGTCCTCGGCCTCGGGAGCGGTCTCGACCTCGTCGGCCGCGTCCTTCTTGCCCAGGTCGATCTTCGCGTCGTCGGTCTCGGTGAGCGAGGAGGCGTCGTCCGGCACGACCGGGGTGTCGCTCTTCAGGTCACCGTCACCGTGCACGATGCGGTTGTACTCGTCGTCGTCGAGGACGGCGCCGACGGCGTTCTTGGCGTAGACGGCGTGGACTCCCGGAGCGACCTCCAGGAGGACGGTGTCCTCGCCGACCTCCTTGACGGTGGCGTACATCCCCCCGATCGTCCGTAGGCCGGTTCCGGGCTGCATCTGGTTGCGCATTTCCACCGCCTGCTGCTGCTTCTTCTTCGCAGAGCGGGTCATCAGGAACATGGCCCCGATGAGGACGATGAACGGCAGGAGAGTCACGATACTCACGGGACGACAAATCCTTCGCACGGTCGCGGGGAACCGCGGCCTGATCTTCGGGGGTGGGTACGCCGACCTGAACGGTCGGCATCGGCGGAGTCTAGGCGAGTCCGCATCAATGGAACAACGCCCAGCATGGCACCGCGGTTCCTGACCCGGCGAGTCTCCTCGCCGTCACGCCCCGAAGAGCCCCTGTTGTCCCCTTCCCGGGCCCCCTGCCTGCGGCGGTACGAGGCCGAGATGCGTCCATGCGGCGGGCGTGGCCACCCGTCCCCGGGGGGTGCGGGCCAGCAGCCCCTCCCGGACGAGGAACGGCTCGGCGACCTCCTCGACCGTCTCGCGCTCCTCGCCCACGGCGACGGCCAGGGTGGACAGGCCCACCGGTCCGCCGCCGAACAGCTTGAGCAGGGCCTCCAGCACCGCCCGGTCCAGCCGGTCGAGGCCGCGGCCGTCCACCTCGTAGACCTTGAGGGCGGTGGCGGCGATGTCGCGGGTGATCAGGCCGTCCGCCTTGACCTGGGCGTAGTCGCGGACGCGGCGCAGCAGGCGGTTGGCGATACGGGGCGTGCCGCGGGAGCGGCCGGCGATCTCGGCGGCGCCGTCGGCCTCGATCTCGACGTCCAGGAGGTGGGCGGAGCGGTGGATGACGCGCTCCAGCTCGGCCGGGGCGTAGAACTCCATGTGGGCGGTGAAGCCGAAGCGGTCACGGAGTGGGGGCGGCAGGAGGCCGGCGCGGGTGGTGGCCCCGACGAGGGTGAAGGGCGGCAGCTCCAGCGGGATCGCGGTCGCTCCCGGGCCCTTGCCGACGATGACGTCGACCCGGAAGTCCTCCATCGCCATGTAGAGCATCTCCTCGGCGGGCCGGGACATGCGGTGGATCTCGTCGAGGAACAGCACCTCTCCCTCCTGGAGGGAGGAGAGGATCGCGGCGAGGTCGCCGGCGTGCTGGATGGCGGGGCCGGAGGTGATCCGGATGGGGGCGCCCATCTCCGCGGCGATGATCATGGAGAGGGTGGTCTTGCCGAGGCCGGGGGCGCCGGACAGCAGGACGTGGTCGGCGGTGGCGCCACGGGCGAGGGCGGCCTTGAGCACCAGGTCGAGCTGCTCGCGCACCCGTTCCTGGCCCACGAACTCCTCCAGCGACTTCGGCCGCAGGGCCGCCTCGACGGCCTGGTCCTCCCCGTCGGCGGACGCCCCGACGAGCCGGTCGGCGGCGCCGGCCGGGGATTCGTTGCCGGTGGGTGCGGTGTCGTCCCAGTTCACAGTGGGTTGCCTCGCGGGTCTCAGCGGGTGCGGTTCAGGGTCTGGAGGGCGGCCTTGAGGAGCCGGCCGATCTCGGGGGTGCCGCCCGCCGCCTCGGCCTGCGGGCTGACGGCGGCCACCGCCTCGTCGGCCTCGCGGGTGGCGTAGCCCAGGCCGATCAGCGCGGCGTGCAGTTGGTCGCGCCAGGAGGCGGTGACCGGCGCGCCGACGGCCGGTGCCGAACCGATGGGCTCACCGAGCCGGTCCTTCAGCTCCAGCAGCAGCTTCTGGGCACCCTTCTTGCCGATGCCCGGCACCGCCGTGAGCGCCTTCTCGTCGCCGGAGGCCACCGCGATGCGCAGCGCGTCGGGGGTGTGCACGGCGAGCATGGCCTGGGCGAGGCGCGGGCCGACGCCGCTGGCGGTCTGGAGCAGCTCGAAGACCTGTCGCTCGTCGTCGTCGGCGAAGCCGTACAGGGTCAGTGAGTCCTCCCGTACGACCAACGACGTGGCCAGTCGCGCCTCTTGACCCAGCCTCAGTCCCGACAGGGTGTTCGGCGTGCACTGGACGGCCATGCCGATGCCGCCGACTTCGATCACGGCGGTGGTCGGGGCGAGCGCGGCGACGGGACCACTCACGAAGGCGATCATGCGGTGCGGCCTTTCATGGCTCGGTGGGCGGCGACCGCCTGTTGCAGGCGGTTCTGGGCGGGGGCCCGCCAGATGTGGCAGATGGCGAGGGCCAGCGCGTCGGCCGCGTCGGCCGGCTTGGGCGGGGCGTCCAGCCGGAGCAGCCGGGTGACCATCGCCCCGACCTGTGCCTTGTCGGCGCGGCCGCTGCCGGTGACGGCGGCCTTGACCTCGCTGGGCGTGTGCAGGGCGACGGGGATGCCGCGGCGGGACGCGCACAGCATGGCGACGGCGCTGGCCTGGGCGGTGCCCATCACCGTACGCACATTGTGCTGGCTGAACACCCGCTCCACCGCCACCCGTTCGGGACGGTGCTCATCCAGCCATTCCTCGATGCCGCGCTCAATGGCGACGAGCCGGTGGCCGATGTCCGCGTCCGCCGGGGTGCGGACGACGCCGACGCCGAGCATCGTCAACGGGCGCCCTGCGACGCCTTCGACGACGCCGACACCGCACCGGGTCAGCCCCGGGTCCACCCCGAGTACGCGCACGCCACCCCGCCCCTCTCTGCGGCTAGGCCGCCGCCGCTCTCGCGGAGGTGGCTGATCGCCATCGTGGTTCCTCAATGCATGGTTGCGGTCCACAGGCTAACCGGCCCCTCTGACAACAACGGCGGGCCGGCAGGGGGCGTGTCCCCTGCCGGCCCGCCGCGTGCGTGCGTGGGTCAGGCGTCGACCTTCTCCATGACGTCGTCGGAGACGTCGAAGTTGGCGAAGACGTTCTGCACGTCGTCGCTGTCCTCCAGCGCGTCGATCAGCTTGAAGATCTTGCGCGCGCCTTCCTCGTCGAGCTGGACCTGCATGGTCGGGACGAAGTTGGCGTCGGCCGAGTCGTAGTCGATACCGGCCTCCTGGAGGGCGGTGCGGACCGCGACGAGGTCGGTGGCCTCGCTGATGACCTCGAAGGTCTCGCCGAGGTCGTTGACCTCCTCGGCGCCCGCGTCCAGGACCGCGCCGAGGACGTCGTCCTCGGTCAGCTCGCCCTTGGGGACGATCACGACACCCTTGCGGTTGAAGAGGTACGACACCGAGCCCGGGTCGGCCATCGAGCCGCCGTTGCGGGTCATCGCGACGCGTACGTCGGAGGCGGCGCGGTTGCGGTTGTCGGTGAGGCACTCGATGAGCACCGCGACACCGTTCGGGCCGTAACCCTCGTACATGATCGTCTCGTAGTCGACGCCGCCGGCCTCGAGACCACCGCCGCGCTTGACCGCGGAGTCGATGTTCTTGTTGGGGACCGAGCTCTTCTTGGCCTTCTGGATGGCGTCGTACAGCGTGGGGTTGCCATCGGGGTCGGCGCCGCCGGTGCGGGCCGCGACCTCGATGTTCTTGATCAGCTTCGCGAAGAGCTTGCCGCGCTTGGCGTCGATCACGGCCTTCTTGTGCTTCGTCGTAGCCCATTTAGAGTGGCCGGACATCTGCCTGTCTCCTTCGCGTAACCAATTTCTGAACGAACCCCAGAGATCCTACCGGGACCGGGTCAGCCCGCGGCGCGCACCATGTCGACGAACAGGGCGTGGACGCGGTGGTCGCCCGTCAGCTCCGGGTGGAACGACGTGGCAAGGGCGTTGCCCTGCCGTACGGCGACGATGTGGCCGTCGTGCTCGGCGATGACGTCCGCCTGGGCACCGACCGACTCGACCCAGGGAGCCCGGATGAAGACGCCCTCCACCGGACCGCCCTCGATGCCGGCGACCTCGACGGCCGCCTCGAAGGACTCGTTCTGGCGCCCGAAGGCGTTGCGGCGGACGATCATGTCGATGCCGCCGAGCGTCTCCTGGCCCGAGCGCGGATCGAGGATCTTGTCGGCGAGCATGATCAGACCGGCGCACGTGCCGTAGACGGGCATGCCCGCCTTGATGCGCTCGCGCAGCGGCTCCATCAGGCCGAAGAGGTCGGCCAGCTTGGAGATGGTGGTGGACTCCCCGCCGGGGATGACCAGGCCGTCGACCTCGGCGAGCTCCTCGGGGCGCCGGACCGGCCTGGCCACGGCGTCCGCCGCGGCCAGGGCGATCAGGTGCTCACGTACGTCGCCCTGGAGAGCCAGGACACCGATGAGCGGAGTGGTCATTACCAGCCCCGGTTCGCGTAGCGCTCGGCCTCGGGGAGGGTGTCGCAGTTGATGCCCACCATGGCCTCGCCCAGGTTGCGGGACGCGTCGGCGATGATCTTCGGGTCGTCGTAGAAGGTGGTGGCCTTCACGATGGCGGCGGCGCGCTTGGCCGGGTCGCCGGACTTGAAGATGCCGGAGCCGACGAAGACGCCCTCGGCGCCGAGCTGGCGCATCAGCGCGGCGTCGGCCGGGGTGGCCACGCCACCGGCGGAGAACAGCACGACCGGCAGCTTGCCGAGCTCGCTGACCTCCTTGACGAGCTCGTACGGGGCGCGCAGCTCCTTGGCGGCGGCGTACAGCTCGTTGTTGTCGAAGCCGCGCAGCTTGGCGATCTCGTTCTTGATCTGGCGCAGGTGGCGGACGGCCTCGACGACGTTGCCGGTGCCGGCCTCGCCCTTGGAGCGGATCATGGCCGCGCCCTCGGCTATGCGGCGCAGGGCCTCGCCCAGGTTGGTGGCGCCACAGACGAAGGGGGTGGTGAAGGCCCACTTGTCGGAGTGGTTGACCTCGTCGGCCGGGGTGAGGACCTCGGACTCGTCGATGTAGTCGACACCGAGGGACTGGAGGACCTGGGCCTCGACGAAGTGGCCGATGCGGGACTTGGCCATGACCGGGATGGAGACCGCGTCGATGATCTCCTCGATCATGTTCGGGTCGGACATCCGGGCCACGCCGCCGTCCTTGCGGATGTCGGCCGGGACCCGCTCGAGGGCCATGACGGCGACGGCGCCGGCGTCCTCGGCGATCTTGGCCTGCTCGGCGTTGACCACGTCCATGATCACGCCGCCCTTGAGCTGCTCGGCCATGCCGCGCTTGACGCGCGCGGTGCCGGTCTCGGGCGACTGCGGGGTGGTGGTGCTGGACACGGATGACCTCACTCAAGAAACGGGGGGTTTCAACTACACCGAGGAAACCCGGGCCACCCAGTCCACATCAAGGGCCAATAGTGACCCGGTGGCTCGTTTTCCCGAGGTCAGCCGCTCCCCGGCCGGTCCGCCAGCGCCACCGGCGGCTCGTCGTCCATCTCGAACGCCATCGGGAACGGGGCGTGCCCCGCGAGCCGGAACCAGCGCACCTTGCGGTGCCTGCGCAGCGCCCTGGCCGCGCGTACGGCGTCGTTGTGGAACCGGCGCGCCATCGGCACCCGGCGCACCGCCGCCGCCAGCTCGCCGGCCGCCTGCTCGCCGCCCGGGGCCTGACGTACCACCTCCACCTGCTCCGGTTCGCCGAACACCGCGCGCAGCGCCTGGCTCAGCTCGCTCTCGGCCACCTCCCGCTGCTCCTCCTCGGCCTGCCGGGCGGCGTGCGCGGCCTCGTACAGCACGATCGACGCCGCCGGGTCGAGCACACCCGAGGTGGCCAGCTCCTGGGCGACCGAGGCACGCCGCAGCAACTGCGCGTCGAGCGCGGCGCGGGCGGCGTCGATCCGCGCGTGCAGCCGGTCGAGCCGCCCGGCGGTCCAGCTCAGGTAGAGCCCGATGGCGACCAGGCCGACGACGATCCAGATGAGGGTTTCGATCACGGGCGCACAGGCTACCGGGACGCCGCGTTGCGCCCGGGCGCCGGTACGCCCCGGCCCACCCCCACCGGGCCGCAGCCGTCACCGAGCACGGCGCCAGGCACCCGCCGCCCGGCCCCACCCGCCGAGTCCCACGCGCCACACGCCACACGTCAGGCGCGACGCGTCACCCGCCACCCGGTCCGGCGTCAGTCCCGCGCCAGCCCCCACCGCGCCCGCAGCCCCAGCCGCTCGTCCGTGGCGACCGAGGCCGCGCCGTCCGTGACCGTCTCGTAGACCGCGAGGATGTCCGCGCCGACCGTCGACCAGTCGAAGCGGCGGACATGGGCGCTGCCCCGGTCCCGCAGCTCCTGGCGCCGTTCCTCGTCGCCGAGCAGGCGGATCGCCGTCTTCGCCAGGGCGTCGGCGTCCTCGTTGGCGAAGAGTTCGCCCGCCGCGCCCTGGTCCAGGACCTGCGCGAACGCGTCCAGGTCGCTGGCCAGCACCGGCGCGCCCGCCGACATGGCCTCGACCAGGATGATGCCGAAGCTCTCGCCGCCCGTGTTGGGCGCCACGTACACGTCCACGCTGCGCAGCAGCCGCGCCTTGTCCTCGTCGCTGACCATGCCGAGGAACTCCACGCGCCGCCGCATGTCGGCCGGCAGGGACGCGACGGCCTCCTCCTCGTCTCCCCGGCCCGCGACCAGCAGCCGGGTGTCGGGGCACGCGGCGAGGATCTTCGGGAAGGCCTTCATGAGCACCGGCAGGCCCTTGCGCGGCTCGTCGATCCGCCCGATGAACCCGAGCGTGCCGCCCTGCCACTCCGCCTTCGGCTCCGCCCCGGCGAAGAAGTCGACGTCGACCCCGTTGGGGATGACGACCGCGTCGCCGCCCAAGTGCTCGACGAGCGTCCGGCGCGCGTACTCGCTGACCGCGATACGCGCGCTGATCTTCTCCAGCGCGGGCTGGAGGATCGGGTACGCGGCGATCATGGCCCGCGACCGCGGGTTGGACGTGTGGAAGGTGGCCACGATCGGGCCCTGCGCCGCCCAGCAGGACAGCAGCCCCAGCGACGGCGAGGCCGGCTCGTGGATGTGGATCACGTCGAACGTGCCGTCGTGCAGCCAGCGCCGCACCCGCGCCGCCGACAGGAAGCCGAAGTTCAGCCGGGCGACCGAGCCGTTGTACGGCACGGGGACCGCGCGCCCCGCCGAGACGACGTACGGCGGCAGCGGGGTCTCGTCGTCCGCCGGGGCCAGCACGGACACCTCGTGGCCGAGCCGGATCAGGTGCTCGGCCAGGTCCCGGATGTGGAACTGGACGCCGCCCGGCACGTCCCAGGAGTACGGGCAGACGATGCCGATCCTCACGCGTCGGGTCCCTTCGCGGGATCCAGGTCCGCGAGCCACAGCCGCTGCAACATGTGCCAGTCCTCCGGGTGCTCGGCGATTCCGGTGGCGAAGGCATCGGCCAGCGCCTGTGTCATGGAGGACGTCTTCTCGGCGCGCGTACCTGTCTCGGGTACGTCGACGGGCGGATGGACCCGGCCCCTCATCGTCGACGTTCCGTCGTACCAGAGCGTCACCGGCAGCAGCAGCGCGCCGGTCTGCTGGGCCAGCATCGCGGGCCCGGCCGGCATCCGCGCCGCGTCGCCGAAGAACTTCACCTCGACGCCCGACTCCGACAGGTCACGGTCGGCGACCAGGCACACCAGGCCGCCCGCCCGCAGCCGCCGCGCCAGCGTCCCGAACGCCGAGCCGCCGGTGTGCGGCAGGACCTCCATGCCCAGCGACTCCCGGTACGCGACGAACCGGTCGTACAGCGTCTCCGGCTTCAGCCGCTCGGCGACCGTCGTGAACGGCACGCCCAGCGCGCGCGTGACCCACACGCCCGCCAGGTCCCAGTTCGCCAGGTGCGGCAGCGCCAGGACGACTCCCTTGCCGGCGGCCAGGCCCTCCGTCAGGTAGTGCGCGTCCTTGACGTCGACGGTGTCCCTGACGCGCTCCGCACTCCACGCCGGCAGCCGGAACGACTCCATCCAGTAGCGCATGTACGAGCGCATCCCGGCCTTCGACAGCTCGGCCAGCCGCTCCGGGGAGGCGTCCGGCACCACGCGCGCGAGGTTGGCCTCCAGGCGCAGCACGCCCTTGCCGCGCCGCTTCCACGCCGTGTCGGCGATCCGCCGGCCGAGACCGGCCGCCACCGGCTCGGGCAGTTGCTTCACCGCGCTCCAGCCGAGCCCGTACAGCGCGTCGGTCAACCGTTCACGCACCGCGCTCATGTCGCCTCACTCCCCCTGGCACCGGAACCGCCCACCTCGGGAGAGCCCGCCGCCGCGTCCGCCTCCGCCGACTCGCGGCGCACCGTCACCACCCGCTGCCCGAGCGTCACGGCACTGCCCACGGCCACCACCCACAGGGCGATGGGCAGCAGCACCTGGATGCCCGGCACACCGAACCCGTGCAGCCCGGCCAGGCCCGCCGCCACCAGCGAGACCACGAGCCGCTCCGCCCGCTCGACCAGGCCGTTCACCGCGACGGGCAGGCCGATCGACTCGCCACGCGCCTTGGTGTACGAAACGACCTGGCCGCTCGCCAGGCAGAAGATGGCCACGGCACACAACACATTGTCGTCGCCCTTGCCCGCGTACCACAGCGCGAAGCCACCGAAAATCGCCCCGTCGGCGACCCGGTCCAGGGTCGAGTCGAGGAAGGCGCCCCAGCGGCTGGAGATGCCCGCCTGCCGGGCCATGTTCCCGTCCACCAGGTCGGAGAACACGAACAGCGTGATGACGATCGTGCCCCAGAAGAACTCCCCCCGGGGGAAGAAGACCAGCGCGCCCGCCACCACGCCGGCCGTGCCGATCAGCGTGACGGCGTCGGGGCTGACCCCGCGGCGGAGCAGAAACGCGGCGAACGGTGTGAGAACACGCGTGAAAAAAGCACGCGCGTACTTGTTCAGCATGGCCTTCCCGAGGGTCGGTGGGCCGTGCGGCCCCAACGGCCACCGGCTGGCCCATCGTAGCCAGGCAGGGGCACCCGCCACCCCCGGGCACCCTGCTCCCGTCGCGGTGTCGGACGTATGGACGCAACCTGGCCTGAGTGGAAAGCTCGAAGGATGACCGCGGGCACCGCCGGAGCTGCCCCAAGGGGGCTCCCCCGCGCCCGCGCCCCCCACCTCCACCGTGCACGTGACCGTGCACTCGCGATCAGGAGGAAGAATCATGGGCGACAAGGCGAACGCACACCCCGGAGCCGCCGGCAGGGCAGTAACGGCCGACCAGCCCTCATCGGTACGGAATGTGGTGCTGGTCGGCCACAGCGGATCCGGCAAGACGACCCTGGTCGAGGCCCTCGCACTGACCGCCGGAGCGGTCAACCGGGCGGGCCGGGTCGAGGACGGCGGCACGGTCTCCGACTACGACGAGATCGAACACCGCCAGCAACGCTCCGTACAGCTCTCCCTCGTCCCCCTCGAATGGGGCGGGTACAAGATCAACCTGCTGGACACTCCCGGATACGCCGACTTCGTCGGGGAGCTGAGGGCCGGTCTGCGCGCAGCGGACGCGGCCCTTTTCGTCGTCTCGGCCGCCCAGGAGGCCGACGCGATCGCCGGCTCCTGCCGCATGGTGTGGGAGGAGTGCGCGGCCGTCGGCATGCCCCGCGCCATCGTCATCACCCACCTCGACACCGCGCGCGTCGACTTCGACGAGCTGACCCGGGTCCTCGCGCGGATCTTCGGCGGTGACGACCCCGACGCCATCCTTCCGCTGTACGTGCCCGTCCTGGGCCCGCAGACGCCCGACGGCCACGCCCCCGCGACCGGACTCGTCGGCCTCCTCACCCAGAAGATCTTCGACTACTCGTCCGGCGAACGGAAGGAGAATCCGCCCGAGGAGGCCCAGGTCCCGCTCATCGAGGAGGCCCGCAACCGCCTCATCGAAGGCATCATCGCCGAGAGCGAGGACGAGTCCCTCATGGACCGCTACCTCGGCGGCGAGGAGATCGACCTCAAGACCCTCATCGACGACCTGGAGAAGGCCGTCGCACGCGGCACCTTCCACCCCGTACTCGCCGCCGCCCCGGCAGCGCCCGGCGGAAAGCAGGGCCTCGGCACGGTCGAGCTGCTGGAGCTGATCACCCGCGGCTTCCCCACGCCCCTGGAGCGCGAGGCGCCCGCCGTCACCACCCCCGACGGCAAACCACGCCCCCAGATCACCTGCGACCCGGACGGACCGCTGGTCGCCGAAGTCGTCAAGACCTCCTCCGACCCGTACGTCGGCCGGATCTCCCTGGTACGGGTCTTCTCCGGCACCCTGCGCCCCGACGAGACCGTCCACGTCTCCGGGCACGGGCTGGCCGACCGGGGCCACGAGGACCACGACGTCGACGAGCGGATCGGCGCCCTCTCCGCGCCCTTCGGCAAGCAGCAGCGGCAGCTCAACCACTGCATCGCCGGCGACCTGGCCTGCGTGGCCAAGCTGTCCCGCGCCGAGACCGGCGACACCCTCTCCAACAAGGACGACCCGCTCCTGATGGAGCCCTGGACGATGCCCGACCCGCTCCTGCCGCTCGCCATCCAGGCGCACAGCAAGGCGGACGAGGACAAGCTGTCCCAGGGGCTGTCCCGGCTGGTCGCCGAGGACCCGACCATGCGCCTCGAACAGAACCAGGACACCCACCAGGTCGTCCTGTGGTGCCTGGGCGAAGCGCACATGGACGTGGCGCTGGAGAGGCTGCGCAGCCGGTACGGCGTCCAGGTCGACGTCGTACCCCACAAGGTGTCGCTGCGCGAGACGTTCGGCGACAAGGCCGCGGGGCGCGGACGGCACGTCAAGCAGTCCGGCGGGCACGGGCAGTACGCCATCTGCGAGATCGAGGTCGAGCCGCTGCCGCCCGGGGCGGGCATCGAGTTCGTCGACAAGGTCGTCGGCGGCGCCGTGCCGCGCCAGTTCATCCCGTCCGTCGAGAAGGGCGTACGCGCCCAGGCCGCGAAGGGCGTCGCCGCCGGCTACCCCCTCGTCGACGTGCGCGTCACCCTCCTCGACGGCAAGGCGCACTCGGTCGACTCCTCCGACGCGGCGTTCCAGACAGCCGGCGCCCTGGCGCTGCGCGAGGCGGCGGCGGACGCCCGCATCGACCTCCTGGAACCGGTCGCCGAAGTCCAGGTCCTCGTCCCCGACGAATACGTCGGCCCCGTCATGAGCGACCTGTCCGGGCGGCGCGGCCGCGTCGTCGGCACCGAACAGGCGGGGCAGGGACGGACGCTCGTACGGGCCGACGTACCGGAGATCGAGATCGGGCGGTACGCCGTCGACCTCCGCTCGATCTCCCACGGCACGGGCCGGTTCGACCGCAGCTACGCCCGTCACGAGGCGATGCCACCACAGATCGCCGAGAAGGTCCGCGAACGCGCCGAAGGGTAGGAAACATTGGCCGTGCCGCCCGCCCAACTCCATTGCGGCGGGCGGCATTCTGCCGGTCCGCCGACGCGCGGCCGACGCCCTCGATAGGCTGTAGTGCCCAGCTCAGCAGGTGTGCGGAGCACAGGGGTTGGGAACAGACCGCAGTGCGGACACACGCGGCGATGGGGGCGGCGAAGTGACAATGGACAGTTTCGGTCCCGGGGCTCAGGTCCCGCTCCAGGGCTCGGCCGGTCAAACCGTGGCGACGCACGCCCTGGCCTCCGCCGCGTACCGGGAGAACGTCGACGTCGAGGAGATCCTCAAGGCCAACAACGAATGGCACGAGTCGACGGTCACGAAGGGCAAGTTCTCGCTCTTCAAACCGACCCTGGGCGAGGCGTTCTCCCGTGCCGTGCAGGTCCGGATGCTCGGCGGCGCCCGCAAGCCGCTCATCCAGTCCTTCGGCACCGAGCCGCAGCCGATCGTCGAGCACTGCCTGGCCGCCACCCGCATCCGCAAGCAGCGCGACAAGTTGCTGACCCTCATCACCGTGGTCTTCGGCGTGCTGTTCCTGCCCGGGATGCTGCTGTGGCTGACCGTCTTCCAACTGCGCCGCACCCTGGCCGGCGGCGCCGTCGGCAAGCGTTCCGGCGCGCTGGGCACCCTGCTGCTCGTGGGGGCCGGCATCCTGGCCGCGCTCTTCCTCTTCCGGCTGCCGTTCACCGGCTTCCTGGCGCTCTACCTCCGCGCCATGCTCATCGCCCCGGTGGTGGGCTGGTTCCTGGCCAAGCGGATCTGCGAATCAACCGCGAAGGACCTGCGCGCCCGCTGGGACTCCCTGCTCAGCGGCGGTGGCGGCATGGGCCCCAAGATCCCCGAGGCCGTGCCGCACGACCCCAACGAGACCGCCGCCGAGGAACTGCGCCAGCAGTTGGAGAAGCTCACCGCCGAGCAGCGCTCCAACGTCCTCTTCTACGCCGGCCCCAAGGGCATCCTCGGCATGGGCACCCGCTGGGGAAGCTGGCACCTCGCCGAGGAGCTCGTCCCCCAGGAGGGCAAGGAGATCCACGCCTTCCGCACCTGGGACGTGATCCGGCCCATCCACGACGAGCTCAAGATGCTGGAGCGCGGCACCCTCAAGACCGGCTTCCCCACCCCGTCCGTCAACCACTGGATCGTCACCCCGGTCGGGGAAGGCGCGAAGGAGGTCGCCCGGCCCGAGGGCGAGGACATCGTCGCGTACCAGGTCAAGCCGCACGAGATACAGCGCATCTGCAACGAGAACCAGTTCGGCAAGGGCAACCGCCACTACCTGGGCGTGCAGTTCGTGCTCTGGGACGGCCAGCTCGTCCTCACCATGATGGTCACCGTCACGGCGCTCCTGCACACGCTGCGCATCGAGGTCACCGGCCATGCGCTCGGGCCCGTGCACGGCCTGTTCACGACGAAGCCGGAGCCCAAGAAGAAGACCGTCTCCAAGACCATCCGGTTCTGGGAGACCCGGGACATCGTGCTGCCGCTGATCGACAACGACGAGGTCGTACGGCTGGCCGTCCGCGCCCCGCTGACCTGGTTCCCGCCGGTCCTCGACTTCCTGGGCGGCAAGCTGGTACTGCCCGAGCCCTTCGGCCTGCGGCACGCCTGGGCCTCCCAGCCCTGGCGCCACCGCTTCATGGCCGACGACGCCATCCGCGCGGCCACGCCCGTGATGCGTGCCGTGCACGCCGCGACCATCAAGATGCTCGACGAGCACGGCGTGGACACCGAACGCTTCACCAACCGCTCGATGGTCCTCAGCGGCTTCGTCCAGGACCCGATGCCGAAGAAGGCGGACTCGTACGACGCGTGACCGACGCGAACTAGGCGGCGGGCCAGGCGTCGGCCAGCATCCGGCGCGTGTCACCGAGGAGCTGCGGCAGCACCTTGGTGTGGCCGACGACCGGCATGAAGTTGGTGTCGCCGCCCCAGCGGGGCACGATGTGCTGGTGCAGATGGGCGGCGATGCCGGCCCCGGCCGCCGCGCCCTGGTTCATGCCGATGTTGAACCCGTGCGCCCCGGAGGCGGTGCGCAGCGCCGTCATCGCCTGCTTGGTGAGCAGCGCCAGCTCGGCGGTCTCGGCGTCGTCCAGCTCCGTGTAGTCGGCGACGTGCCGGAACGGGACGATCATGAGGTGCCCGCCGTTGTACGGGTAGAGGTTGAGCACGGCGTACACCTTCTCGCCGCGCGTGACGACCAGACCGTCCTCGTCGGACTTGGCCGGGATGGTGCAGAACGGACAGCCGTCATCGGCCCCGGGGCCGGTCGGCTTGTTCTCGCCCTGGATGTAGGCCATCCGGTGGGGCGTCCACAGGCGCTGGAACGCGTCAGGCGTCCCGACTCCGATCTGCTGTTCCGGCTCACTCGTCATGCGGGCCAGCATATTCGCTGGCGGTGAAGCGGGAAGCGGCGAGGGGCGGCCGGAACCGCCGAGGGGGCGGCCCCGGCGACCGGGACCGCCCCTGGCGGGTGCGTCAGACCTGTACGCGGCGCTCCACCACGTCGGCGAGCTTGGCGATGGCCTCCTCGCGCGGGATGCCGTTCTCCTGGGAACCGTCCCGGTAGCGGAAGGAGACCGTGCCGGCGTTCATGTCGTCGTCGCCGACGATGATCATGAACGGCACCTTCAGCTTCTGGTGGTTGCGGATCTTCTTCTGCATCCGGTCCGAGGACGCGTCCACCTCGACCCGCAGGCCCTTCTTCTTCGCCTCGGCGGCGAACTCCTGGAGGTACGGCACGTGCGCGTCGCCGATCGGGATGCCGACCGCCTGCACCGGGGCCAGCCACGGGGGCATGGCGCCCGCGTAGTGCTCCAGCAGCACCGCGAAGAACCGCTCGATCGAGCCGAACAGGGCGCGGTGGATCATGACCGGCCGCTGGCGGGAGCCGTCCGGCGCGGTGTACTCCAGGTTGAACCGCTCCGGCAGGTTGAAGTCGAGCTGCACGGTCGACATCTGCCAGGTCCGGCCGATCGCGTCCTTCGCCTGGACCGAGATCTTCGGGCCGTAGAAGGCCGCGCCGCCCGGGTCCGGGGTCAGGGGCAGGCCCTGCTTCTCGGCCACCTGCCGCAGGGTCTCGGTGGCCTCCTCCCACACCTCGTCGGAGCCGACGTACTTCTCCGGGTCCTTGGTGGACAGCTCCAGGTAGAAGTCGGTCAGGCCGTAGTCGCGCAGCAGGTTCAGGACGAAGGTGAGCGTCTTGTCGAGCTCCTCCGCCATCTGCTCCTTGGTGCAGTAGATGTGCGCGTCGTCCTGGGTGAAGCCACGGGCGCGGGTCAGGCCGTGCACCACGCCGGACTTCTCGTACCGGTACACCGTCCCGAACTCGAACAGGCGCAGCGGCAGCTCACGGTACGAGCGGCCCCGCGCGTCGAAGATCAGGTTGTGCATCGGGCAGTTCATGGGCTTGAGGTAGTAGTCCACGCCCTCGTCGAGCTGCATGGGCGGGTACATGCCCTCGGCGTACCAGTCGAGGTGACCGGAGGTCTCGAAGAGGCGGCCCTTGGTGGCGTGCGGGGTGTAGACGAACTCGTACCCCTCCTCCTCGTGGCGGCGGCGCGAGTAGTCCTCCATGACCCGGCGGATGATGCCGCCGCGCGGGTGGAAGACGGCGAGGCCGGAGCCGATCTGGTCCGGGATGGAGAACAGGTCCAGCTCGGTGCCCAGGCGGCGGTGGTCGCGCTTCTCGGCCTCGGCGAGGAAGTCCAGGTGGGCCTTCAGCTCGTCCTTGGAGGGCCACGCGGTGCCGTAGATGCGCTGGAGCATCGGGTTCTTCTCGCTGCCGCGCCAGTACGCCGCCGCGTTCCGCATCAGCTTGAACGCCGGGATGTTGCGGGTGGTGGGCAGGTGCGGGCCCCGGCAGAGGTCCTTCCAGCACAGCTCGCCGGTCTTGGCGTCGAGGTTGTCGTAGATGGTCAGCTCGCCGCCGCCCACCTCGACGTCCGCGCCGTCGTCGCTGGACGCGGAGCCCTTGATGCCGATGAGCTCCAGCTTGTACGGCTCGTTCGCCAGCTCCTCGCGGGCGGCCTCGTCGGTGACGACGCGGCGCGAGAAGCGCTGGCCGCGCTTCTGGATCTCCTGCATCTTCTTCTCGATGGCCTTGAGATCCTCGGGCGTGAACGGCTTGTCCACGTCGAAGTCGTAGTAGAAGCCGTCCTTGACCGGCGGGCCGATGCCCAGCTTGGCCTCGGGGAACAGCTCCTGCACGGCCTGCGCCATCACGTGCGCGGTGGAGTGGCGGAGGATGTTCAGGCCGTCCTCGGAGGAGATCTCGACCGGCTCGACGGTCTCGCCGTCCTTGATCTCGTACGCGAGGTCCTTCAGCTCGCCCGCGACCCGGGCGGCCACGATGGTGCGCTCACCGGCGAAGAGGTCGGCGGCCGTAGTGCCCGTCGTCACCACGCGCTCTTCCCGCTCGGAATCGCGTTGGATGATCACACGGACGTCTGACACCGGTCTCTCCTGACTGAAGGGGAAGCGCCTCCATAACGCATGGCAGGCGCGATACGTCATGGTACCGAGCCGCCCGGCCCACCCGCGAAACGGTTTGCCCCTCTCCGGGCTTCAGTCCCCCGGCCCGCACGCCTCCCCGAAGAAGCCCAGGTTCTCGTGGAGGGACTTCATGAGCCGGTCCCGCTCCGCCTCGTCGACCTGCACCGGTACGACCCCGGAGGCGTCCGTCAGCCGCCGGAAGCCGCCCCGGCTCTCCAGCCGCCCCGCCACCCGGATGGGCAGCCCGACCAGGTGCGCGTGCCCGGCCGTGCGGTAGGCGTCCTCGTCCAGCGCCACCCGTACGTGGGGCACCTCCGCCCCGGCCAGCACCCGCAGCCGCACCGTGCCCGCCCCGCGCGGCCCCGACCGGCGCATGCGCACCACCGTCCCGGTGATCCGCACCGGCACGGACGGCTCGTCCTGGAGGTAGCGGGCGCCCGCCTCCCGCAGCGCGGGCAGGTCGCCCGGCGAGAACTCGACCGGCTCGGGCCGGGCCGCGCACCCCTCCGGCACTCCGGCGGCGGGCGCCCACGCCAGGGCGATCCGGGCCCCTTCGGCGCCGCGTACGAGTGAGATGAGCGCCTCGGTCAGTTCCCGGCTCACTCCCGCTTCGACGGCCGAGTCGAACGCCTCGGGCCTGCCGGTCGCCCGCTGGTAGTCGACGGCCTCCCGGGCGGCGTACAACGCGTGGTACAGCCGTGTGGTGACCGCCCGGCCGGGGTCGACCGGCACGAAGGCGGTCAGGCCGCGCCCGCCCTGCGCGGTGCCGACGAGGACGCCCTCCAGCGAGGCCTGCGCCTGCCGCCGGTGGCGGGCGCCGTGGTAGCCGGCCCGGCCGCGCACGGCGAGGGCACCGGCCAGCAGGACCTGCCGGGCGGCGGAGCGGAGCTGTTCCTGCACCGCCCACGAGACGGTGCCGGAGGGGCCCTGGGGGACGTCCCGCCACCAGCGGACCTCGTCGCTCGGCACGGTCAGGCCGACGAGGACCTCCCGCGCGGAGGGCGCGGCGCAGCGGGAGAGGGCGGTGAGGGCCTCGCCGATGAGGTCCTCGCAGTCGGGGAAGGCGCGGCTCTCGGGGACGAGGAGGCTGGTGGGCCCGGCGCCGGGGCCGGGCGGGGTCCAGCGGCTGTAGCGTCCGGGGGCCCCGCCTCGCCGGCGCCAGCCGTGCCGGTCCAGCAGGGCGCCGAGGACGCGGGGGTCGACCTGCGCGGGGTCGAGGGGACCGACCGGCCCCGAGGGCGTGGTCGTGGGATGTGGCCGCATGGGCTCGTCGATCGGCCGGTGCATCAGGGTCTTCCTCCCGCCCCGACCCGGGTCATGATCTCGCAGAGCGCCCGGTCGTCGAATATCCGATTGGTAGGTATGCGCACGGTGGTGCGGCGCCTGCCGGTGACCGGGTGGCCCGCGAGGTTGGTCCAGTAGCAGCAGTGCCGCAGGTCGAGACGGTCGTGGCCGGCGCGCAGCCACTCCTCCCGGGTCCTGGGGACGATCATCACGACCAGGATCTTGTGCACCGACACGGGGGTGCGGGCCAGCTTCACCAGGTGGTCGTTGTCGAGGGTGAAGGAGAAGGCGGGACCCGGCGGGTGCGGCGGGATCTGGTACGTGCACTTGAGCTGCACCTTGATGGTGACCTCGTCGTCCACGGCGTGCCCGGGGGCGCTGTGGCTGATGTGCCAGTCGATGCCGTTGTCCGGGAAGGGCTGCGACAGCGAGCAGCCGGCCGCGGCGGCGACCGCGTGGAGGTAGCCCACTTGGAGGGTCTCCATGCAGGCGGTGGTGGCGAGTGCGCCCCGCAGCGGTGCGGTCTGCTGGGGCAGCAGCCCCCCGTGTTCGGGCTGCGCGAGCGCCATGGCTCCCCATGCCTTCCAGGCGACGACGGGGCGTCAGTTCGACTGCCCCTCACCTGTGTTGTCACCGCGTTGCGTACGGTGCAAACGGCGCGGGTATCACCGATTCGGGCAGGGGGATCACGCCATCTGCCAGGCATGTGCGAGGAGTTCGGGGAATGACGCTCTGGTATGAAGGGCCCCTGGCCGCATTTGATACGGAAACGACCGGAGTTGACGTCGAGGTGGACCGGATCGTCTCGGCCGCCCTCGTCGTCCAGGACGCGCCGGGCGGGCGGATCCGGGCCACCCGCTGGCTGGTGAATCCCGGCGTGCCGGTGCCGCCGGCCGCCACGGAGGTGCATGGACTGACGGACGATCACCTCCAGCGCAACGGCCGCTGGCCTTCACCCGTGATGGAGGAGATAGCGCGGCAGCTCGCCGAGCAGTCGGCTGCGGGCCGGCCGCTGGTGGTGATGAACGCCCCGTTCGACCTGACCCTCCTGGACCGGGAGCTGCGCCGTCACCGCGCCTCGTCGCTCTCCCGTTACCTCCAGAACGTCCCGTTGTGCGTGCTGGATCCACGGGTGCTGGACAAGCATCTGGACCGGTACCGCAAGGGCCGCCGCACGCTGACGGATCTGTGCGCCCACTACGAGGTGGCACTGGAGGGGGCGCACGACGCGGCGGCGGACGCGACGGCGGCGCTGGAGGTCGTACGGGCGGTGGGGCGCCGGTTCGCGGCCCGGCTGGAGCGGCTCTCCCCGGCGGAGCTGCACACCTTGCAGGCGGTGTGGCACGCCGCGCAGGCGCGCGGCCTCCAGGCGTGGTTCGCGCGCAACGGTTCGGAGGAGGCGGTGGATCCGGCGTGGCCGCTGCGCCCGGCGCTGCCGGCGGCCGCGTGACGAACGTTCCGGGCGTACAAAAAGGCCGACCCGTCATGGACGGATCGGCCTTTCCCGGTGGGCGATACTGGGTTCGAACCAGTGACCTCTTCGGTGTGAACGAAGCGCTCTCCCACTGAGCTAATCGCCCGGGAACGCACTGAACCATACAGGTCCGGGCCCGTTTCCTTCAAACCGTATGCAGGTGGGCCGCCAGCCCCCGGCGCCCCGCTCGCATCATCAGGGCGTGGTTGGCGAGGAAGAGGGGCCGGCCGGGCATGGCGAGGCGGCGCATCAGGGGCCGTTGGAGGTCGACCTCCTGCTCGTAGAGGGCACGCGTGCGGTCGCCGCCCGGCGAGGTCAGGGTCCAGCGGGCCCACCCTTCGAGGTCGCCCGCGAGCGTGGTCTCCAGGACCCTGGCGGCGGGGTCGCGCCGCCGTTCGGTGAGGGTGACGACGAGGTCGTAGGGGAGGAAGGAGCGGAAGCGGGCGGTGCCGCTGCGCTCGTCGAGGCGGGTCACCTCGCGCACTTGCGGCCACCAGTGGGGGTACTCCTCGGGCCGCTCCAGGACCGCGTAGACGGCGTCCGGAGGGGCGGGTACGTCCCAGACGCTGCGGAAGCGGTAGTGGCACCAGTCCATGCTCCGAGTCTGCGCCGCCCGCGCGTACTCATGCGTCATCTGAGTACCTACGCTCATGCCGTGCGTTGTGGCGCGGCCCACACTCCGCTCATGGACAACGCACTGTCACCGGCCGATGAGCTGGTGGTTCTGGATCGCGAGCTGGCTCAACTGGACGCCCGGCGGTCGCATTTGCTGGCGCGCCGGGCGTGGCTGCTGAGCGTGCTGCGCACACCGGTCACTCCGTCGCGCCCCGTGGCGGAGACGGCGCCGCGCAGTGCGCAGAACGTGCTGCTGACGCTGGGCGGTGTGCTGTTGGCGGTCGCCGCGGTGGCCTTCACGCTGGTGAGCTGGGGCCGGATGGGCATCGGTGGCCGTGCGACGGTGCTCGCCGTGGTGACGGCCGGGGCGCTGGCCGCGCCGGTGGTGCTGCTGCGCCGCAAGTTGGGCTCGACGGCGGAGGCGGTGGCGTCGCTGGGGCTGCTGCTGATGGTGCTCGACGCGTACGCCGTGCACCGGGTGGTGCTGCCCGAGACGGACGCGATGGGGTACGCGGCGGTCGCCTCGGCGGTGCTGGCGGCGCTCTGGGCGGGGTACGGGGCGGGGGTCGGCGGGCTGCGGGTGCCGCTGCCGGTGGCGGTGGCGGCCGGGCAACTGCCGTTGCCGCTGGGTGCGGTGGCGGCGGGCGCGGACTCGCTGACCGCGTGCTGGGCGCTGCTGGCGACGGCCGTTCTCGACGTGCTGGTGGCGCTGCGGGCGGGCCTGGTCACCCCGGTCCGGGTGGTGGCGTGCGTGGCGGCCTGTGCGACGGGGGGCTCGGCGGCGCTGGTCGCGGCCTGGTTCTCGGTGGTGCGGGGCGGGGCCGAGCCGGCGGGGCTGCTGCTGGTGGCGGCGGGGCTCGCGCTGTACGGGGCGTGGCGTGCGCCGGCCGCGGCGGAGGCGTGGGCCCTGGTGGCCGGGCTGGTGGCGGTGGCCGGTGGCGGCGGGCTGGTCCGGGAGGCGGCGCCCGTGGCGTGGACGGTGCCCGCGTACGTGCTGGTCGCGGTGGTGGTGTGCGCGGTGGCGGTACGCGGCGGGGTGCCGCGCGCGGTGGGCCGGGGCCTGGCGGGTGCGGCGGCGGGCGTGCAAGGGCTGGCCGTGGTGTGGGCGCTGCCGCACGTGGCGGTCGCACTGGCGGATGTCCGGCCGGGCGTCGCGTGGCCGGTGGTGGCCGTGCTGGTGACGGTCGCCGGGGTTCTGGTCTGCGTGCGGTCGGTGCCGGCGCGCGGCGGGGTGCTCGCCCTGGCCTGGGCGGCGGCGATGGCCCTGCCCGAGGCCCTGGCCCTGCCGTACGGGGCCACGCTGGGGGCGCAGCTCCTGCTGACGGCCGGGTTCCTGGCCCTGGCGGTGCGCCCGTCCCTGGTGGCCGTGGGGCCTGAGGGGCAGGACGTACTGGGTGATGTGGCTCTGGGCGGGGCGCTGCTGTGCGCGGTGGTCGTGGCCGCCGGTGCGTGGGGTACGGAGGCGGCGGCGGTGACCGTCCTCGGGGTCCTCGGCGGGCTGTTCGCGGGCGCGGCCGTCCTGGGCGGCGGCAGCGACAGCGGCGGCGGCAGGCGCCGGGCGGTCGCGGCCTGTGCGGCCGTGGCGGCGGCGACCGGCTTCGTGGGCGCCGTCGCCGGGGCGGTGGACCTGCCGGTGCACCTGACCGGCGTGGCGCTGCTGGCCGTGCCGGTGGCGACCGCGGCTGTCGGGACGGGCTTGCGGCGCCACCCGGTGGCGGTGCCCATCGAGCTGGCGGGCGCGGCGGCGGGTGCCCTCGCGGCCGGGCTCGCGGCCGCCCGGCCGGCCGTCCTGGCCCTCGTGCTGGCCCTGTGCGGTGTCGTGGCGGCGGCCACGGCCGTTCGCCCGGAGCGGCGCCCCGCCGCCGGGTACACGGCCACGGCGCTGTTCGTGGCGGCGACCTGGGTGCGGCTGGCCGCCTCGGGGGTGTCCGCCCCGGAGGCGTACACGCTGCCCGTGACGGTGCCCGCGCTCGCCGTGGGCGTGCTGCGCAGGCGCCGTGACCGGGAGGCGTCGTCGTGGACGGCGTACGGTCCGGGGCTGGCCGCGACGCTGGTGCCGAGCCTGCTCGCGGCGTGGGGCGACGCGGGCTGGCCGCGCCCGCTGCTGCTCGGGCTCGCGGCGCTCGCCGTGACGCTGACCGGCGCCCGGCTGCGGCTCCAGGCGCCGCTGCTGCTGGGCGGCGCGGTCCTCGCCCTGGTCGCGCTGCACGAACTGGCGCCGTACGTGGCCCAGGCGGTCGGCGCGCTGCCCCGCTGGCTGCCGCCCGCGCTGGCCGGTCTGCTGCTGCTCGCGGTGGGTGCGACGTACGAGCATCGGCTGCGCGACGCCCGGCGCCTCCGCGACAGCGTCGGCCGCATGCGCTGAGCACGCCGAAGGCCCCGGAGACTGGTCGTCTCCGGGGCCTTCGGTCCGGGTGGTGGGCGATACTGGGTTCGAACCAGTGACCTCTTCGGTGTGAACGAAGCGCTCTCCCACTGAGCTAATCGCCCGGGCGCACCGCAAACATTACCGCATGTCAGCAGGTGCCCCTGACCACTTCGGTGGGCCGGCGGACCGCTAAATGTTCCAGGGCAGGGCGAACCCGTACTTCCACAGGTACACGCCTACCAGCGCCGCCATGATCACCAGCCCAACCGTGGTCAGGATGATGTTGCGCCGCCGCACCTTCGGGTCGAGTGCCCGCTGCGCCGCCTCGGTCACTTTCCGCTTCGTCCAGCGGAGGACCAACTGCGCCCAGACGAACTCGGTCGCCCAGATCGCCATGCCGCCGAATATCACGACCCAGCCGGGTCCCGGCAGCACCAGCATGGCGGCGCCGGCGGCCACGACCGCCAGGCCGACCAGGAACACGCCGACCTGCCAGCTCAGGTGGAGCGTCCGGCGTGCCTTGATGAACTCGGGCGCCCGCGAACCCAGTGGCGGTTCGGCGGTCACCTCTTCCGTCACGTCCCCCGTGGCGGGTGCCGCGGTCACCGATGGGGTGACCTTCTCCCGCTCGTCACTCTCCGCGTTCATAAGGCCCAACCTACCCGACGCGAGCCGGACACCGGAATGGACGCATAACCGCCGCTTGCACACCGCCATACGAGGTACCTCAAGGGCCACAAAACAGACAGAGGGGTTTACAACGGCACCGTAGGTGGCATGTCGATTTCGCCGACGTGCGAATCCCCGAGCGCACACTGAGCGAAAGGCCCTGGCGCTTATGAACACCACGGTCAGCTGCGAGCTGCACCTGCGCCTCGTTGTGTCGAGCGAGTCCTCACTGCCTGTACCGGCGGGCCTGCGGTATGACACGGCCGATCCCTATGCCGTGCACGCCACCTTCCACACCGGAGCCGAGGAGACGGTCGAGTGGGTGTTCGCCCGCGACCTTCTCGCCGAAGGGCTCCACCGCCCCACAGGCACCGGCGACGTCAGAGTCTGGCCGTCCCGCAGCCACGGCCAGGGCGTCGTCTGCATCGCGCTGAGCTCCCCGGAGGGCGAAGCCCTGCTGGAGGCGCCGGCGCGCGCCCTGGAGTCGTTCCTGAAGCGGACCGACGCCGCGGTGCCGCCGGGCACCGAGCATCGTCATTTCGATCTCGACACGGAGCTCTCGCACATCCTGGCCGAAAGCTGAGGCCAGGCCGCCGACCGCACGGCGCCGTCCGACTCGGGGCGACGGCGCCGCGCGGAGAGCTCTTGCGGCCGTGAGCGGCCGGATACGGCGACACCGGCGCCGTCACCGCGGCAACCACCCGCGGTGACGGCGCCGACGCGTTCCGGCTGCCCGGCGCCCCCCCCCACCGCTGCCCAGGGTCCCTCGACGACGAGCCGCTAGAGTCGGCGCAATCCGGCGGGCACCCGCCCGCGGCAGCCCAGGGAGCGAATCGTGCTGATCCCTCACGACACCCGGATCGCGCTCGACACCGTCGTCGACCTGATGAACACCGCGCCCGAAGGCGGACGGGGCGACGGTCTCAGGGACGTGGCGGCGCTGTACGCCTTCGTACGGAGCCATGACGTCAGCGGTGTCGGTCAGCTCGGCGAGCAGGATCTGCGGGCCGTACGCGACGTACGAAAACGATTCGCCGACGTGTTCTCGGCGCCCGACGCGCGTACCGCGGCCGAGCTGATCAACCAGCTCGTCGCCGCCGCGGGCACCACGCCCCAGCTCACCGACCACGACGGCTACGACTGGCACGTGCACTACTTCGCGCCCGGCGCGTCGGTCGCCGACCACCTGGCGGCCGACTGCGGCATGGCGCTGGCCTTCATCGTGGTGGCCGGCGAGCAGGACCGGCTGCGCCGCTGCGAGGCGCCGGACTGCGGGCGGGCCTTCGTCGACCTGTCCCGCAACCGCTCGCGCCGCTACTGCGACAGCCGTACCTGCGGTAACCGGCTCCATGTGGCGGCGTACCGGGCGCGCCGCAAGGAGGCGGCGGCCGGCTGAGCGGGCGCCTCAGCCCGCGCTCACAGCACGAACAGATCGTGCACGGCGGCCATCAGCAGCAGGCAGCCGATCACCGCCAGGAAGATCATCAGCGGCGGCTGGGAGAGCGCGAACAGGCATCCGCGCCGCTCCTCGGTCACTTCTTCGGGGGCGGGGGAAGACTCCCGCGAGGTTTCCAGCATCTCGGTGCCGATCATGGCGCAGCGCGCGGCCCCGTGAGCGGTGAACCGGCATGATCGGCAGGGGAGTTCACCCCATCCCGTGGCCCGGCGGTCCCGGGCGACGGCTCAGATGCCGTGCTTCTTCAGGATGGCCTCGATGTCGCTGAAGTCGTCGGCGGGCTTCGCCGTGGCGCGCTCACCGGCGCCCAGCGAAGGCGCGGACGCCGAAGGCTCGACCGCCGGGCGACCCTCCTGACGGCCCTTGCGCTCCCTCCGGTCCTTTCGCGGGGTGCCGCCCCGGCGCCGCTCGACGGCCCGGGTCGTCATGAACAGCAGCCAGGCGACGCCCAGGACCCCGAACCCGGCCCATGCCACCGGGCTGAAGGCGGTCTCCGCCAGCCACTCCACGGCACCGGTCATCACCAGCCCGACCGGCACCAGCGCGTACGCGGCGATACGGGCGGCGGCGAGGAACCTCCTGCGGTACGCGGTGATCGCCGCGATGCCCAGGCCCGCCGCGGACACGGCGGAGCAAATCGTCTCGGCAAGCATCCGGTCCTCCTGGCGGGCGTCGGGCGGTACGTCCCTTCCATCCTGCACCGCGCGGCCACGCGGCGGCCATGGTGCCGGCCGGCCCCGGGAAGATCTCCGGGACATCTCCGGGGCCGCCTCCTCCCCAGGTCCCGGTTGGGGCGCCGGCCGTCCTGCTGGAAGACTGCCCCCATGAACGACTCCACGACCGACGGCACCGCCACGCCCGTCGTCCTCGACGTCTGGTGCGAGCTCCAGTGCCCCGACTGCCACGCCGCCCTGGAGGACCTGCGCGCGCTGCGCGCCCGGTACGGAGACCGGCTGGAGGTACGGCTGCGGCACTTCCCGCTGGAGAAGCACAAGCACGCCTACGCCGCCGCGCAGGCCGCCGAGGAGGCGATCGCACAGGGCAAGGGCTGGCCGTACGCGGAGGCGGTACTGGCCAGGACCGAGGAACTGGCGGCCAAGGGGGAACCGGTGCTGATCGACACGGCACGGGAACTGGGCCTGGACGCCGAGGAGTTCGACACCGCGCTCATCGACGGCCGGCACCTGCTGATCGTGGACGCCGACCAGGCGGAGGGCAAGGCGATCGGCGTCACCGGCACCCCGACGTACGTCATCGGTGGCGAACGCCTGGACGGCGGCAAGAGCCAGCAGGGCCTCCGCGAGCGCGTCGAGGAGATCGCCGACCGACTCCTGGCCGAGCCGGAAGGCCGGCTCTGAGCTCCGCTCGGGGCGGCTTTGAGACCGGCTCCGGGGCGGGGCTCCGAGCCTCAGCCCTCCCTCGCCCGGAGACCCGCTAGAGCAGCGGCTTGAAGCAGCGGATCCGCGTCGTTCGGTAGCCGAGCGACTCGTAGAGCCGGAGGGCCGGGGTGTTGTCCGCGAAGACGTGCAGGCCGATCCGGTGCTCGCCCGCCGCCAGGGCGATCCGCTCGGCGAGCAGCATCAGGGCGCGCCCGTAGCCCTTGCCGCGCTGGTCGTCGGCGACGGCGATGTCGTACACGAACGCGATCCGTTCGCCGGGGGCCTCTACCAGGCGGCCGGTCCACAGGTGACCGACGGGCGTGCCGTCCCGCACGGCGACGTGGAACGCGGCGCCCTCGGTGGCGAGCCCGTCGGGCAGGTGCCGGCGGCGGCTGGCCTCGGCCTTCGCCGTGGCCTGCTCCTCCGGTACGCCGTGCTCGGCCCAACTGCGCGCGAAGCCCTCCGTGGACCGCGCCTCCCACTCCCGGTACTCCGCCTCCGTCATGGGCCGCACCTCGACATGCGCGGGCAGTTCGGGGGGCGGGCCGGCGAGGTCCTTGGCCATGTCGCGGCTGCGTTCGGTGTAGCCGAGTGCGGTCGCCATGCGCAGCGCGACCGTGGCGTCGGCCGGTACGGAGAGGGTCACCTGGTCGCAGCCCCAGCCGCGCAGCACCTCCTCGGCGGCGAGCGCGGCCACGGTGCCGCGCCCGCGCCGCCGGTCCGGCTCGTCGATGCGGAGGGACCGGATCACCCCGGCGGGCCGCCCGGTCCCGGGCACGGTGCCGATCTCGACGGCGCCCACGCGGCGGCTGTTCACACAGACGTCGTAGACGCGCGACCGGGCGCCGTCGGGGGTCTGCTGGAGCGGCTCGGCCGGCCGCAGGGTGGTGGTCATCGGAACTCTTCTACCCACCCCGCGACCGCGTGCTCACATCTGCGCCGCACGCTCCGCGAAGATCCGCATGGCCTTGGCGGTGACCGGCCCCGGGGCGCCGGGCAGCTCGCGCCCGTCGACGCGGTGCACGGCCTGGACGTCACGGAGGCTGGAGGTCAGGAAGATCTCGTCGGCCCGCTCCAGCACGTCCATCGGCAGGTCGGTCTCCTGGGCGCCGGTCCATTCGACGGTCAGGGCCCGGGTGATGCCGGCGAGGCAGCCGGAGGTGAGCGGCGGGGTGTGGAGCTGGCCGTCCAGGACGACGAAGACGTTGGAGCCGGTGCCCTCGCAGAGCCGGCCGGTGGTGTTGGCGAACAGCGCCTCGCTGGCCCCCTGTTCGTGGGCCTTGGCGAGGGCGATGACGTTCTCGGCGTACGAGGTGGTCTTGAGTCCGGCCAGGGCGCTGCGCTCGTTGCGGGTCCAGGGGACGGTGATCACGGCCGTGCTGTCGGCGCGGGGTCCGGCCTCGCCGAGCGCGACGACGAGGGTCGGTCCGGCGTCGCCGCGGTCGGAGCCGAGCGGGGAGATCCCTCCGGTGTAGGTGATCCGCAGCCGGCCACGCGGCACGGGGTTGGCCTCCAGCACGGCGGCGCAGGCCCGGCGCACCTCGTCGAGGTCGGGGTCGGGCAGGCCGAGGCCGCGGGCGGACCGGGTGAGCCGGTCGAGGTGGAGGTCCATCGCGAAGGGCCGGCCCTCCACCGTCTTGAGCGTCTCGAAGACGCCGTCGCCCACGGTCAGGCCGTGGTCCAGTACGGAGACCCTGGCGGATTCCGTGTCGCGCAGCCCGCCGTTGACCCACAGCTTCATTTCCGGATGGTCCTTCCGCTCGCCTCGTACGTTCCCGACGCCACCGCGAGCAGCCGGGAGGCCTTCAGTTCCGTCTCGTCCCACTCGCGCTCGGGATCGGAGCCCCAGGTGATGCCGGCGCCGGTGCCGAAGCGAAGGACTCCTCCCCCTTCCCTGCGGTCGATCCAGAAGGTGCGTATGCCGACCGCCAGCTCTCCGGTGCGGCGGTCGGCGTCGACCCAGCCGATGCCGCCGCAGTAGGGGCCCCGGGGGGCGGTCTCCAGCGCGTCGATGATCTTCAGGGCGCTGGACTTGGGCGCGCCGGTGACCGAGCCGGGCGGGAAGGTGGCGTCCAGCAGCGCGCTCCAGCCCGCCCCGGGGGCCAGCTCGCCGCGCACGGTGGAGACCAGGTGGACCAGGCCGGGGTGGGGCTCGACCGCGCACAGCTCCGGCACGGTGACGGAACCGGTGGCACAGACCCGCCCCAGGTCGTTGCGGACCAGGTCGACGATCATCACGTTCTCGGCGCGGTCCTTCTCCAGGAGGTCCTGGGCGGTCCTGCCGGTGCCCTTGATGGGGCCGGACTCGACGGTGGAGCCGTCGCGCCGCAGGTACAGCTCGGGCGACGCGGTGGCGATCTCCACTCCGTGGGCCGGCAGGCGAATCGTTCCGGCATAGGGAGCCGGGTTGCCGCGCGCGAGGAGCGCGGTCAGCGCGTCCACATCGGCGGCCGGGTCCGGCAGCGGCGCGGACAGCACCCGGCAGAGGTTCGCCTGGTACACCTCGCCGGCCGCGATGTGCTCACGGATCCTGCGTACGCCGGCGATGTACGCCTCGCGGTCGAGCGAGGACGTCCAGTCACCGGCGGCGGGCCCGCGCCATGCACCGGGGACGGGCGCGGGCACCGGCTCGGGCCGGACGTCACCGAAGCGGGCGCAGGTCAGACGGCCCTCGAAGTCCGCGCACACGGCCCAGAAGCCGGCGGAGTCCAGGGCCTCGGGGTCACTGGTGACATCCCGCAGGTCGGTTGCGACGAGGCCGCCGAAGCGGGCCAGAGGAGCGAGGTCGTGCACGGATGCGAGTCTATGGCCGGGGCGGGCGGGACCGCGCGGACCTGCTCCGGACCTGGTGCGGAGCGGGGTCGGCGCAGCACGCTGGGCAAACGCGTTTTTGTACTGGCCCAGGAATCCGCTAGAGTTCAACACGTCGCCGGGACGCGGAAGCGAAACGGAAACGACAAGCGGACGTGGCTCAGTTGGTAGAGCATCACCTTGCCAAGGTGAGGGTCGCGAGTTCGAATCTCGTCGTCCGCTCGAAGTGGGGGATCATTCCCGAACCCCTGCACTCCTGGTGGAGTGGCCGAGAGGCGAGGCAACGGCCTGCAAAGCCGTCTACACGGGTTCAAATCCCGTCTCCACCTCCAAGGACGATTAGCTCAGCGGGAGAGCGCTTCCCTGACACGGAAGAGGTCACTGGTTCAATCCCAGTATCGTCCACTGGATCTTCGGATCCCCCGCGCGATTAGCTCAGCGGGAGAGCGCTTCCCTGACACGGAAGAGGTCACTGGTTCAATCCCAGTATCGCGCACGCAGTGCCCATGATCTTTGGATCATGGTCCCGAGGACGATTAGCTCAGCGGGAGAGCGCTTCCCTGACACGGAAGAGGTCACTGGTTCAATCCCAGTATCGTCCACATGATCCGGAGCCCCGGTCGCAGCTCGCGACCGGGGCTCCGTCGTGCTGCCCCCGCTCAGGAGGAGAAGAGCATCCGTCCGAAGCTGCGGCGGTGGCCGTGGTGCCCGTGGTGCCCGTGCTGCGGAGCACCCCAGGCGGGGGCGTGCGGGGCCGGCGGCGCGGGCGGGGCCTGCTGGACCCACTGCGACTCCAGGCGGGTCAGCGCCTCCAGCTCGCCGAAGTCCAGGAAGATCCCCCGGCAGCCGCTGCACTGCTCGATCTGGACGCCATTGCGGTTGTAGGTGTGCATGGGGGCATGGCACTTGGGACACTGCATGCTCGGCTCAACTCCTCGCCGTTCGGATGGTGTCATCACCCTACGACGGAGGCACCGCGTCCAACTCGGGTGGGAGTGTCGCGATTCTGGTACAAGCTTCCACGACGCTCAGCTCGACCTCGTCCAACTCCCGCTCCTCGGCGGTGCTCTTGGCGATGGCCAGTGCGGCCGTCTGGACGGTCAGCGCGCGGGCCGGCACGTCCAGCCGGGGCCAGGGGTCCCCGCCGGCGGGTACGGCCGGACCGCCCGCCGCCCTGTAGGCGCCGAGGAACCGGTCCCACACCCCGGACGCCAGCAGCCCGGCCGCGTACCAGGCGGCGGGCCGGGCCAGGTCCCAGGCGGGGTCGCCGAGGCCGAGGTCGTCCACATCGATGAGCAGCCAGGGGCCCGTGCGCGCCGGGTGGCGGACGAGCTGGCCGAGGTGCAGGTCGCCGTGGCAGACCGCCGTACCCGGGCCGGGCGCCTCGTCGCGGGCCCAGGCGGGCAGCCCCTGCCAGGCGGCCAGCACCGGCGCGGCCGCCGGATGGGGCCCGGCCGCCCGCATGCGCGCCACCGCCCGGGCCGCCTTGGCGGGGCCGCGCATGGGCGGGAGCGGCCCGGGCAGCTCGGCGGGCGGTACGGAGTGGAGGCGGGCGAGCAGGGCGGCGGCCTCCTCCCAGGGGGCGGCGTCCGGGTCGCCGGGGTCCACGGGGCTGCCGTAAGGCCAGGCGGTGACCGGCCGGCCGTGCACCCCCGGCGCGGTCACCGGGAGGGGCGGCAGGAGGACCCCGGCGAGGCGCGGGTGGGCGGCGACGGCGAGCCGGGCGCGGTGGGCGGCGGCCTCGGTGTCCGGGGCGTGCGCCTTGGCGACGGCTCCACCGTGGCGGACGACGGTGCCGTCGGGGCGGTGGGCCAGAACGGTGCCGGTGTCGCCGCACGCCCGGCACGGCACGTCGGCGTGCGCGGCGCGCCGGGCGACGGCGCCGAGCTCCCGCACGAGTGGTTCGATCTCCTGCTGCACGCCCCGACCCTACGGGTCCGCGCCGACCTCCGGTGATGGCGCGGGTAGTGGGCCAGGGTCGGGGCCCCTCCGGGCTCACTTCCTCGCCGTCGGCGGGGTGCCCAAGCGGCTTCGTCACCGCTTCCCGCCGCCGATCGGCTGCGGGGGCGAAGGGCGGGCTTCCTTTACTGGCGCCCGAGGCCGCCGGCCTCGAGGAGGTGAGCCCGGAGGGGCCACGCCCCCACCCACCGGCAGTGGCCGGCGCGGCGCCCCGAGCGGCCGCCAAGAAGACAAAGCGGTGGCCGGCGGCTCCCCAGCCGCCGGCCACCGCTTGCCGTCCGCCGCACCCCCGTCCCCACGGGGTTGTTGGCCGGATGTCCCCGACCCGGGCCGCTCTCCCGGGCCTGGGGCGCCGCTCAGCGCCCCAGCATCACGCCCACGGACGACGCCTGTGTGACCACTGCTTCCCAGCCGCCGAAGACGACCACCAGGAGCGCGGCCAGAGGGAGAACCATGGCCGTGGCCACCAGTGGGTGACGACGTCCCGACGTGCGACCCTGCGTGCGGATCATCGTCCGCGTTGCCGTGTCCGCCATGGCTCCTCTCCTCTCATGTCCAGCAGCGGCGGGTGTCTGACCTCGGGGGACGAGTGCTGCACCCGCCGCTTGACCTCAACATTAGGGAAGCGGCGGCCCCCGGTCGTCATGCCCGCGTACCCATTGGCGGGCCTCCGCGAGGATGAGCCGGCACCGGATGGCGTACTCCCCTGGGTGGAGACTCGGCACCGGGTGTGAGGGTCTTCCCGGAGGGGCTTTAGGGCCCTGCGGGGCGCGTGACGGGGTGGGTGACGTCCCTCACGTCCACCGCGTCTCCCCGTACCGCCGCACCCGGCGGAGGATCAATCCCCCTTCAGCGAGGGGAGATTGGGGCAGCGAGCCGGTCGCGAGGGCCGACCGGCACTGACAATCGATCGGCCCGCGAGGGCGCGGCCTATGAGCGCGTCGGGGCGTGGGTACGTAAGCTGTGCCACGTCAAACGGACACCGGTGTAGCGGGGTGGGGCCTCCCCACCGTAGGTAGGGGACGGACATGGCGATGATGCGGCTCCGGCGCGAGGATCCGCGTGTCGTCGGCTCATTCAGGCTTCACCGGCGGCTCGGCGCGGGCGGGATGGGGGTCGTGTACCTCGGGTCCGACCGGCGCGGGCAGCGGGTGGCCCTGAAGGTGATCCGGCCGGATCTCGCCGAGGACCAGGAGTTCAGGTCGCGCTTCGCGCGCGAGGTGTCCGCCGCGCGGCGGATCCGCGGCGGGTGCACGGCACGGCTGGTCGCGGCCGACCTGGAGGCGGACCGGCCCTGGTTCGCCACCCAGTACGTACCCGGGCCGTCGCTGCACGACAAGGTCGCCGAGGAGGGCCCCCTGTCGGCGGCCGACGTGGCCGCCATCGGCGCCGCGCTCTCCGAGGGCCTGGTGGCCGTCCACGAGGCCGGGGTGGTCCACCGGGACCTGAAGCCGTCGAACATCCTCCTGTCCCCCAAGGGCCCGCGGATCATCGACTTCGGCATCGCCTGGGCGACCGGCGCGTCCACGCTCACCCACGTGGGTACGGCGGTGGGCTCGCCCGGCTTCCTCGCGCCCGAGCAGGTGCGGGGCGCGGCGGTGACCCCGGCGACGGACGTGTTCGCGCTGGGCGCGACGCTGGCGTACGCGGCCATGGCGGACTCGCCGTTCGGGCACGGCAGTTCCGAGGTCATGCTCTACCGGGTGGTGCACGAGGAGCCGCAGCTCCACGGCGTACCGGACGCGCTCGCCCCGCTCGTACGGGCCTGTCTCGCCAAGGACCCGGAGGAACGTCCCAGCACGCTGCAACTGTCCATGCGGCTCAAGGAGATCGCCGCGCGGGAGGCGCAGGGGCTGTCCGACGGCCGGCCGCCGGCGCCGCGTCCGGCCGCCAGGCCCCTGGACGACCGCCCCACGGGACGGCTGACCGAGCGCTACACGGAACGCACCACCCAGGGGCGCACCCCCGCCCCCGGGGCGCGTGGCGCGCAGGCTCCGCGCACCTCGTCGCCGCGCAATCCGTCACGCCCGCCGTCGCGGACGGGTGGCGGCGGCCGTACGGCGTCCCGGCCCGGCACCGGCGCGGGTGTGCGTACAGGGGCGGGCGGCGCGCGCCGGCCGGCGAACCCCCGGCTGCTGCGCCAGCGGATCTTCGTCTTCGTGGTCGTGACGCTGATCGTGCTGCTGGGCATCGCGGCCGCGCAGGGCCTTCAGGGATAGCGGCCGGTCAGGACTCGGGGCGCCCGGTGGCCACCGCGTAGAACGCGACGGCGGCCGCCGCGCCCACGTTGAGCGAGTCGACGCCGTGCGCCATCGGGATGCGCACCCACTCGTCGGCCGCCATCAGCGCCTTGGCGGACAGTCCCTCCCCCTCCGCGCCCAGCATCAGGGCGACCCGCTCCAGGCGGTGCGGGGCCGCCGCGTCGATGCTGGTGGCCTTCTCGTCTGGCGTCAGCGCGAGCAGTTTGAAGCCCGCCTCCCGTACCGCCTCCAGGCCCCGGGGCCAGGTTTCGAGGCGGGCGTACGGGACGGAGAAGACGGCGCCCATCGAGACCTTCACCGACCGGCGGTAGAGCGGGTCCGCGCAGTCCGGGGACAGCAGGACCGCGTCCATGCCGAGGGCGGCGGCGCTGCGGAAGATGGCACCGATGTTGGTGTGGTCGTTCACGCCCTCCATGACGACCACCCGGCGGGCGTCGGTGAGCAGTTCGTCCGCCGTGGGCAGCGGCTTGCGCTGCATGGAGGCGAGCGCGCCGCGGTGGACGTGGTAGCCGGTGACGCGTTCGGCGAGGTCCGGCGTCACCGCGTACACGGGCGCCGGGACCTCGTCGATGACGTCGCGCATGACGTCGACCCACTTGGCCGACAGCAGCATCGAGCGCATCTCGTACCCGGCCTGCCTGGCGCGGCGGATGACCTTCTCGCCCTCGGCGATGAACAGGCCCTCGGCGGGTTCGCGCTTGCGGCGCAGTTCGACGTCGGTCAGGCCCGTGTAGTCGCGCAGGCGCGGGTCGTCGGGGTCGTCGATGGTGATGAGATCGGCCACAGGGTGATACTGCCTTGTCCGGTGTGGGGTGCCAACGGTGTCAGTCGGTGCTCTTGTGCGGGCCCTCGGCGACGACCGGGCCGATGACGATCACGGCGGGCGGGCGCACGTCCTCCGCCCTGACCCGCTCGGCCACGGTGGCGAGCGTCGCGTCCACGCGCCGCTGGGAGGCCGTCGTGCCCTCCTGGATCAGTGCGAGGGGCGTGTCGGGGGCCTTGCCGTGGGCCACCAGCGCCTCGGCGATCGCCCCGATCTTGTCGACGCCCATGAGGATGACGAGGGTGCCGGTCAGTTTGGCGAGCGACGCCCAGTCGACGAGCGAGCGCGGGTCGTCGGGGGCGACGTGGCCGCTGACCACCGTGAACTCGTGCGCCACGCCCCGGTGGGTGACCGGGATGCCGGCCGCGCCCGGGACGCTGATCGAGCTGGAGATGCCGGGCACGACCGTGCAGGCGATGCCCGCCTCGGCCAGCGCCTGGGCCTCCTCCATGCCCCGGCCGAACACGAACGGGTCGCCGCCCTTGAGGCGGACCACGGACTTGCCGGCCTTGGCGTGCTCGATGAGGGCGTTGTTGATGGCCTCCTGCGCCATGAACCGGCCGTACGGGATCTTCGCCGCGTCGATCACCTCGACGTGCGGCGGCAGTTCGTCGAGCAGGTCGCGGGGGCCGAGGCGGTCCGCGATGACCACGTCCGCCTCGGCGAGCAGCCGACGGCCGCGCACGGTGATCAGGTCCGGGTCGCCGGGGCCGCCGCCGACCAGGGCGACGAAGGGGGTACGGGTGCGGTGGTGCGGCGCCGCGATGGAGCCGTCGCGCAGCCCCTCGACGATCGCGTCCCGCACGGCGGCGGAACGGCGCGGGTCGTGGCCGGTCAGCACGGCGACCGTGACACCCTCGCTGCGGCCGGTCGCCGGGGTCCAGGCGGTGGCCGCCTCGGCGTCGTCGGAGCGTACGCACCAGACGCGGTGGCGCTCGGCCTCGGCGGAGGCGCGGGCGTTGGCCTCGGGGTCGGTGGACGCGATCAGGGCGTACCAGGCATCGGCCAGGTCCCCGTCCTCGTACCGGCGCCTGACCCAGGTGATCTCGCCCGCCTCCGCCATGGCCTCGACGGACGGCGTCGCGGACGGGGAGACCAGGGTGATGTCGGCGCCGGCCGCGATGAGCGCGGGGAGGCGGCGCTGGGCGACCTGTCCGCCGCCGATGACGACGACGCGGCGCCCGGTCAGGCGCAGTCCGACGGGGTAGGCGGGGTGCTCGGCGTACTCGGCCATGGCGGTGCGGCTCCTCGGCGAGGCGGTGGTGCGGTGTGCGGGGCCGCTGCGACGGTGAAGCGGCTGGTGGGGCGGGGGGTGGAGCGGCGGTGGGGCGCTTGCGACCACCTTACGGTGCGGTGCGTCGGGGGCGCGGTGCGGAGGGGTTGCGGGGGGGGCTGACGCCCCCGCACCCCGGGCCGCGGCAGCTTCGCGCCGCGCCGGCGGCACGGGCCGCGCCCCGCACGGGCGGCTCCCGCCGCTTGGGCAACTCGCGCGCCGCCGCGCACCGGCACGGGCCCCACCGCACGGCGGGCCCGCATCGCGCGACGCGGGCACCACCGCCGGGGGCTACTTCTCCGTGACGCCCGCCGAGTCGAACGTGGCCACCTCGTGCATGGCGCGGGCGGCGCTCTGGATGACCGGGAGGGCGAGCAGGGCGCCGGTGCCCTCACCGAGGCGGAGGTCGAGGTCGACCAGGGGGCGGAGGCCCAGCTTGTTGAGGGCGGCGACGTGGCCGGGTTCGGCGCTGCGGTGGCCGGCGATGCAGGCCGCCAGGGACTCGGGCGCGATGGCGCGGGCCACGAGGGCCGCGGCACCCGCGCTGACGCCGTCGAGGACGACCGGCGTACGCAGCGACGCGCCGCCCAGGATGAAGCCGACGAGCGCCGCGTGCTCCAGGCCGCCGACGGCCGCGAGGACGCCGATGGGGTCGGCCGGGTCCGGCTGGTGGAGGTCCAGCCCGCGCCGGACGACGTCCACCTTGCGGGCGTGCATCTCGTCGTTGATGCCCGTGCCCCGGCCGGTGACCTCCGCCGGGTCGACGTCCGTGTAGACGGAGATCAGCGCGGCGGACACGGTGGTGTTCGCGATGCCCATCTCGCCGGTGAGCAGCGCCTTGTTGCCCGCGGCGACCAGGTCGCGGGCGGTCTCGATGCCCACCTCGATCGCGGCGAGGACCTCCTCGTGGCTGAGCGCGGGGCCGGTGGTGAAGTCGGCGGTGCCGGGGCGTACCTTGCGCGGCAGGAGGCCGGGCGTGGCGGGCAGGTCGCCGGCGACGCCCACGTCGATGACGCAGACCTCGGCGCCGACCTGGTTGGCGAACGCGTTGCAGACCGCGCCGCCGCCCAGGAAGTTGGCGACCATCTGGGCCGTCACCTCCTGCGGCCAGGCGGTGACGCCCTGGGCGTGGACGCCGTGGTCACCCGCGAAGATCGCCACGGCGGCGGGCTCCGGGATCGGCGGCGGACACATCCGGGACAGACCGGAGAGCTGGGCGGAGATGATCTCCAGCATGCCGAGCGCCCCGGCGGGCTTCGTCATGCGCTTCTGCCGCTCCCACGCCTCGCCGAGCGCCTTCGCGTCGAGCGGGCGGATGTTGGAGACCGTCTCCTGGAGCAGGTCGTGCGGCTCCTCGCCGGGCAGGGCACGGCGGCCGTACGTCTCCTCGTGGACGACCCAGGACAGCGGGCGGCGCTTGGACCAGCCCGCCTGCATCAGCTCGGGCTCCTCCGGGAACTCGTCGACGTAACCCACGCACAGGTACGCGACGACTTCGAGGTGCTCGGGCAGACCGAGGGCGCGGACCATCTCACGCTCGTCGAAGAAGCTGACCCAGCCGACGCCGAGGCCCTCGGCGCGGGCGGCGAGCCACAGGTTCTCGACGGCGAGCGCGGAGGAGTACGGCGCCATCTGCGGCTGGGTGTGGCGGCCCAGGGTGTGCCGGCCGCCGCGCGTGGGGTCGGCGGTGACGACGATGTTGACCGGGGTGTCGAGGATCGCCTCGATCTTCAGTTCCTTGAACTGCTTGGCCCGGCCCTTGGGCAGCGACTTGGCGTACGCCTCGCGCTGGCGCTGGGCGAGTTCGTGCATCGTGCGCCGGGTCTCGGCGGAACGGATGACGACGAAGTCCCAGGGCTGCGAGTGGCCGACGGACGGTGCCGTGTGGGCAGCTTCCAGGACGCGGAGGAGGACCTCGTGCGGGATCGGGTCGCTGCGGAAGCCGTTACGGATGTCACGGCGCTCGCGCATGACGCGGAGCACGGCCTCGCGCTCGACGTCGTCGTAGGCGGGGGCCGGGGCGCCGGGCTCCGGGGCGGCCGCCTCGGTGGCGTCGTCCGTGGCGGCGGGCTGCTCGGTGGCGTCCGCCTCCAGGATCTCGGGCTGCTGCTGCTCCGCGACGGGCACGGGCGCGGGCTCGGACTCGGCAGCCACCGGCTCCTCGGCCACCGGCTGGTCGGCCACCGGCTCCTCGGGCGCCGTGGGCTGCGCGGGCACGGGTACGGGCTCGGCCTGGACCGGCTGCTCGGGCGCGGGTGCGGGCTGCTCGGGCTCGGCCTGCTCGGGCGCGGCGACGGGCTCGGCGGGCACGGGCTGCTCGGCGACCACGGGCTGCTCGGCGGCCACCGGCGCGGCAACAACGGGTTCGGCGGGAACCGGCTGTTCGGCGGGCACGGGCTGTTCGGCCACCGGCTGCTCGGGGGCGGTGGCCTCGGCGGGCACGGGCTCGGCGGGAACCGGCTCGGCGGCCACGGGCTCGGCGGGCACCGGCTGCTCGGTCACCGGCTCGGGGGCCACCGGCTCGGCCTGGGCCTCGACGGGCTGGGCCTCGACGGGCTGGGCGGCGGGCTCCGGGGCCTGCTCCGCCGGGGCCGGGGAGCCGCCGTCGCGGGGGGCCGGGACGGTCACGGCGGCCTCCGGGGCGGGCTCCGGGGCGACGGCGACCGGTTCCGGGGCCGGTTCGGTGACCGGTTCGGGAGCGGGATCCGGTGCGGGCGGCGTGGGGGCGAGGTGCGGGGTGGTCGGGACGGAGCCCTCGACCGGGACGAACTGCGCGGCGGGCGCGGGCGCCGGTTCCGGAACGACCGTTTCTGCTGCGACAGGCTGCGGCATCTGGGGCGGCTGTGGCTGCTGTGACCACGGCTCCGGGCTCTGCGGCGGGAGCTCGCCGAGCTGGGGGCCGGGCAGCGCGGACGCCGGCTCCTCGCGCGGCACGTCCAGGTACTCCAGGCCGCCGGAGGTCGCCGGACCCGAAGGCGCCGGACCCGAGGTCGCCGGACCGGGGTTGGCGGGCCCGCGGTCGGCGAGCGAGCGGACGACCCCGGCCGAGGCGTCGGGCACCGGGGGGCCCATGTGGAGCGGGCGCCGTGCCGGGGCCGGGACGGATGCCGGGGCCTGGGCCTGGGCGTGCACGGGCTGCTCGGGCACCGGCGCGGTGGCCGGTTCCGGCATCCGTACGCCGGTCAGGTCGACCGATCCGGAGTCACGGCCACCGGCCTCGTGCGCTCCGGCCTCGTGGACGCCGGCCTCGTGCGCGGCCACCTCGTGGACGGCGGACTGCTCGTACACGGGAGCGGCCTGCTCCTGCACGGCCTGCTCCTGCGCGGCCGGCACGGCCTGCTCGTGCACGACCGGCTGGGGCTGCACGACCGGCTCGTACACGGGCTGGGCCTGCTGTGCCTGCTGGGCGGCCTGCTGCGCCTGCTGCTCGGCGACGATCGCCGCGCCGACCGGGTCCACCGGTGCGGAGGCCGTCGGGGGCATCGCCATCGGCGCGGGGGCCGGGGCGACGCCGGCGTGCGGCTCGCTCCAGGCTCCCTGCGACCCCGGCATCAGCAGCAGGTCGTCGTCCTCGGCAGCGTTCTCGGAGGGGTCGAGGAAGGTGTACGCACCCGGAGCGGGGATGCCCGGCTGCTCCACCATGCCCGCGCTCTCCGGCTGCCCCTCGCCCGGGACCTGGCCGGTGTCAGTCATGCGTACCCCTCGCCCATCGGTTGTGCTCCTTCAGACCGTCGCCCGCCAACAAGAACGAGCGTGCGCGCCGCGCGGCACGAACGGCACGCGGACATCACGTATTGTCGCGGCCTTCGGCCGCCGTGGCAGCGTGATCCGCCACCGTCGGCTGTGGACTGCGCCACGTTGCGCAACCCCCCGGTAGCGCTGTACCACATCTCACCCCTCAAAGGGGTCCCTTTTTCCGGACATTGGCGAAGAAACCGCCGAACGCCCGGCTGCGGTACAACGATCGGCCAGCCTACCTTCCGTCCCGTAGTGACATGGTCACGGGGAGGGCGCCGACCTGTGTCCGGACAGCAGGAAGACGACCGAGCGGTCGCGTTCCGTCCAGGCGCCGGGGTCGAGTTCGACGGACTGGAGGAGCGCGCACTCGACCGTGTACCCGCCGTCCGTGAGCGCCGCGCCGATGGCCTCCGCCTCGTCCCGGGTGGTGGCGTGCGCGACGATCCGCTCGGGGCGGCGGTCCGCGCAGGCGGCGACGACGGCCACTCCCCCGCCCCCGACGCGTACGACGTCGGGCTCCGGCAGCCGCTCCAGCACGTGCGGCGCGCGGCCCGCCACGGTCTGGACCTGGACGCCGAAGTGGCGCGCGGCGGCCTCGGTGCGGGCGCACGCGGCCGGGTCCTCGTCGACGGCGATCACGGCCGCGCCGAACCGCGCGGCCTCCACGGCCAGCGCCCCGGCGCCACAGCCGATGTCCCAGACGAGGTCGCCGGTGCGCGGGCCGAGGCGGGCGAGCTGGGCGGCGCGGAGCTCGGCCGACTCGCCGGTGCGGAGGTCGCCGCCGTACGCGTGCGCGGGCAGCCCCCAGCCGCGTACCGCTCCGGGGTCGCGGCCCATCAGCCAGCCCCCGCCCTGCGCCGCCGTCGCGGACCCGCCGATGACGATGACGACGTTGGGGTCCCGCCAGGTGTGGTCGGCGGCCTTGTCGGAGGTGAGGACGGTGACCTGCTCGCGCTCGGTGCCGAGTTCCTCGCAGATGACGAAGGTGCGGTGGACACCGTCGAGGAGGAGGGCGAGTTCGGCGGGTCCGGCGCCCGGGGAGGTGAGCACGGCGACCTTCGGGTGGGCCCGGCACACGTTGACGGCGCGGCGCAGCGTACGGCTGTGGGCGACGACGATCTGGGCGTCGTCCCAGGGCATTCCGGCGCGGGCGAAGGCGGCGGCGACGGAGGAGACGGCGGGCACCACTTCGACCTCCAGGCCGTGCTGGGGTGCGCGCAGGGTGCGGACGACGCCGAAGAAGCCGGGGTCGCCGTCGGCGAGGACGACGGCGGTGCCGCGGTGGGCGGCGATGCGGCGGGCGGCGAGGTCGACGCTGCCGAGGCGGATGCGTTCGGCGGCGGGCGGGATTTCCGGGAGCGCCAGGTGGTGGCCGGCTCCGGCCACCAGGGTGGCGGCCGAGAGGGCGGACCTGGCGGCCGCGGTGAGGGGCGAGCCGTCCCAGCCGATCACCGTGACCCGGTCGGCCATCTTCGTCTGTCTCCTGGAGTGTTGGTGCAGGTCGGGGTGGAGTGCTCGTGAGCGTACCGGGTGTCAGTTCCAGTCGGTGAACGAGGAGTATCCGGCGTCGGTGAACTGGTCGGCGGCGCCTTCGAGGTCCTCGGGGAGCAGGCTCCACACGATCAGGTCGGTCCGGATGTCGGTCCAGCCGCCGTCCTCCGTCTGGGTGCGCGCTATCCAGGCGTTGCGCAGCACGCCTTCGCTGATACAGCCGATCTTCTGGGCGACCTGCTGGGAGGCGGTGTTGTCGGCGGCGGTGCGCAGTTCGAGGCGTTCGAAGCGCTGGTCGCGGAAGAGCCATTGAGCGACGGCGAGGACGGATTCGGTGGCGTATCCCTCGCCGCGGGCCCAGGGGGCGGTGACGTAGGCGACTTCGGTGGCGCGGGTGCGCCAGTTGGTGTTGCGGAGGTGGATGGTGCCGACGAGTCGCTGGGTGAGGAACTCGGTGACGGCGAGGACGACGCCGCGCCCCTCGGTGCGCTCCGAAGGAGCGATCCTGCGCACCCACTCCTCGGCGTCGGCGGTGGTGTACGGGTGCGGTACGGAGGTCCAGGCGACGACCATCTCGTCGTTCATCATCTCGGTGTGCGCGGGGATGTCCGACTCCTCGTAGGGGCGCAGCACCAACCGTTCCGTGCTGATGGAGATGTCCGGAAAGGTGGTAGTCATGCGCAGCTCCATGCCGGGGACCGTCCGTAAAGGCCGTGAACGCACAGCATGCAGCATGCAGTCGCCGGTGTGCATGGCCGGGTCGGTACGGATACGTCGATACGCGAGAGGCCCCGCGCACCGGACGGGGTGCGCGGGGCCTGGCCCTTGAGGAGGCTGCTTACTTCGCCGCGGTTACTTCACCGCGCCGAAGGCGGGGACGATGGAGCCGTCCTTGTAGGTGTCCTCGATGTACTTCTTCACCTCGGGCGAGTTGAGGAGCTTGGCGAGCTTCTGCACGCGCGCGTCCTTCTCGTTGCCCTTCTTCACGGCGAGGAAGTTGGCGTACGGGTTGCCTTCGGCCTTCTCCAGGGCGAGGGCGTCCTTGGCGGGGCTGAGCTTGGCCTCGATGGCGTAGTTGCCGTTGATGACGGCGGCGTCGACGTCGTTCAGGGCTCGGGGCACGGTGGCGGCCTCCAGCTCCTTGAACTCCAGGCCCTTCTTGTCCTTGATGTCGGACAGTTTGCCGTTGGCGCCGACGCCGTCCTTGAGGGTGATGACGCCGTTGTCGGCGAGCAGCTTGAGCGCGCGGCCGCCGTTGGTGGTGTCGTTGGGGACGGCGACGGTCTGGCCGGCCTTGAGGTCCTTCAGGGACTTCAGCTTCTTGGAGTAGAGGCCGAGGGGCTCCAGGTGGACGTTGACGACCGGGACGATGGTGGTGTTGTTCTTCTTGTTGAAGTCGTCCAGGTACGGCTTGTGCTGGAAGTAGTTGGCGTCGACCTGGCCGCTCTGGGTGGCGGTGTTCGGCAGGACGTAGTCCGTGAACTCCTTCACCTCCAGCTTCAGGCCGGCCTTCTCGGCCAGGTTGTCCTTGACGTAGGTGAGGATGTCGGCGTGCGGCGTCGGGGACGCGGCGACGACGAGCGGCGCGGACGCGTCGGCCTTGCCGCCCTCGGACTTCGAGGACGGGTCGGAGGCCGTGCCGCAGGCGGTCAGGCCGAGGGCGAGCGCGGTGATGGTGGCGAAGGCGCCGGTGAGCTTGATGTTCTTACGCACGAAAAGTGCCTCTTTCTGGTGGTGCGGACAACGCCCGGACAAGGAGTGCGGGCTGTTCTTCGGGGGAAGTCAGGGGGAGGTCAGGACGCGGTGCGGCCCCGGCGGGCGAGCAGGCGTACGGCCAGGTCGCCGATGAGCTGGATGACCGTGACGATGACGATCAGCAGCACGACGGTGATGAGCATGAAGCCGGTCTCGAAGCGCTGGTAGCCGTAGGTGATGACCTTGGAGCCGAGCCCCTCGCCGCCGACGGCGCCGGCCAGTGCCGAGTAGCTGATCAGCGTGATCACGGTGGTGGTGAGGGCGGCGATCAGGGACGGCAGGGCCTGCGGGAGCAGCACCTTCCACACGATCGTCGGGATGCCGCCGCCCATGGACTGGACGGCTTCTACGAGCCCGTGGTCGACCTCGCGGATCGCGGTCTCGACCAGGCGCGCGAAGAACGGGATGGCGCCGATGGACAGCGGCACGATCATCGCGGTGGGGCCGATGAAGGTGCCGACCACGAGGGTGGTGACGGGGATCAGGGCGACCAGCAGGATGATGAACGGCAGCGAGCGGCCGATGTTCACGATCACGCCGATGGCCTTGTTCACCGGCCGGTTCTGGAGCAGTCCGCCCTTGTCGGTCAGGACGAGGAGGACGCCCAGCGGCAGGCCGCCGATGACGGTGACGACGGTGGACCACAGCACCATGTAGAGCGTGTCGATGGTGCCCTGCTCCAGCAGGGGCCGCATCTCTTCCCAGGTCACTTCGCGATCTCCTTGACCAGCAGCTCTTCGGTGCCGTTGCCGGCTTCGGTGCCACCGGTGACGTCGGTGGCGTCGATGACGTCGACCTGGAGGCCCTGCTCGCGCAGGAACCCGACGGGGACGACGTTCTCCTCGTAACGGCCGGGCAGTTCGATGCGCATGCGGCCGATCTGCTTGCCGCCGACGGTGTCCATGGCGGCGCCGAGGATCGAGATGTCGACGTTGTACGTGCGGGAGAGCTGGGAGATCACCGGCTGGGTGGCGGACTCGCCGTGGAACGTGACGTCGAGGACCGTGCGGTCGGGCCCGGTGGCCTCGCCGGTCACCGGGAAGAGCTCCTGGGCCAGCTCGGAGCCGGGGGTGGCGAGGAGTTCGGCGACGGTGCCGGACTCGACGACGCGGCCCTTCTTCATCAGGGCGGCGGAGTCGCAGATCTGCTTGACGACGTCCATCTCGTGGGTGATGAGCAGGACGGTCAGGCCGAGCTGCCGGTTGAGGTCGCGCAGCAGTTGGAGGATGGAGCGGGTGGTCTCGGGGTCCAGGGCGCTGGTGGCCTCGTCGGAGAGCAGCACCTTGGGGTTGCCGGCGAGCGCCCGGGCGATGCCGACGCGCTGCTTCTGGCCGCCGGAGAGCTGGCCCGGGTACGCCTTGGCCTTGTCGGCGAGGCCGACGAGGTCGAGCAGTTCGAGGGCGCGGCGGGAGCGGTCGGTGCCGGGGACGCCGAGGATCTCCAGGGGCAGTTCGACGTTGTCCTTGACGGTGCGTGAGGACAGCAGGTTGAAGTGCTGGAAGACCATGCCGATGCGGCTGCGCGCCCGGCGCAGGTCCTTGCCCGCGCGGCGGCCGCGTCCGGCGAGCGCGGTGAGGTCGACGCCGTCGACCGTCACGGTGCCGGAGGTGGGGCGCTCCAGGAGGTTGACGCAGCGGATGAGCGAGGACTTGCCGGCGCCGCTCTGTCCGATGACGCCGAAGACCTCGCCTTCGCGGACATGCAGGTCGACGCCGTCCAGAGCGGTGACCTGGCGGCCTCGCGACTCGTAGACCTTGGTCAGGCCCGTAGTGGTGATCACAGGGGTTTCCGTCACTGTCGAGTGCACGGCGCGGTGTCCGCCGGGCACGGGGCATTCGTCATTCCGACGCGCGGCACGGCTGGTTCGGCGGGTGGCCGGGGGTGGCACGTGCGCGGGGCAGGCGCGGTCCGTCGGCTTCGGTCGCGTACGGACACGGCATGGCTGTCGGGTCTCGCTTCGGGGCGCGAGGCTCGGTCAGGGGCCCTCAGAAGGCGCACATTCGACACATACAACGAGCACCGGGCGTCGTCATCGCCTCGGTCGCAAGGGTGCGGTAGCTCGTCGTGGTCATGCGGGTCAGTAAACCAGACGCCTTGTCGGGGCCCGGGCGGCTGTCCGAATAGCGGACTGCCGGTGTACGTCATGCGGACGCCAGGGCCCCCGTGGTGATCTCCACTCCACCCGCCGTGGCCTGCGCGGACACCTCGGAGAGGTCGGTGACCACCGCGTCGGCGACCAGTTCGGAGCGGTCGTGCGTTGTGGCCAAGGCCACGGTCGTCATACCGGCGGCGCGGCCGGCCGTCAGCCCGGCGGGGGCGTCCTCGAAGACCACGCAGCGCGCCGGGTCGACGCCGAGCTTGGTGGCGGCGAGCAGGTAGGGCTCGGGGTCGGGCTTGCCGCGTGTGATGTCCTCGGCGGCGATGACGACCGGGGCGTCGATGCCGGCCTCGCGCAGCCGGGCCTCGGCGAGCGGCCGGGTCGCGGAGGTGACGACGGCCCAGCGGACCTCCGCAAGGGAGCCGAGGAGCGCCTTGGTGCCGGGCAGCAGTTCCACGCCGCCGGGTACGTCCTCGACCTCCAGCCGCTCGATCCGGGCGAGGGCCTCGGGTATCAGGCCGGCGGGCAGCAACTCGGCGATGATCTCCACGGCGGGGCGGCCGTGCAGCTCGACCCGGGCGAAGTCGTCGGCGGCGATGCCGTACTCCTCGGCCCACCTGCTCCAGCAGCGCTGGACGGACTCCAGGGAGGAGACGAGGGTTCCGTCGTTGTCGAACAGGAGGGCTTCGGCGTGGATCTTCATGGTCATGGAGCCTACGTTTCCGCCGCCGGGGGCGGTCGCACCGGGTCTTTTGGCCCGTAATAGTCTCGGGCGCATGCTTGACGCCCTGACGGTCGCGGTCTCCGTGGCCGCGCTCGCCCTCGCCGCCTGGTGCGGCTTCGCCGCGTACCGGGACCAGCCGACGAAGGACTGGCACTTCATCGGCATGGCCGTGGTGTCCGTGCTGGCGCTGCTCCAGCTCGTGGTCGGGGTCGTGCAGCTCGCCCGGGGTGAGAAGGCCGACGAGGGCACGGCGATCTTCCTGGCGTACTTGATCGGCGCGCTGTGCGCGGTGCCGGCGGCGGGCTTCCTGTCGCTGGCGGAACGCAGCCGCTGGGGCTCGGCGACCGTCACGGCGGGCGCGGTGGTGCTGGCGGTGCTGGAAGTGCGCCTCTACGACATCTGGACGGCCTGAGATGGCGGGGCGCGGTCTGGCCAAGGGTCCCGGCATGCTGCTGGTGTGGCTGTACGGGGTGATGTCGGTCGGCGCGGTGTCGCGGTCGGCGTTGCAGATCGCCACCGAGTTCGGCCGGGCGCCGCTGGCGTACACGCTGTCGGCGCTGGCGGCCGTGGTGTACGTGTTCATCACGTACACGCTGGTACGGGGCGGGGAGACGGCCCGCAAGGCGGCGCTGGTGTGCTGCGCCGCCGAGCTGGTGGGCGTCATGACCGTGGGGACGTGGACGCTGGCCGATCCCGGCGCGTTCCCGGACGCCACGGTCTGGTCCGACTACGGATACGGGTACGTCTTCATCCCGGTGCTGCTGCCGGTGACCGGGATCCTGTGGCTGCGGAAGGCTAGGCGGCCTTCTCCAGCGTGACCATGGTCAGGCGCGGGCCCACTTCGTGGGTGGCGACGGTTTCGTACCCCTTCTTGCGGTAGAGGCGCAGGTTGCCCTCGCTGCGGTGGCCGGTGAAGAGCTGGAAGCGCTTGGCGGCGGGCGACGGGTCGGTGGCGAAGTACTCCTCGATGGCGTCCAGGAGGCGGCCGCCGAGGCCGTGGCGGCGCAGCCGCGGATGGACGATGAGCTTGCCGATCCTGGCGGTGCCGGTGTCGTCGAGCTCCCCGCGTACGGAGGCGATGACCTCGTCTCCGAGCCGGGCGACGAGGGCGTGGCCGCGTTCGATTTCGGCCTTCAGGTCGTCGAGGGACTGGGTGAGGGGCTCGATGCTGTAGTCACCGTAGAGCTCGGCCTCGCTCTGGTAGCACAGGTACTGCAACTTGAGGATCTGTTCGGCGTCCTGCGCGCTTGCCGCTGAGATGGTCACGCTCATGCCCATGTATGCATGCCTCCGGCTCACCTGATCCGCCCTGTGGGTCTACCGCTCCTTTCCCCGATGTTCAGGAACGGCAACCTCTGCCGTGAGCATTCTGCGCAGGCATCCCAGGCAACGGGAACGCATTGGCCCCAAACTGCCTTGTGAGATACCCAACTCCCCTGCGATTTCGCGGTAGGTGGGGTCGGCGGGCGACAACATCGCAGTCAGCAGGCGCCGGCAGTGGACGGGCGTGCGGGCGACGGCGGTACGCAGCGCCCGGCGCCGTTCGGCGACGAGGGCGGCGCTCTCCGGCCCCGCGTCCGACACGGGCTCGTGGGCGGTGTAGGGCAGTTCGCGCACGACGGTGCGCCGGGCGCGGCGGGCTTCGGCCCGGACGGCCCGGCGCAGCCAGTCGGCGGGGCGCCGGGGCATGCCGGGGCCGCCGTCGAGGCGCTCCAGGAGCCTGAGCCAGACGGCTTGTTGCAGGTCGCCGGGTTCGACCCCGGCGGCCGCGGCCTCCGCCTCGCACTCGGCGGCGAGCAGCGCGGTGAGGCCGCGGAATTGTTCGGGGAGGGTGGGGGGCTGGTCGGAGCCTGTTTCGGAGGGTGCTGCGGGGCCTGCTTCGGGGGGCGTCCCGGGATGGGTCGCGGGATGGGTTTCGGGGGGTGTCATGCCGGCCACGACACGGCACAGCCGCTGCCCGGTTGCCGCCGCCGCCCGAAACCGCCCGTCCGGGCGGCGCGCGGAACGCCGGACTGACGCGGCCGGCCGGGGCGCGAGGGGTTCGCCTCGCGCCCCGGCGGGGTCAGCGGGCGGCGCGGAAGTCCGCCGCGGCCAGCAGGCCGGTGTCCGGCTGGTCGGTGAAGATGCCGTCGATGCCGGTGGCGAAGTACGCCCGGTACGCGCCGAAGACGTCCCCGTACGCCGCCGGGTCCGTACCCCGGCGGAAGTCGGCCGGCAGGAAGGTGTTCTCGTTGCGCAGCGTGTACGGGTGGAGGACCAGGCCCTTGGCGTGCGCGTCACGCACCAGGGTGGTCGGCTTGCCGAGCTTGCCGTCCTTGTCCTTGGGGATGACCAGGTCGAGCAGGGGGCCGATGCCCTGTGCGTAGGAGGCGATCCACTTCAGGCCCTCGGGCGTGATGAGGTCGGCGACCGTGCGCGGGTCGCCCGCCTCGCGGAAGTCCCACGGCCGGTCGTCCGGCGTCCACAGCAGCACGACGCGGGGCGTGGAGACGAGCTTGGCCATCCGCTGCATGCTGGTCGGTTCGAACGACTGGAGGAACGTCGGCGAGTCCGCGCCGTGGCGTCCGTACCGGCGCAGCAGCTTGGCCAGCGGCTCCTCCAGGGCGAGGCCGAGCTTCCGGAAGTAGGTGGGGTGCTTGGTCTCGACGTACAGCCAGACGGGGCGGCCCCGGCGGCGGCCCTCCTTGTCGGCCCAGCGCAGCACCTCCTCGAAGGTGGGTATGGTCCAGCGCCCGTCGTACACGGTGTTCTCCTGGCGGGTGCCGGGGATACGTTCCTTCGCGCGGAGCGTCTTCAGCTCGGCGAGGGTGAAGTCCTCGGTGAACCATCCGGTCAACTTGGTGCCGTCGACGGTCTTGGTGGTCTTGCGGGAGGCGAACTCGGGGTGGTCGGCGACATCCGTCGTCCCGGTGATGTCGTTCTCGTGGCGGCAGACCAGGTGGCCGTCCTTGGTCGGGACGAGGTCCTGCTCGATGACGTCCGCGCCCATGTCGAGGGCGAGCTGGTAGGAGCCGAGGGTGTGCTCGGGCCGGTAACCGCTGGCGCCCCGGTGGGCGATGACCGTCGGCACGGGCAGGCGCGGGTGCGAGCCGGACGGGCGCCCGTGCGCCTGCGCCGCGGTGCCGCCCGCGCCCACGGAGAGAGCGGCCGAGCCGAGGACCGCCGCGGCTCCCAGCACGGTCCGGCGGGCGGGGCTGCTGTGCGCACCCTGTGTCATGGAGGCTCCTTCGACGAGCGTATTTCGGACTGCTGAGCGACTGCTGAGCGAGGCCCGATCGTAGGCAGCGGCGCGTTACGTACGGGAGACCCCGGACGAACTCGTGGAAAACACGGGTCAACACTGCGTATCAACTCGGTGAACCCGATGTGCGCCCGCGGGTGACCCACGAGTATCGTCCTCACCTGCACATACTGGTCACGTACGTGGTCGGCTGAATTCGACGGAGGACTCGTTGTCCCGCTTCGCGCTCATCAAGGCAGTGCTCGGCCCGGTCATGCGCCTGATGTTCCGCCCCCGGGTGGAGGGCGCCGGGAACATCCCCGGGACCGGGCCGGTCATCCTGGCGGGCAATCACCTGACGTTCATCGACTCCATCGTCCTGCCGATCGTGTGCGACCGTCAGGTCTTCTTCATCGGCAAGGACGAGTACGTCACGGGCAAGGGCCTCAAGGGCCGGCTCATGGCGTGGTTCTTCACGGGCGTCGGCATGATCCCGGTGGACCGGGACGGTGCGAACGGCGGCGTGGCCGCGCTGATGACGGGGCGCCGGGTACTGGAGGACGGCAACGTCTTCGGCATCTACCCGGAGGGCACCCGTTCCCCCGACGGCCGCCTCTACCGGGGCCGCACCGGGATCGCGCGCCTCACGCTGATGACGGGCGCGCCGGTGGTGCCGTTCGCCATGATCGGCACGGACAAGCTCCAGCCGGGCGGCGCGGGCCTGCCGCGGCCGGGCCGGGTGACGGTGCGCTTCGGTGAGCCGATGGAGTTCTCCCGCTACGAGGGCATGGACCGCGACCGGTACGTGCTGCGGGCGGTGACGGACTCGGTGATGGCCGAGGTGATGCGGCTGTCCGGGCAGGAGTACGTGGACATGTACGCCACGAAGGCGAAGGCTGCGTAGGCAAGGGCCGGTGAAATGGGGCGGCGCCCCGGTACGGCGTGAGTGCCGTACCGGGGCGCCGTTCCCGTTGCGGCCGCCGGGCCGTTACGGGTGCTCCACGCCCTCCTCCAGCTTCTGGCCCCGCAGCAGGAACCAGGCCGCGACCGCCGTCGCCAGCAGGACGGCCGCGCCGACCCCGGCCGCGATGCGGAGCCCCTCGACGAAGGCGTCCTGCGCGGCGGTGACCAGCGCGCCGGCCGTCGCGTCCGGCAGGCCGGCGGACGCCTCCACCGCGCCGCCCAGCGATTCGTGCGCCGCCGCGGAGGTGGCCGCGGGGACGCCGTGCGGGGTGGCGAAGTCGCTGTAGACGCCGGTCACGATGGAGCCGAGGAGCGCGATGCCGAGCGCCGCGCCGAGTTCGTACGCCGTCTCGGACACCGCCGACGCGGCGCCCGCCTGCTCGCGCGGGACGCTGGAGAGGATCACGTCGGCGGTCACCGTGAACGCGAAGCCCGCGCCGATGCCGACGACCAGCAGGGACGCGCCGAGCATCGGGTAGCCGGTGGACCGGTCGAGCAGGGTCAGCACGGCGAGCGCGAGGCCCACGGCCGCGAGGCCGCCCGACACCACGGAGCGCACCGAGAAGCGCCGGGCGACGACACCCGCGATCAGGCCGGCCGTCACCGCGCCGATGGCGGCGGGCAGTTCGGCGAGGCCCGCCTCCAGGGGGTGACGTCCTTGGACCAACTGGAGGAACTGGGAGAGGAAGAACACGAGCCCGGACAGGCCCAGGATGGTCAGCAGGTCGGCGAGCACGGCGCCGGAGAAGCCCCGGTGGTGGAACAGCCGCATGTCGAGCAGCGGTGCCTCCAGCCGGAGCTGGCGCCGTACGAACCAGGTCAGCGCGGCCACCCCGATGACGGCGGCGATGCTCATGTCGAGGCGCAGTCCGTGCGCGGCGGCTTCCTTGACCGCGTACACGACACCGATCATGCCGACGAGCGAGAGGGCGACGCTGAGCAGGTCCCAGGGGCCGGGCGCCGGGTTCTTCGACTCGGGGATGAACTTCGCGCCGACGAGGACGAGGACGACCATCACCGGCAGGTTGATCAGGAAGACCGAGCCCCACCAGTAGTGCTCCAGCAGGAACCCGCCGACGACGGGGCCGACGGCCGCGCCGGCGGACGCCATGGCGCCCCAGATGCCGATGGCGAGGCTGCGCTCGCGCGGGTCGTGGAAGAGGTTGCGGATGAGCGCGAGCGTGGACGGCATGAGGGTCGCGCCGGCGACGCCGAGCAGCGCACGGGCGACGATCATCATCTCGGGCGTGGTGGCGTACGCGTTGAGCACGGAGACGGCGCCGAAGGCGGTGGCCCCGGTCAGCAACAGCTTCTTGCGGCCGATGCGGTCGCCGAGGCTGCCCATGGAGACGAGCAGTCCGGCGATGACGAAGGAGTAGACGTCGCCTATCCACAGGAGCTGGGTGCCGGTCGGCTTGAGGTCCTCGCTAAGGAACGGGGTCGCCAGTCCCAGTACGGTGGCGTCGACCGCCACCAGCAGGACGGCCAGGACCAGTACGGCGAGTGCCAGCCACCGGCCCGGGCGGCGCAGAACCTCCGACTCCTTGGCCAACTGATCGGTACGGGTCATCTCTCCACGCTCCTGCGTGCTCCGCCGAGCAGCAACTCGGCGATCATGTACTGGAAGTCCTTGGCGGCGACGCGCCCGTCCTGCACGGCCCAGGCGCAGGTGCCGATGAGGCCGTAGAGCGCCTCGGTGAGCCAGGCGGGTGTGAGGTCGATCCGGAACTCGCCCTGCTCCTGGCCGCGCCGGAAGAGCGCGGCGACCCGGGCGTCGAGGCGGGCCCAGCCCTCGTTGACCTGGTCGCCCTCGAAGAGCTGGTTCTCGGTGACGAGGAACGCGAGCAGCCCGGCGACTGGCTCCAGCCCGGCGACGAGCCGGCGCAGCGCGTCCTCGGCGGTGCCGTCGTCGAGCCGGGCGGCCTCGATGGCCGCCTCGAACTCCTGGATCCCCAGCGCCTCCAGGGCCCTGACCAGCGCGTCCCGCCCGGCGAAGTGCCGGTGGAGGGTCGCGCGGCCGATGCCCGCGGCGCGGGCGACCTCGTCCATGGTGGCGGTCGCCTTGCGGGAGAGGAGTGCGGCGGCGGTGCGCAGCACCTGCTCACGATCGACTGTCATGAGACAACCATAACCCATGTGAGACATGAATGTCTCACATGGGATGCTCGTGGCTCAACGCAACGCGAAAAAAGCGCCGCCGCCCGGACGGAACCGGACGGCGGCGCTGCGAGCCGTGGTGCTACTTCTTCGCGGTGGCCCAGGCGTGCTGGATCACCAGGTCGGCCTTGACCTCGGCGAGCTGGGTGGCGACGGCGGAGGGCGCGGTGCCGCCCCGGCCGTTACGGGAGGCGAGGGCGCCGCGAACGTTGAGGACCGTCCGCACCTCGGGGGTGAGGTGCTCGGAGATCTTGGCGAACTGCTCGTCGGTGAGCTGGTCCAGCTCGATGCCGTGCGCCTCGCACTCCTTGACGCACTCGCCCGCGACCTCGTGCGCCACCCGGAACGGCACACCCTGCTTGACCAGCCACTCCGCGATGTCCGTCGCGAGGGAGAAGCCGGCCGGGGCGAGCTCCTCCATCCGCTCCCGGTTGACGGTGAGCGTGGCCATCATGCCGGTGAAGGCGGGCAGCAGGACCTCGAGCTGGTCGCAGGAGTCGAAGACCGGCTCCTTGTCCTCCTGGAGGTCGCGGTTGTACGCGAGCGGGAGCGCCTTGAGGGTGGCGAGCAGGCCCGTGAGGTTGCCGATCAGGCGGCCCGACTTGCCGCGCGCGAGCTCGGCGATGTCCGGGTTCTTCTTCTGCGGCATGATCGACGAACCGGTGGAGAAGGCGTCGTGCAGGGTCACGAAGGAGAACTCCTTCGTGTTCCAGATGATGACCTCCTCGGCGATCCGGGAGAGGTTCACGCCGATCATCGCGGTGATGAACGCGAACTCGGCGACGAAGTCGCGCGACGCCGTGCCGTCGATCGAGTTGCCCGCGCTGCCGTTCTCGAAGCCCAGGTCCTGGGCGACCGCCTCCGGGTCGAGCCCGAGCGACGAACCGGCCAGGGCGCCGGAGCCGTACGGCGAGACCGCCGTCCGCTTGTCCCACTGGCGCAGCCGCTCGGCGTCCCGGGACAGGGACTGCACGTGCGCGAGGACGTGGTGGGCGAAGAGCACCGGCTGGGCGTGCTGGAGGTGCGTACGGCCCGGCATGGCGACGTCCGGGTGCGCCTCGGCCAGACCCACGAGCGCGTCCTGGAGGTCGGCGATGAGCCCGCCGATGATCCGGGCGTGGTCGCGCAGGTACATCCGGAACAGCGTGGCCACCTGGTCGTTGCGGGACCGGCCCGCCCGCAGCTTGCCGCCCAGGTCGGGGCCGAGCCGCTCCAGCAGGCCGCGCTCCAGGGCGGTGTGGACGTCCTCGTCGGCGATGGTGCCGGTGAAGGAGCCGTCCGCGACGTCCGCCTCCAGTTGGTCGAGGCCCGCCAGCATGCGGGTGAGCTCGTCCTCGGTCAGCAGCCCCGCCTTGTGGAGCACGCGCGCGTGGGCGCGGGAGCCGGCGATGTCGTACGGCGCGAGGCGCCAGTCGAAGTGCACGGACGCCGACAGTTGGGCCAGCGCCTCGGCGGGACCGTCGGCGAAACGGCCGCCCCAGAGCCGGACGTCACCGTTGTTGCTGCTCAACTCTGCTCCTCGGGAGGGTGGGGATGTGCGGCCGCCTCCACACCCCGCGGGTGAGGAGGCGGCTGTCGAACGAATCGGGGTCAGGCCAGGTCACGCTTGGCGGCGATCTTCGACGACAGCGCGAAGATGTCGATGAAGCCCTGCGCCTTGGACTGGTCGAAGGTGTCGCCCGAGTCGTACGTCGCCAGGTTGAAGTCGTACAGCGACTCGTCGGACTTCCGGCCGGTGACGACGGCGCGGCCGCCGTGCAGGGTCATCCGGATGTCGCCGGAGACGTGCTGGTTGGCCTCGTTGATGAAGCCGTCCAGGGCCCGCTTGAGCGGCGAGAACCACAGGCCGTCGTAGACCAGTTCGCCCCAGCGCTGCTCGACCTGCCGCTTGTAGCGGGCCAGCTCGCGCTCGACGGTGACGTTCTCCAGCTCCTGGTGGGCGGTGATCAGCGCGATGGCGCCGGGCGCCTCGTAGACCTCGCGCGACTTGATGCCGACGAGCCGGTCCTCGACCATGTCGATCCGGCCGATGCCCTGGGCGCCGGCCCGCTCGTTGAGCTGCTGGATCGCCTGGAGGACGGTCACGGGCTTGCCGTCGATGGCGACCGGGACGCCTTCCTTGAAGGTGATGACGACCTCGTCGGCCTCGCGGGGCGTCGCCGGGTTCGAGGTGTACTCGTAGATGTCCTCGATCGGCGCGTTCCAGATGTCCTCCAGGAAGCCGGTCTCCACGGCCCGCCCGAAGACGTTCTGGTCGATGGAGTACGGCGACTTCTTGGTGGTCGCGATCGGCAGCTCCGCCTTCTCGGCGAAGGCGATGGCCTTGTCACGGGTCATCGCGTAGTCACGCACCGGAGCGATGCACTTCAGGTCGGGACCGAGGGCCTGGATACCGGCCTCGAAGCGGACCTGGTCGTTGCCCTTGCCGGTGCAGCCGTGGGCGACGATCGAGGCGTTGTGCTTCTTGGCGGCGGCGACCAGGTGCTTGACGATCGCGGGCCGGGAGAGCGCCGAGACCAGCGGGTAACGGTCCATGTACAGGGCGTTGGCCTTGATCGCCGGGAGGCAGTACTCGTCGGCGAACTCGTCCTTGGCGTCCGCGACCTCCGCCTCGACCGCACCGCAGGCGAGCGCGCGCTTGCGGATGACGTCCAGGTCCTCGCCGCCCTGGCCGACGTCCACGGCGACGGCGATGACCTCGGCACCCGTCTCCTCGGCGATCCAGCCGATGGCGACGGAGGTGTCCAGTCCGCCCGAGTAGGCGAGTACGACGCGCTCGGTCACGGGTTTCTCCTTACGGTGCATTCACTGACAGGTATAACTATGCAGACCGCCGTATGTTTTGTCAACGCGGGGGTCGAGCGGCCGACGGGACCCGGCGCCACCCCGGCACCACCCGCGCACCCCGGGCGGCCCCGCCGCCCCGAGCACCCCCCGGAACCGCACGGCAACCACATCGGTGACGCTTCAACCTTGACGACCCGTTACCCGAATAAGAAAAAGAACCGCCTTCAATTGTCGAGCAGTTGAGTTATCGGCGAATCAATTGAATGGGAAACCGTCTTGCAATTCAGGTAACAACGTCTAAGCTGGGCAGTGACATTGATGAATTCAATGCCACGTACGAACTCCTTGAACTGGCCAGAGTTCAACCGGGACACGGAAGGAGGTGTACGACATGCGCGCCTACGAGCGTCCGACGCTTACCGCAGCAGGTAGCTTCCGCAGGACCGGCCTGGGCACCGACAGGGGGCCTGAGAAGAAGCTCATCACCCGGTTCAGCTTGTGAGCGTTTACCCATGACGGCGGGTTGCGGTCCCGACTCCCGCAGCCCCCGTCTTTTGATCCCCGGGCGCCCAGGAAAGGACTCTCATGGCCGACTGGTTCGTCGTCCTCCCGGACTGCGCCGCGGCGGCCCCCGTCGGCGGCGCGCTGCGCGGCCGCGCGGTACAGGAGATCCAGGAGATCAGCCACCCCTCGGGGCGGCCCTGGCTGCTCGGCCACTGGTCCCCCGGCACCCTGGCCGTGGGCCAAGCGGGCCCAGTGAAGATCGCGGTCGTCGGGCAGCACGCGTCCACCGCTGAGCACCTCGCCGTGGCGGCCCGCCGGACCGACACGGTCGCCGGCCTCGACGCGTTGGCCGGGTCCCTCACCGGAAGCGTGCACCTGGCCGCCTCGGTCGCCGGGTGCGTACGTGTACAGGGCACCGTCACCGGCCTCCGCCGGCTGTTCCACGCCCGGATCGGTGACGTCACGGTGGCCGCCGACCGGGCCGACGTACTGGCCGGGCTGCTGGACGCGGAAGTCGACGAGCAGCGGCTCGCTGTCCACCTGCTCAGCACCTTCGGGATGCACCCGGTGACCGGCGAGCCGGTCTGGCGTCCCGTGACGGCCCTCAGGCCCGCTCACTACCTGGTGCTCGACCACGACGGCCGCCCACGGACCGTCGGCTGGTGGACCCCTCCCGAGCCGGTCGTACCGATGGCGGAAGGCGCCCCTGCGCTGCGGGAGGCGCTGTCCGCCGCCGTCGAGGCCCGCGTACGGAGCCGGGACGTGGTGAGCTGCGACCTGGGCGGGCTGGACTCGACCTCGCTGTGCTCCCTGGCCGCGGGGGACGGGGCGCGAGTGGTCGCGTACACCGCCGACGGCCTCGACCCCATGGGCGACGACGCGGCCTGGTCCCGCCGTACCGTCGCCGGACTGCGGCGTGCCGGACGGGGCGAGGTCGAGCACCACGTTCTGCCCGGGGACATGGTGCCGGCGGTGTACGAGGGTCTGTGGGAGGGGGGCGACCTCTTCGACGAGCCGAGTCCGGTCGCCGCCCAGCGCGACCGCTGGCTGGTCATCCCCCGGCTGGCCACGGCACGCGGCTCACGTCTGCACCTGACCGGCTTCGGCGGCGACGAGCTGCTCGCCGGCTCGCCGGCTCACCTGCACACGCTGCTGCGTACGCACCCCAGGACCGCGTGGCAGCGCGTGCGCGGCTTCGCCGCCCAGCGCCCGTGGCCGTACCGGGAGGCGCTGCGGCAACTGTGGGACGACAGCCCCTACCGGGCCTGGCTCGCCCGGGTCGGCGACGGGCTCACCGACCCGCCGCCGCCGCTGGAGACGCCCACTCTGAGCTGGGGCACACCGCCGCGCTTGCCCCTGTGGGCGACGCCGGACGCGGTGGAGGCGGTGCGGGAACTGATCCGCACCGCGGCCCGGGCCGCCGAGCCGCTGGCCAGGACGCGCGGACAGCACGTCGAGCTGGAGGCCATGGGCGGCTCGTCCCGCATGGTGCGGCAATTGGATCAGATGTCCGCCCCCCTCGGGCTCGCCGTCGCCGCCCCGTACTACGACGACCGCGTGATCGAAGCCGGTCTGGCGGTGCGGCCGCAGGACAGGATCACCCCTTGGCGGTACAAGCCGCTCATCGCCGAGGCGATGCGCGGGATCGTTCCCGACGAGAGCCTGACCCGCCACACGAAGGACGAGGGTTCCCACGAGGCCGAGGTGGGGCTGCGGGAGCACCGGGGCGAGCTGCTGGCCCTGTGCGAGGACTCCCGGCTGGCCCGGCTGGGCCTGATCGACGCGGACGGGCTGCGCGAGGTGTGCTCCCGGCCGCTGCCGCCGAGCCTGCCGTTCGACGCGCTGTATCAGACGGTGGCGTGCGAAATGTGGCTGCGCGCACAGGAAACCGCCACCATTCCCAGTTGAGGGAGACGGCTCATGACGCTCAAACTGCGTGACGGTGTATTCACCGCCGAAACGGAATACGGAATCGTGCTCCTCGATGAGGACCAGGACCGGTATTGGACCCTCAATCCCAGCGCGGCCGTCATTCTGCGGACCCTGCTGAACGGCGGCACCGACGACGACGCCGTGCGGTCGCTCACCGAGGAGTACGCGGTGGACGGTGCGAGCGCGCACCGGGACGTGCGGGAACTGGTCGGTGAATTGTGCGCGGCGGGCCTTGCCCGTGAGCTCCATGAGAAGCAGGCCCGATGAGTACACCGGAAGCCATTTTCCACCGCCCGCGCTCGGTGCCGTTCCGGCGCCGGGTCCTGGTCCGGCTCGTCGTGGGCGTCGCGCGGCTGCTGGCCACCCAGCGCCCCCGCCGCATCCGCACCGTCCTGGACCGGCTCCGCCGGGGCGCCCGTCCGGCGACCGTGGAGGAGACCCGGGCGGCCCGGGATGCCGTCGTCGCGGTCAGCCTGGCCTGCGGGGGCAGGGAGGGGTGCCTGCCCCGGTCCCTGGCCACGGCCCTGCTGTGCCGCCTGCACGGCCAGTGGCCCACCTGGTGCGTGGGCGCGCGGCGGCTGCCTCCCTTCGGGGCGCACGCCTGGGTGGAGGCGGAAGGGGTGCCCGTGGGTGAGGAGTACCCGCCCGACTACTTCCGGCCGCTCCTGACCGTGCCGGACGACCGCACCGGCCCGTGAAGTCCGAGCCCGTGAAGTCCCGAGCGGCTGGTGAGCGGCGAGGGGCCGGCCCGAGGGAGGTCCTGCGGCTGCTGCGCGGACACCGGCGGTGGGTCGGTCTCGCCGTGCTGCTGACGCTGGGCGCCACCGCACTGAGCCTGGCCCAGCCCCTGCTGGTGAAGAGGGTGATCGAGTCGACCTCGTCGGGGCACCCGGTCGGGCCCGTCATCGTGCTGCTGGTCGTCTTCTTCGTGGCGCAGGTACTGGTGCAGGGGTTCGCCCAGTACGTGGTGGCCCGGACCGGCGAGGGCATCGTGCTGGGCATCCGGCTCCGCCTCGTCAGACATGTGCTGCGGCTGCCGATAGCCGTGTACGACCGGCACCGCATCGGCGACCTGATATCCCGCACCAGCACCGACAGCACCACACTGCGGCTGCTCATCGCCGAGGGCTTCACGGACGCGCTGACCGGCGCCATCGCGCTGGCGGGTGTCGTGGCGCTGATGCTGTGGCTCGACTGGCTGCTGTTCCTGGTGGTGCTGGCCATGGTGGCGGTCGCCTCGGTGGTGGTGGGCTCGGTACTGCGGGGCATCGAGACGGCCTCGCTGGTCACCCAGCGGGCGACCGGCGCCATGACCGCCGACCTTGAACGGGCGCTCGCCGCCATCCGTACCGTCCGGGCCAGCCGCGCCGAGGAGCGCGAGACGGGCCGCATCGGGGACGGGGCCCGGTCGGCGTACGCGGGCAGCATCCGGATGGCCAAGCTCGACGCGGTGGTGACTCCGGCGATCGAGCTGGCCGTCAAGGGGTCGTTCATCGTCGTGCTGGTCATCGGTGGGCTGCGGGTCGCCGACCGGCAGGGTTCGCTGGCCGATCTGGCCGCGTTCCTGCTGTACATGATCTACCTGGTGGGACCGATCGGCATGCTCTTCCAGTCCTTCAGCACCATGAAGCAGGGCGTGGGCGCCTACCGCCGGGTCACGGAAGTGATGGCGATGCCCACCGAGCAGGACACCGTTCGCCGGCCCGCCCCCCGGCCGGTCGCCGCGCCGCCGCGCACACCGGTGCTGGAGTTCCGCGACGTGTGGTTCGGCTACGAGCCGCACCGCCCCGTCCTGCGCGGGGTGAGCTTCCAGGTGCCGCCGAAGTCCCATGTGGCGCTGGTCGGTCACTCCGGTGTCGGCAAGTCGACCGTCTTCGCGCTCATCGAGCGCTTCTACGAGCCGGACAGCGGCCGCATCCTCTTCGACGGCCGGGACATCTCGGCCATCGGCCGCGCCGAGCACCGCGCCCGCATCGGGCTGGTGGAGCAGCACACCCCGGTGATGTACGGGACGCTGCGTGAGAACCTCACCTACGCCGCCCCGGACGCCGGTCCGGAAGAGCTGGAGCGGGTGGTCGAACTGGCCCACCTCACCGAGTTGGTGTCCCGGTTGCCGCGCGGCCTGGACACCGACGCCGGTGAGCACGGCATGTCGCTGTCCGGCGGCGAACGCCAGCGGATCGCGATCGCCCGCTCCCTCCTCGCCCGGCCCGGACTTCTGCTGCTCGACGAGCCGACGGCGCACCTGGACGCGGCGAGCGAGGAGGCACTGCGCCGGTCGATCCGGGAGACCGCCGGCGAGTGCGCGCTGCTGGTCATCGCCCACCGGCTGTCGACCATCCGCGCGGCGGACCTCATCGTCGTCCTGGACAAGGGGCGCGTCGTCGCCACCGGAAGCCATGACGAACTGCTCGACACCAGCGGCCATTACCGGGCTCTGGCGGGCGGAACGCGCCAGGTCGTGACAGGCGGACGACCATAATCGCCCCCATGGGAAAAAGATATGAACGCATCGACGGCCGGATACGGGACTTCATCGAGCAGCAGCCGGTCTTCTTCACCGCCACCGCCCCGCTGACGGGTGACGGGCACGTCAACCTCTCCCCCAAGGGCCGCAAGGGCACGCTCGCCGTCATCGACGAACTGACCCTGGCCTACCTCGACTTCGGCGGCAGCACCGCCGAGACCGTGGCCCACCTCCGGGAGGACGGCAACGGCCGGATCACCCTGATGTGGTGTGCGTTCAGCGGCCCGCCGAAGGTGCTGCGGGTGCACGGGAAGGGCGAGGCGGTGTTCCGCGACGACCCGCGCTGGGCGGAGTACATCCCGTACTTCAAGGACGCCGACGGCCCGGCGGCCCGCGCCATCGTCGTGGTCCGCGCGCTGCGGGTGAGCGACTCGTGCGGCTTCGCCGTGCCGTTCATGGACTACCGCGAGGAGCGCACCCAGCACGCCGAGCACTTCGCCCGCAAGACGGACGAGGAGTTCGCGGCGTACTGCGCGAAGAAGGACCACGTCGGGGTGAGCCTGGACGGGCTGCCGGCCCTCCCGCTGCCGCTGCCGCCGCGCACGGACGCCCTCTAGGCGCCGACCGGGCGTCGACCGGCCCTCGTCCAGGCGTCGTCCGGGCCCCTGTTCGGCCGCGCCCGGGGGGCGGCGCGCGGGCTGGGCGCGTACGGTCCGGGCATGCGCCTCGGTCTCGCCCTCGCGGCCCTGCTCCTGACGCTCACGCCCGTGGACCGGGCACCGCTGCCCGCGCGGATGGCCGACACGGGCGGCGGTACGCAGCTCATCACGGCCGAGGCGCCGCGCGCCGGGTCCACCACCGGGACGGTCACGTGGTGGGACCGGCGCCTCGGGCGGTGGGTGCGGGTGGGGTCGGCGCCGGCCCGGTTCGGGGCGAACGGCCTGGTGGAAGGGGCCCGGCGGCGCCAGGGCACGTCCACCACACCGACGGGGCTCTACCGCCTCCCGTACGCCTTCGGCACCGATGCCGCCCCGGCGGGCACGGTCCTCCGCCACCGCCGGGTGACGCGCGACTCCTGGTGGTGCCAGGACAACCGCTCCCGCGCGTACAACCGCTGGGTGGAGGGCCTGCCCGCCGACTGCCGGGCGGCGGAGGCCGAGCACCTCATCACGTACGGGCAGTTGTACGCGCACGCGCTGGTGATCGGCTTCAACTACGACCGCCCGGTGCGCGGGCGCGGCGCGGGAATCTTCCTGCACGTGCGGGGGCGTGGGCCGACGGCCGGTTGCGTGGCCGTGCCGGCGGGTGCGATGCGGCGCATCCTGGCGTGGGCGAAGCCCTGGCGGCGGCCGCACATCGCCATCGGCACCGGCGGGGGCGGCCCGACGGCGATCGTGCGGTACTGAGACCCCCGCCCCTGGGCCTACCGCTCCTTCTGCGCCAGCCGCAGCAGGTGGTCCGCGAGGGCCTGGCCGCCCGCCGGGTCGCGGGAGATGAGCAGCAGCGTGTCGTCACCCGCGATGGTGCCGAGGATGGCGTGCAGTTCGGCCTGGTCGATGGCCGAGGCGAGGAACTGGGCGGCGCCCGGCGGTGTGCGCAGCACCACCAGGTTGGCGGAGGCCTCGGCGGAGATCAGCAGCTCGCCCGAGAGGCGCCGCATCCGCTCCTCCTTGGCCGACTCGCCGAGCGGGGCCTGCGGGGTGCGGAAACCGCCCTCGCTGGGCACCGCGTAGATCAGCTCGCCGCCCGTGTTGCGGATCTTCACCGCGCCCAGCTCGTCGAGGTCCCGGGAGAGCGTCGCCTGGGTGACGCTCAGCCCGTCGTCGGCGAGGAGCTTCGCGAGCTGGCTCTGGGAACGCACCGGCTGCCGGTTGAGGATGTCCACGATCCGGCGGTGGCGTGCGGTGCGGGTCTGCGGAACGGACGGCCCTCCGTGCTCGAGGTCCTGCGCGTCGGTCATCGTCGTCTCATTCTCCGGATCGTCCTTCCCCGTGCACGCTGCCGAGGACGCCGGGCAGGGCCCGGAGGAAGGCGTCCACGTCGTCGTCGCCGATGATCAGCGGCGGCATGAGCCGTACGACATCGGGGGCGGGCGCGTTCACCAGGAGGCCGGCGTCCTGAGCCGCCTGCTGCACCTGGGGCGCGAGGGGCTCGGTGAGCACGATACCCAGCAGCAGGCCCGCGCCACGGACGTGGGAGACCAGCGGGTGGTCCAGGGCCTCGATTCCGTCGCGGAGCTTCTCGCCGAGGCGCTTGACCCTGTCGAGGGCTCCGTCGGCCGCGAGCGTGTCGAGTACGGCGAGTCCGGCGGCGCACGCGACGGGGTTGCCGCCGAAGGTGGTGCCGTGGTGGCCGGGCTTGAGCAGGTCGGCCGCCGCCCCGAAGGCGACGGTCGCGCCGATGGGCAGGCCGCCGCCCAGGCCCTTGGCGAGGGTGACGATGTCGGGGTCGACGCCGTGCGCCTGGTGCTCGAACCAGTGGCCGCACCGGCCGATGCCGGTCTGCACCTCGTCGAGGACGAGCAGGGTGCCGGTGGCGCGGGTGATCTCGCGGGCGGCCTTCAGGTAGCCGGGCGGCGGGACGACGACACCGTTCTCGCCCTGGATGGGCTCGATGATGACGAACGCGGTCTGCTCGGTCACGGCGTCCCGCAGCGCCTCGGCGTCCCCGTACGGCACGTGCGTGACGTCGCCGGGCAGCGGCAGGAACGGCTCCTGCTTGCCGGGCTGGCCGGTGAGCGCGAGGGAGCCCATGGTGCGGCCGTGGAAGCCGCCGGCCGTCGCGACCATGTGGGTCCGGCCGGTCAGCCGGCCGATCTTGAAGGCGGCCTCGTTGGCCTCGGCGCCGGAGTTGCAGAAGAAGACCCGGCCGGGGCGGCCGAGGAGCTGGAGAAGCCGCTCGGCGAGCGCGACCGGCGGCTCGGCGACGAAGAGGTTGGAGACGTGGCCGAGGGAGCCGATCTGCCGCGAGACCGCCTCGACGACGGCGGGGTGCGCGTGGCCCAGGGCGTTGACGGCGATGCCGCCGACGAAGTCCAGGTACTCGGCGCCGTCGGCGTCCCAGACCCTGGCGCCCTCGCCGCGTACGAGAGGAATCCGGGGCGTGCCGTAGTTGTCCATCAGCGCGCCCTGCCACCGCTGGGTCAGGTGCTCGTTGCCGGTCATGAGTCCCCCTGTCCGTCCGGCACGACCATCGTGCCGATGCCCTCGTCGGTGAAGATCTCCAGCAGGATGGAGTGCTGCACGCGCCCGTCGATCACGCGCGCGGTGGTGACGCCGTTGCGTACGGCGTGCAGGCAGCCCTCCATCTTGGGGACCATGCCGCTGGAGAGCTCGGGCAGCAACTTCTCCAGCTCGCTCGCGGTGAGCCGGCTGATGACCTCGTCGCTGTTGGGCCAGTCCTCGTAGAGGCCCTCGACGTCGGTCAGGACCATCAGGGTCTCGGCACCCAGCGCCGCAGCGAGTGCCGCAGCCGCCGTATCAGCATTGACGTTGTAGACATGTCCGTCGTCCTGGGAACGGGCGATCGAGGAGACGACCGGGATGCGGCCGTTGTCCAGCAGTGCCTCGATGGCACCGGTGTCGATCTCGGTGATCTCACCGACCCGGCCGATGTCGACGAGCTCGCCCTCGATGCGCGGCCGGTGCTTGGTGGCGGTGATGGTGTGCGCGTCCTCGCCGGTCATGCCGACGGCGAACGGGCCGTGCTGGTTGAGCAGCCCGACGAGCTCCCGCTGGACCTGTCCGGCGAGCACCATCCGTACGATGTCCATCGCCTCGGGCGTGGTGACGCGGAGGCCCGCCTTGAACTCGCTGACCAGGCCCTGTTTGTCGAGCTGGGCGCTGATCTGCGGGCCGCCGCCGTGTACGACGACCGGGCGGAGGCCGGCGTGGCGGAGGAAGACGACGTCCTGGGCGAAGGCGGCCTTCAGCTCCTCGTCGACCATGGCGTTGCCGCCGAACTTGATGACGACGGTCTTGCCGTGATGGCGCGTCAGCCAGGGCAGCGCCTCGATGAGGATCTGCGCCTTGGGCAGGGCGGTGTGCTTGCGTGTCGTGCTCATGAGCTGTACGCGCTGTTCTCGTGGACGTAGTCGGCGGTGAGGTCGTTGGTCCAGATGACGGCGGACTCGGAGCCGGCCGCCAGGTCGGCGGTGATCGTCACTTCCCGGTACCGCATGTCGACGAGGTCGCGGTCCTCGCCGACGGAGCCGTTCTTGCAGACCCAGACGCCGTTGATGGCGACGTTGAGCCGGTCGGGCTCGAAGGCGGCCTTGGTGGTGCCGATGGCGGACAGGACACGGCCCCAGTTGGGGTCCTCGCCGTGGATGGCGCACTTGAGGAGGTTGTTGCGGGCGATGGAGCGCCCGACCTCGACGGCGTCGTCCTCGCTCGCCGCGTTGACCACCTCGACGCGGATGTCCTTGGACGCGCCCTCGGCGTCGCCGATGAGCTGCCGGCCGAGGTCGTCGCAGACCTTCGTCACCGCTTCGGCGAAGTCGCCGTACGCGGGGGTGAGGCCGGAGGCGCCGGAGGCGAGGAGCAGAACGGTGTCGTTGGTGGACATGCAGCCGTCGGAGTCGACCCGGTCGAAGGTGACCCGGGTGGCGTCCCGCAGCGCCTTGTCGAGCGTCGGGGCGTCGACGTCGGCGTCGGTGGTGAGGACGACGAGCATGGTGGCCAGGCCGGGGGCGAGCATGCCCGCGCCCTTGGCCATGCCGCCGACGGTCCAGCCGTCCTTGGTCACCACGGACGTCTTGTGGACGGTGTCGGTGGTCTTGATGGCGATGGCGGCCTTCTCACCACCGTGCTCGGACAGCTCCTTGGCGGCCTTCTCGACGCCGGGCAGGAGCTTGTCCATGGGCAGGAGTACGCCGATGAGGCCGGTGGACGCGACGGCGACCTCGCCCGCGCCGATGTTCAGGACCTCCGCCACCTTCTCGGCGGTGGCGTGCGTGTCCTGGAAGCCCTGGGGGCCGGTGCAGGCGTTGGCGCCGCCCGAGTTGAGGACGACGGCGGTCAGCTCGCCCGCCTTCAGGACCTGCTCGGACCACAGCACGGGCGCGGCCTTGACGCGGTTGGAGGTGAAGACGCCCGCGGCGGCACGGCGCGGCCCGGTGTTGACCACGAGGGCCAGGTCCGGGTTGCCGTTCTCCTTGATCCCGGCGGCGATGCCCGTGGCCGTGAATCCCTTTGCTGCCGTGACACTCACGGTGCGACTCCGATCGTGGAAAGACCTGTGTCCTCGGGGAGCCCGAGGGCGATGTTCATGCTCTGCACCGCGCCGCCGGCGGTGCCCTTGGTGAGGTTGTCGATGGCGCTGATGGCGATGACGCGACCCGCCGCCGCGTCGTACGCGACCTGGACCTGGACGGCGTTGGAACCGTAGACGGACGCCGTCGCCGGCCACTGGCCCTCGGGGAGGAGGTGGACGAACGGTTCGTCGGCGTACGCCTTGACGTAGGCGGCCCGGACGTCCTCGGCCGTGGTGCCCGGCTTGGCCTTGGCGCTGCACGTGGCGAGGATGCCGCGTGCCATGGGGGCGAGGGTGGGCGTGAAGGAGACGGTGACCTTCTCCCCCGCCACCGCGCCGAGGTTCTGCATCATCTCGGGCGTGTGGCGGTGGCCGCCGCCGACGCCGTACGGGCTCATGGAGCCCATCACCTCGGAGCCGAGCAGGTGCGGCTTGAGCGCCTTGCCCGCGCCGGAGGTGCCGGTGGCGGCGACGATCACCGCCTCCGGCTCGGCGATGCCGGCGGCGTACGCGGGGAAGAGCGCGAGCGACACGGCGGTGGGGTAGCAGCCGGGGACCGCGATGCGCTTGGACCCCTCCAGCGCGGCGCGGGCACCCGGCAGCTCGGGGAGGCCGTAGGGCCAGGTGCCGGCGTGCGGTGAGCCGTAGAACCTCTCCCAGTCGGCGGCGTCCTTCAGCCGGAAGTCGGCGCCCATGTCGACGACGAGGACGTCGTCACCGAGCTGCTCGGCCACGGCGGCGGACTGGCCGTGCGGCAGGGCGAGGAAGACGACGTCGTGGCCGGCGAGCACCTCGGGGGTGGTCGGCTCCAGGACGCGGTCGGCGAGCGGCAGCAGGTGCGGCTGTAGCGTGCCGAAGGTCTGCCCGGCGTTGGAATGGCCGGTCAGGGCGCCGATCTCGACGTGGGGGTGGCCGAGGAGCAGACGGAGTACCTCTCCGCCCGCGTATCCGCTCGCGCCTGCCACTGCTGCTCGTACTGCCATCGAACCCTCCTCGTCGATGGCATGACTATACGCTTCCTTGCAGTTTTATGCAAAGCCTGCCCCTCGGAGCCCCGGTGGCGCGTCCCCGCCAAGAGGGCGTTCCTTCACGAGGACGGGGGACTTCCATGGTGGACGTCATTCGGTGGCAGCGGTCGGAGAAAGGATCATCATGCGAGACGAATCGGAGACCGAAGAGGCCGAGGTGTACGAGCCTCCGGTACTGGCGGACGCAGGTGGCTACGCCGAGGTGACCGAGGGCTACAGCGGGCTCTACTGGGACGGCTTCTCCGCCTTCTTCGGCCTGCCGTGATGAGTTGATGCGGCGCCCGCCGCTCCGCGTCAGGACGTCGCGAGGACGCAGAACTCGTGGCCCTCCGGGTCGGCCAGGCACGTCCACGGAACGTCGCCCTGGCCGAGGTCGAGGTCGGTGGCGCCGAGGGCCCGCAGCCGGGACACCTCCGCGGCTTTGTCGTCGCCGGGGTAGGGCAGCAGGTCGAGATGGACGCGGTCCGGCACGGTCTTCCCGCCGGGCGTGCGGAGGAACTCGAGATACGGGCCGACACCCTTGGCGGAGCGCAGCACCGCGTGATCGTCGGTCACCTCGTGCGGGGTCCAGTCGATCGCCGCGTCCCAGAACCGGGCCATGGCCCGTGGATCCGCGCAGTCGACCACCACCGCGGCGACCGGCCCGGTGTCCCGGTAGGTCTCCCGGGGCTCCAGCACGCAGAACTCGTTGCCCTCGGGGTCGGCGAGGACCGTCCACGGAACGTCGCCCTGGCCCACGTGGGCGGGCGTCGCACCGAGAGCCTGGAGGCGCGCGACCAGCTCCGTCTGATGGGCCGCGGAGGTGGTGGCGAGATCGAGGTGCACACGGTTCTTCGTTGCCGTCCCGGGTTCCGGGACGGGGACGACGTTGATGCCGACGACGACCGGGTCCGGCCAGACGAGCTCGTCGCCGGGTCCGACGTAGACGGTCACTCCGGGTTTGAAGAAGCTCCAGCCGAGCGCCTCGGCCCAGAACCGGCCGACTGCCGAGACATCAAGAGCCTTTATGTTCACCATCACAGGTCGCAGCGCCATGCCGGCGATCTTATGCACGGTACGCGATCGGGGGCCCGCGGGTAGCATCCGCTTCCGCACAGGTCCGGCAACACAGGCGTACGTGGAGGAACGGGTGACGGGGAACGGAGAGGCGGCGGTACTGGCCCGGGCGGGCGAGCTGTTCCGCGACGTGCCGGCCGACCGGGGCGGCGCGCTGTGGCGGCTCGCGGCCGACGGGCGTCAACTGGACGCCAATCTGATCCGGGTCACGCCGGACACCCGGGTCCCGGCGCACGTGGAGCCCGATCTGGACGTGCTCCTGTACGTGGTGGACGGCGGCGGGCGGCTCGACACCGGGGACGGGGAGCAGCCGTTGGAGGCGGGGTCCCTGGTGTGGCTGCCGCGCGGCGCCCGGCGCGGTGTGGCGGCGGGGCCCGGCGGCCTGACGTACCTGACGGTGCACCGCCGCCGCCCGGGGCTCACCATCCGTACCGCCGCCGCGCCCGCGGGCGGCGAGGCCGCGTGCCTGCTCCACCGGGTGTGCCCCGAGTGCGGGCGGCTCGCGCCCGACGAGTCCGACGTCCGCTTCTGCGGTCGCTGCGGGACGCCCCTGCCGGCGGCGGAGACGTCTACTTCCTGACGGCCCTCAGGACGACGAACTTCGGGTCGCTCGCCACCACCTCGCAGTTGCCGAAGATGCGGCGCAGCGTCACGTGGTAGCCGAGGTGCCGGTTGCCGACGACCCACAGCTCGCCGCCGGGGCGGAGGGCGCGCCGCGCCCCGGAGAACATCCGCCGGGCCGTCAGGTCGGTCATCGCCTGGTGGCTGTGGAACGGCGGGTTGTTGAGGACGAGGTCGACGGAGCCGGCGGGCATGTCCGCCAGTCCGTCGCCCACCAGGAACTCCGCCTCGCCGCCGGGCGCGGCGCCGGCCCGGAACGTCTCCCCGGCCGAGGCCACGGCCTGGTACGACTCGTCGGCGAACACGAGCCGCGCGCCGGGTTCGGCCAGCGCCACGGCGAGGCCGACCACGCCGTTGCCGCAGCCCAGGTCGACGACCCGGGAGTCGCCGAGCCCGCGCGGCAGGTGCTGGAGGAAGAAGCGGGTGCCGATGTCGAGGCGGTCGGCGCAGAAGATGCCGGCGTGGTTGACGACGGTCCGGCCGGCGACGGGGGCCGGGGCGTCGTCGGGCAGGGCGTAGCGGTGCGGCCAGGGGCTGGGGGTGCGCGGCAGGGAGGGGTCCGGCGTGCAGTGGATGAGCCGGGCCTTCTTGACGGCCAGGGAGGTCCGGGTGGGGCCGATGATCCGCTCGAAGAGCTTGAGCGTGGAGGTGTGGATCTCCTTGACCATGCCGGTGCCGACGACGACCGTCCCGGGGTGCACGGCGGGGGCGAGGCGGTGCAGTTGGTCCTCCAGGAGCGCGAGGCTCTTGGGGACGCGGACCAGCAGCACGTCGACGCGGTCCGGCGGGGTGTCCCTGGTGGTCAGAAGCCGCACGGCGCCGGAATCGATCCCGTTGCGGGCGAGGTTGGCGCGGGTGGCCTCGCGGGCGAGGAACGAGTCGGTGATCTGGACGACCCGTCCGGGGCGGTGCCGGGCGAGGGAGGTGACCAGGGCGCCCCACCGGTCGCCGACCACGGCCACGGTGCCGGAACCGGGGAGGTGGGCCGCCCCCGGGGCCTCCGCCAGGGCCTCCCTCCGGCTCTCCCCCGGGGCCTCTCCCTGAGCTTCTGCCAGGTGCCGCAGCAGGTACTCGTCGGCGGCGTCCCAGGCACGCAGCCGGTCGCGCGGGTCCTCGGGGAAACGGGCGAGGGCGTAATCGCCCCATGACGTGGTCAAACGGTTCATCGTGCGCTCAGGCTAGCCGGTGGTCCCCGGGCTCGGGGAACCGGAGCGCCATCCAGTGCTCCGGCACGTCCAGCGGCTGGAAGCCGAGCTTCTCGTACACGCCGTGCGCGTCATGGGTGGCGAGCATGATGCGCTTGATCCCGAGCGGGGCGAAGTGGTCACGGACCGCCTCGACCAGTGCGGTGCCCAGGCCCCGGCCGCGGGCCGGGCGGTCGACGTAGACGTCGCAGAGCCAGGCGAAGGTCGCGTGGTCGGTGACCGCGCGGGCGTAGGCGACCTGTTCTCCGGAGGCCACTTCGTACGCGCCGAAGTTGAGCGATCCGTCGATGGCGCGGTCCTGCTTGTCGCGGCTGCGGCCCAGCGCCCAGTACGCGTCGGTCGACAGCCAGTGGTGGATGCGGGCCCGGTCCAGGCGGGCGGCGTCGGTGGAGATCTCGTACGCGTCCAGGCGCGCGTCCGGGCTCGTCGTGGTCTCGTCCATGATCGGACTCTGGCAGGGCGGGGCCGCCCGGTGGAAGCCGACCGAACGGCTTCCTCGGGTGACGCGGACCACACCTGCGGACGTAGACTCCCCATACGGAACGACAAGTAGGGCAAAACCGTCGCGAGGAGGTCACTTGATGCACGCGACTGTGGGCGACACATTGCTGGTGCACGGCAGGGTCGTCGGCCAGCACGACAGGACCGCCGAGGTCATCGAAGTGCTCGGGCCGGACGGAACACCCCCGTACCGCGTCCGCTTCAACGACGACGGACACGAAGCCGTGATGTCCCCGGGCCCCGACAGCGTCGTACGCCACAAGGAGCCCAGCTAGTCCGGCCCGCCCGGAACACCGCCCCGTCCCAGGAGCCGGCCCGTCCCGGCCAGGGCCTCAGCCCGGCGGACGGACCGGCGTCGGGTAGTGGTCGGCCACGACCCTGGCCATCGCCCCGATGCGGTCGGTCACGACCTCCTTGGCCGAGAAGAAGACATGGCCGCGCACCCGGGGGTACTCCCCGGCCAGCGTGAGGTGGCGTGACAGCTCCGCCGGGTCCTGCCAGGCCGCGGGCTGTGCGGGGTCACCGGCCTTGTACAGGGCCTCCCCCACGTACAGGTCCACGTTCGTGCCGCGGGCCACGTCGTCCCACCAGGGGACCAGTTTGGCGTAGTCGGCGGCGGCGAATCCGATGTGCCAGTAGAGCTGGGGCACCACGTAGTCGATCCAGCGTTCCTTCACCCATTTGCGGGTGTCCGCGTGCAGGTGGTCGTAGGTCTGCACGCCCGCCCGGGTGTCCGAGCCGAGCGGGTCGGTGGCGACGTTGCGCCACACGCCGAACGGGCTGATCCCGAACCGTACGTCCTTGTCGATCTCGCGGATGCGCTCGGACATCTCCCGCACCAGTCGGTCGATGTTGTCGCGCCGCCAGGCGGCCTTGTCCGGGAAGCCCGCGCCGTGGGTGGCGTAGGTGTCGTCGTCGGCGAAGGACTGGCCGGCGACCGGGTACGGGTAGAAGTAGTCGTCGAAGTGGACGGCGTCGATGTCGTAGCGGCGTACGGCGTCGAGCATGGCGTCCTCGACGAAGCGCCGCACCTGGGGCAGCCCCGGGTTGTAGTACAGCTTCCCGCCGTAGGGCAGGACCCAGTCCGGGTGCACCCGGGCCGGGTGCCCGTCCGCCAGCCTGGCCGGATCGGTGTGGTTGGCCACCCGGTACGGGTTGAACCAGGCGTGCAGCTCCAGGTCGCGCGCGTGCGCCTCGGCCACCGCCGTGCCCAGCGGGTCCCAGCCGGGGTCCCTGCCCTGGACGCCGGTGAGGTACTGCGACCACGGCTCGTACGGCGAGGGCCACAGCGCGTCGGCGGTGGGCCGCACCTGGAAGATCACCGCGTTCAGCCGCCGCTCCACCGCCTTGTCGAGGAAGGCCAGCAGCTCGGCCCGCTGCTGGTCGGCCGGCAGTCCCGGCTTGGAGGGCCAGTCGCGGTTGGCGACGGTCGCCAGCCACATCCCCCGGAACTCCTTGCCGGCCGCCTTCCGGTTCCCGTGGTTCCTCCGGTCCTCGCGATCGGGCCGCGCCACCGCGCCCGCGTCCCCGGCCGCCCACAGCGACGCCACCACCCCGGCCGCTGCCGCTGCCAGGCTTCTTCTGCCGATATGCCGCATGCATATGCCCCTAACGAGTGGGTTGCTCCCGGTCTCTCCCTTTCCCCGCAGAGCATGCCCGCCCCGGACCGCCCTCCACCCGCGCGAACGGAGTAACGTCGTGGGGTCGAGGCGGGCACCGGAATCACACGGGGGTCCTGCCGCATGGAAGATCAGCGAAAGGCACGATGTGACCGACATCGAACGCGTCGGAGTGGTCGGCTGCGGCCAGATGGGCGCGGGCATCGCGGAGGTATGTGCCCGCAGCGGCCTGGAGGTCAAGGTCGCCGAGACCACCGGCGAGGCCCTGGAGATCGGCCGCACCCGGCTGTACAACTCGCTCTCCAAGGCCGCCCAGCGCGGCAAGATCACCGAGGAGGAGCGCGACGCGACGCTCGCCCGGCTGAGCTTCACCACCGACCTCGGCGAGTTCGCCGACCGTGACCTGGTCATCGAGGCGGTCGTCGAGAACGAGCAGGTGAAGACCGAGATCTTCCAGGTCCTCGACCAGGTGGTGACCCGTCAGGACGCGATTCTCGCCTCCAACACCTCCTCCATCCCGCTGGTGAAGCTGGCCGTGGCGACGTCCCGCCCCGACCAGGTCATCGGCATCCACTTCTTCAACCCCGCCCCGGTCCAGCAGCTCGTCGAGCTGATCCCGGCGCTGACCACCTCCGAGGGCACGATCAGCCGCTCGCAGGCGGTGGTCGAGAAGACGCTCGGCAAGCACGCGATCCGCGCCCAGGACCGCTCCGGCTTCGTGGTGAACGCGCTGCTGATCCCGTACCTCCTCTCCGCGATCCGGATGTTCGAGTCGGGCATCGCCAGCCGCGAGGACATCGACAACGGCATGGAGCTGGGCTGCGCCCACCCCATGGGCCCGCTCAAGCTGGCCGACCTGATCGGCCTGGACACCGTCGCCTCGGTCGCTGACTCGATGTACGCCGAGTACAAGGAGCCGCTGTACGCCGCCCCGCCGCTGCTCCAGCGCATGGTGGACGCGGGGCGCCTGGGCCGTAAGACGGGCTCCGGCTTCTACCCGTACGGGTCGTAACCCAGAGCGACGAACTTTCGCACGGGGTGTGCGGAGCGTGTTCGCATATGCCCTGCGCACACGCTCCCCCCGCCCCACCTGGGAGAGTTGACTCGGATCCGCCCCAGTCGACGAACAGGAGCGGAAACCGTGACCACCGATCCCGATCACTTAACGGCCGTCGAGGAGTTCGCAGAGCTGCGCCGCTGTCTCGACGTCGGGCTCGCCCGGATCGACGGGCAGCTCGCGCTGCTCGCCCAGCGCCACGGCCAGATCGACCGTGATCTGACCGATCTGGCCGCGCGCGTCGCGGCGCTGGAGCAGGCCAAGTGGCCGCTTCCCGCCGTGTCCGCGCTCACCGCAGTGGGCGCCCTCGCGGTGGCGGTCTGGCAGGCGCTCGGCAACTGAGGCGGCGTCAGCCCAGCCGGAGATGGTGCAGCATCAGGAGCCCGGCCGCCATGTTGGCGGCCGGGACCTCGCCGCGCGCGATCATGTCCGGGATCAGCTTCAGCGGTATCCATTCACGTCGGGAGGACTCGAAGTCGTCCTCGGGGTGGCCCATGTAGGTCGCGTCCTCCGCCCAGTACAGGTGGTGGCGGGCGTCGGTCAGGCCGTTGGACGGCTCGACGGTCAGCAGGTGCTGCAACGGCCCCGGGCGCCACCCGGTCTCCTCCTCCATCTCCCGGGCGGCGGCGGCCGCGATGTCCTCGCCGTCCTCGACCACCCCGGCGGCCAGCTCCCAGCCCCAGCTATCGGTGATGAAGCGGTGCCGCCACAGCATCAGCACCTCATTGGCCTCGTTGACGGCGGTCGCGACGGCGACCGGGCGCAGCCGGATGAGGAAGTGGTCCAGGTGCCGGCCGTCAGGGAGTGCGACATCCGCCAGGTTGACCTTGAACCAGCGGTTCTCATAGATGGTTTGCTCACTCAGGTTCGTCCACTGCACGTTTCTGCCACCTTCCGACAAGTAGATGGCAATATCGCAGCAGGCTCACCGAGTCGGCGGAACGTCGCACGGGAAGGTCACAGCGGCACGCGCAGTGCCCCGTCGATGAGTTCGGCCGCCTCCTCCGCGTCGCTGCACCCGCTGGCCACCAGGTGCTCCCGCACCTCACGCAGCCGGTCCCGCAGCCGCTGCGACTCCATCCCCCTCGCCCGCTCGGCCATCTCGGCGGCCGTCTGCGCCGCCCGGTCCGCCTCTCCCTGGCGCAGTTCTATCTGGCTCAGCATGGCGAGCCGGTGCACCCGCCCCCGGTCGTGCGCCGGGGTGCGCACGGCGGCCGCGGCGTGCTCCCGCGCACCGTCCAGGTCCCCCAGGCTGAGCAGGGCTTCGGCGACCTGCACGTTGACCAGGCCCGGCTGTACGTAGCCGGTCTCGTCCGGCTCGTGCCCCGGTCTGATCCGTTCCGCCTCCGACTCGGCGCGCCGGATGCACCGCAGCGCACCGGCGCCGTCGCCGAGGTGCGCGTACGCCTTCGCCTGCATGGCGTACAGGTCCGCGGCGAGCGCCGGGGTGATCTGCGCCCCGGCGGTCCGCAGCGCCGCCTCCGCGAACGCCACCGCCTGCCGGTACTCCCCCATGAACAGCGACTGGTTGACCAGCAGGGCGATCACATAGGCGCCCAGCCCCCGGTCGCCGCTCGCCTTCGCCAGCCGCAGCGCCTGGTGGAAATAGCGCTGGGCGAGGCCGTGCGCGTCCGAGTCGTACGCGCAGATGCCGGCCACCGCGACCAGCCCGCCGGTCGCGCGGTGCAATTGGCGGCCCAGGGCGTCGTTGTAGCTGCCGCGCAGCAGCGGGGCCGTCTCGGCGTTCAGGAAGCCGACGATCCGGGCGCGGGTGGCGATACCGCCCGCCCGGCGGTACATCAGCTCGTAGTGGGCCCGGGCCGCGCGCAGCATGGTGATGTCGGACATGCTGACGCGCGTCTGGCCGTCGCGCGAGACGTCCGCGTCCTCCGGGGGGTTCTCCCACTCCCAGACGGGCATGACGGCGGGCGTGCCGGTCACCGCGGGGGCGCCCAGTATGTGCGGCCGTTGCTGTTCGTCGGAGCGCCACAGCGCGGTGGCCCGCTCCACGAAGCCGGACAGCGGCGAGCCGTGCGTGACGGCCGCCTCGCCGGGGACACCCAGCCCGATGTCGTCGAGGGTGACCGGCCGGTGGAGCCGGGCACCCAGCACCTCGCAGATCAGGTCCGGCACCTGGCCGCGCGGGCGCTGGCCCTTCAACCAGCGTGCCACGGCCGTGTGTTCGTACCGCAGCGCCAGGCCTCTCGCCCGGCCGGCCTGGTTGACGTGGGCGGCCAGGCCCGCGTGCGATATCCCCGCCTCGTCGAGCAGGGCGTCGAGCAGGGTGTTGGGCTGCATGGGTGCCCCTCCGGTGACTCGGTGTGCCCAGACTAGTGGAGCCGCGTTCGCACGGGGTGTGAACGGAATGCCCGTATCCGTGCCCCGCGTGCTCTGCCGCCGTGCTCCCGGCGCCGGTTGACTGGGCGGTCTCTCACAGAGCGGCCGGGCCGTCGGCTCCCCCTCGTACAGTGCGACGGCCCGCTGAAGCGCCGTTCCGTCCTGCCTGATCTGCCCGACACTCCGCGGCAGGGCGGGCGGCGCCGGCCGCACCGTCCATGTCCGTACAGCCGCTATCGATTGGAGGGTGCAGGCCGGGTACGGCGCAGACCCGGGTCCGCGGACTGCGCCGGCACCCGGGAGCGGTCGTCGTGACGGTCGTTGCGCACGACCAGCAGGGCCACGTCGTCGGTGAGCCGCCCGCCGGTGTGGCGAAGCAGCGCCGAGTGCACCCGGTGGATCAGGGCCGCCGGGGGCACCGGCGCATCGCGCAGGGCCTGGTCGAGCACCTCCTGGAGCCGGAAGAACCGGCCCGAGGCGTCCCGGGCGTCCTCGGCGCCGTCCGTGTGCAGGAACAGCGCCTCGCCGGGCAGGAGCCGCGCGCACCGGTGCACGGGCAGCTCCTCAGGCAGCGGAAAGGCACCGAGCGGCGGCAACGGGTCCCCCGCCGCGACCGGTTCCGCGCACCGCCCGCCCAACCGGTAGGGCCACGGGTGCCCGCAGTTGAGCGCCAGCACGGCACCGTCCCGGCGGATCTCCAGCAGCAGTACGGTGACGAACTCCTCCGCCGACGGGCTGTCCGGGTCCCATCCGCCCGACGCCGGGTGCTCCTCCCGCGCCCGCTCGCGCAGGTGCCGCCCGAGCGCCCGGTCCAGCCGCCGCAGCACGCCCCCGAGTTCGGGCTCGTCGTGCGCGGCCTCCCGGAAGCTGCCCAGCACCGCGGCGACCGCCCCGAGCGGGGCCAGCCCGTGACCGCGTACGTCACCGATGACGACCCGTACCCCGTGCGGGGTGGCGACCGCCTCGTACAGGTCGCCGCCCACGGCCGCGCCCCGGGAGACGGAGAGCTGGCCGGCCGCGACGGACAGCCCGTCGAGCCGGGGCGGGAGCGGGCGCAGCAGCACCCGCTGGGCGGCCTGGGCGACCTCGCGGACCTGTTTCAGCTCCCTGACAAGGCCGCACCGGACACCGAGGACCAGCCCGGTGCCGACGGTGAAGAAGACGGCGCTCGTGGCGATCCGGGTGGCCGTCCCCTCCTGCTGGGCGATCGGGCAGGTGAGCTTCCACAGGACGGCGACGGCGCCCCACAGGGCGGGCAGTGCGAGTGGGGCGGCCGGGCTCAGGTGACGAAGCCAGTGATGCGTACGAAGCCGGGGATGCGTACGCGGCATGCGGACCGCCCTTCTCCAGGCCCCTCCTCGCGGTCGGGACGATTCTGTCGATCGTCCAGGTGTCGGGGGAAAGCGCACCAGACTTCCCACTCGAACGAGTGAGGGGTACGCCGGGAAAACCCGGCGTACCCCTCAACGGAAGCTGAGCGCTCAGGCGCCGCGCAGCACCGCGCCCGTCCGCTCGGCGGCGAGCGCCACGGCGGCGTCACGGGCGGCCGAGGCCTCCTCGACGGTCAGCGTGCGGTCGCCCGCGCGGAACCGCAGCGCGTACGCCAGGGACTTCCTGCCCTCGCCGATCTGCTCACCGGTGAAGACGTCGAACAGCCGGATGGACTCCAGCAGTTCGCCCGCCCCCTCGCGCAGCGCGGTCTCGACCTCGGCGGCCGGCACGTCCTTGCCGACGACCAGGGCGACGTCCTGCGTGGCGACCGGGAACGTCGAGATCCGCGGCGCGCGCAGGGCACCCGCCGAAGCCCGCTCGACGGTGTCGAGGTTCAGCTCCATCGCGCAGGTGCGGGCGGGCAGGCCGAGCGCCTTGACGACGCGCGGGTGCAGCTCACCGGCGTACCCGACGACCCGCTCCTCGCCGTCCACCACGACCGCCAGCTCGGCGCAGCGGCCGGGGTGCCACGGCCCGTACTGGCCCTGGCGGACGATCAGCTCGGCGCCGGCCTCACGGGCGACGGAACGGGCGGCCTCGACGGCGTCGGCCCACTCGGAGGGGCGGCCCTTGCCCCACCAGCCGGCCTGCTCGCGCGCCCCGGCGAGGACGACGGCGACGTGCCGCGGCTGCGCGGGCAGCGGCGCGTTGAGCCGCGCGATCTCCTCGTCCGTGGGGCGGCGGTCGACCGGCAGCACCACGGCGGCCCCGGCCTCACCGGCCGGGTGGAAGACCAGCCCGGTCTCGAAGAGCGCCAGGTCGTGGCTGCCGCGCCCGTCGTTGCGGCGCAGCGCGCCGAGCAGGCCCGGCAGCAGCGTGGTCCGCATCGCCGGCTCTTCGTCGGAGAGCGGGTTGACGAGCTTGACGACCTCGCGGTTCGGGTCGTCCGCCGCGAGTCCGAGCTGGTCGAAGACCTGCTCGGCGACGAACGGGTAGTTCGGCGCCTCGACGTAACCGGCGCCGGCGAGCACCCGGCCGACGCGGCGGTGCAGCCGCTGCCGCGCGGTCAGCCCGCGGCCGGACGGCGGCTGCGGCAGCGTGGAGGGGAGGTTCTCGTACCCCTCCAGCCGGATGACCTCTTCGGCGAGGTCGTTCGGGTGGGCGAGGTCGGGGCGCCACGACGGCACGGTGACGGTGAGCTCGTCCTGCCCGTAGACGTCGCAGCCGACCTCCTGGAGGCGGCGTACGACGGTCTCGCGGCCGTAGGCGACACCGGCGACCCGGTCGGGGTGGTCGGCGCTCATCGTGACCGTGCGCGGCGCGGACGGGGCGATGATCTCGGTGACCCCGGCCTCGGCGGTGCCGCCCGCGAGGAGGACCAGCAGGTCGACCGTGCGCTGCGCGGCGGCCGACGCGGCCTGCGGGTCGACGCCGCGCTCGAAGCGCCGGGACGCCTCGGAGGACAGCTTGTGGCGGCGCGCCGTGCGGGCGATGGAGACCGCGTCGAAGTGCGCGGCCTCGATGACCACCTCGGTCGTCCCGCGCACCTCGCCCGTCTCGGGGTCGGTGACGGAGTCGGCGATCTCGGTGTTGGCGCCGCCCATCACGCCCGCGAGGCCGATCGGCCCGCGGTCGTCCGTGATCACCAGGTCCCCGGCGTCGAGGACGCGCTTGACGCCGTCGAGGGTGGTGATCTTCTCGCCCTGCTCGGCGCGGCGCACGCCGATCGCGCCCTGGACGCGGGTGCGGTCGTAGGCGTGCAGCGGCTGGCCGAGCTCCAGCATCACGTAGTTGGTGATGTCGACCGCGAGGGAGATCGGGCGCATGCCCGCCTTCTGGAGGCGGCGGCGCAGCCAGATCGGGGAGCGGGCCTCGGGGTCGAGCCCGACGACGGTGCGCGCGGTGAAGCGGTCGCAGCCGATCGGGTCGGTGACCTTCACCGGGTAGCCGTACGAGTTGGGCGCGGGCACGTCGAGCAGCGCCGGGTCGCGCAGCGGCAGGCCGTAGGCGGTGGCGGCCTCGCGGGCGACACCGCGCATCGACAGGCAGTAGCCCCGGTCCGGGGTGACGGCGATGTCGAGGACCTCGTCGTACAGCTCCAGCAGCTCGGTGGCGTCGGTGCCGATCTCGATCTCGGGCGGCAGCACGATGATGCCGTGCGTGCCGTCGTCGCCCATGCCGAGCTCGTCGGTGGAGCAGATCATGCCGCGGGAGACCTTGCCGTACGTCTTGCGCTCGGCGATCTGGAAGTCGCCGGGCAGCACGGCGCCGGGGAGGGCCACGACGACCTTGTCGCCCTCGGCGAAGTTCCGGGCGCCGCAGATGATCTCCTGCGGCTCGCCCGTGCCGTTGGCGTCGCCGACGTTGACCGTGCAGAAGCGGATGGGCTTCTTGAACTCGGTCAGCTCCTCGATGGTGAGGACCTGGCCGACGACCAGCGGGCCCTTGAGGCCGGCGCCGAGCTGCTCGACGGTCTCCACCTCGAGACCGGCCGCGATGAGCTTGGTCTGTACGTCACGGCCGGTCGCCGTCGCCGGCAGGTCGACGTACTCCCGCAGCCACGAAAGCGGGACCCGCATCAGATCTCCATCCCGAACGGCCGGGTGAACCGGACGTCACCCTCGACCATGTCTCGCATGTCTTCGACGTTGTGGCGGAACATCAGCATCCGCTCGATGCCGAACCCGAAGGCGAATCCGCTGTACTTCTCGGGGTCCACGCCGCAGGCGGTGAGCACCTTGGGGTTGACCATGCCGCAGCCGCCGAGCTCGATCCAGCCCTCGCTGGAGCAGGTGCGGCAGGGGCGGTCCGGGTTGCCGACGGACTCGCCGCGGCACACGTAGCAGACCATGTCCATCTCGGCGGACGGCTCGGTGAACGGGAAGAAGTTCGGCCGCAGCCGGGTCTTCATCCCCTCACCGCCGAACAGCGCCTGGACCATGTGGTCCAGCGTGCCCTTGAGGTCGGCCATGGTGAGGCCCTCGTCCACGGCGAGCAGCTCGACCTGGTGGAAGACCGGGGTGTGCGTGGCGTCCAGCTCGTCCGTGCGGTACACCCGGCCGGGGCAGATCACGTAGACCGGGGGCTCGCGGTCCAGCATGGAGCGGACCTGGACGGGCGAGGTGTGGGTGCGCAGCACGACACCGGAGCCTGACTTGCCCTCGGCGTCGGCGACGAAGAAGGTGTCCTGCTCACCGCGGGCGGGGTGGTCGACGGCGATGTTGAGGGCGTCGAAGTTGAGCCACTCGGACTCGACCTCGGGGCCCTCGGCCACCTCGTAGCCCATGCCGACGAAGATGTCCTCGATGCGCTCCATGAGGGTGGTCAGCGGGTGGCGGGCGCCGGCCGGGGTGCGGTCGTAGGGCAGGGTGACGTCCACCGCCTCCTCGACCAGCACGCGCGCGTCGCGCTCCGCCTCCAGCTCGGCCTGGCGGGCGGCCAGGGCCTTGTTCACGGCACCCCGGGCCTGGCCCACACGCTTGCCGGCCTCGGCCTTGGCGTGCGGCGGCAGGGCGCCGATCTCCCGGTTGGCGAGCGCGAGCGGCGAGGTGGGGCCGGTCTGGGCGACCTTGGCCTCGTGGAGGGCGTCGAGGTCACCGGCGGCGGCGAAGGCGGCGAGCGCCTCGTCCCGCATGCGCTCGATCTCTTCCGGTTTCAGTGCCTCGACCTCGACTGGGTCGTACGACTTGTTCGGTGCCGACATCTCTTCCCGTACTTCCGATGGGCTGGCTGGGGCCCCCGCTCGACGACCGAGGACGCAAAGGTGCCAAAGGACGAGTCTAACGGGGTGTGGGCAGGCGGATGAGCCGCGGATCAGCCCGTGGACGTCCTGGACCCTCTGTTACGTGAGGTACGAGGGGGCGCCCACGGGCAACGTAAATCGGAACTGGGCGCCACCGGCGGGTCCCCGGCCGACGGTGATCGTGCCGCCGTGGGCCTCGACGATGCCCTTGACGATGTACAGGCCGAGGCCGGTCCCGCCGCGCTTGCTCCCCCGCCAGAAGCGGGTGAAGACACGGCCCATCGACTCCTCGGGGATGCCGGGGCCTTCGTCGCTCACGGTGACGGCCGTTCCCTTCTCGTCGTCGTGCGGGCCGGTGGGTGCCACCTCGATGGTGACGGTTCCCTCACCGTGGCGCACGGCATTTTCGAGCAGGTTGCCGAGGACCTGGTCGATCTTGTCCGGGTCTGCCCACAGATCGGGCAGCGGGCGGCGTACCCGGACGAAGAACCGGTCCGGGGACTGGCCGCGGGCGGTGTGCGCCTGGATGTGGCGGCCGACGGCGGCGGCGATGTCGACCGGCTGGCGGCGCACTTCGAGGCGGCCGGAGTCTATTCGGGAGATGTCGAGGAGCTCGGCGATCAGCCGGGTCACCCGGTTGGCGTCGGCGTCGACCGTCTCCAGCATCAGCCGCTTCTGGTCGTCGGTGAACCGCTCCCACTTGGCGAGCAGCGTCGCCGTGAAGCCCTTGACGGAGGTGAGCGGCGAACGCAGCTCGTGGGCGACGGTCGCGATCAGCTCGGCGTGGCTGCGCTCGGTGCGGCGCCGTGCCTCGGTGCCGCGCAGCGTGACGACGACCTTGCGTACGGGGCCGAGGGGCTCGTCGCGCACGTAGCGGGCGGCGACGAGGACCTCACGGTTGCCCGGCAGCAGCAGGTTGCGCTCGGGCTGCCCGGCGCGGATCGCGAGGCCGCCGTACGGATCGGTGAGCGCCCACCAGCGCCTGCCCTTGAGGTCCTCCAGCGGCAGCGCCTGCTCCAGGGGCCGCCCCAGCACCTCGGCGCGCGATACGGCGGTGAGGCGCACGGCCGCGGCGTTGAAGCACACCACCCGGCCGTTCTCGTCGGCGACGACCAGCCCGTCGGGAAGGTCGTCCGGGTCGATCCCGGGCACGCCGGGACCGGCGGGAGCGCCCACGCCCACTAAGGCGCCCTCCCGTACCGCGGGCCTGCTGGTGCCGACCGTCATCCCCGTCTCCCACCCCTCCGTGTCACGCAGTGGGCCCCCGAGCCCGCCACCCTACTAGCTGGAGGTGACGGAGCGGCACCCTCCGGCAGCACGCTGCGCACGCGCGGAGCCGTAGAGGCATACGGCCGCGGCGGTCGCCAGGTTCAGGCTCTCGGCCTTGCCGTGGATCGGGACGCGCACCACGGCGTCGGCGAGGGCGCGGGTCTCCTCGGGCAGGCCCCACGCCTCGTTGCCGAAGATCCAGGCGGTGGGCCCGCCCATGGTGCCCGCGTCGAGCTCGGCGTCCAGGTCGTCCTCGCCCGCCCCGTCGGCGGCGAGGATGCGCACGCCCGCGCCCTTCAGCCCGGCGACGGCCTGCTCGACCGGCACGCCCACGGCGACCGGCAGGTGGAAGACCGAGCCGACGGAGGCGCGCACGGCCTTGGGGTTGTAGAGGTCCACGGAGGCGTCGGTGAGGACGACGGCGTCGGCGCCGGCCGCGTCGGCGCACCGCAGCACGGTCCCGGCGTTGCCGGGGTCGCGGACGTGGGCGAGGACGGCGACGAGCTTGGGGCGGTTCCTGAGGATCTCCTCGAACGGCGAGTCCAGGAACCGGCACACCCCGAGCAGCCCCTGCGGGGTGACGGTCTGCGAGACGTCGGCGAGCACGGCGTCGGAGGCGTGGTGGACGCGGGCGCCGGTGGCGCGGGCGGCCTCGACGATGTCGGCGTACCGCTCGGCGGCCTCGACCGTGGTGAACAGCTCCACCAGGGTGGGCTCCCCGCCGCTGCGGTGCGCGACGGCCTCGCGCACGGCCTGGGGGCCCTCCGCGATGAACCGGCGCTCCTTGCCCCTGAAGTTGCGCTTGGCGAGCCGCCGGGCCGCGATGACGCGGGGGGAACGGGGGGAGATCAGCTCGGGGGTGCCCATGGTGGTCGGCGGCTCTCTTCTTCGTACGCGCTTCTCGTACACGCTGGGGTCGAACAGACCGGACCCGCAGGCTCGGGGCCTGCGGGTCCGGAGGGAAGAACTGCGGCCTGGCGGATCAGGCGGCGGCCTTCGGGGCGTTGACGTCGCTCGGGAGCGCCTTCTGGGCGACCTCGACGAGCGCGGCGAACGCGTTGGCGTCGTTGACCGCGAGCTCGGCCAGGATCTTGCGGTCCACCTCGATGTTGGCGGCCTTCAGACCCTGGATGAGGCGGTTGTACGTCATGCCGTTGGCGCGGGCAGCGGCGTTGATGCGCTGGATCCAGAGCTGACGGAAGTCGCCCTTGCGCTTCTTGCGGTCGTTGTAGTTGTAGACCAGCGAGTGGGTGACCTGCTCCTTGGCCTTGCGGTACAGGCGCGAACGCTGACCGCGGTAGCCGCTGGCCTGCTCGAGGATCGCCCGGCGCTTCTTGTGGGCGTTGACTGCCCGCTTGACGCGTGCCACTTGTTAACTCCTTGTAGCGGGGCCGTGGGTGGACTCACACGGCCCGGAAACGATATGGATCCCGGTGTCGGGCTGCCCTCGTCGCCGAGGGCGGGAGGTCAATCAGATGCCCAGCATCTTCTTGATCTTGGCGCTGTCACCCGGGGCCATCTCGGCGTTGCCGGTCAGGCGACGCGTCAGCTTGGACGACTTGTGCTCGAGCAGGTGGCGCTTGCCGGCGCGCTCGCGCAGGATCTTGCCGGAGCCGGTGACCTTGAAGCGCTTCTTGGCACCGGAGTGCGTCTTGTTCTTCGGCATAGCGCCGTTCTCTCCTCGTCAGTGGCGCTCCCAGCCGGTCCGGGGACCGGCACGCGGGAGCGTCAGATGTGTCGGTTGAATCCTGGGCGGGTGCCCGGGAATCAGGCCTCGGCAGCCTCGTCGGCGGGCGTTTCCGCCTGGGCGGGCTGGCCCTGGCGCTCCGCCTTGCGAGCGGCCTGCGCCTCACGGGCCTCGGCCATTGCCTCGGTCTTCTTCTTGTGCGGTCCGAGAACCATGATCATGTTCCGGCCGTCCTGCTTCGGGTTCGACTCGACGAAACCGAGGTCCTGGACGTCCTCCGCGAGCCGCTGGAGCAGCCGGTAGCCGAGCTCCGGCCGGGACTGCTCGCGACCACGGAACATGATCGTGATCTTGACCTTGTCGCCCTGCTTGAGGAACCGGACGACGTGACCCTTCTTGGTGTCATAGTCGTGCGGGTCGATCTTCGGCCGGAGCTTCATCTCCTTGATGACCGTGTGCGCCTGGTTCTTGCGCGCCTCACGGGCCTTCATGGCCGACTCGTACTTGAACTTCCCGTAGTCCATGAGCTTGCAGACCGGCGGACGGGCGTTCGCCGCGACCTCGACGAGGTCGAGGTCGTACTCCTGCGCAAGCTCCAGGGCCTTGGCAAGCGGAACAATCCCGACCTGCTCGCCGCTGGGACCGACAAGTCGCACCTCGGGAACGCGAATCCGGTCGTTGATGCGGGGCTCGGCGCTGATGGATCCTCCTCGGTAGCACCACGCGACCGCCTGGCGGACGGACGCGTAACGTCTGTTTAGTAAGACCAACCGCGCCGGTGCATGAAAAATGCCCCGGACGGGACACAGGCGGGGCTCCTCGTGTTACCGGAGCACCGCCACGGCGTACCGCGGGGCGCACATCGGGCGGCTCCATCGTCCGTACGGAACGATGGGCGCCACCTGACCGGTGACCCGCCGTCCCGGAGGACGGCCAGGTGGGAGATCGGAGCCTCCACTTGTGGGCCGGATCACGAGTCGTGTCCAGCCGGTCGTCACACCAGGTTAGCAGCTCCTGGTGGGTGGGGCTAACGGGGCGCGGGCCGCATATCGTGTGGGGCATGAGTGACGCCACGCCGAGCAACGCCTCCGCCGCCCAGAACACCGATTTCGAGACCATGACCCGCGACATCGCGGAGGTCCCCGCGGTCGAGGTGATCGTGACGGTCGCCGTCAACCTGATGAGCGCCGCCGCCGTCAAGCTCGGTCTCACCGAGGAGGGCGACCAGTACAAGGACCTCGACGAGGCCCGCAAGCTGATCCACGCCCTGGCGGGCCTGCTGGACGCGGGCGCGACGGAGATCAGCTCGTTCCACGCGGCACCGCTGCGCGACGGGCTGAAGTCGCTCCAGCTCGCCTTCCGCGAGGCGTCCCTCGTCCCGGACGAGCCGGGCCAGGGGCCGGGCGAGAAGTACACGGGAGCGGTGTACGGCTGAGTATCAGTCCCGTACGTAGAAGGGCTCGCCCGGGGGCGTGGCCGTGGACGGCAGGAGTGCCAGGTCCAGGCCGCGCACCAGGCGGGCCCTCAGTGTGTCGTCGGCCGCCAGGGCGCGGGCGACGCGCCCGGCCGCCTCGGCGGGGGGTGCGTCGGGGGCGAGGACCAGGGCGAGGGTGCCGTCCGCGCTGCCGGGGCCCAGGTGGGCGCGGAGGACCGCGGGCTCGGCGGCGACCACGGCTCGTACCGCCTCGGTGACGGCCGGGTCGGCGAGCGGGTCGGCGGAGGCGCGGCCCTCGGCGAGGGCGAGCAGCGCGGGGCCGGTCACCTGGTACGGCACGGGTCCGGCAAGGTCCAGCACGAGCGTGTCCGCCTTCTCGTGGGCGGCCGCCTGGAGCGCCTGGTGCAGCGGTACGGCGACGGGGCGGGCGGCCGGGTCCCAGCGGGCCAGCGACTCGGTGGACGTGAAGGCGGGCAGCGCGCGGCGGTCGCCGGCGGTGAGCGTCGGCACGGCCATGTCGCTGGTCTTCTCGCGGCGCAGACCGGTCTCCTCGTCCTCCTCGACCTCGCCGAGGACGGCGACGACGGGCACGAGCAGCCGGGCGCCCCTGAGCGCCGCGAGGACGCGGGGCTCGGCGGCCCGGTCCTGGGCCCAGGCGGCGAGGGCCGCGCTGAGCTCGGGGTCGGCGGAGCCGTCGTCGTCGGAGAAACCGGGGTCCGGGATGTTCTTGAGCGCCACGCGACGAGCCTAACCGCGCGGCTCAGCGCCCCGCGGCGCGGCCCCCGCGCCACAGGACCACCGCGGCGGCCAGCAGGAGCACGCCGATGCCACCGGTGACGGGCGCGAGCAGGCCGACGCCCCGGTCCTCCTCGGGCTCGGCGGCGGGCCCCGTGCCGAAGTACCGCTTGGTGTAGCCGGCGGTGGCGGCCTTGAGGTCGGCCGGGCGCAGTTTCCCGCCCGCCTTGATCGCGGCGGCCGGGTCGACCGTCCCGTACCCCTTGTCGATGTCGTGGCCGCCCTCGGGCCGGTCGCGGGCGGTGTCGGTGAGCAGTCGCTTGACCTGAGCCGGGGTCAGGCCCGGGTGGGCGGCCTTGACGAGGGCGACGGCGCCCGAGACGAACGCGGACGCGGCGCTGGTGCCCCACCCCTGGTAGTACTTGCGGTCGGGGTCGGGGATCACGATGTCGACGCCGGGCGCGCTGACGGTGGCGTACCAGCGGCTGGTGGAGAACGCTGCGTGGGTGCCGTACCGGTCGACGGCGGTGACCGCGATGACGCCGGGGTAGGCCGCGGGGTACGAGATGTGGTCGCCCTTGTCGCCGCCGTTGCCGGCCGAGGCGACGACGACGGCGCCCTTGGAGAGGGCGTACTGGACGGCGGCGTCCTCGCCGGCGTCGGGGTGCGCGGACTCGCTGTCGTCGCCGAGGGAGAGGTTGATCACGTCGGCGCCCTGGTCGACGGCCCAGCGGATGCCCTGCGCGAGGGCGGTGCCCCGGGTGTTGCGGGCCTTGGTGCGGGCCGGGTCGCCGCCTTCGAGGATGACGCGGACGGGCAGGATCTTCGCCTCGGGCGCGATGCCGAGGACACCGTCCTCGCGGCCGGACCCATGTCCGTGGCCCGCGATGATGCCGGCCATGGCGGTGCCGTGGCGGGCCCACGCGCGGTCGCCCTGCTTGGCGCCGAAGCCGATCAGGTCCTTGCCGGGCAGGACGTTGCCCACCAGGTCGGGGTGGGTGGCGTCGACACCGGTGTCGAGGACGGCGACGGTGATGCCCTCCCCCTTGGTGGTGCGCCAGGCCTCGGCCGTGTTCATGGCTTCGAGGCCCCACTGCTGGGCGCGGATGGCGTCGGCGTGGGCCGGGGTGGCGGGCAGCACGGCGAACGCGATGGCGGCGAGGGCGGCCGCGGTCCGGCGTCGGTACGTCATCGGTGGTTCTGCGTGGCCTTTCCGGTGGTCGCCGTCGTACGGAGGCCGCGCTCGATCCGGTCGGCGATGCCGTCGGCGTCGTGGCCCAGCCCCGCCTGGGCGGGCGTGCTGGTCTGGCCCTCGGCCATCGCCTCGGCGGCGGGCTGGGGGTCCTCCACGGTGCGGCCGTCGGCGAACCCGGACACCGCGTAGACGATGACGGGTACGTCGGTGAGGACGCTCACCCGCCAGCTCGCGCGCTGCGCGTCGCCGAAGCCCGCGGCCACGGTGCCGGGGCCGGCGAGGGTGCGGGGCAGGAGGTCGGTGCGTTCGTCGAGGCTCTCGTCGGTGAAGCGGTCGCGCAGCGCGGTCATGCCGGGGCGGTCGGCGTCGGTGAACACCATGCCGACGGTGGTGACGCTGGTGGAGGTGGCGTCGGTGTACGTGGCGCGCAGCACGCGCTCGCAGCCCACCGGTCGCAGGGTCCGCAGCAGCAGCGGGTCGAAGGCCCCGGCGCACGGCCCGTCGGGCGCGACGGCGACGCGCGTCCACGTCCGGTCCGCACCGCCGGGTCCGGCGCCCTCACCGTGGAGGGTGCGGGGGAAGAGCGTGTCGACGGGCGCGGTGTGCCAGAGGCCTCGGGCCTCGGCGAACCGGTCCCCGTCGGACGTCTGGGCCGCCGAGTCGCCCACCAGCCAGGCCCCGGCGGCGGCCCCGCCGGTGAGCCCGAGCCCGAGCACGAGGCACGCCACGGCGGCGGCCGCGCGAAGGGGGTGCCGGCTGCGAACCGGCCGCAGACGCGTGGTGGTCTCCACGGCCGACTCCGGCGGCACCCAGTGCGCCCGGGGCCCCTGCGGCGCGGCGGCGGCCTCCGGACGGGGAGTCATGTCGACGGCCCCGACGGGCCGCCGCCGGGTGGACGGGGGCGGTGGCGGGGTGGGAGGTACCGGGGGTGCGGTGGGGGGTGCGGCAGGCGCGGGCCGTGCGGTGGGCACCGGCGGTGCTGTGGGTGGCGCGGGCGCAGCCGGGGCGGTGGTGGGCGCCAGGGTCGGCGCGGGCGACGCGGGCCGTGGGGGCGCGGGCGGCGTGGCCGGGGCTGGTGCGGCGGCGGACGGCGCGGGCCGTGTGGGCGCGGGCGGCTCGGGGTCGCGGCGGGGGTGTAGGCCGACCGGGGGCTCGTCGGCCGGGGGCGTGGTGGGCGGTATCGAGGTACGCGCGGGGTGTCGTGCCTCGGTGCTCATCCGCCCCCCTCGGTGTCGTCCGGATCGCCTTGCGGGGCAGGCCCGTTCGTCAGCGCGTGCGGGTAACTCTACGGGCTGCGGCCGCCTGCACGGGAACGAGGCCGCAGGTCGGGGCGGATCTGACCGGAACATCCCCCTACCCCCAGGTAGGCAGGTCTGGCAGGCTCTGGCCATGACTCCGCGTGCCGCTGACCGAGCCCGGTACGACCGGGCCACCGCCCATCTCGACGCGCCTGTCGCCGTCGTCGACCTGGAGGCGTTCGACGCGAACGCCGACGATCTGGTCCGCCGGGCCGGCGGGAAGCCGGTACGGGTGGCGAGCAAGTCCGTGCGCTGCCGGGCGCTGCTGGAGCGGGTGCTGGCACGGGACGGGTTCGCGGGGATCATGTCGTTCACGCTGGACGAGTCGCTGTGGCTGGCGCGCGCCGGATTCGACGACGTACTGCTGGCGTACCCGTCGGCCGACCGGGCCGCATACTCGGAGCTCGCGCGGGACGCGAAGCTCGCCGGCGCGGTGACCGTGATGGTGGACGACCCGGCGCAGTTGGACCTGATCGACCGGGCCCGGGACGGTGGCGCGGAGGAGGTCCGGGTCTGTCTGGAGCTCGACACGTCGCTGCACCTGCTGGGCGGCCGGGTACGGATCGGGGCCCGGCGTTCGCCGCTGCGCACGCCGGCGCAGGTGGCGGAGGTGGCGCGGTCGGTCGCGCGCCGGCCGGGGTTCCGGCTGGTGGGGCTGATGGCGTACGAGGGGCATGTCGCCGGGGTCGGTGACGCGATCGCCGGGCGGCCCCTCCGCTCCCGCGCGGTGCGGTTGATGCAGGCGGCGGCCCGCAGGGAGCTGGCGGCGCGGCGGGCGGCCGTGGTGGCGGCGGTACGGGCGGTGGCGCCGGACCTGGAGTTCGTGAACGGGGGCGGGACGGGAAGCGTGCAGCACACGGCGGCCGAGGACGCGGTGACCGAGATCGCGGCCGGTTCGGGGCTGTACGTGCCCCGGCTGTTCGACAACTACACGTCGTTCACGGGCCGTCCGGCGGCGCTGTTCGCGCAGCCCGTGGTGCGCCGGCCGGGCGTGGGCGTGGTGACCGTGCTGGGCGGTGGGTACCCCGCGTCGGGTGCGGCCGGCTGCGACCGGCTGCCGGTGCCGTACCTCCCGGAGGGGCTGCGCTACGACCCGCAGGAGGGTGCGGGCGAGGTGCAGACCCCGCTGCTGGGCTCCCCCGCCGACGACCTGCTGATCGGCGACAAGGTGTGGTTCCGGCACGCGAAGGCGGGCGAGCTGTGTGAGCGGTTCGACGCGCTGCACCTGATCGAGGGCGACCGGGTCACGGCGACCGTACCGACGTACCGGGGCGAGGGCCGCACCTTCCTGTAGTCGTCACGGCCCGATGGTGCTGCCGACTCCCCCGCCGGTCGAGCTGCCGATCGGGCGGATGCCCTTCATGATCTCGTCCATGACGGCGGGTGGCGGGGCGTCCGGTCCGGCGGAGAAGACGAACCGCACGACGACCGGCGACTCGCTGCCGAGCGACGACGGGAAGACGAGGGACTGGACGTAGCCGCCGGGGCCCTGGTTGGTGGTGACCCGCCAGCGGACCAGGTAGCCGGAGCGTCCGGCGACGACGGTGGGCCGCTCGGCGAGCACCTGGTGGGAGCGGATGCCGCCGTGGGGCCGTACGCCGAGGGTGTCCTCCTCGAAGGCGCGGTCGGCGGCCTCCTTGATGTCCTCCTCGGCGATGGCGCGCGGGTCGGTGCTTCCGGTGGCCGTGGCGGTGAACGAGAAGACCGAGCCGCGTTTGCAGGAGCGGCTGGTCGCGGCCGGGCACGGGTCGTCGGCGACCGTCGACACGGTCGGCAGGTCGTCCGTGGTGTGCTCCGGCTTCTCCCAGCCGTCGAGGATGGGCAGGGTGATGCCGTTGAGCTGGTCGGTGACGACCGTGGTGTCGGCCGAGGCGGACGGGGACGCCGACGCGGGCGCGGGCGCGGAGCTCACGGGCGGCGGCGCGGGACTGTTCTTGGCCTCCACGGCCGGCTCCTCGCCGGAACCGAGGACGACCGCCGCCACGGCGACCGCCGCGACCACCGCGACGCCCGCCGCGGCGAGGGCGATCAGGCGGCCGGTCCGCCGCGCCGGGGCCGGGCCCGGGCCCGGGGCCATGACGACGGTCGCGGGGGAGGCGGCCCGGGTGTGCCCGGTCCAGGCGGTGCCGTCCCACCAGTGTTCGACGGCCGGGTTGCCTGGATCCGGGTACCAGCCGGGAGGGGTCGTCATGCTCATGCGGCCACTTTAGGGGGCGTGCACGGTGTCCCACTGGTCCGGTACGACGCTGCCGTCGGCCCTGCGTACGGGACCTGGGGTGCCGTCGGCGGCGGTGTGGCCGGACGTGGCGCACGGGTACGGGGTGGCCTTGCGCGGCTTGGGCTGGATGAACATGGGGTTGACGATCCAGCGGCCGTCGCCGTTGTCGTACGCCCGGCACATCACCTCGTCCTTGTTGCGGTTGAGGACCAGGCGCAGGGCGGTCGCGTCGCGCAGGAAGGAGACGTCGGTGTCGGAGTCGCCGGCGGCGAACACCTGCCTGCGGTCGGCGGGCTGGACCTGTTCGGCGGCGGGGCCGCGCACGCCGAAGATCTCCTGGTTGATCCAGCAGCGCTTGCCGTCGATGTACGTGATCATCGAGTCGTCGCCGTCGCGGACGGTGCCGCAGCCCTGGAGCCGGCCGGTGAGGCGGCCGGCTTCGGTCACGTTCCGGATGCCGATGGCGTGGGACGGCTTGATGCCGACGCCCTTCGCCCAGACGTCGACGACCGGTTCGGGCGAGGCGGAGGTGATCCACACGTCGAACCCGGCCTTCTGGAGCGTGCGGACGAGGTCGCGCTGCTGGTCGTAGTAGCGGACCCAGCCGGTGGCCGTGCCGCTGCCGACGCGCTGTTCGGCGCCGATCGGCGCGGCGAGGTTCTCGGCGCGGGCGGCGGCCGCGAAGGACTCCACCTGGCGGGTGGTCCAGCCGCGCAGGAGCTGGGCGAGCCAGGCGTACTGCGGCTCCATGCGCCGGTGGTCGAAGCCGGTGAAGGCCGCCTGACCGCCGGTCGTCTCGCCGTCCGCGTACACGCTCCTGATCTCGTCGGCGCAGTCGGTGTCGGTGCCGGTGGGGAGGGTTCGTACGCCGGTGGGGCAGGCGGCGGCGAGGGAGGCGGCGGCCGCGTCGGTGAGGTAGCGGCTGGTGGTGTGCCAGTCGCCGCCCTGCGGCGGGCGGATGCGGCTGTTGCGGAGCAGCCAGAACATGGTGGCGTCGCCGACGTCGTTCTTGATGACGGTGTTGTCCCAGTCGAAGACGGCGACGGGCTTCTGCCCGCCCGTGCGGTTGTCTCCGCAGTGGCCGTGGCGGTCGATCATCTGCTGGAGCCGGGCCTTGTTGTCGCCGTACCAGCCGTCGGCGACGGTGAGGACCGGGCACTTGGGCGCCTTCGTCCGGGCCGCCGACGAGGCGGCGGTGAGGCCGGTGACCGTGAGGGTGAGGGCGGCTACGGCGGCCGCCCAGCGGCGTATGTCTGTCACGTACACGCTCCTGGTCTACGCAGGACAGCCGGGCGTCGTGCGACGCCCGGCTGTCGGGATGATGGAAGGCGGGTGAACTACAGGGGGGTGACGTACGCCCCGGAGATGCCGCCGTCGACGAGGAAGTCCGTGGCGTTGATGAACGACGAGTCGTCGCTGGCCAGGAAGGCGACGGCGGCCGCGATCTCCTCGGCCTCGGCGAAGCGGCCGGCCGGGATGTGGACGAGGCGGCGGGCGGCCCGCTCGGGGTCCTTGGCGAACAGCTCCTGGAGGAGCGGGGTGTTCACCGGTCCGGGGCACAGGGCGTTTACGCGGATGCCCTCGCGGGCGAACTGCACGCCCAGCTCGCGGGACATGGCGAGGACGCCGCCCTTGGAGGCGGTGTACGAGATCTGGGAGGTGGCCGCGCCCATGATGGCGACGAACGAGGCCGTGTTGATGATGGAGCCCCGGCCCTGGCGCTGCATGTAGGGGATGGCGGCCTTGCAGCACAGGTAGACGGAGGTGAGGTTGACTTCCTGGACCCGCTTCCAGGCCTCCAGGCCGGTGGTGAGGATGGAGTCGTCGTCGGGCGGGGAGATGCCCGCGTTGTTGAAGGCGATGTCGACGCTGCCGTAGGTGTCGTAGGCGGTCTTGAAGAGCGCCTCGACGTCGTCGGCGTCGGTGACGTCGACGCGTACGAAGGTGCCGCCGACCTCGTCGGCCGCGGCCTTGCCGGCCTTCTCGTCGATGTCGCCGCAGACGACGTTGGCGCCCTCGGAGGCGAGGCGGCGGGCGGTGGCGAGGCCGATGCCGCTGCCGGCGCCGGTGATGACGGCGGTACGGCCCACGAGGCGGCGGCACACAGTGTTCTCGGTCATGTCGGGTCAGGCCTCCGTGCTGATGAAGACGTTCTTGGTTTCGGTGAAGGCGGTGAGGGCGTCGGGGCCGAGTTCGCGGCCGAGGCCGGACTGCTTGTAGCCGCCGAACGGGGTCCAGTAGCGGACGCTGGAGTGGGAGTTGACGGAGAGGTTGCCGGCCCGGACGGCGCCGGAGACGCGCAGGGCGCGGCCGACGTCGCGGGTCCAGATGGAGCCGGACAGGCCGTACTCGGTGGCGTTGGCGAGGCGGACGGCGTCGTCCTCGTCGTCGAAGGGCAGGACGACGGCGACGGGTCCGAAGACCTCCTCGACGGCGGCGGGCGCGTCGGGCGCGAGGCCGGTGAGGACGGTGGGCGGGAACCAGAAGCCGGGGCCTTCGGGGGCCTTGCCGCGGATGCCGGCCGCGTCGTCGGGGACGTATCCCCGCACTCTCTCCAGTTGGGCGCGGGAGATGAGGGGGCCCATCTGGGTCTTCTCGTCGGACGGGTCGCCGACGACGATCTCCTCGATGGCGGGCGTGAGGAGCTCCAGGAACCGGTCGTACACGGTGCGCTGGACGAGGACGCGGGTGCGGGCGCAGCAGTCCTGGCCGGAGTTGTCGAGGAAGGACATGGGGGTGGCGGCGGCCGCGGCTTCGATGTCGGCGTCGGCGAAGACGATGTTGGGGCTCTTGCCGCCGAGTTCGAGCGTCACGCGCTTCACGCGGTCGGCGCACTTGGCCATGATGCCCTTGCCGACGCGGGTGGAGCCGGTGAAGACGATCTTCGCGACGCCGGGGTGTTCGACGAGGGCGTTCCCGGCGACGTCGCCCGCTCCGGGGAGCACCTGGAAGAGGTGTTCGGGGAGCCCGGCCTCCAGGGCGAGTTCGGCGAGCCGCAGCGCGGTGAGGGGGGTCGTCTCGGCGGGCTTGAGGACGACCGCGTTCCCGGCCGCGAGGGCGGGGGCGGTGCCCCAGGCGGCGATGGGCATGGGGAAGTTCCACGGGGCGATCACGCCGATGACGCCGAGGGGTTCCAGGATGGTGACGTCGAGGCCGCCGGGGACGGGGATCTGGCGGCCGTTGAGGCGTTCCACTCCCCCGGCCGCGTAGTCGAGCAGGTCGCGGACGTTGCCGGCTTCCCAGCGGGCGTTGCCCAGGGTGTGGCCGGCCTCGCGGACCTCCAGCCGGGCCAGCTCCTCGACGTGCTCGTCGACGACGGCCGCGAAGCGGCGCAGGAGGCGGGCGCGGTCGGCGGGCGCGGCGGCCGCCCAGTCGCGCTGGGCCTTGGCGGCGCGGGCGACGGCGGCGTCGACGTCGGCGGCGGTGGCGGCCGGGACGGTCGCGATGACCTCTTCGGTGGCGGGGTTGAGTACGAGGTGCTCGGTGGTCAAGGCAGGGGCCTCACATGCGTTCGAAGGAGCGGCGCAGCTCCCAGTCGGTCACCGCGGCGTCGAACGCTTCGAGCTCGACGCGCGCCATGTTGCGGTAGTGGGCGACGACCTCGTCGCCGAAGGCGGCCTTCGCGATGGGGCTGTTCTCCCACAGCTCGGCGGCCTCGCGCAGCGTGGTGGGGACGTGGGCGTAGTCGGCGGTGTACGCGTTGCCGTCGCACGGCTCGGGCAGTTCCAGCTCCTGCTCGATGCCGTACAGGCCGGCCGCGACCAGGCCCGCGACGGCGAGGTGCGGGTTCACGTCGCCGCCGGGGAGGCGGTTCTCGAAGCGCATGGAGCGGCCGTGGCCGACCACCCGGAGGGAGCAGGTGCGGTTGTCGTAGCCCCAGGCGACGGCGGTGGGCGCGAAGGAGCCGGGCTGGAAGCGCTTGTAGGAGTTGATGTTGGGCGCGTAGAGGAGGGAGAAGTCCCGTAGCGCGGCGAGCTGTCCGGCGAGGAAGTGCCGCATGACCGGCGACATGCCGCCGGGCCCGTCACCCGCCATGACGTTGTGGCCGTCGGCGTCCTGCAACGACAGGTGGATGTGACAGGAGTTGCCCTCGCGCTCGTTGTACTTCGCCATGAAGGTGAGCGAGACGCCCTCCTGGGAGGCGATCTCCTTGGCGCCGGTCTTGTAGATGGCGTGCTGGTCACAGGTGACCAGGGCCTCGTCGTACTTGAACGCGATCTCGTGCTGGCCGGGGTTGCACTCGCCCTTGGCGGACTCGACGGTGAGCCCGGCGGCGGCCATCTCGTTGCGGATGCGGCGCAGGAGGGGTTCGATGCGGCCGGTGCCGAGGATCGAATAGTCGATGTTGTACTGGTTCGCCGGGGTCAGGTCGCGGTAGTCCGCGTTCCAGGCCTGCTCGTAGGTGTCCTTGAAGACGATGAATTCGAGTTCGGTGCCGACGTGGGCGGTGTAGCCGTGCTCGGCGAGCCGTTCCAACTGGCGGCGCAGGATCTGGCGGGGTGCGGCGACGACGGGTGATCCGTCGTTCCAGGTGAGGTCGGCGACGAGCATGGCCGTGCCCTCGTTCCAGGGGACGCGGCGCAGGGTGGAGAGGTCCGGGCGCATGGCGAAGTCGCCGTAGCCCTTGGCCCAGGAGGACATGTCGTAGCCGTCGACGGTGTTGAGCTCCACGTCCACGGCGAGCAGGTAGTTGCAGCCCTCGGTGCCGTGCTCCAGCACCTCGTCGAGGAAGAACGGTGCGGCGAACCGCTTGCCCTGGAGCCGCCCTTGCATATCGGGGAAGGCCAGGACCACTGTGTCGATCTCACCGCTCGCGACGAGGGCACGCAGCTCCTCGACACCGAGCGGGGGTTTGCGGTCTGCCACGGGATTACTCCTCCTTCGGTCAGCCGGGAGCCATAAGGTATTGCGGAAGACCATTGCTTGGGAAGGGGAAACCGCGAGGTGGCGAAGAAGAGCTCGGGGAACGGGACCGAGGACCGGCTGGCGCCCGTGCTGCGGCCGGTGCGTGCGGGCAACGGCTTCGAGGAGGCGCTGGAGCAGATCCTCCAGGTCGTACGGCTCGGCCTGGTGCCGGGCGGCGAGCGGCTGCCCGCGGAGCGGGAGCTGGCGGACCGGATGGGGATCAGCCGGGTGACGCTGCGCGAGGTGCTCAAGGTGCTCCAGGAGCAGGGCCTGGTGGAGAGCCGGCGCGGCCGCTACGGAGGAACGTTCGTGCTGCACCGGGACCGCGCGGCCGGCGACTCCGGGGAGGAGGAGCTGCGGCGCCGGATCGCGTCGGTGGACGTCGAGGACACGCTGCGCTTCCGCGAGGTGCTGGAGGTGGGCGCGGCGGGGCTGTGCGCGGCGCACGGGCTGTCGGACGAGGGCGCGCAGCGGCTGCGTACGGCGCTGCGGGCGACGCACGACGCACCACTGGACGACTACCGGCGGCAGGACACGCTGCTGCACCTGACGCTGGCCGAACTGTCCGGTTCGCCCACACTCACGGCGCAGTACGCGGCGGTACGGGCGTCGGTGAACGACCTGCTCGACTGCATCCCCCTGCTCGTACGCAACCTGGAGCACTCGCAGCACCAGCACACCGCGCTGGTGGAGGCCGTCCTGGACGGGGACGCGGACGCGGCGCGCGAGGTGATGCGGGAGCACTGCGCGGGGACGGCGGCGCTGCTGCGTGGGTTCCTGACGTAGCGGCGCGGCCCCGGCCGGGCCGGCGGCGTAACCCGAAAGTAACGCACGGGTCTTGCGTTCCACCCCGAGCACCGCAAAGGTATGGCACCACTCCATTGAATCCCGACCACTGACGCGGGAGCACGCTGCCATGACGCTGGAAGAAACCAAGGACACACCGGCCGCCGCCGACGACTATCTGAAGCGCCGGGCCCTGCGGCAGGGCAGCGCCGGCTGGCTGCTGCTCACCGGGCTCGGTGTCGGGTACGTCGTCTCCGGCGACTACGCCGGCTGGAACATGGGCCTCCAAGAGGGCGGTTTCGGCGGGCTGGCCATCGCCACCGTCCTGATGGGCGTGATGTACGCCTGTCTCGTCTACGCGCTCGCCGAACTGTCCGCCATCCTGCCGGCGGCGGGCGGCGGTTACGGCTTCGCGCGCCGGGCGCTCGGCACCTGGGGCGGGTTCCTCACGGGGACGGCGATCCTCATCGAGTACATCCTCGCCCCGGCCGCCATCTCCATCTTCATCGGCGACTACGTCGAATCCCTCGGCCTGTTCGGCCTGGAGTCGAGCTGGCCGGTCTACCTGGCCTGTTTCGTCATCTTCATCGGCATCCACCTGTGGGGCGTCGGCGAGGCGCTGCGCTTCAGCCTGATCGTGACGGCCATCGCGGTGGCGGCGCTGCTCATCTTCGCGGTGGGCGCGTTCACGGAGTTCAACGCCGACGGGCTCAACGACATCCCGGCCGATCCGGCGGCGTTCGGGGCGAACTCCTGGCTGCCGTACGGTCTGCTCGGCATCTGGGCGGCGGTCCCGTTCGGGATGTGGTTCTTCCTGGGCGTCGAGGGCGTACCGCTCGCCGCCGAGGAGGCGAAGGACCCGGTGCGGTCCATGCCTCGGGCGCTGTCGCTGTCGATGCTGATCCTGGTGCTGCTCGCCGTGCTGACGTTCTTCGCCTCGACGGGCGTGCGCGGCTCGGCCGCCATCCAGGACGCGGGCAACCCGCTGGTGGTGGCCCTCCAGGGGGACGGCGACCCGACGGCGCTGAGCCGGTTCGTCAACTACGCGGGGCTCGCGGGCCTGGTGGCCTCCTTCTTCTCCCTCATCTACGCGGGCTCCCGCCAGTTGTTCGCCCTGTCCCGGGCGGGGTACCTGCCCCGGTTCCTGTCCCTGACCAGCCGCCGCAAGTCCCCGTACCTGGGCCTGCTGATCCCCGGCGCGCTCGGCTTCGCGCTGGCGGCCGGGACCGGGAACGGCGGGCGGATGCTGAACATCGCGGTGTTCGGCGCCACCATCTCGTACGCCCTGATGGCGCTGTCCCACATCGTGCTGCGGCGCCGCGAGCCGGACCTCCCGCGCCCGTACCGCACGCCCGGCGGGATCGTGACGTCCTCCGTCGCCTTCGTGCTGGCGCTGGCCGCGCTGGTGGCGACGTTCCTGGTGGACAAGGACGCGGCGTTCATCGCGCTGGGCGTCTACGTGGTCGCCCTCGCCTACTTCGCCTTCTACAGTCGTCACCGTCTCGTCGCGAGCGCGCCCGAGGAGGAGTTCGCGGCGCTGGCCGCGGCCGAGGCCGAGCTCGACCGCACCCTCGACCGCACCTGAGAGGAACCCGAACGTGCCCAAGCCGCTGATCGGCGTCACGACCTACCTGGACCCCGCGAAGTGGGGCGTGTGGGAGCTGCCCGCCGCCCTGCTCCCGGAGGCGTACCCCCGCCTGGTCCAGGCGGCGGGCGGCATCGCCGCGATGCTCCCGCCGGACGCGCCGTCCCTCGCCGCCGACGTGGTCGCCCGCCTCGACGGCCTCGTCGTCGCGGGCGGCGCGGACGTCGACCCCTCCCGGTACGGAGCGGACCGCGACCCGCGTACGGGCCCGGAAGCGGCCGAGCGGGACGCCTGGGAGCTCGCCCTGATCCAGGCGGCCCTGGCCACCAGCACGCCCCTGCTCGGCATCTGCCGTGGCATGCAACTGCTGAACGTGGCCCTCGGCGGCACCCTGCTCCAGCACCTGGACGGCCACACCGGCGGCGTCGGCGTCTTCGGCACCCACACCGTCAAGCCGGTCCCGGGCACCCGGTACGCCTCGCTCGTCGGCGAGGCGACGGCGGTCCCGACGTACCACCACCAGGCCGTGGACCGGCTCGGCGACGGCCTGACCCCCTCGGCCCACGCGGAGGACGGCACCGTCGAGGCGGTCGAACTGGCGGGCGTGCGCTGGGCCCTGGGCGTGCAGTGGCACCCCGAGATGGGCGACGACCTGCGGGTGATGGAGGGGCTGGTCGCCGCTTCCTCATGACGGCCGGCTCAGCCCCGCGCCAGGGATACGGCCAGCTCAGCCCCGCGCCAGGGACAGCAGGTCGCGGGCCGGGCCGGTGGGGAGGGGGCCCGTGGGCCAGACCGCGCGGAGGGCGCGGTTCAGGTGGACGCCTTCGACGGGGACCTCGACGAGGCGGCGGGAGGCCAGCTCCTCGGTGACCGCGAGTTCGCTGAGCACCGCCGGACCCGCGCCGGTGACCGCGGCCGCCTTCACGGCCGTCGTGGAGGCGAGCTCCAGCAGCGGGTCGGCGAGGCCGCCGTGCTCGGCCAGTGCCGCGTCCAGGACCTGGCGGGTGCCCGAGCCGTACTCGCGCAGCACGAGCGGGGTGGCGGCCAGTTCGGCGGGCGTCAGCGGGGCGCGGCGGCGGGCCCAGCGGTGGGACGGTGCCGCGACCACCACCAGCCGGTCGTGGGCGACGACGACCGCGTCCAGGCCCTCCGGAACGGCGAGGCCCTCGACGTACCCCAGGTCCGCCTCCCCGGCGAGCAGGCTGGCCGCGACGGCGGTCGAGTTGCCCGCCTGGAGCGAGACCGCCGTGTCGGGGCGCTCGGCGCGCAGGGCGATGAGCCAGCCGGGCAGCAGGTACTCGGCGATGGTCATGGACGCGGCGACCCGCAGCCGCGAGTCACGCCGGTCGCGCAGCGCCTGGGCGCCCGCGTCGAACGCCTCGGCGGCCTCGACGACGCGCCGCGCCCAGTCCGTGACCAGAGCCCCCGCGTCGGTGAGGCGGGACCCGCGCGGGGAGCGGTCCACCAGGGCGACGCCCAGTTGCCGCTCCATGGAGCGGATGCGGCTGCTGGCGGCCGGCTGGGTGATCCCGACCTCGCGCGCGGCCCGGCCCAGGCTGCCGTGCCGGGCCACGGCGAGAAGCAGTTCCAGGGCCCCGAGATCGGGCACGCGATGCGAGACGCTCATAAATTAAGTTTATGACGTCATAGGGACGTGATCTCTGGTGGGGGGCATCACCGCAGGTCAGGGTGTGCCCATGGCAATCCTGGCGCAGCACCCACCACTCCCCCGCGTGTCCCGCACCACGGCCGTCCGGCACCTCGGACCCAACTGGTACGCGACGGTGATGGGCACCGCGATCGTCGCCAGCGCGGGCGCCACGCTGCCCCTCCGGGTACCGGGCCTCCGCACCGCCTGCGCCGCCGTGTGGGCGCTGTCCCTGCTGATGCTGCTCGCCCTCCTCGCGGCGCGCACGCTGCACTGGACGCACCATGGGGACCAGGCCCGGGCCCACCTCCTGGATCCGGCCGTTGCCCCGTTCTACGGGTGCCTGGCCATGGCGCTGGTCTCGGTCGGCGGCGGCGCCCTCGTCGTCGGCGAGGACTGGATCGGGACGGACGCGGCGGTCGCCCTCGACGCGGCGCTGTTCGTGGCGGGGACGGCGATCGGCCTGACCGCCGCCGTGACGATCCCGTACCTGATGGTGGTGCACCACAGGGCCGAGTCGGCCTCGCCGGTGTGGCTGCTGCCCGTCGTGTCGCCCATGGTGTCCGCCGCGCTCGGCCCCCTCCTCGTTCCGCATCTCCCGCCGGGGCAGTGGCAGCGGACGCTGCTGATCGCCTGCTACGGGATGTTCGGGCTGAGCCTGCTCGCGACGCTGGTGATGCTGCCGCTGGTCTTCGGCCGGCTGATGACCGGCGGGCCGCTGCCGCTCGCCCTGACGCCGACGCTGTTCCTGGTGCTGGGGCCGCTCGGCCAGTCCACGACGGCCGCCACCAAGTTCGCCGACGCGGCGCCGGGCGTGGCGTACGCGGGAGAGATCGCGGTGCTGTACGGGGTGCCCGTGATGGGGTTCGCCCTGATGTGGCTGGCGCTGGCCGGTGCGATGGTGCTGCGGGCCCGGCGCCGGGGCATGGGGTTCGCGATGACGTGGTGGGCGTTCACCTTCCCGGTGGGGACGTGCGTGACGGGCGCGGCGGGGCTGGCCCAGCACACCGGGCTGGCGGCGCTGCGGTGGCTGGCGGTGGGGCTGTACGCCCTGCTGGTGGCGGCGTGGCTGACGGCGGCCGTCAGGACGGCCCGGGGACTGGCCGGCGGAGCGCTTCTCGCAGCGCCTCCGGCGCCCCGGCCAGCGACGGCCCGTACCAGGTGAGGTACCGCCCGTCGACGAGCGCGGCGGGCAGCCCGCCGAACGCCTCGGGGCCGTCGTCGGCGGTGAAGCGGTACGGCTCGTCCGGCAGGACGACGAGGTCGGCCCCGGAGGCGCGCAGCTCGTCGAGCGGGACGCGCGGATAGCGCTCGGCGTGGTCCGCGTACACGTTGCCGACGCCGAGGCGGGCGAGCAGGTCGCCCGCGAAGGTGTCGCGGCCCAGCACCATCCAGGGGCGGCGCCAGATGGGCACGATCGCACGGCGGTACGGGTCCGGTGTCACCGCCGCCCAGGCCGCCTCCGCCGCGTCCAGCCAGCGCGGCCGGGTCCGCACCCCGCAGGCGCGCAGCACCCGGTCCAGTTCGGTGAACGCCTGGTCCAGGTCACGGACCTCGGTGACCAGGACGTCCAGCCCGGCGGCGCGCAGCGCGGCGAGATCGGGGGCCCGGTTCTCCTCCTCGTTGGCGACCACCAGGTCGGGGCGGAGGGCGACGATCGCGGCGACGTCCGGGTTCTTGGTTCCGCCGATACGGGTGACATCGAGCCCGGCGGGGTGGGTGCACCAGTTCGTGGCACCGACCAGCAGGCCGGGGGCCGTGACGGCGACGGCCTCGGTGAGGGAGGGGACGAGCGAGACGACCCGCATCAGGTCGCCGGGGGCGTGGTGGGCGGCGTCGTCGGCGTGGCCGGTGTCATCGTCTCGATGTGGTCGGCGACCGAGACGACGAGGACACGCGTGCGTGGGTCGCCGGCCCGCCAGCGGTGGCGGACGCCGCCGGAGAGGTACAGGGTGTCGCCGCGTTCCAGCCGGTACGCCCGGCCCTCGGCCTCCACCTGGGCGGCGCCGTCGGCGACGTACAGCATGGCGTCGTTGCGCAGCACCAGCTCCCGGCCGGCGTCGTGCTCGCCGGTGAACTCCTCGGCGTGCATCTGGTGCTCGCCGCGCACCAGGGCCCGCGCGCCGGGCCGGCCGGGGTCGTCGGCGGCGCGTACGACATCGACCGTGCGGGCCGGGTCGGCGGCGTCCAGCAGCGCCACCGTGGTGGTCTCCAGGGCGTCGGCGATCTGCTGGAGCGAACGCTCGCTGGGCCGCGCGCGCTCGTTCTCGATCTGGCTCAGGAAGGGCACGGACAGCCCACTGCGCTCGGCGACCGCGGCGAGGGTGAGCGCCATGGCTCTTCGCCTTCTGCGGACGGCCACGCCCACCCGAAGCGTTTCCTTGTCGTCCATCTCCTCGGCTCCCTCCCTCTGCGACCACCTTACGCAGCGGCGGTACCGCCGAGTAGCGCAACGGGAGGGAAAGCCGTGGAGGGGCGGGCCCGCGACGGGGCCCGCCCCACCGGACGGCTACACGGGGGCCATCTTGTCGGCGACGCCCGGGTTGGCGTCCAGCCAGGTGCGGACGGCCTCCTGCTCCTTGCCCTTGCCGGTCCGCTGGATGGTCGCCTCAAGGCTCGTGAGCTGCCGCTCGGTCATGCGGAAGTTCTTCAGCCACCGGCCCACCTCGGGGTTCTCGGCGGTGAAGCCCTCGCGGGCGAGGGTGTGCACGCCGTCGCCCTTGCCCCAGGTGCCCTTCGGGTCCTTGAGCTTCTTCAGGTCGTAGGTGGAGTACGCCCAGTGCGGCGACCAGAGGGTGACGACGACCGGCTCCTTCTTGGCGTACGCGCGCTTCAGCTCGGCCAGCATGCCGGGCGTGGAGCCGTCGACGACCTCGTACTCGCCCTCCAGGCCGTACTCCTTCAGGACCTTGTCCTTGAGCAGGCCCATCATTCCGGCGCTCGGCTCGATGCCGATGATCCGGCCCTTGAAGCGGTCCGCCTCGCCCTTGAGGTCGGCGAGGGAGTCGACGCCCTTCAGGTACGAGGGGACGGACAGCTCCAGGGAGGTGGGGCCGTACCAGGCGCCCATGTCCTCCAGTTGGTCGTGGTACTTGTCCCAGTAGGTGGCGTGCGTGACGGGCAGCCACGAGTCGGTCTGGACGTCGATCTGGCCATTGGCCATTCCGGTGTAGAGGGCGCCGGCTTCGTACTGCCTGGCGTCGACCTCGAAGCCGCGCCGCTCCAGGACCTCCTTCCAGAGGAAGGTGGAGGCGATGCCCTCGTCCCACGGGATGTAGCCCAGGGAGATCTTCCGGCCCTGGCCGACGTCCGTGCCGCCGGCGGCGGTGGACGTGGCCGCGCCGCCGAAGACGTTCATGCCGCCCGCCACGAGGGCGAGGACGACGGCGCCGACGACCGCGACGGCCGGCCGGGGACGGTGGTTGAGGACCGTCGCGCGGCCCCCGGTGAGGGCCTTCGCCCTGGCCAGGGCGCGGCGGCCGAGGGGCGACACCTGGCGGCCGAGCGCCCCGGTGATCCGGTCCAGGTACATGGCGAGGATGACGATGGAGATGCCGGCCTCGAAGCCGAGGCCGATGTCGACGTTGCCGATGGCCCGGTAGACCGCGCCGCCGAGTCCCCCGCCGCCGACCATGCCGGCGATGACGACCATGGACAGGCCCAGCATGATCACCTGGTTGATACCGGCCATGATCGTGGGCAGGGCGAGCGGCAGTTGGACGCGCAGCAGGGTGTTGCGCGGGGTGGTGCCGAACGCCTCGGCGGCCTCCACCAGCTCCTTGTCGACCTGGCGGATGCCGAGTTCGGTCATCCGCACGCCGGGCGGCAGGGCGAAGATGATGGTGGCGATGATGCCGGGGACCACGCCGACGCCGAAGAAGATGATCCCGGGGATCAGGTAGACCATGGCGGGCATGGTCTGCATGAAGTCCAGGACGGGCCGCGTCACGGCGCTGACGGCCTTGGACCGCGAGGCCCAGATGCCCAGTGGGACGGCGATGGCCAGCGTGACGACGGTGGCGACGAGCACCAGGCTGAGGGTCGACATGGCGTCGTCCCACAGGTCGACGGAGTCGATCAGCGCAAGGCCCGCGAAGGCGAGCACGCCGGCCAGCAGGCCGCGCAGCCACCAGGCGAGGACGGCGAGGATTCCGGCGAAGAGCAGCGGCTCGGGCGCGGAGAGGGCGGCGTCGATGCCGTCGTACATGCCGGTGACGACCGAGCTGATGGCGTCGAAGAGCCAGGACAGGTGGGACTGGAGCCAGTCGACACCACGGTCGACCCAGTCACCGAGCGGAAGCCTGGGCACGGGGCGCCTCCTTGGTGGTGGTCGTCGGGGTCGTGGTGGCGGTGGTGGTGATGGTGGCCGTGATGGTCGCGGGCTCTTCCGCCACGGGCCGGGCGGGGGACGACCGACCGGGGGTCGGTTCGTCGGCCGGCTGGTCGGCGACGGGCTGCACAGTGCCCGGCTGGTCGGTGGCCGAGCGCTCCGCGGCCGGCTCGCCGAGGGCCGCGAGCAGGCGGGCGCGGGTGATCACGCCGGCGAGCTCGCCCGTGCCGTCGGTGACGGCGACCGCGGCGCCGCTGGTGGAGCAGGGGGTGAACAGCTCGGCCAGCGGCGTGTCGAGCGGGACCGTGGCGGGCGCGGCGGCCAGGACGTCGGCGGCGGTACGCGGTCCCTCGCCGCTCTCGTCGGCGGTGCCGAACACGGTGTCCGGGTCGGCCATGATCGCGCCGGCGGTCAGGACGCGTGACCGGTCGACGTCCTGGATGAAGGAGGCGACGTAGTCGTTCGCGGGCCGGACGAGGATGTCCTCGGCGGAGCCGAGCTGGACGATCCGGCCGTCGCGCATGACGGCGATGCGGTCGCCGAGGCGCATGGCCTCGTTGAGGTCGTGGGTGATGAAGACGATCGTCTTCTTCAGCCGCTTCTGGAGCTCCAGGAGCTGGTCCTGCATGTCGCGGCGGATCAGCGGGTCGAGGGCGCTGAAGGACTCGTCCATCAGCAGCAGGTCGGCGTCGGTGGCGAGCGCTCGGGCCAGGCCGACGCGCTGCTGCATGCCGCCGGACAGCTCGTCCGGCCAGGACGTCTCCCAGCCGCCCAGGCCGCACAGCTCCAGGGCCTCGGCGGCGCGCCGTTCGCGCTCGGCGCGCGCGACGCCCTGCACTTCGAGGCCGTAGGCGGCGTTCTCCAGCACGCTGCGGTGCGGGAAGAGCGCGAAGTGCTGGAAGACCATGCTGATCTTCGTGGAGCGTACGCGGCGCAGCTCGCGCGGGCTGAGGGCGGTGAGGTCCTCGCCGTCGAAGAGGACGCGTCCGGCGGTCGGCTCCAGCAGTCCGTTGAGCATGCGCAGCAGCGTGGACTTGCCGGATCCGGACAGACCCATCACGACGAAGATCTGGCCCGGCTCGACGGCGAACGAGGCGTCGATCACCGCCGCGGTCGTCCCGTCGGCGCGCAACTCGTCGCGGCCGGCACCGGCTTGGAGCCTGCGCACCGCTTCGTCGGGTCGTCTGCCGAACACCTTGTACAGGTGCTCCGCCTGGAGCCTGCTCACATACACCTCACGCGTGGGAACGAACGGAACGGGTCGGTTGAAACAGGACAGAGCCCGCTCCGGTGCCGCACCTGCCCTTGCGCACACCGGACAAACGGAAAGGTGATCCACTTCACGCGGCGTCACGTCACGCGCCGCCGGGTGTCAGTGGGGTGCGGCATGATCGGAGATGTGACGCGACGCCTGATGCTCCTCGACACCGCTTCTCTCTACTTCCGCGCCTACTTCGGGGTCCCCGACTCCGTGCGGGCACCGGACGGCACGCCGGTCAACGCCGTGCGCGGGCTGCTGGACTTCATCGCCCGGCTGGTGCAGGACCGGCGGCCGGACGACCTGGTGGCCTGCATGGACGCGGACTGGCGGCCGGCCTGGCGGGTGGAGCTGATCCCGTCGTACAAGGCGCACCGGGTCGCCGAGGAGACGGAAGTGGGCCCCGACGAGGAGGAGATCCCGGACACGCTGTCACCCCAGGTGCCGGTGATCGAGGCGGTGCTGGACGCGCTGGGGATCGCCCGGGTGGGCGTCGCCGGGTACGAGGCGGACGACGTGATCGGCACCCTGGCCGGGCGGGCGGCGGGGCCGGTGGACATCGTGACGGGTGACCGGGACCTGTACCAGTTGGTGGACGACGCCCGGGGCGTGCGGGTGCTGTACCCGCTCAAGGGGGTGGGCACGCTCCAGGTGACGGACGAGGCGTGGCTGCGCGCGAAGTACGGGGTGGACGGGCCGGGGTACGCGGACCTGGCGCTGCTGCGCGGTGACCCGAGCGACGGGCTGCCGGGCGTGCCGGGCATCGGTGAGAAGACGGCGGCCAAGCTGCTCGACACGTACGGCGACCTGGCCGGGATCATGGCGGCGGTGGACGATCCGCGCTCGAAGCTGACGCCCGCGCAGCGGAGGCGACTGGACGAGTCCCGGGACTATCTGGCGGTCGCGCCGAAGGTGGTGCGGGTCGCCGGTGACGTGCCGCTGCCGGAGTTCGACCCGGCGCTGCCGGCGCAGCCGCGCGACGCGGCGGCGCTGGAGGAGCTGGCGGCGCGGTGGGGGCTGGGAGGCTCCCTGGAGCGGCTTCTCACGACGCTCCGGGGCTGAGGTGTTAGCTTAGGTAAGCCTAAGCAACCACACTCCCCGGGAGACCACCGTGGCGGAACAGCCGGCCCGTAAGGCACCCAAGGCGCAGGAGGCGCGTGTCGTGCGCACCGAGCGGCTCACGCCGCACATGGTGCGCATCGTCCTCGGCGGCGAGGGGCTGGCCGGGTTCGCCGCGGACGAGTTCACGGACCACTACATCAAGTTGGTCTTCCCGGCGCCGGGCGTGACCTACCCGGAGCCGTTCGACATGACGCGGATCCGGGAGGAGTTCCCGCGCGAGCAGTGGCCCACGACGCGTACGTACACGGTACGGGCGTGGGACCCCGCCCAGCGGGAGCTGACCGTCGACTTCGTCGTCCACGGCGACGAGGGCCTGGCCGGCCCGTGGGCGGCGCGGGCCCGGGTGGGCGAGACGGTCCGCTTCCTGGGGCCGGGCGGTGGCTACGCGCCGGACCCGGCGGCGGACTGGCACCTCCTGGTGGGCGACGAGAGCGCCCTGCCCGCGATCGCCGCGTCGCTGGAACGGCTCCCGGAGGGCGCCGTCGGGCACGCCTTCATCGAGGTCGAGTCGCCCGACGACGAGCAGAAGATCGCCCTGCCGGCCGGCGTCGAGCTCCGCTGGCTCCACCGCGCCGGCCGCCCGGTCGGCGACGCGCTGCTGTCCGCCGTCCAGGCCCTGGACTTCCCGCCCGGCGACGTGCACGCCTTCGTCCACGGCGAGGCCGGCTTCGTCAAGGACCTGCGCCGCCACCTCCGCCTGGAGCGCCAGGTGCCGCGCGAACGCCTCTCCATCTCCGGCTACTGGCGCCTGGGCAAGACGGACGAGGCCTGGCGCGCCATCAAGCGCGACTGGAACGAGCAGGTGGAACGCGAGCAGGAAACCCCACCGGCCGCCGCCTGACACAGCGGGCCCCTAGGCTGACCGCATGTCAGCCCCCGGCCCCACCGACCGCCTCGGCCGCACCGGCCCGACAGAGCCCACCGGCCACGCCCACCCCTCCGGCCGCGCCCACCCCACCGGCCGCGCCGACCGCGTCATCGGCACCGTCCTGGGGTCCGCCGTCGGTGACGCGCTCGGCGCGCCCTTCGAGTTCGGCCTGCCGGGTGTCCACTCCGCCCGTTTCCCGGACGGCGCCGGCGAGATGTGCGGAGGGGGCGGCTGGGACCCGGGCGAGGCCACGGACGACACACAGATGGCCGTCCTCGTCGGCGAGTCACTGCTGGAACGCCATGGGCTCGACCTCCCGGACGTCTTCGACCGGTTCCGGCGGTGGGCGGCCGGTGAGCCGAAGGACATCGGACTCCAGACCGAGGACGTCCTGACGAACGGCGAGCCCTGGAACCGCGCGGCCGCGCTCCACTTCCGGTCGAACGGGCGCGCCGCGGGCAACGGTTCGCTGATGCGGGCCTCCACATCCGCCGTGTACTTCGCGAACGCCGGCCGCACCGGGACCATGGACGCCGCCCGGCGGCTCGCGGCGCTCACGCACGGCGACCGTGCCGCGTGGGAGGGGCGCGGCCGTACTGCACGAGCTGGCCCGGGTCGCCCTGGACGGGGGCGACCCTCTGGCGGCCGTGCCGGACGCCCTGGCCGCCGTCCACGCGGATCACCGGGCCCGCTGGTCAACCGTCCTGGCACCCGACTGGCACCCCGGACCGGGCCACCGAGTTCAACGGGGCGGTGTGGCCGTGCCTGGGTTCGGCGCTCTGGGCGCTGCGGACGACCGGTTCGTTCGAGGACGCCCTGGCGGCGGCGATCGACCTGGGCGGTGACACCGACACGGTCGCGGCCGTCACTGGCATGCTGGCGGGTGCGGTGTACGGGGCCGGGGCGGTTCCGGGGCGCTGGGTGGCCGCCCTGCACGTGCCGCTGCCGGGGCACGGCGGGCGGGTGCTGCGCGCGCCGGAACTCGTCGCGCTGGCCGAGGCCCTCGCGGCCGGTCCCCCACGGTGACGCGCGGGGCCCGGCCGGGAAGCCCGGCCGGGCCCTGATGTAGGACGACGGGCGCGTCAGCCCACCGAGCTGTAGGCGACGACGCCCCGCAGCAGTGCGTCGACCGCCTTGCGGGCGTTCCTGGCGACCGTGCTGCCCTCGCCGGGCGCGGCCACCGCGATCTGGCCGAGCACGTCGATGACCTGCTTGCACCAGCGGACGAAGTCGCCCGCCGGCATCTCGGCCTCGCGCAGCACCTCGTCGAGGCTCTTGTCGGAGGCCCACTGATAGGCGGCCCAGGCGAAGCCCAGGTCCGGTTCGCGCTGGCCGACGCCCTCGGCCTGGTTGATCCGGAACTCCTCCTCCAGCGCGTCCAGCCGGCCCCAGATCCGCACCATCTCGCCGAGCGCCGCCTTGGCCTTGCCCGACGGGAGCTTCGGCGCGACCGCGTCGTCCGCCTGCCGGGCCTCGTAGACCAGCGCCGAGACGCACGCGGCCAGCTCGGCCGGGTTGAGGCCCTCCCAGACGCCGTCGCGCAGGCATTCGCTGGCCAGCAGGTCCAGTTCGCCGTAGAGCCGGGCGAGCCGCTTGCCGTGCTCGGTGACCTCGTCGCCGCGCAGGTAGTCCATCTCGGTCAGGAGCGCGACGATCCGGTCGAAGGTGCGGGCGATCGTGTTCGTCCGCCCCTCGATGCGCCGCTCCAACTGGCGTGTGTCGCGCTGGAGGCGGTGATACCGCTCGGCCCACCGCGCGTGGTCCTCCCGCTCGCTGCACCCATGGCACGGGTGCGCGCGCAGCGCGGTGCGCAGGCGGGCGATCTCGCGGTCGTCGGCGGCCGCGGAGCGCTGCTTGCGGTGCCGTTCCGGGGCTATGTGCCCGGCCTTGGTGCGCAGCGCGGACGCCAGGTCGCGCCGCGACTGCGGGGAACGCGGGTTGAACGACTTCGGGATGCGCATCCGTTCCAGCGGCTCGACCGGCACCGGGAAGTCGATCGACGCCAGCCGCTTGACCTGCCGTTCGGCGGTGAGGACCAGCGGGCGCGGCCCGTCGACGTGCTCGAAGCCACGGTGGCCGTTGGACCGCCCGGCCGGCAGGCCCGGGTCCAGCACCAGCGCCAGCCCGGCGAACTTGCCGGTCGGCACATGGATGACGTCACCCGGCTTGAGCCGCTCCAGGGACGTGGCGGCGGCCACCCTGCGCTGTGCGGCGCCCTGCTTGGCCAGCTCCGTCTCACGGTCCTTCAGCTCGCGGCGCAGCCGCGCGTATTCCTCGAAGTCCCCGAGGTGGCACGTCATGCCCTCCCGGTAGCCCTCCAGCCCCTCCTCGTTGCGCTGGACCTGGCGGGAGATGCCGACGACCGACCGGTCCGCCTGGAACTGCGCGAACGACGTCTCCAGCAGCTCGCGCGAGCGGTGCCGGCCGAACTGGTCGACCAGGTTGACCGCCATGTTGTACGAGGGCTTGAAGCTGGAGCGCAGCGGATACGTACGCGTACCGGCCAGGCCCGCGAGGTGGCCGGGGTCCATGCCGCGCTGCCAGAGGACCACCGCGTGGCCCTCGACGTCGATGCCGCGCCGGCCCGCGCGCCCGGTCAACTGGGTGTACTCACCCGGGGTGATGTCGGCGTGCTGTTCGCCGTTCCACTTGACCAGCTTCTCCAACACCACCGACCGGGCGGGCATGTTGATGCCGAGCGCCAGCGTCTCGGTGGCGAACACGGCCTTGACCAGGCCCTGTACGAACAGCTCCTCGACGACCTCCTTGAAGGTCGGCAGCATGCCCGCGTGGTGCGCGGCGATGCCCCGCTCCAGGCCTTCGAGCCATTCGTAGTAGCCGAGGACGTGCAGGTCCTCGGTGGGGATGGAGGCGGTGCGCTCCTCGACTATCTCCCGGACCCGCGCGCGCCCCTCCTCGTCGTTGAGCCGGAGGCCCGCGTACAGGCACTGCTGAACGGCGGCCTCGCAGCCGGCCCGGCTGAAGATGAACGTGATGGCGGGCAGCAGCCCCTCGGCGTCCAGCCGCTCGATGACCTCGGGCCGCCCGGGCGTCCAGATCCGCGACCGCTGCCGCCGCTCCCGCTCGCGGTCGGCCTCCCGGCCGCGGCGCCGGTCACGGCCGTTGTACGACGGGCGCGAGTTCTCCATGCGGGCCAGGCGGACCAGGTCCGGGTTGACCTCCCGCCGGGCGGACCCACGGCCGCCGTGGTCGGTCTCCTCCTCGAAGAGGTCGTAGATCCGGCGCCCCGCCAGGACGTGCTGCCACAGCGGCACCGGCCGGCTCTCGGAGACGATCACCTCCGTGTCGCCACGGACGGTGTCGAGCCAGTCGCCGAACTCCTCGGCGTTCGACACCGTCGCGGAGAGCGACACCAGGGTCACGGACTCCGGGAGGTGGATGATCACTTCCTCCCAGACGGCTCCGCGGAACCGGTCGGAGAGGTAGTGCACCTCGTCCATCACCACATAGCCCAGGCCCCGGAGGGACTGCGAGCCCGCGTACAGCATGTTGCGGAGGACCTCGGTGGTCATCACGATGACCGGGGCCTCGGAATTGACGCTGTTGTCGCCGGTCAGCAGGCCGACCTTGCCCGGTCCGTACCGCTTGACCAGGTCGGCGTACTTCTGGTTCGACAGGGCCTTGATGGGCGTGGTGTAGAAGCACTTGCGCCCCTGCTCCAGGGCGAGGTGCACGGCGAACTCACCGACGATGGTCTTGCCCGAGCCGGTGGGCGCCGCGACGAGTACTCCCTTGCCGTCCTCCAGGGCACGGCAGGCCTCGACCTGGAACGGGTCCAGCTCGAAGTCGTAGAGGGCGCGGAAAGCAGCGAGCGCGGTTGCCTGCTCGGCGGCGCGGAGCCTGGCGGCCGCGTACGCCTCCGCGGGTGTGAGTTCTTCTGTCATCTTGCTATCGAGCCTACCCGCCGGCACTGACAGTCAGCCGATCTTTAATCGGCCCGCCGGCCCGTGACCATGGGGCTACGCAGCGAGAACGGCCGAAGGCCCACCAGGGGGCTCCTGGAGGGCCTTCGTTCCGCATGGGCGTGCGCCGGGGGCGCACAGGTCAGGTGATGTCGTCGTACCCGTTCACCCGCTGTGAGCGACTGCCGTCCGCCTGCTCGGGCAGCGCCGGGACGGAGGGGATGGGCTCGGCCGCGTCGATGGCCGCGGGGGTGAGGTCCAGCGCGGAGGCTTCGTCGTCGGAGAGCCCGCGGTCGGGGTTCCTGAACTGCCGGCGCCGGTCGTTGAGCAGCGAGATGCCGACCGCGATGAAGTAGAGCACCGCCAGCGGACCGGCCAGCAGGATCATCGAGAGCGGGTCACCGCCGGGGGTGGCGATCGCGGCGAACGCCGTAAGGCCGATGATCATGCCCCGCCACCAGCGGAGCATGCGCCGCCCGGTGAGGACGCCCGTGAAGTTCAGCAGGATCAGCAGCAGCGGCAGTTCGAAGGCCAGACCGAAGACGATCACCATGCGGGTGATCAGGTCGAGGTAGTCGTCGAGCGGGATCAGGTTCTTCGCGCCGTCCGGCGTGAAGCTCAGCATGATCTCCGCCGTCTGCGGCAGGATCGTGTACGCGACCCACGCCCCGAGGAGGAAGAGCGGGACGCCGATGGCCGCGAAGCCGAGCGCGTAGCGCTTCTCCTGCTTGTGCAGGCCCGGGGCCACGAACGCCCAGAGCTGGTAGAGCCAGACCGGGGTGGCCGCCAGGACGCCCGCCATCAGCGCCACCTTGAGCGCGATCGTGAACGGCGACAGCAGACCGTTGGTCGTCATGTCCGCGCACGGCCTGCCGTCCTTGGTGACGACCCGGCCTCCCGTGCAGCCGACCGACTCCAGGATCGGCTCCATCAGGAACTCGAAGATGGCCTTCTGGAAGAAGGCCGCGACGATCACCGCTACCGCAATGGCGATTACCGACTTCAGCAGCCGGTTCCGCAGTTCACGCAAATGATCGACAAGGGGCATCCGCCCCTCGTCGTTCTTCTCCCGCTTGCGGGCAGACTTGAGCAACCCACTTCCCTTGTCTCGTGCGATGTGCGGCAGCCGTCAGCGCGTAACGCGCAGCGCGTAATCCGCGCGCGTGTGCGTCAGCTCTTGGTGGTGTTCTGCTCCGCGACCGGGCGGGCGCTGCTCACGTCGCCGGGGGCGGCCTGAATCGTGCGCGGGGCGGGCTGCTGCTGGGCCGTCGTGTCCGTGGTGGGCGCGGGGGCGGACTCGGCGTCGTCCTTCTTCATGGCCTTCGCCTCGCTCTTGAGGATGCGAGCCGACTTGCCCAGCGAACGAGCCATCTCAGGAAGCTTCTTGGCGCCGAAAAGCAGCAGGATGACGACGATGATCAGAACGATCTCGAGGGGCTTCAGATTGCCGATCATGTGCTACTTCCTTCTCACCGAGGCGGCTGGGGGAGTGGGACTTACCTGTGCGACCGGACGGTTGTCCAGCCCCATGCTGCAAGGATCGTAACTCGCACGGGTAAACGCCGGGCAATCCCCGTGCATACTCCGCGTTCCGGGCAGGCACCTCAACACCAGGGAACACCCGCGCCGGAATCAGCAGCGTACCTCCCGCACCTGCGTGCGAGGAGACCGCGCGTCATCGCAAACTGTCGCCGGTACGGGCGAGATCGGTGGCCGCCCGCTCCAGGTCCTCGGCGGCGCGATTGATCCGCTGTGTGGTGTGCGTCACTTGGCGACCGAGGCGTTGCGCCTCGATGAACACCCGGATGCCGAGGACGCCGAGGACGGCGATACCGAGGAACCCCAGGGCGATGGCGAGCATGGGCCAGAACATGCGCAGAGCCTAGACGACACTCAGACAGTGGAGTGGAGGCGCAGCGTCCGCACTCCGCCGCCGGTGAGGAGCTCGACGATGCGCTCGCCGGCGGGCTTGCGCACGGCCGAGCCGCATTCGGGGCAGGTGAAGGAGTAGAAGGTGGTGCGGCGACTGGCACCGATGGCCAGCCGCAGGGAGCCGGCCGAGAGTTCGAAGCGGGCCTGGCACTCGGGGCAGGCGGCCTTGAAGAGGACCGGGGCGACCGGGGCCGACGGCGACGAGAAGACTCCGGACATCACGGACGAATCCCTCAATTCCATCAATTTCCTCAACGGCTGCCTGAACTGGGGCTGTACTGCGGCTGTACCGGGCCCGTACGCGGGTTCGTACGGGACCTGTACGGGGCCTGTACCGCGGCTCGACCGGCGCGGTTCCGCCTACTCCTGGTCCTGCTCCTGGTCGTCGTACGCGGCCAGCGCCTCGCACGCCGCCTGCCGGGCACTCGCCGCCAGCTCCGGCGGGGAGACGATCCGGCCCTCCCTGCCCAGGCGCAGGGCGAGCCGCCGCAGCGACGCCGGGTCCGGCGTGCGCAGCGTGATGCTCAAGCCCCCGTCGGGCAGTTCCTCCGCGCTGTCGTGGGGGTAGTACTCGGCCACCCACCGGCCGCCCGGCCCCACCTCGACCACGACCTCCGGGTCGTCGGCGGAGGGCTGGACCAGGCCCTCGGACAGATCGCGCAGCTCGATCTCCGGCGGCGCGGAGGGCTCGTCCAGCAGCCGGATCTCGGCCACCCGGTCGAGGCGGAAGGTGCGCCGGGCCTCGGACAGGCGGCACCAGGCCTCCATGTACGTGTGGCCGACGGCGAAGAGCCGGATCGGGTCGACCTCGCGCTCGGTCAGCTCGTCCCGCGCGGGCGAGTAGTAACGCAGCCACAGCCGGCGCCGCTCCGAGATGGCGCGGTCGACCTCGGCGAACACACCGCCCTCGGACTCGAACGTCACCGACAGCCGGGAGCTCGCGCCCGCCGCCTCCCCCGCCGCGGCCTCCAGCTTGGCGGTGGCGCGCAGCAGCGCCTCCCGGTCGCCCTCGCGCAGCCCTGGCAGGGTGGCGACGGCCCGCGCCGCGACCAGCAGCGCGGTCGCCTCGTCGGCGGCGAGCCGCAGCGGCTCGGCGACGTCGTCGGGGTTGTGCCACCAGATCTGCTCGCCGTCCGTGTCGATGTCGAGCAGGTCACCGCCCCGGAAACTGGTCCCGCACATGGGCAGTACGTCGAGGTCGGAGATCAGCTCGTCCTCAGTGATGCCGAACGCCCGTGCGACGTCCCCGACGTGGGCGCCGGGGCGCTCACGCAGATAGGTCACCAGGGACAGCATCCGCCTGGTCTGGTCGATCGCGTTCGCGGCCATCGTCTTTCCGTCCCCCTCAGCCCTTGGCCACGGCGCGCAGCCGGTCCACCACATCGGCCCGCAGATCGGCCGGTTCCAGTACGACGACGTCCGGGCCGAACTCGACGAGCCAGGCGTCCAGTCCGTGCCCGTACGGAATCTCCAGCTCGTCCCAGCCGTCCCCCAGCTCCCGTACCGACAGGGCGCGGGCGCGCAGCGGGTAGCCGCAGTCGGTGCGCAGCCGGATGCGGGCGGACCGCGTCGCCGTCTCCCCCGCCCAGCTCTCGACGGTCTCGCGCACGGTCGACACGTCCGGTACGGGCGCGGTGAACGCCCCGGCGCGGGAGCGGACCTTGCCGGTGATCCGGGAGAGCCGGAAGACGCGCTCGGCGCCCCGGTCGCGGTCCCAGCCGGCCAGGTACCAGTGGCCGCGCCAGCACTCCAGCGTCCACGGCTCGACGTGCCGGGTCTCGGGGCGGGCGGCGTTGCCCTTGCGGTACTCGAACACGACGGGGCGCCGGTCCCGGCAGGCCAGCATCAGCGGCTCGAAGGCGGCCTCGTGGACCGGGATGCGCGGTTCGAGGGCGCTGTGCGGGATGTCGTAGGAGTCCTCCGCCTCGGGCATGCCGGCCGCGCGGAGCTTCTGGAGGGCGCCGCTGGCGGCGCCGGCCAGCCGGGCCTGCTGCCAGACCTTGGCGGCGAGGCCCAGCGCGGCGGCCTCCTCGGCGTCGAGCTGGATGGGGGGCAGCCGGTTGGAGTCGCGGCGGGCGAGGTATCCGGTCTCGCCGTCCAGGTTCTCCACGGTCTCGATGACCAGGCCGAGCTCGCGCAGATCGTCCTTGTCGCGCTCGAACATCCGGTTGAAGGAGTCGTCGGAGCCGGCTTCCAGGTAGGCCTCGATCGAGCTGCGCAGTTCCCGCTTGCTGAGCGGGCGCCGGGTTCCCAGCAGGCACAGCGCCAGATTCATCAGCCGCTCGGCCTTGGCAATGGCCATCGACGCCCTGCACCTCTTCTTATGGAGTCACTTTTACCGCTCAACGTACCGCCCCGGGGTGTCGCGGCAAAAGTCGCGTCCGGCCGCCGCACCGGGCCTCGTGGCAAGGCCGAGGGCCCGTACCTGGCGGCACGGGCCCTCGGGGTGACCGTCAGACGGCGACCAGGTCGCAGACGAAGATCAGCGTCTCGCCGGGCGCGATGACGCCGCCACCGGCGCCGCGGTCGCCGTACGCGAGGTGCGGCGGGATGGTCAGCTTGCGGCGGCCACCGACCTTCATGCCCTGCACGCCCTGGTCCCAGCCCTGGATGACCTGGCCGGCACCGAGCTGGAACGCCAGCGGCTTGCCGCGGTTCCAGGACGCGTCGAACTCCTCACCGGTGGAGAAGGCCACGCCCACGTAGTGGACCTGGACCGTGGCACCGGCCTTGGCCTCGGGACCGTCACCCTCCCAGATGTCCTCGATCTGGAGCTCGGTCGGCGCCGGGCCCTCGGGAAAGTCGATCTCGGGCTTGTCGATGTTCACGAAAAACAGTGCTCCTCAGAGATGTACTGATCAACCGGGACAGTCTTACATCACGGCCAGGATGTCGAGTGAGAAGACCAGGGTGGAGTTGGCGGGGATGTCGCCGGACGCCTGGGCGCCGTAGCCCAGCTCGGGCGGGACGACGAGCATCACGCGGCTGCCGACCTTCTTGCCGGCGAGGCCCTGCTGCCAGCCCTTGATCAGGCTCTGGAGCGGGAACTCGGCCAGCTCGCCCCGCTTGTAGCTGGCGTCGAACTCCTTGCCGCCGTCCCACAGGACACCCTTGTACTGGAGCAGCAGCTTGTCCGTGGGCTTGACGGCCGGGCCGTCGCCCTCCAGGACGTACTTCGCGACCAGGTCCTTGGGCGCGGCCTTCTTCGGTACGTCGATGGAGGGGGCCTTGCCGTCGGTGTTGGTGCCGACCTTGGGCAGGTCGATGTTGTCCTGGGCGACCTCCTTGCCCTTGGCGGAGCTCTTGCCGTTGAAGGAGCCGCGGATGTCGACGACGAACACCAGCGTGTCGGTGCCCTTGATGCCGGCCTGCGGGTTGCCCTGCGTGCCGTAGCCGAGCGCCGGGGGGATGGCCAGCTCGACCCGGCTGCCGACCTTCTTGCCGGGCAGCGCCTGGTCCCAGCCCGGGATGAGCTGGCCCACGCCGATCCGCGAGGTCAGCGGCACGCCGCGGTCGTAGGAGTTGTCGAAGACCTTCGCCGAGTCCCAGACCTGCCCGAGGTAGTCGAACTGGAGGAAGTCACCCTTGGCGACCGTCTGGCCCGTGCCCGCGACGACCGTCTTCACCGCGAGGTCGGACGACGGCTTGCCCGGGCCCTTGGCGACGGTCGGCTTCTGACCGAACTTCGTCCCCGCCGTGATGGCGGGCAGCGGGCCCTCCACGATCTTCGCGGAGGGTTCCGTGGGAGTGGACGGGCTCTTGTCGGTCTTGGCCTGGTCGGGCTTGTCGTCACCGCAGCCCGCGAGGGTGAGCAGGCCGGCGGGGACGGCGAGTAGGAGGGAGCGACGGCGCACGGAATGCCTCGTATCTTGGTCGGGATCTCGGATCTATAGGTCTTCGCTGTCGAGTTCGCGAGGGGTGTCGGTCACTCTACGGCGTGACTGTACGGCGTGGATGAGGCGCCGTACGAGCAACGCACGGCGCCTCCCAGCGCAGATCCCGGTGTCCCGGCCGGCGTCCGGTCCGCGGAGCCTCACATTCCGGCGATGAGCTTCTCCACCCGGTCGTCGACGGACCGGAAGGGGTCCTTGCACAGCACTGTGCGCTGCGCCTGGTCGTTGAGCTTGAGGTGCACCCAGTCGACGGTGAAGTCCCGCCGCTGCTCCTGCGCACGGCGGATGAAGTCGCCGCGCAGCCGTGCCCTGGTGGTCTGCGGGGGCACCGACTTGCCCTCGAAGATCTTCAGGTCGTTGCAGATCCGGGCGGCCTGGCCCTTCTTCTCCAGCAGGTAGTAAAGCCCGCGCCGGCGGTGGATGTCGTGGTAGGCGAGGTCTATCTGGGCGACCCTCGGGTGCGACATGGTCATGTTGTGCTTGGCCCGGTACCGCTCCAGCAGCTTGTACTTCATGACCCAGTCGATCTCGGTGCCGATGCGGTCGAGGTCCTCCTCCTCGATGGCGTCCAGCGTGCGGCCCCACAGCTCCAGGACCTGCGCGACCGTGCCTGTACGGATGCCACGCCGGTCGACGAAGTCGGCGGCCTTCTCGTAGTACTCGCGCTGGACCTCCAGGGCGGAGGCCTCGCGTCCGCTGGCGAGCCGCACCTTGCGCTGTCCGGTGATGTCGTGGCTGACCTCGCGGATCGCCCGGATCGGGTTCTCCAGGGTGAGGTCGCGCATCACCGTGCCCGCCTCGATCATGCGCAGGACGAGGTCGGTGGCGCCGACCTTCAGCAGCATGGTCGTCTCGGACATGTTCGAGTCGCCGACGATCACGTGCAGGCGGCGGTACCGCTCGGCGTCCGCGTGCGGTTCGTCGCGGGTGTTGATGATGGGCCGGGAGCGGGTCGTCGCGGAGCTGACGCCCTCCCAGATGTGCTCGGCGCGCTGGCTGACGCAGTAGACGGCGCCGCGCGGGGTCTGCAGCACCTTTCCGGCGCCGCAGAGCAACTGCCTGGTGACGAGGAACGGAATGAGGATGTCCGCGAGCCGCGAGAACTCTCCGTGACGGGCGACGAGATAGTTCTCGTGACAGCCGTAGGAGTTTCCCGCCGAGTCGGTGTTGTTCTTGAAGAGATAGACGTCGCCCGCGATTCCCTCCTCGTGCAGGCGGCGTTCGGCGTCGACGAGCAGGCCCTCGAGAATGCGCTCGCCGGCCTTGTCGTGGGTGACCAGTTCGGTCACGTTGTCGCATTCGGGAGTTGCGTATTCCGGATGCGATCCCACGTCGAGGTAGAGGCGGGCGCCGTTCCGCAGGAAGACGTTGCTGCTGCGGCCCCATGACACGACACGGCGGAAGAGGTAGCGCGCCACTTCGTCAGGAGACAGTCGGCGCTGTCCCCTGAACGTGCACGTGACGCCGTACTCGTTCTCCAGCCCGAAAATGCGGCGGTCCATGACTGAACATTACGCCTGATGCGGTGTGCTGAAACCGGGTTCGACGGCACCGTTTCGATCATTTTCCGATGCCGCCACGACATCTTCGGCGTGTTGTGCTCCACGGCGGGGAACTGCCAGTACGCGCCCGGTGGCCAGCAGGACGAGCAGGGCGACGAAACCGCCGGCGCCCGCCACGGCGAAACTCGCGGTGGTGCCGGAGTGCTGGACGACCGGGCCGGCCACGGCCGTTCCGGCGGCGGCTCCCACGCCGAAGGTGGTGACCAGCCAGGAGAACGCCTCGGTGACCGTGCCGCGCGGGGCGTGCCGGTCGACGACGATGAACGCGCACGCGATGGCGGGCGCCAGGAACACCCCCGACAGGGCGGCCAGAGCCGTCATGGACACCACACCGGGCGTGAGCATCAGCGGCAGGTAACCGAGCGCCAGCAGGCCGACGAGCACGCGCAGGCGGCGTTCCGGGGCGCCTGCCCAGTGCCGGGCTCCGTAGACCGCGCCACCGATGAGCGCGCCGAGGCCGAGGGCGGCCATCAGCCAGCCGTAGACGGACTCACGGCCGTGGTCCTCGGCGTACGAATAGGCCGCGACCGTGATGGAGCCGAGGGCGAGGCCGACGAAGAAGAAGGAGGCGAGCAGGGCCAGCAGCCCCGGTGAGCGCAGCGCGCCGAGCCAGTGGGCCTCGCGGGGCGCGGAGCGCCAGGCGCGGGAGGGTTCGGACAGGACGACGGACAGGGCGCCGAGCACCCCGATCGCGTTGATGACGAGCAGGGCGGCGGCGGGCGACCAGAGCGAGACGAGCAGCGTGACCAGCAAGGGGCCGACGGTGAACATGACCTCCTGGGCGACCGCGTCCATGGCGTACGCCCGGTGGACGCGGTCCTCGCGGCCGAGGACGCTCGGCCACAGGGCGCGCAGGCCGCCCTCCAGGGGCGGGGTGAACAGCCCGGCGACGGCGACGGCCGCGTAGGTGAGCGGCAGGGGATCGATGCCGGCGAGGACCAGCAGGGCCATGCCGAGGGCGGACACCAGGGCCGCCGGGAGCTGGACGCGGGGCTGGCCGTACAGGTCGACGGCGCGGCCGAGGAGGGGCTGGCCGATGGCGTTGCCGATGCCGTACACGGCGGCGAGTGCGCCGGCCAGGCTGTAGCTGCCGCCCTCGGCCCGCGTGAACACCATGATCGCGATGGGGCCGGTGCCGTTGGGGAGGCGTCCTATGAGGGTGCCTATGAGGAGCCTGGCGGCATGGGGTGCCTTCAGGATGTCGGCGTATCCGCCCGGTGCGGCGGCCATGTGCTGCCCCTCTCCCCCGGCACCCGGCCGAGGTTTTACGTATAACGTCCTTCGTCATACGTACCATGACGGCATCCCGCGGGTCCACCCTCGCGGCCGTGATCGTCGAAGCGGAGGCGTGCGTGCACCACCCGGACCCAGCGGTTCCCGACCCGGCGCCCCGCCAGGCGCGCCCCACCAGCCGGGACGTCGCCCGGGTCGCGGGGGTCTCGCAGGCCACCGTGTCGCTGGTGCTCGGCGAGAAGTGGCGCGGGCGGGTCTCGGAACGCACGGCACGGCTGGTGCGGGAGACGGCCGACGAGCTCGGCTACCGGCCCAACCTCGCGGCGCGCAACCTCCGCCTGGGGCGTACCAGGACCGCGCTGCTGGTGGTGCCCGCCCTCACCAACGAGTTCTTCGCCCGCGTTTACACGGGCGCCGCCCGGGTCGCCGCCGAGCACGGCTTCGGTGTGGTCCTGTACCCCTCCCCCGAGGGCATCGGCCCGGCGAAGGACCCGTTCGCCTCGGCGCGGGCGGCGCTGGACGGGGTGATCGCCTCGTCGATGGCCGCCGAGGCGCTGCGAGCGATCCGCGGAACGGACCTGCCACTGGTGATGCTGGACAGCGACCCGGCCGACCCGGGTGCCGCCGCGCACGTGAACCTCGACATCGCCGACGGCATGCGGCAGGTGACGGACCATCTGCTGGCCCTCGGTCACCGCCGCTTCGTGCACCTGTCGTCAGCGGTGCCGTCCTGGACCTTCGACGTACGCGACCGGGCCCTGGCCGCGTGCCTGGGCGGCGTACCGGGGGTCTCCGTGCGGACCGTTCCGGCGCCGCTGGAGGTGGACGGCGCCCGGGAGGCCGCCGAGCGCGCGCTGACGGCGCCGGGGCCGCGCCCGACGGCCCTGGTCTGCGACGACGACATCGTGGCGGCGGGTGCCTGCAAGGCGGTACGGCGGCTGGGGCTGCGGGTTCCGGAGGACGTGTCGGTCACCGGGTTCGACGACCTGGCGCTCGCCACGGCGGTGGAACCGGAGCTGACCACGGTACGGCTGCCCGCGGAACGGATCGGCGAGCGCGGGATGACGGCCCTGCTGGACGTCCTCGCAGGCCGCCCCCCGGAGCGCGGCGACCTTCCGGTCACCCTGATGCCCCGCGGCTCCTCGGGCCCGCCCCCGGCCTCCTGACCCAGCGCACGAGGCCCGGGGCGGCCAGGGCCCCGCGTCACGAGCCCCCCGGGGCTCAGCAGCCCGCCGCGGGCCCCGACGCCGCGCAGCAGGGCCTCTGACGCGCCGGTGCCCCGGGCCGCGCGCGGGCGGTCCGGGGCACCGATGGCGGGAGGGAGAGCCGTCAGTCCTCCGACTGGCCCGGCTCCTCCGGTTCCTCGTCCGAGGGGGCGTCCGTCGGGGTGGAGGCCGAGGCGTCCGCCTCCAGCAGGCGGGACAACTGGCGGCCGACGATCCGCTTGAACTTGCGCTGCTGCGGGCGCGTGCGGTCCAGGATCGCCACCTCCAGCCGCTCCGCGGGGATCTCCCGCTCGCTGCCGTTGGTGTCCCGGGACAGCGCCTGCACGGCGAGCTTCAGCGCTTCGGCGAGCGACATCCCGTCGCGGTGCCGCTGGTCGAGGAAGCTGCTGATCTGCTCGGCGTTGCCGCCGACCGCGACCGAGCCGTGCTCGTCCACGATCGAGCCGTCGTGCGGCAGCCGGTAGATCTGGTCGCCCTCGGGGGAGGTCCCCACCTCGGCGACGACCAGCTCCACCTCGTACGGCTTCTCGCCCGCGCTGGAGAAGATGGTGCCCAGCGTCTGGGCATAGACGTTGGCGAGCCCACGGGCCGTCACGTCGTCGCGGTCGTAGGTGTAGCCACGCAGGTCCGCGTACCGCACGCCGCCGATCCGCAGGTTCTCGTACTCGTTGTACTTACCGGCCGCGGCGAAACCGATCCGGTCGTAGATCTCGCTGAACTTGTGCAGCGCACGGGACGGGTTCTCACCGACGAAGACGATGCCGTCGGCGTACTGCAGCACAACCAGGCTGCGTCCACGGGCGATGCCCTTGCGGGCGTATTCCGCCCGGTCCTGCATGGCCTGTGCGGGCGAGACATAGAACGGCGTCGTCACCGGCTATCCGTCCCTTTCTTCAGGTGGACAAACATCAGAGCGGCTCAGAGCAGCGCGGCGCGCGGGCCGTCGGGCTGTTCCAGGCGGCGCTCCAGGATCGCGCGGGCGGTCTCGGAGGACTCCGCCTCGGTCAGCCGCCGGAAGCCCTCGTCGGTGATCACCGTGACGATCGGGTAGATCCGGCGGGCCACGTCCGGGCCGCCGGTCGCCGAGTCGTCGTCCGCCGCGTCGTAGAGCGCCTGCACGACCAGGGTGATGGCCTGCTGCTCCGTGAGGTCGTCGCGGTAGAGCTTCTTCATGGCTCCCCGGGCGAAGATCGAACCGGAGCCGGTGGCCGCGAAGCCGTGCTCCTCGGAGCGGCCGCCCGTCACGTCGTAACTGAAGATCCGGCCCTTCTCGCGCTCGACGTCCCAGCCGGCGAAGAGCGGAACGACGGCCAGGCCCTGCATGGCCATGCCCAGATTGCTGCGGATCATGGTGGAGAGCCGGTTGGCCTTGCCCTCCAGGGAGAGCTGGGCGCCCTCGACCTTCTCGAAGTGCTCCAGTTCGAGCTGGAAGAGCTTGACCATCTCCACGGCGAGGCCGGCGGTGCCGGCGATGCCCACGGCCGAGTACTCGTCGGCCGGGAAGACCTTCTCGATGTCCCGCTGGGCGATCATGTTGCCCATCGTGGCGCGCCGGTCACCGGCGAGCACCACACCGCCGGGGAACGTGGTGGCGACGATGGTCGTGCCGTGCGGTGCCTCGATGGCGCCCTGCACGGGCGGCAGGGTCCGCCTGCCGGGCAGCAGCTCTGGCGAGTGGTCGGCCAGGAAGTCCATGAACGAGGAGGAGCCGGGCGTCAGGAAGGCTGCCGGCAGACGCCCGATGCTACGAGGGTTGGCTTCCACGCGTTTCCTTCCGAAATGAGGCGGCGGCCCGCCGCGGCGGCGGTCGGGCCGATCATGCGTGCTGTGCACGGACCTTACCCGTGCCGTCGCCGGTCATCCGTCCCGGTGCCGTCGGCTTTCGCCACGGCACCGGGAGGGACAACGAGCTCTACTGTCCGCCCTTTTGCACGAAGGACCGTACGAAGTCCTCGGCGTTCTCCTCGAGGACGTCGTCGATCTCGTCGAGTACGGAGTCGACGTCGTCGGACAGCTTCTCCTGGCGCTCCTTGAGGTCCTCGGATGCCTGCGCGTCCTGCGCCTGCTCCTCGACCTCCTCGGTGGAACGCGTGGCCTTCTGCTGTCCGCCGCCGGTGTCCTTGGTCGCCATATCCCTCACCCCGCTCGGTTTGCCCGCTTGGTTCGGTCTCTCAAGATCAGACCCTACAAGGACGGTCTGACATCGGCCCTGTACTTTCTCCAACGTCCAGGGAGTATCCCCATGATTCCCGGAGATCCCCGGCCGAAGCCCATTCGGTCCGACCGGTACGCGTCCGCTCAGCCGCCGGACAGGACGCGGACCAGGTCCTCGGCCGTGCGGCAGCGGTCCAGGAGCTCCTTCACATGGTTACGTGTACCACGCAACGGCTCCAGCGTGGGCACCCTCTGGAGCGAGTCACGACCGGGCAGGTCGAAGATCACCGAGTCCCAGGAGGCCGCGGCCACGTCGTCGGCGTACTGCTCCAGGCACCGGCCACGGAAATAGGCCCTGGTGTCCTCCGGAGGCTTCGCCTGCGCCCGCGCGACCGACTCCTCGTCCAGGAGGCGCTTCATCCTCCCCCGGGCCGCCAGACGGTTGTACAGGCCCTTGTCGGGGCGTACGTCGGCGTACTGGAGGTCCACCAGGTGCAGCCGGGCCGCGTCCCAGTCGAGGCCGTCACGGCGCCGGTAGCCCTCCATGAGCTCCCGCTTCGCGATCCAGTCCAGCTCACCGGCCAGGCTCATCGGGTCGTTCTCGAGCCGGTTGAGGGTGTCCTCCCACCTGACCAGCACGTCCTTGGTCTGCTCGTCGGCGTCGGCGCCGAATCGCTCCTCCACGTACTTACGGGCCAGCTCGAAGTACTCCATCTGAAGTTGTACGGCGGTGAGTGTCCGGCCGCTGCGCAGCGTGATCAGGTACTGGAGCGAGGGGTCGTGGGACACCTGGTGCAGGGTGCGCACCGGCTGGTCGACGGCGAGGTCGACCGTGATGAAGCCGTCCTCGATCATCGACAGCACCAGGGCCGTCGTGCCGAGCTTGAGGTAGGTCGAGATCTCGGAGAGGTTCGCGTCACCGATGATCACATGGAGCCGGCGGTACTTCTCGGCGTCGGCGTGCGGCTCGTCGCGGGTGTTGATGATCGGCCGCTTGAGGGTGGTCTCCAGGCCGACCTCGACCTCGAAGTAATCCGCGCGCTGGCTGATCTGGAAGCCGTGCTCATGGCCGTCCTGGCCGATGCCCACGCGGCCGGCGCCCGTGACGACCTGCCGGGAGACGAAGAAGGGCGTCAGGTGGCGCACGATGTCCGAGAAGGGGGTCTCCCGCTTCATCAGGTAGTTCTCGTGCGTGCCGTAGGACGCGCCCTTGTTGTCGGTGTTGTTCTTGTACAGGTGGATCGGCTGGGCGCCGGGGAGCTGGGCCGCCCGCTCGGCCGCCTCCGCCATGATCCGCTCGCCGGCCTTGTCCCACAGGACCGCGTCGCGCGGATTGGTGACCTCCGGAGCGCTGTACTCGGGGTGGGCGTGGTCGACGTAGAGCCGGGCGCCATTGGTGAGGATCACATTGGCCAGGCCGATGTCCTCGTCCGTGAGCTGGCTGGAGTCGGCGGCCTCACGGGCGAGGTCGAAGCCGCGGGCGTCCCGCAGCGGGTTCTCCTCCTCGAAGTCCCAGCGGGCGCGCCGCGCCCGGTGCATCGCCGCCGCGTAGGCGTTGACGATCTGGGACGAGGTGAGCATGGCATTGGCGTTCGGGTGGCCGGGGACGGAGATCCCGTACTCCGTCTCGATGCCCATTACTCGCCGTACAGTCATGCGGCCCTCCTTGCCCGGCGGCGCCCCCGCTCGGGAACGGCGCTCAAGTACCGCTTCTTCTCCGGTGCGTGTGCGGTGCCCGTCCCCGCACTGCGCGACTCGGCGGTACGGAAGAGCCTAGAACGCCTCTGCGCTGGTGGGGAGATCAATTGCGTCATTGCTGCGGTGTGGTCGGAATGATGGCCAAAGGCCGGTGAAAGCAACCGGCCGCGGATGCCCTCCCCCGCCGTGGGGCGGGGGACGCCCGGGCACCCGCAGCCGGAATGCGATCTACAGGTACTGACCGGTATTCGCCACCGTGTCGATGGACCGACCGGTGTCGGCGCCCTGCTTTCCGGTGACGAGGGTGCGGATGAAGACGATCCGCTCGCCCTTCTTTCCGGAGATCCGGGCCCAGTCGTCCGGGTTGGTGGTGTTGGGCAGGTCCTCGTTCTCCTTGAACTCGTCCACGCAAGCCTGGAGGAGGTGGGAGACCCGGAGGCCCTTCTGGTTGTGGTCGAGGAAGGCCTTGATGGCCATCTTCTTCGCCCGGTCGACGATGTTCTGGATCATCGCGCCGGAGTTGAAGTCCTTGAAGTACAGGACTTCCTTGTCACCATTGGCGTAGGTGACCTCGAGGAACCGGTTCTCCTCGGATTCCGCGTACATCTGCTCCACGACCGACTGGATCATCGCCTGGGCCGCGGCTTCCTTGGACCCATTGTGCTCGGCCAGGTCGTCCGCGTGCAGCGGCAGCGAAGGTGTCAGGTACTTGGCGAAGATGTCCTTGGCGGCCTCCGCGTCCGGACGCTCGATCTTGATCTTCACATCGAGCCGGCCCGGCCGCAGGATGGCGGGGTCGATCATGTCCTCGCGGTTGGAGGCGCCGATGACGATGACGTTCTCCAGGCCCTCCACACCGTCGATCTCGGCGAGGAGCTGCGGGACGATGGTGTTCTCCACGTCCGAGCTGACACCGGAGCCACGGGTGCGGAAGAGGGACTCCATCTCGTCGAAGAAGACGATCACCGGGGTGCCCTCGCCGGCCTTCTCACGAGCGCGCTGGAAGACCAGGCGGATGTGCCGCTCGGTCTCACCGACGTACTTGTTGAGGAGCTCGGGGCCCTTGATGTTCAGGAAGTAGCTCTTCCCGGCGGGCTGCCCGGTCACCTCCGCGACCTTCTTGGCAAGGGAGTTGGCGACGGCCTTCGCGATCAGCGTCTTGCCGCAGCCGGGCGGACCGTAGAGCAGGATGCCCTTCGGCGGCCGCAGTTCGTGCTCCTTGAAGAGGTCGGGGTAGAGGTACGGCAGCTCGACCGCGTCGCGGATCAGCTCGATCTGGTTCCCCAGACCGCCGATCTTGCTGTAGTCGACGTCCGGGACCTCCTCGAGGACGAGTTCCTCGACCTCGCTCTTCGGGATCACCTCGTAGACGTAACCGGACCTGGGCTCGAGCAGCAGGGCGTCACCGGGGCGGATGGTGGTGTCCAGCAGCGGCTCGGCGAGCCTCACCACCCGTTCCTCGTCGGTGTGCCCGATCACCAGGGCGCGCTCGCCGTCCTCGAGGATCTCCTTGAGGGTGACGATGTCCCCGGCACGCTCGAACTCCATGGCCTCGACCACGTTGAGCGCTTCGTTGAGCATCAGTTCCTGGCCGCGCCGGAGCTCGTCGAGCTCGACGCTGGGGCTGACGTTCACCCGGAGCTTGCGGCCCCCGGTGAAGATGTCGCAGGTGCCGTCCTCGTTCGCCTGCAGGAAGACACCGAAGCCGGCCGGAGGCTGCGCGAGCCGGTCGACCTCCTCCTTGAGGGCCACGATCTGGTCGCGGGCCTCACGGAGCGTATTGGCGAGTCGCTCGTTCTGCGCGGACACGCCGGCCAGGTTGGTCTGCAGCTCGACGATCCGCTCTTCGAGAATCCTCGTGTGACGCGGAGAGTCGGCGAGCTTACGTCGCAGGACGGCGATTTCCTGCTCGAGATAGGCAACCTGGCCGGCAGGGTCTTCAGACCCCCGCCCCGGCCGGATGCCGCGGTTGATGTCGTCGTCGTGGGCTGCCACGGTCCTCACCTCCTCCAAGGGGAGCTGGACGCTTCCTGACCCTACCTGGGTGGGTGGTGATTGAAACCCCTAGATCACAAAGACTCTCGGGGTGTGTCCGATCTTCACCCTTGCGCTCTCCCTCGCACCAGGGGGATACCCACCCATCAACATCTGAAAGCGGGCGGTTGTATCGTCGGAGTGGTCAACACCCGTCAGGGTTGGCCCGACTTACCACACCAGAGGCAGGAATATGACCGTGCAGCACGAGGCTCCGACCACGGGCGCCGGCGAGGCCCTGGAGGTCTGGATCGACCAGGACCTCTGCACCGGCGACGGGATCTGCGCGCAGTACGCCCCCGAGGTCTTCGAGCTGGACATCGACGGCCTGGCGTATGTGAAGAGCGCCGAGGACGAGCTGCTCCAGGACCCGGGCGCCACCACGCCCGTTCCGCTGCCCCTGCTTCAGGACGTGGTCGACTCCGCGAAGGAGTGTCCGGGCGACTGCATCCATGTGCGTCGCGTTTCGGACAAGGTGGAGCTCTACGGCCCTGACGCGGAGTGACCGCTCACACACCGTGGGCTTCGGCGGGGGCGGAGCGGACGAACTTGTCGCCCTGCCACCGCCACTTGACCGTCTCCCGCTGATCGGGACAGCAGCTCGGCACGTCCGGTGAGGAGTAGCCGAGCAGGGTCGCGGTGACGACCCCGTCACGCACGGAGATCTCACTCACACTGCGCCGCTCGGCGGGCTCCACCAGCGTGGCCACCACACGCGCCCCGGCCCCGGCACCACGGGCGAGGACGTACAGGCCGCTCGGCGGTGTTCCGGAACCCGCGCGGCAGTGCGCCGCCACGACCGTCTCCGGCCGGCCGTCGCCGTCGATGTCGCCCGTCGCCCGCTTCGACACCACGCTGGGCGCGCCGGCGCATTCGAGCGGATAGGTCACCGCGGCCGGGTCGGGGGCGGGGCCGGCGGCGGGAGCGGCCGCGGTCCGGATGCCGCCCGCCTGGGAGGCGGTGGCGGCTTCGGGCTGGAGCACTCCGGCGCCGGCGACCACCGCGGCCATCGCCGCTGCCGTGGCCAGCCAGTGGATCGGCCGGGCGTGGGTGTGCGCGAGGTCCGGGAGGGCGGAGGGCTGCACGCGGGGTGTCTCCTGTGGGCTGTGCGGTGGGGGTGCCCAGCATCGTGCCATACGTCACACCGGGCGCGGAACAGGGGGGTCGGGCCGTGTTTCCTCCGAGCGGGACGCGCCCGCTCCACGGACGCCGAACGTGAAGGCGCCGCCGTCGAGTTCCCCGCTGGGTGGCGGGAACTCGACGGCGGCGCCGGTGCGTTGTCGGGGCGTCAGCCCCAGGGGCGTCTGCCCGGGTATCAGCCCTTGTTGGGGCCTTCGTAGTCCTCGCCGTACGCGCCCTTGGCGGGACGGCGGCGGCGCATCGGGGGCTCCACTCCGTCCGCGAGGCGGCGGGCGGTGACCAGGAAACCGGTGTGTCCGATCATCCGGTGGTCGGGGCGGACGGCCAGGCCCTCGACGTGCCAGTTGCGGATCATCGATTCCCAGGGCTGCGGCTCGGCGTAGCAGCCGATCTCGCGGATGGACTCCACGGTGCGGGCGAGCTGGGTGGTGGTCGCCACGTAGCAGCAGAGGATGCCGCCCGGGACGAGCGCCTTGGAGACGGCCTCCAGGCACTCCCAGGGGGCGAGCATGTCCAGGATCACGCGGTCGACGTCGGTGTCCGACAGATTGTCCTGGAGGTCGCCGACGGTGAGCTGCCAGGCGGGGTGCGGGCCGCCGAAGTAGCGCTCGACATTGCCCCTGGCGATCTCGGCGAAGTCCTCACGGCGCTCGTAGGAGTGCAGCATGCCGCTGTCGCCGATGGCGCGCAGCAGGAAGCTGCTGAGCGAGCCGGAGCCCACACCGGCCTCGACGACGCGTGCGCCGGGGAAGATGTCGGCGAAGGCCAGGATCTGCCCCGCGTCCTTGGGGTAGACCACGGCGGCGCCGCGGGGCATGGACAGGACGTAGTCGGGGAGCAGGGGGCGCAGCGCGAGGTAGGCGACGTTTCCCGTGGTACGGACAACACTGCCCTCGGGAGCACCGATCAGCTCGTCGTGCGGGAAGGAACCCTTGTGGGTGTGGAAATTCTTCCCGGCCTCGAGCGTGAACGTGTAGTGGCGTCCCTTGGGGTCGGTGAGCTGGACCTGGTCCCCGACCTCGAAGGGCCCGCGACGGCGGGCGGCACCGGTCGGTTCGGACATGTGACCAGTGTATGGGCTTCAGGAACCCGGCCGTGCCATCGCCTGGACGAAGGCCCGCTCGACGTCCGCGGTGGACAGCACGCCGTAGATCTCGCCGGACTCCTCGACCACCAGGTACTCGGTGGCGGGGTTCGCGCGGAGCCGGTCCAGGAGGGCCTCGCCGGCGAGGTCGGCGGGGACCCGCATGCCCTCGGTGAGCTCCTGGGCGAGGCCGCTGACCGCGACCCAGGGGCGGCGGTGCTGGGGGACGCCGACGATGGCCGTCTCGCGGACCAGGGCCTTGGGCTCGCCCTGGCCGTCGACGACGACGAGGGCGCGGGCCCCGGCCTCGTTGGCGCGGCGGAGGGCCTCGGACAGGGGGGTGTCGGACTCGACGGGGACGGCCCGCCGGGTGAGGGTGCGGGCTCGCAGTTCGGGGAGGTGCTCGCGCAGCCGGGCCATGCGGAGGCTGTTGCCGGCCCCGGTCCAGATGATCGCGGCGAGGATGGCGGCGAGGAGCGCGTCCATCACGGTCTCCAGGCCGCTGATCTCGTGGGAGGCGCTGCCGAGGGCACCGGTGTGGGTGAGCAGCGGGAGGCCGATGAGGACGGTGACGGCGAGGGCGCGGCCGACCCAGGCGGCGGCGACGGTGCCGCTCATGGGCTTGCCGGTGATCTTCCATACGACGGCGCGGAGCATGCGGCCGCCGTCGAGCGGCAGGCCGGGCAGGAGGTTGAAGGCCGCGACGATGAGGTTGGAGATCATCAGGCCGGCGAGCAGGACCCCGGGCACGGTGCCGGGCTCGACGGCGTACATGGCCGCGTAGAACCCCCCGGCGAGGGCCAGCGAGAGCAGCGGGCCGACGAAGGCGAGGACGAACTCCCGGCCGGGGGTCTCGCACTCCTTCTCGATCTCGGAGACGCCGCCGAAGAACTGGAGCTGGATGCGGCGCACCGGCAGTTTGAAGCGGAGCGCGGCGATGGTGTGGGCCAGTTCGTGCACCAGTACGGAGGCGTAGAAGGCGACCGCGAAGAAGAGGGAGACCAGGTAGCGGGCGCTGCCGAGCTCGGGCAGGATCCGCTCGATCTGGTCGCCGAAGACCCAGGTGATGAGGGCGGCGACCAGGAACCAGCTCGGGGCGACGTACACGGGCACGCCGAAGAGGCGGCCCATCAGGATGCCGCCGCCTTCCCGTGGCCGCTGCGGTTTTCCGCTGTCGGGAGCGGCTCCGGCCGGGTCGGACCGCGGGCGGGTGTGCTCGCCGCTCTCGTCGTCCTTGTTCACAGGTTCCCTTCGGTGTGAAGCGTCACACGACGATCATGCAGTGTGGGAGGGTCTGGCGTCGATGGTATGCCGATCGTTGTCAGTGGCGGGCCGTAGGGTTCTGTGCCATGACCACGAGCCCGTCCAGCTCCCCGAGCCCGTCCAGCTCCCCGAGCCCGTCCGCCTCCCCGGACCCCAAGCCGCCCGCGTCGCTGTCGCCGTCGCGGGCGAGCGACTTCATGCAGTGCCCGCTGCTGTACCGGTTCCGGGTGATCGACAAACTGCCGGAGAAGCCGAGTGTGGCGGCGACCCGCGGGACGCTGGTGCACGCCGTGCTGGAGCGGCTCTTCGACGATCCGGCGGTGGAGCGGACCGCGCCGCGGGCGAAGGCGATGGTGCCGGGGCAGTGGACGCGGCTGCTGGAGTCGCGGCCGGAGCTGGGGGAGCTGTTCGAGGGAGACGCGGACGGGGAGCTGCTGGCGCGCTGGCTGTCCGAGGCGGAGCAGCTCGTCGAGCGGTGGTTCACGCTGGAGGACCCGACGCGGCTGGAGCCGGCGGAGCGGGAGCTGTTCGTGGAGACCGAGCTGGAGTCGGGGCTGCGGCTGCGCGGGGTGATCGACCGGGTCGACGTGGCGCCGACCGGCGAGGTTCGGATCGTCGACTACAAGACGGGCAAGGCCCCGCGCCCGGAGTACAGCGAGGGCGCGCTGTTCCAGATGAAGTTCTACGCCCTGGTGGTCTGGCGGCTGAAGGGCGTGGTGCCGCGCCGGTTGCAGCTCGTGTACCTGGGCAGCGGTGACGTGCTGACGTACGACCCGGTGGAGGCGGACCTGCTGCGGGTGGAGCGCAAGCTCCAGGCGCTGTGGGACGCCATCGCCCATGCCACCGCGACGGGCGACTGGCGGCCGCGCCCGACGAAGCTGTGCGGGTGGTGCGACCACCAGTCGGTGTGCCCCGAGTTCGGTGGCACTCCCCCGGTCTATCCGCTCCCGATCGTCCCGGCGCCACGGCCGGAGTGAGGCGGCGGAGCCGCAGCGGGGCGGTCAGGGCAGAATGGGCACGGTCAGCTCAGCCGTGAAGGAGTACCTGTGGCCATCCGCGTCCTACTGGTCGACGACCAGCCGCTGCTGCGCACCGGCTTCCGGATGATTCTGGAGGCGGAGCAGGACATCGCGGTCGTCGGTGAGGCCGGCGACGGCCTCCAGGCCCTCGACCAGGTGCGGGCGCTCCAGCCCGACGTGGTGCTGATGGACATCCGGATGCCCCGCATGGACGGTGTGGAGGCGACCCGGCAGATCACCGGGCCGGGACGGGACGGACCGGCGAAGGTGCTGGTGCTGACGACGTTCGACCTCGACGAGTACGTGGTGGAGGCGCTGCGCGCCGGGGCCAGTGGGTTCCTGCTGAAGGACGCGCCGGCCAATGAACTGGTGCAGGCGATCCGGGTGGTCGCGGCGGGTGAGGCGATGCTGGCGCCGAGCATCACGCGCCGGCTGCTCGACAAGTACGCGGACCATCTGCCGTCGGGCGAGGAGCCCGTGCCGGACGCGCTGAACACGCTGACGGACCGTGAGGTCGAGGTGCTGAAGCTGGTGGCGCGGGGGCTGTCGAACGCGGAGATCGCCGCGGACCTGTTCGTCAGCGAGACGACCGTGAAGACCCATGTGGGTCATGTGCTCACCAAGCTGGGTCTGCGCGACCGGGTCCAGGCCGCGGTGTACGCCTACGAGAGCGGCCTGGTGCGCCCCGGCGCGCAGTGACCGGCCTGGCGGTGGCCGGCCCGCGGTGACCGGCCCGCCGGTACCGAGAAGCGGGGTACCGAGAAGCCCGGTACCGAGAAGCGGGGTGCGCGACCGGTGGTCGGGCACCCCGCTTTCGTGTCGGCCGGATCAGCCCTTCTTGATCTCCCAGAAGCGGAAGACGGTGGACGCGTCCAGCGTCCACTCCAGGCCCGTGACGCCGTCGCGGGCGACCGCGTACTGCTTGCCCTGCCACAGCGGCAGGATCGGCAGGTCCTCGGCCACCGCGTCCTGGAGCTTGCCGAAGTCCTCGGCGGCGGCGGTACGGTCGGCGGTCGCGGCGGTACGCGGGATGAGCGTGCCGGTGATCTTCTTGTTCTCGTAGTTGTTGTTGAGGACGTTGCCCTCGCCGAAGAACGGCTGCGTGAAGTTGTCCGGGTCCGGGTAGTCGGGGACCCAGCCCTTCACGTACACGCCGTACTTGCCGGCCTTGATGTCCTTCTCGTACTGCTCGAACTCGACGGACTTGACCGTGGCCTCGAACAGTCCGCTGTCGTTGAGCTGCTTGGCGATCGCCTTGAGCTCCTCGTCGGTGGAGGGGCCGTAACGGCTGGGCGTCGACCAGAGGGTGAGCTTCACCTTGCCGTCGACACCGGCGGAGCGCAGCGCCTGCTCGGCCTTGTCGCGCTGCGGCTGGTCGCCGTACTCGTTGACGAAGGCCGTGTTGTGGCCGACGATCCCGGCCGGGATGATCGAGTACAGCGGGGTGGCGGTCGACCGGTAGATGTTGTTGACGAGGGCGTCACGGTCGACGAGGTACGCGATGGCCTTGCGTACGCCGAGCTTGCCGACGACCGGGTCGTCCACGTTGAACACCAGGTGCTGCACCTCGGCGCTGGAGCCCTCGATGACCTCGAACTCGGCCTCCGCCGACGTGTCGGAGGCCTGGATCCCGGCGATGTCGGCCGCGGCGAGGCCACGGTACGCGACGTCGATCTCGCCCTTCTGCATGGCCGAGGCCAGCGCCTTGCGGTCGCCGTGGAAGAACTTCAGCTTGACGCCGCCGTTCTTCACCTTGGCCGCGCCCTGGTACTCGGGGTTGGGCGAGAAGACCGCCTCGCCGTCACCGAACGAGTCCAGCTTGTACGGGCCGGAGCCGACGGCCTTGCCGTCCGTGCGCAGCGCCCCGTCCTGGTACTCGCGGTGGTCGACGATGGAACCGGCACCCGAAGCGATCTTGCTCGGGAAGGTGGCGTCGGGCACCTTGAGGGTGAAGACGACCGTCTTGTCGTCCGGCGTTTCGATCTTGGCGATCGTGGAGAGCAGCGGCGCGGGGCCGGCCGGGTCGTTGATCTTCAGCGCCCGCTCGAAGGAGAACTTGACGTCCTCGGAGGTGAGGGGGTTGCCGTTGCTGAACTTCAGCCCGTCGCGCAGCGTGCACCGGTAGACCTTGCTGCCGCCCTGGTCGAAGCCGCACTTGTCGGCCGCCTCCGGCTGGGGCACCGAGGCGCCCTTGGGGAAACTGAGCAGGGACTGGAAGACGTTGTTGAACAGCAGCCACGAGCCCGGGTCGTAACCGGCGGCGGGGTCCGTCGCCAGAACTTCGTCGGACATGCCGACGGTCACCGAGCCGCCGGAGTCACCGGCGCCGCCGCTCTTCTCCTCGCCGCAGCCGCTCAGCAGGGCGGCCGCAAGCCCCGCTGCGAGCGGGGCCGTCAGCCACTTGTTGTGTGCCTTCACAGGAACCTTGCCTCTGGATCTTCATCGCCGGCCGAGCCCGAGTGCCCGGCCGGGTACAGCAGGGTCAGGCGATACCTCGGGCCAGCTCCCAGAGCTGAAGGTCCGAGGAGGTGTTCAGCGCCCACTCCACACCGGTCACGTCGTCGCGGGCGGCGACGTACTGCTTGCCCTGCCACAGCGGCAGCACCGGGACGTCGGTGGCGACGATGTCCTGGATCTGCGCGAAGGCGGACGACGCGGCGTTACGGTCTGCCGCGCGGCGCGACTCGGGGAGGAGCCGGCTGCGCGTGGCGCTGTTGACGTAGGGGGTGTTCAGGAAGTTGTCGGCGTCGAGGAACGGCGCGATGTAGTTGTCGGGGTCCGGGAAGTCGGGGAACCAGCCGAGGCCGTACACGGCGTACTCACCGCGCTTCTGCGCGGGGCGGAACTCGGACCACTTGGCGCCTTCGACGGTGACGTCGAAGAGCCCGGTGGCGTTGAGCTGGTCGCGCAGCGCGGCGAACTCCTTGGCGGTGCCGGTGCCGTAGTGGTCGCTGGTGTAGTGGAGCGTCAGCTTCACCGGGGTGCTGATGCCGGCGTCGCGCAGGATGCCCGCGGCCTTCTTGCTGTTCGGCTCGCCGTACTTGTTGAAGAAGGAGTTGGTGTGCGCGGTGATGCTGGAGGGGATCAGCGAGTACAGCGGGGTGGCGGTCTCCCCGTACACCGTCTGGGCGATCCGGCTGCGGTCGACGACGGCGGCCATGGCCTGGCGGACCGCCTTGTCCTTGACGGAGGGGTCCTCGGTGTTGAAGCCGAGGTAGCGGATCTCCAGGCCGGGGACCTCGGTGATCCTGATGCCCGGCTTGGGGTTCTCGTTGAGGTCCTTGACCTGCTCGGGCGACATCGTGCGGGTCATCATGTGGATGTCGCCGGCTTCCAGGGCCTTGCCCATGGCGGCGGCGTCGTCGAAGGACCGCAGCACGACCTTGTCGTTGCGGACCTTGATGTCGCCCTTGTAGTGGTCGTTCCGGGTGAACACGACCTTGGTGACGCGGTCGCCGCTGACGTCGGCCTTCATGGTGTACGGGCCGGAGCCGTCGACCTGGAAGCCGTCGCGGAGCTTCTTGGCCTCGTACTTCTCGCTGCTGAGGATGCCGGCGACGGGGGTGGAGAGCTTGTACGGGAAGGTGGCGTCCGGGCTCTTGAGGTGGAAGACGACCTGGTCGTCACCCTTGGTCTCGATCGTGTCGATGTTCGACAGGAGGCCGGCCGCGCCGTTGTCCGACTTGATGGCCAGGACCCGCTCGATGGAGAACTTCACGTCCTTGGCGGTGACCGGGGTGCCGTCCGCGAAGGTCAGGCCGTCCCGCAGGGTGCAGCGGTAGCTCTCGCTCGCCCGGTCGGTGAAACCGCACTGGGAGGCGGCCTCGGGCACCGGGGCGCCGCCGCCGCGCGGTACGTGCATCAGGGTCTGGACGGTCTGGCGGAGCACGTTCCAGACACCGGTGTCGTAGGCGAAGGCCGGGTCGAAGGGGGCGGAGGCGTCCTCGGTGGCGGCGAACTGGTCCGTGGTACCGACGACGATGGCGTCACCGCCGGAGCCGCCGTCCGCGCCGCCGCATGCGACGAGCACGGGGGCGAGCAGGCCGAGCACGGCCGGCAGCACCAAAGTCTTGCGGTTCATTCTGGACGTTCTCCTCATCCGGCACTGGGTACAGCGGCGTACGGACACTCCGCCGCGTCCGCCCGGTCGGGGCAGAGCGATCGGGCCGGGATACAGAGCGATCGATCCTGTGTTCCCGTGGGCTTGGTGGCCGGACGGGACACGCGGAAACTGCGGCGAAGTTCTCGGCAAGAGATTAGTAGGCAACGCCACACATGCAGGAACGGGACCGAGTTGAGGCCGCATCAGACAGTGATCAGTAATGCGTGAGGGGCTATCGCTATGCGCTGGAATGATTCGTACACCGCTCCATGAATCCGGACACATGGGCAGGGTCGAAGCGTTGCGCTCCGGGCATACGGGCGTTTCCGGCCATGCGGTCCACGCCACGCTGAGTGACGAAGCTCACTCCGAAACCCATTGGCGGCGTAACGGAAAAGGCATGTTCCGCTGCGCTGGGTTTTCGGCGCTATTCGCCGGCACACGCAGAGTGCGTGATCAGTTCATTGACGTGATCAATGTGCGCAGAAAACGGAGATCGATCTCTTCCAGCGACCGCACGACCACCCGGCCGTCGGCCGGCGCGATGGGGGCGACGGACGGCACGGCGACCACCCGGCAGCCCGCCGCCTCGGCGGCGGCGACGCCGGTCGCGGTGTCCTCGATCACGGCGCACCTGCCCGGCTCGGCGCCGACCCCGCGCGCGGCCAGCAGGTACGGGTCGGGGTGCGGCTTCGTACGGGACACCTCGTCGCCCGCCACGGTGAGCGTGAACCGGTCGCGGCCGAGCGAGTGCAGGACGCGGTCGATGATGCGGCGGTGCGAGGCGGAGACCAGCGCGGTGGGGACGTTGTGCGCGGCGAGCTCGGCGAGCAGCCGCTCGGCGCCCGGCATGAGGGGGACGCCGCGGCCGATGCGCGCCTCGAAGCGCTCGTTGAGCAGCACGGTCAGCTCGGCGAGGGTGATGTCGGCGCCGGTGGCCTCGATGAGGTAGCCGGCGCTGCGGGTCATCGGTCCACCGACCACCACGTCGCGCCACGACTCGTCGAGGGTGTGACCCAGCTCACCGAAGACCTCGACCTCCGCGTCCCACCAGAACCCCTCGGTGTCGACGAGTGTCCCGTCCATGTCGAGGAAGACCGCCTGAAGGGCGGAGCCCTCAGCCATGCGGGTCAAGGACGCGGGGACCGTACTGGTCATCCGGCACACCTCCATAGAGGGACGAGAAGGCCGATCGCTCTCCCCGGTGGGAAGTCCCGGCGGGGAGCCCGGTGGAAGTCCCAGGGAATTCCGCTGGGATTCCGCCCGGATTCCGCCGTGGGAAAGCGACCGGCCTGCACTGGACCGACCAGTGTACGTCGCGTCGTCGATTAACGCGCGTTGAAGTACTTCGCCTCTGGGTGGTGGATGACGATGGCGTCGGTGGACTGCTCGGGGTGGAGCTGGAACTCCTCGGAGAGGTGCACCCCGATCCGCTCCGGCCGGAGCAGGTCGGCGATCTTGGCGCGGTCCTCCAGGTCCGGGCA
>NZ_JBFAMP010000009.1:0-365443 GCF_040674455.1 Streptomyces sp. NPDC049837 | reverse complement strand
AACGGGTACGAACCCGGTTCGCCCAGCTTCTCGTCGGGGTCCCACCCACTGAGCGCGTCCGGCCCGTACACCGGCTCAATGGGCAGTCCCGACTCCGACTCGCGCGCCATGTGCTGTGCCTTCCGATAGACCTACTCGCTGGTACCGACCCTCGCGACGGACTGTAGCGGCGGGCGTGCGGCGGGTGGAGAGCCGCACGCTGGGACCTTGCTCACAGCATGCGCCGCGGTGCGCAACCAAGCACCCCTGGGAAGCATCCATTAGGTACAGATCATCAACTCGGGGGGCTCTCATGCACCGTACGTCCGTCATACGCAGAGCAGTACTCGCCGCGGCCGCCGTCGCGCTGGCCGCCACCGGCTGCACCACCCAGGCCGTGGGGGCGGCCGGGGGGTCGGCCAAGCCGTCGCCCGCGTCGCCTTCGGCCTCCGCCTCGCCGTCGTCGGGCGCGTCGGCCGCCGGTGGCGCCGAGCCGGCGGCATCCTCGCCGGCCGGCTCCGCGTCGCCCGGGGCGTCGAAGGTCCTGATGGCGGAGGGTACGGAGAACGAGCAGGTCCGCGAGCTCCAGGCGCGGCTGCGCCAGCTCGGGCACTTCCACCGCAGCCCCACCGCCTTCTACGGCTCGATGACCGGCAAGGCGGTGTCGTCCTTCCAGAAGAAGCAGGGCCTGTCCGCCACCGGCACGGTCGACGGGGCGACCTGGCAGCAACTGACGGCCGCGTCCCGCAAGCCGACCGCCCAGGAGCTGCGGCCGCCGACGACCAACGAGCTGGACAAGCCGGACGCGCGCTGCATGACCGGCCGGGTGCTGTGCATCAGCAAGGAGAGCCGGACCCTCGCCTGGATGATCGACGGCAAGGTCGTCTCGGCGATGGACGTCCGCTTCGGCTCGGAGAACACGCCGACCCGCGAAGGCACCTTCAAGGTCGACCGCAAGGAGCGGGAGTGGGAGTCGACGCTCTACCACACGTCGATGCCGTACGCGATGTTCTTCAGCGGCGGCCAGGCCGTGCACTACTCGTCGGACTTCAAGGCCCGCGGCTACAACGGCGGCTCGCACGGCTGCGTCAACGTGCGGGACAAGGACCGGCTCGCATCGGTCTTCGACCAGGTGAAGGTCGGCGACAAGGTCGTCGTCCACTGGTGAGCGCCTGATCGCCTGATCGGCGGGGAGAAGAGAGGGCGCGGGCGGGACCGGGGGAACGTGTCCCGCCCGCGCCATGTGCGCTGAGCCGTAGGTACGGGGGGAACCCCGGCTCTTCGCGCTGCCGATGACCAGTCGGCTCACTCAGTACTGCGCCATGGGGCGGAAAAACGTCACACCCTCGCGGAAGAAATTTTAAAAACGCAGGTCAGAAGCGGTGCGGGGTCAGAAGACCAGGCCGGTGCGGCGCACCGACAGCGCGGGAGCCTGCGGGGTCCAGGAGGCGGACGGGCGCGCCGCGTCCGAGTCGTCGCCGCCCTCACCATCGTCGCGGCCCTCGTCCTTGCCGCCGTCGCCACCGTCGCCCGGGCCACCGCCCGAACCGTCACCGGAGCCGGAGCCGGAGCCGTTCTGGTACTGGGCGTCGCCGGCCAGCACCTTGTCGCAGAGGGCCTTGAGCTTGACCGCCCCGTTCGCCGCCGCCTCCAGTTGCTCCCGCCGCTCGCGGTCGAGACGGCCGTCGCGGTAGTCGCGGCAGTCCTGGGCGGTCCGCGCGAACCAGTTGTCACCCGAGCCGGACCCCGACACCGAGCCGGTCCCGCCCTCGACGCCGCCCACGTCGCTCCCGGGCCACCCGCCCGAGGTACCAGCGTCCCCGGCGCCACCGGTGCGCCCGTGGTCCGGCCGCCCCGGAACGCGCTCCGCGCCCTCCGTGGCCGCCCCGGGCGTCGCCGACGCGGACGGCGGCACGCTCCCGGGCTCACCGGCCGTACCGGGCGTGGCGGAATCCGACCCGCCGGTGGGCTCACCCGACGCCGACGTACCCGGCGTGGCGGCGGCGGACACCGACGCGGCGGGCAGCGGCTCGCTGTCGCCGCCCAGGACGGGCAGCACGCCCGTACCGGCGGCCACGGCCACCCCGCCGGCCGCGAGACCCGCCACCGAGGCGGCCAGGCCCCACCGCACGGGCCGCGCCCAGCGCATGCGCCGGCGGGGCACCGACCGGTCGCGTACCGCACCCGGTTCCGAAATGTCACAAAGGCCCTGCACGCCGGACGCCCCGGAGGCCCCGGAGGCCCCGGAGGCCCCGGACGACGTTGTCACAGCGGCTCGCGCCCCGGCGGCCTTGTCCGCCCGCGCCTCACGGAAGGCCGCCAGCGCGGCCTCCTCACCGGGCAGTGCACCGGTCGCGGGGTCGGCGGCGGCACCGGGCAGTGCGCCCGTCGCGGGGTCGGCGGCGGCACGCAGGGCGTCCAGCGCCCGTGCGACCCGCCGGGCCTGCTCCCGCGCGTGATCGTCGACAGGGCCGACCGGTTCACCCCGCAGCAGTCTCTCCACCGCGTCCTGGTCGAGCCATTCATCCCGCTCGTCGGCCATCACATGTCCTTCTGCGTCCGCGAACGCCAATGCGTCACACCGGTACGCACCCCGGAAGCCACCCGCCGCTTGGGCTGTGGCGGTACGCCGCCCAGCGCACCGGGCGGGTTCTCGGACGCCGCACCGGCCCCCGCGTCCGCCTCCAGCAGCTCGGCCAGCCGCTTCAGTCCGCGGTGCGCGGCGGTGCGTACGGCTCCGGGCCGCTTGCCCAGCGTCTTGGCGGCGCTCTTGGCGTCCAGCCCGACGACGACGCGCAGGATGACGGCCTCGGCCTGGTCCTGCGGGAGTTGCGCGATGAGGTTCATGGTGCGGCCGGTGGACAGGGCTTCCATGGCCTCGTCCGCCGTGTCCGACTCGGCCGGCTTCTCGGTGAGCTCCGTCTCGTCCCCGCCGATGGCGGGTCGCCTGCCGCGCATGCGGAGGTGGTCGAGGGCGCGGTTGCGGGCGATGCGGGCCGCCCAGCCCCGGAAGCGGTCGGCGTCCCCGCTGAACCGGTCGAGGTCGCGGGATATCTGGAGCCAGGACTCGGATGCGACGTCCTCCGCGTCGGCGTCGCCGACCAGCGTGCGTATGTAGCCGAGCAACCGCGGGTGCACGGCGCGGTACACAGCACGGAAGGCGTCTTCGTCCCCGTCCTGCGCCGCGAGCACCGCGGTGGTCAGCTCCGCGTCGTCCCCCAGCACTCCCACTACCTGTTCGTCATCGCGGCTGGTCACCGCCGTTGCTACGCCCGGCGCGCAGCAGCACGCTACGTGGTCATCCGGCATCACGTCCACGTCTTGTACAACCTGCAACAGCTCTGCGACGCAGTGCGGTGTGACAGAAACCGCACGCGTGGCGCTGATAGGAGTACGGGGCCGTACCACGGACCCGTGGACGACGACCGGGGCCTCTCCTGTGGGGGGTGGCGGCCCCGGTCGTCCTCCGCCCCGGACGCGGGTGCAGGTCATGGTTTGCCGCTCTTTCCCTCGCCCTTGGCGCCCGGCTGGGCCGCGTTCGTGTCGCCGGCCTTCCCGGACTGCGCGGTCTCCCCCGGCTTCCCGGCTCCCCCGGTCTTCCCGGCCGCCCCCGGCTTCCCGGTGTTTCCGGCCTGCCCCGGCTTCCCGGCCTTCCCGGCTTCCCCTGACGGCTTACCGGACTGGTTCGGCTTCCCGGACTTCCCCGTCTGCCCCGCCTGCGGGGCCGGTTTCCGCCCCGCCTTCGTGCCGGGTTTCGCGCCGGGCTCCTTGCCCACGGTGTTCCCGGACCCGGTGTTCCCCGAACGCGGGGCCTTGCCGCCGTCCTTGGCGCCGTCCTTGGCACCGTCCTTGGCGCCCTGGCCACCGTCGGCTTTCCTGGCGCCGTCCTTGGCGCCGTCAGCGCCCTTGGGCGCGCCCTTGTCCTGGTCCTTGTCCTCCGCGCCGGGCTCACGTGTCGAGCGCGTCGGCCGCGCGTCCGGGCGCTGCTGCGGGCGGTCCCGCTCCGCGAGCGGCGTCGCGGGCACGCCACCGTCCGGCGTGGACGCCGTCGAAGGCCGGGGCTTCGGGGCCGCGCCTCCGTCACCGCCGCCGAACGGCGAGCGGAGCGCACCGGTCTGCGCCGCCACCGCGACACCGCCCAGCAGCACGGTCGCCGCCAGGCCCATCGCCGCGGCCCGCAGCGAACTCCGCCGGCGCCGCTCCCGGGCCGGCCGCCAGTCGTCGCGCCGCCGGGTCCTGCCCGCCGCGTGCGCGCCCTCGTCCCGGGCCGCCCGGAACGCCGCGACCGCCCGCTCCTCGCCCGCCGGGTCGATCTCGCCGCCGCGTATGGCAGCCGCCAGCAGCGCGGCGGGCACCACGGCGTCGTCGCCGTCGTCCAGTCGCTTCCTGTCCCTGCTCATCCCCTAGCTCCGCCCTGCGCCAGTCGCCCGGCGAGTTTCTTCAGTCCTCGGTACGCGGCGGTGCGCACCGCTCCCGGCCGCTTGCCCAGCACACGCGCCGTCGCGGGGCCGTCCAGCCCCACGACCACGCGCAGCAGCACCGCTTCGGCCTGCTCGCGCGGCAGCCCGCGAATCATCGCGAGTGCCTGCTCCGTCGACAGGCTCTCCAGCGCCGCGGCGGCCGTGTCCTGGCCGCCCGGCAGGTCCAGTACGTCCTGTTCGATTAAAGAGGTACGGGGGCTCCGCTTCTGCTTGCGCAGATGGTCGAGCGCCCGGTGGCGGGCGATGGTGGCCGTCCACCCGCGGAAGCCGGCGCCGTCGCCCTGGAAGCGCCCGAGGTCCCGGGCGATCTCCAGCCACGCCTCGGCGGCCACGTCCTCCGCGTCGTCGCCGACCAGCCCGCGAACGTACCCGAGCAGCCCTGGGTGGACCAGCCGGTACGCCCGCGCGAACGCGTCCTCGTCCCCCCGCTGGGCGCGCTCGACGGCAGCACCGAGCTCCGTGTCGTAGCCCCCCACACTTCCCTCTTCGCGCCGCCCGTCACAGTTCCCCCACCCCCTTCTGCGTCCGGGCGCGTGAAAATGTCACAGCAGCACCTTGCGGGCGGTACGCCCGTGCAGCATCAGGTAGAAGCGCTGTACGGACTCCTCCGCCCCCACCTCGAACCGGTTCACCACCTTGCCCAGGGGGTTCCAGGCCCGCCCGTCCGGCATCACTATGCCGACCGGCTGCCCGAAGTAGGCGCGCTGGCCGTCGTCGAAGTCCACCCACTCCGCCCCGGCCCGCCGCACGATGACCTCCCCGGTGTACGCACCGAGCCCGCACAGGAACGGCTCGACGCGCGACCGCTCGGGTTGGTCGCGCCGCAGACCGTCGACGACGAGGTCGACGAGCCTCAGGCTGGCGACGCTGTAGTCGAGCGGCAGCCGGTTCCGCTCGGTCACCCGCGCCACGAACTGCGTCACATAGGCGCGGACGTGCTGAGCGCCCGGCAGAGTGCTGAAGTCCCCATCCATGTCTGACCCAGCGACGTGCACATCTCAACCGTCACGCAAGCGGAATGTGTGGCTTCTCATACGGCGACTTCACCGAACCCGTACAACCATTCGCACGACTCAGTCGTCTGCGACGGGACCGTGGCTCAACGGGCCACCGTGAACTGGACGAAGGACGACCAGGCGGTGGGCGGGAGCGCGAGCTGGGGGCCGTCCTGGGCCTTGGAGTCACGGACGTGGACGGTGGAGGGGCAGGCGGCGGCCTCGACGCAGTCGTCACCGTCGCCACCGCTGTAGCGCCGAAGGTCTTGAGGCTCTCGGGCCGTTCGGGTTCGACGATGCACCCATGCTCACAGGCCGTTACGCGCGCCGTCCACGGTCTGCACCCGTACAGTCACTCACTGTACGGGTTCGGCCCAGGCGGCGTACCCCAGCACCGTCTCGCCGTCCGACACGTCGAGCCGGGCTCTCGGCCCGTAGTGGATGCGGTAGGTGAGGCCCTCGATCTCCACGAGCCCGCACTGGGTGCCGCCGTCCCTGGGCTCCTGGAAGCCGGGGCTCTCGACCACGTCCCACCCGGCCTCGCGGGCCAGGTACACCCACTCCTGGTAGGCCTCTTCGTTCCCGCCGGCATCCGGATCGGTGTCGCCGACCCGGATGAGGATCTGCACGGGATCCACTCGCCGACCCCTCGCCATCGCCGACCTCCCGGAACGCCGCCGCCTGCACCACCTGGACGACGAGTGCCCCCGTGAGCCCCCTCAGAACACGCCCAGCTCCTGCCCGGCCCAGAGCACCCCGGACGACACCGCCAGCCCGACGATCCCGATGCCGCCCAGCACATACGCGGTCACCCGAGCCGTCGAGCGGCGGCGGAGGAGGAGGAACAGGGTCACGGCGACGAGGCACAGCACGCCGCCCGCCACCTGCGTGAACCGCATGCACCACTGGACGAGGGCGAGCAGCCCCAACAGCCCCGCGGATATCAGCAAGCCCATGCGCGCCCCCGTCCCGATGTGTGCTTTACGCGGCGTCCTCGGGGAGCTCCTCCTCGGGGAAGCCCTCGTCGCCGAAGTCCTCCTCGCTGAAGTCCTCGTCGGCCATCATCGCGCCGGCGAATCCGCCCAGGATCTCGTCCATGTTCAGCTCGGTGGCGCCGGCCGGGGCCGTGGGCGCCTGGCCCTCGCTCATCCGCAGCACCAGGCCGAACTTCTTGACCTTCGCGTCCTCGGCCAGCTTGGCGAGGTCGATGTTGACCTCGGTCAGCTCGCCGTTCTTGAGCGCGAAGTCGGCCGTGACCTTGGTGTTCGGGGCTTCCTTGAGCTCCTTGTCCGTCGGCAGTTCCATGCCCGGGGGCAGGTCCTTCGCGAACGGGCGGATCTCGCCGAACAGCTCCGTGATCAGCGTACGGAACGGCGCCGTGGCGGTGATGTGCTCCGTGCCGTCCTTCTCGCTGGTGGTCTTGAAGTCGACCTCGCGGGCGATGGTCTTCCGGAGGGCGTCCAGGAGCTTCTTCTGGGTCTTGGCGTCCAGGGTGGGCTCCGGTGCGGGCTTCGCGCCGGGCTCGGCCCCCATCTCGGCGCCGGCCTTCTCCATCTCCTTGGTGTTGAACTTCACCCACTCGCCCTCGAACGCCTTCTTCAGGCCGCCCGCCTCCGGGGGCAGGTCCTTGGCGGACGGCATGGGGGCGCCCATCGCCTTGCCGAGGGCGTCCACGTCGGAGCGGATGTAGGTGTAGTCGCCGACGACCCGGTACTCGATCAGGTCGCCGTCCGGGCTGCTGACCTTCATGGCCATGCCGACGTAGTCCTTCTCGCCGGACTCCTCGATCGGCTTCTTCGACTGCACGGTGACACTGATCTTCGCGCCGCTGAGCAGGTCGGCGGCCTCGTCGGGGATCTCGTCGCCGGGCTCCGGGTTCGACGACGCGTCCAGCGCCTTCAGGCTCGCGGCGTCGGTGTCGAGGTCGAGCTCGAAGGAGATCGACTTCTCCTTGCCGAGCTTCTCGAAGGCCTGGTCGAGCTTCTTCCCGGCGGAGATCTGCTCCACCGTGCCGCAGGCGGCCGAGCCCGCCAGGACGGCGCCGACGACTGCGGTGGCGGTCAGGGTCTTGCGTATCGCGGTGATGATGGTCTCCTCGTCAGTGCGATCACGGTGTGATCGCTGAGGAGACTCACCACCGCCGCAAAAGGTTGCCCTGACCGCCCGCAGGACAGGGTCGTGTGACCTACTTGGTGATCCAGTCCGTGAGGGTCACGGCCCGGTCCGTCAGCACGTGCAGGTTCGCGCCGGCGGCGTCGACGACGTGGACGGCGCTCGTACCGGTGGCGTCGTCGAGGGCCCGGAAGGCGATCCGGCTGCCGTCGGGCGAGTACACCGGGGTCGAGAAGCCCGAGAGACCGGGGGTGGGAAGCTCCGTGACGGTGCCGGTCGCCACGTCGACGACGCGTATGCCGTACTCGGCCGCGTAGACGATGCGCTGCCCGTCGGGCGACCAGTCGGGCGCGGTCGAGGCGTGCTGCTGCGTGGTCAGCGGGCGCACCTGACGGGTGACGAGGTCCATGACGTTCACGTCCTGGCTGGTCTCCCAGCCGTCCGGCGTCTCGTACCGGGTCGTGCTCAGGAACGCGATGCTGCGGCCGTCGGGCGAGAAGGTGCCGTTGCTCCCGCTGGAGGTGAGGACCTCGGACCCGCTGCCGTCCGCCCCGATCCACTCCAGGCCGCGCGGGGTGTCGTAGAGGACCCGCTTGCCGTTGGGCGACCAGTCCGGGCGACCGACGTAGTACTCGCCGGTCTCGGCCTCGACGCCCGGCACCAGGACCTGCTGTCCGCTGCCGTCGGCCGCCGCCGTGACGAGGTCCGGAACGTACGTGCAGCCCTCGTACTGCGGAATGCACGTGTCGCGGTAGCGGATGTAGGCGACGCGGCCGGTCTTCGTGGAGAGGACGCCTTCCACGCCCTCCACCAGGGCCCCGGAGACTGCACCGCTCGACGGGTCCATCAACCGCATGACCCCGGAACCGGCACTGTAATCCGTGACGGTCAAGCCGCCGGTACCCACGGCTTCGCCGGCCTGCGCACTGCCCGCCATGGGAAGACTCAGCGCAAAAGCGGTTCCAAGGGACAACGCGACGTGCGAAAGGCGCACTTGAGCTCCTTCTTCTGTTCGTGGCCGGATTACCCGGTCCTCAAGAGGAGCGCACGGAGCTCGAAAAACGTCACACCCCGACACGGTCGGCTTTTTCCTTGCGCTGACGAAATGGGCGTCAATTCGCCCGATTTTTCCGGTCGCTCGCGGTGAGTACGTCGTCTGGTGTATAACCGCCCGGTTCCCGCCGAGCAACCCTGAATTGATTTTTCAGCACGCTAATTCTTCCGAGGAGTGGGGCATTTGAGCCCGCGACGCAAAGCGCACGCCTACAAACCCCTGAGCATGAAACGCAGAGCCTGGCTGACCCTCGGCGCCGTCGTGGCCGGTGGCGCGGGGATGGTCACCGTCGCCGTCGCCGGGCCGTCCGGCGACGGTCCGGCCAAGGGGCCGGCCGAGCGGCCGGCGAAGCTGCGGACGCTGGGGCTCGGAGCGGGCAAGGCCGGCGAGCGGTCGCTGCCGAGCACCGAGACCGAGGAGTTCTCGCTCGTCGGCATCGGCTGGGGCGACGCGAAGACCAGGGTGACCGGTGAGGCCAAGGTCCGTACCCGGGACGCCGTGACCGGCAAGTGGACCGACTGGCAGCCGCTGGACCTGGACTCCCACCTGCCCGACGGCACGGAGGTCCCCGAGCGCGGGGCGTCCGAGCCCACCTGGGTAGGCCCCTCCACCGCCGTCCAGGTCAAGGTGACCTCCGGCAAGGCCCTGCCCAAGGACCTGAAGCTGCACCTGGTCGACCCGGGCGTCACCGCCGCCGAGTCGGCGAACGGGGCGGCGGCGCCGAAGGACCGTGGCGAGCCCTTCGCCGCCGAGAACGCTGCGTACGCCGTCGAGGAGACCACCGCGCCGGCCCCGGCGGGGACGGAGACGGCGCCCGCCCCGACGGCCACGGAGACCACGACGGCTCCGGCGCCCACGGAGACGACGCCCACCACGACCCCGACGTCCACCGCGACGTCCACCGCGACCCCGACGCCGACGCCGACCGCGACGGTCCCGGTACCGCCGCCGTCCACGGTCAACCGGCCGCCGATCATCTCGCGCGCCGAGTGGGGCGCCGACGAGTCGATGGTGGCCGACCCGCCGGAGTACCTGGACAAGATCCAGGCGGTGTTCATCCACCACACCGTCGACACCAACAACTACAGTTGCGCCCAGTCCCCCGCCATGGTCCGCGCGATCATGACGTACCACGTGAAGACCGAGGGCTGGAACGACCTGGGCTACAACTTCCTGGTCGACAAGTGCGGCCGGGTCTTCGAGGGCCGGGGCGGCGGCGTCGACCTGCCGGTCAAGGGCGCCCACACCTACGGCTTCAACAGCTACTCCACCGCCATCGCCTTCCTCGGCGACTTCGAGGGCGACGCCGCCGCGGGCAAGCCCGCCGGCAGGCCGACCCGGGCCGCGCTGGAGTCGGCCGCCCGCGTCGCCGCCTGGAAGCTCGGGCAGTACGGCGGCAACCCCAAGGGCAAGGTCACGCTGACCGCGCAGGGCAACACCGGTGTGTGGGACGAGGGCGAGAGCGCCACGCTCGACGTCATCTCCGGTCACCGGGACGCGTTCGCCACCGCCTGCCCCGGCAAGAACCTGTACGGGAAGCTGACCCCGATCCGGGACTTCGCCGCCGGTGCGGGCCGCAACTCCGCGATCCCGACGGACGACATCGACCGCGACGGCATCACCGACCTGGTCGCCCCGCTGCCCAAGTACGCGAGCGGCGCCGGCCAGGTGAAGGTGGTGCGTGGCACCACCGACGGGCCGAGCCTCACCTCGCGCCTGACGATCGACCAGGACAGCGCCGGCGTGCCGGGCGACAACGAGGCCTCCGACTCCTTCGGCACGGCCACCGCGTACGGCGACTTCAACGGCGACGGGTACGCGGACCTGGCGGTCGGCGCGCCCGGCGAGGACGACGACTCGGGCCACACGGACACCGGTTCGGTGACCGTCCTGACCGGTCCAGAACTGGACTCCGGCTCCACGTACATGACGTCGCCCGCCTACCGGGTCAACGGAGACAAGCTCGGCACCGCCGTCACCATGGGCGACTTCAACGCCGACGGCAAGGCCGACGTGCTGTCGGTCGCGCCCGGCATCCCGGGCCGCTGGTGGGTGTTCGAGTCGAAGAACGCCTCGTACCCGACGAAGGCCGGGTACCTGAGCGACAAGGCCAACACCTCGGTGGTGTCCTTCGCGTCCGCCGCGAGCGGCGACTTCAACAAGGACGGGTACGCGGACGCCGCGATCACCTACCGCGACTCCTCCGGTGTCGGCCGCATCGTCGCCCTCAAGGGCTCGGCGAGCGGCCTGGAGCGGATCGGTGTCCTCTATCCGCGCGGCGGCCGCTCGCTGGCCGCCGGTGACATCAACGGCGACGGGTACGACGACCTCGCGATCGGCCAGCCGAACGCCACCGAGTCGGGCCACACCGCCACGGGCGGCGCGGTCGCCCAGGTGCTGGGCTCCGCCACGGGCCTGACGGCGACCGGCCGGGCCACGTTCCACCAGAACTCCACCGGTGTCCCCGACACCGACGAGTCCGGCGACACCATGGGCGCGTCGGTCGCGATCGGCGACGTCGACCTCGACGGGTACGAGGACGTCCTGACCGGCCTGCCGGGCGAGGACCTCACCCGGAGCGGCGCCAACCAGGCCAACGCCGGTCAGGCGATCCTGCTGCGCGGCTCGTCCACCGGCATGACGGCCACCGGCTCGGTCGCGTACTCCGAGGACACCACCGGGGTGCCCGGTGACTCGGCGCCGAACGAGCGGCTCGGCGCGGCGGTCGTGCTGACCGACCTGTCCGGCTACAGCCGGGCGGACCTGGCGCTCGGCGCGGACGGCGAGGACGCCAACAACGGCGTGATCCTCCAGCTCGACAACAGCAGCACGTCCGGCGTGGTGCCGTCGTCCGGCATCTACTACGGCGTCAACAGCCTGGGGGCAGGGACGGGCCTGAACATCGGCCGTCTGCTCGCTCCCTGAGCCGCCGGCACCCGGTCACGCGCCGCGCTCGCGGCGCGAGACCACGGCCCGCAGCACCCGCCGGCCTTCGGCCGATACGTCCAGTACCGGCCGGAGCCCGGCGGCACCCGGGCCGGCGGACGGTGTGTCGGCGAGGAACTCCAGGATCTGCACCTGGCGCCGTTCCTCGCCCTCCACCAAGGGCCCCCCGCCGAGCTGTTCGTGCAGCTCCAGCGCGGTGACCGAGCACGCCTCGGCCCATGCGGGCAGCGCCGCCCCGTCCCACTCGGACGGGGCGGCGCCCAGCATTTTCCGTACGAGTACGGCGAACTCCGCGTCGTCGGTGTCGGCCAGGGCGCCCCGGACCTCCGCCAGCCGGTCGGCCCAGCCCGCCCCGCCCTCGGCCACGCTCTGCCACAACGGGCGGAGGAGGTCATCGGGCACGGGGCCGAGCAGGGGAAGGCAGCGGTCGAGGCAGGCCAGCGCGGAGGCCGCCAGCCCCCGTTCACCGGCCTCGGCGATCAGTTCCTGCGCGCTCTGACTCATGGACGTCTCCCGTCGCGGACGCGGTACTCCCCTTACTGCGCCACATGACCGGATTTCGTCACTGCGTGTGGCGGGAACCCATCGGTTCAGCGACGACGACCGGCTCGGCCGTACCGCAGGAGCCGCCTCAGGAGCCGCCGCCCAGCCTGTCCGCGAGCGCACGGAAGTCCTCCCAGGTCAGTTGGGGTCTGGCCGGGTTCCACAGCTTCTGGGCCGTCGCCCGCAGCGGGAGCCGGATGCCGCGGGCCACCTGGTCGGCGGTCTGGGAGTTGGCCAGGTCGCACCAGATGGCGAACCGGCCGCCGAGGATCTGGTCCGCGTACCGCTCCGGCACCGCCGACGAACCGCGCAGCACCAGCGGTGTCCACTCCTGGTAGATGCGGCGGCCCGTGGGGTACGTGAACTGGTTCGGCTCGCCGAGCACGTAATAGAGGTACTCGTCGTTGAGGTTCACCACTTGGCGGCCCTCGCGCAGGTACTCGATGGGCTCCCGCGCGCCGATCTCCCTGCCGGTCCAGTACTCGACCTCGATGCCCTTGTGGGCGCTGATCACGCCCCCGGAGAAGAAGCCGTCGTTCCAGGCCTTGGGCTTCTTCTTCGCCGCGCTCACCACCGCCGCGCGGTCGTTCAGCCAGCCGGTCGCCAGGTCCTCGACGCCCGCGTCCGGTCCGTACTTCTGCCGCGCCGCCCTGGCGAGCTGCGGGTAGGAGGCGGCCGGGTCGCGCACGGTCAGCGCCTGGTACTCGTCGGCGCCGATGTGGAACCAGGGGCCGGGGAACAGCTCCGCGTACTCGCGCAGCAGGTCGTCGACGATCCGCGCCGACTCGGGCCTGGAGATGTCGATGGCGCCCTGCCTGGGCGTGCCCTGGACGTTGCGCAACTGGAGCTGGGGGTGCGCCCGCAGGACCGCGCCGAGGTGTCCGGGCGAGTCGATCTCGGGGACGACGCTGATGTGCAGCCGGTTCGCGAGCGCCAGGATGCGGCGCACCTCGGCCTTGGTCAGGTGGGGCTGCGAGACGACCTCGGGGTGCGAGGTGGACTCGATGCGGAAGGCCTGGTCGTCGGAGAAGTGCAGGCCGAGCTGGTTGAGCTTGAGGTCGGCCATGTCGCGCAGCCGGGCCTCCAGCCAGGCCGCGCTGAAGTGCTTGCGGGCGATGTCGACGTTCAGGCCGCGCTGGGGCTTGGCGGGCCGGTCGCGGATGACGCCCTCCGGCACGGTGCCGCCCGACCGGAGCGCCTGCTTGACGGTCCGGGTGCCGTAGAAGACGCCCGCCTCGTCGGGCCCGGATATCCGTACCCGTCCGGCCCGGGTGGTGAGGGTGTACGACTCGGGGCCACCGGCCTGCCCGGTGTTCAGGGCCAGCTCGATGTCGCCCGCGCGGGCCGCGGCCTCGCCCCGGTAGGCGGTCTTCAGCTCGCCGGCGAGCAGCCGAGCCTCGTCGGCGAGGGCTCCGCTGCCCTTGGCGACCACGACCGCGCTGCCGCTGCCGGGCCGCCAGCCGGGGCCCCGGGCGGGCTCGTGTTCACGCACGGCGGGGATGGTGCGGGGCGCGGTGGAGAGCGGATACGTCCGTGTGGGTGACGGCGTGAGTGATGGCGTGGGCGAGGCTTCGGGTGTCGTGGCCTTCGGTGTGGTGGTGGCCGCGGGTGTCGTCGTGGTGCCCGGGGCGGCTGTGCCCCGGTCGCCGTCGCCGTTGTTCCCGCAGCCCGCGACCGTGAGGGAGAGCACCACGGCCGCGACGAGACCCCCTGTGGAATGCCGGTTCACGCGCTTACCTCCGTCCATGGGCTGTCCATGGCTGTACGGAAACTCTCCCTTCCGGGTGAAATTCGCGCATCTCCCGTACAGCGCTCGCTCACCCTGGGTAACGTTGTGTCCCTTCCCTCACATCTTCCCCACATCTCCCGCTGTCCCTTTCGAGGAGCCCACGATGGCCGGCGACTCCACCGCAGGCGCCCCGAAGCGACCGCCCACACTCCCGGCCAGGTCAGGGACGCCCGGCACCGCCACGCCCACCGGAGCCTTCCGCACCGGCGCCATACCTGCCCAGGCCGCCGGCTCCCACGCCCTCGACGGCCTGGTCCGCTTCAACGCCGCCCCCGCCCGCGCCGCCGAGGGCGCCCTGCTCGCCTGCTGCGGCAGCCGCCGCTGGGCGCAGCGGATCGCCGCCCACCGCCCGTACCCCACGCTCGACGCGCTGCTCGCCGCCGCCGACGAGGCCAGCTACGACCTGTCCGGCGCCGACCTGGACGAGGCGCTGGCCGACGAGACCTCGGCCGGCCTGCCGCCCGGCACGCCCGCGGCCGCCCACATGGCCTGGGACGCGGCACACGCGGCGTACGAGGCCCGCTTCCGTCACGCGTTCGTGATCTGCCTCGACGGCTACCGGCCTGAGGAGCTGCTCGACCAGGCGCTGGCGGGCATCCGCTCGCGCATGGGGAACCAGCCGGACGAGGAGCGGGCGATCGCCGCCGACGAGCTGCGCCGCCTGGCTCGTGCCAGATTGTCCCGGCTTGTCGCCGGACCCGGGCACCCCAATAGCCCGTCCGTGCTCGTTTGATTGCCTGTTTGATCACACTGGCGGACCCCGAGCGAGCGAACCGACAACTCGTCGCTACGATGACCGGGGCCGGTGGACCGTACCCGGCCGGGCCAGACCGACAGAGAAGCCGGCCGGCCCCAATCCCGCTCCCGGAGGGTTTTTCCGTGCCGGCTGGAACGCTGTACCGCGGCCGGGAAGGCATGTGGTCGTGGGTGGCTCATCGAGTCACCGGCGTCCTCATCTTCTTCTTCCTGTTCGTACACGTGCTGGACACCGCTCTCGTCCGCGTCTCTCCCGAGGCGTACGACGAGGTGGTCGCCACCTACAAGACGCCGATCGTCGCGCTGCTGGAGTACGGCCTCGTGGCCGCCATCCTGTTCCACGCGCTCAACGGTCTCCGCGTGATCGCCGTGGACTTCTGGTCCAAGGGCCCGCGCTACCAGAAGCACATGCTCTGGACCGTGATGGCCATCTGGTTCGTGCTGATGGTCGGGGCGATCTACCCCGTCCTGGGCCACGCCGCACGTGAATGGTTCGGGAGCTGACGCCAGACATGTCCACTGACCTCACCAAGTCCGCTGTCGGTCCCGTCGAGGGCGAGAGCCTCTACGACGTGGACAACCCGGCGCCGCTCATCGAGCCGCCCCGCAAGCGGACCAAGAAGACCCCGAAGTCGACCCGCGGCAACTTCGAGATGGCCGCGTGGCTCTTCATGCGCCTGTCCGGCATCGTGCTGGTCGTCCTCGTCATCGGCCACCTGCTGATCCAGCTCGTGCTGGACGGCGGCGTCTCCAAGATCGGCTTCGCCTTCGTGGCCGGCCGCTGGGCGTCCCCGTTCTGGCAGGTCTGGGACCTGCTGATGCTGTGGCTGGCGATGCTGCACGGCGCCAACGGCCTGCGTACCGTCATCAACGACTACGCCGAGCGCCCGAACACGCGCCTGTGGCTCAAGGGCCTGCTGTACACCGCCACGGTGTTCACCATCCTTCTGGGCACGCTGGTGATCTTCACCTTCGACCCGAACATCCGCTAGGCACGGGGCTGAGGAAATCCGCATGAAGATCCACAAGTACGACACCGTCATCGTCGGCGCCGGTGGCGCGGGCATGCGCGCCGCCATCGAGGCGACGAAGCGCAGCCGTACCGCCGTGCTCACGAAGCTCTACCCGACCCGCTCCCACACGGGCGCCGCGCAGGGCGGCATGGCCGCCGCGCTGGCGAACGTGGAGGAGGACAACTGGGAGTGGCACACCTTCGACACGGTCAAGGGCGGTGACTACCTGGTCGACCAGGACGCCGCCGAGATCCTGGCGAAGGAGGCCATCGACGCCGTCCTCGACCTGGAGAAGATGGGCCTGCCGTTCAACCGGACCCCGGACGGCACCATCGACCAGCGCCGCTTCGGCGGCCACTCCCGCAACCACGGCGAGGCGCCGGTGCGCCGGTCCTGCTACGCCGCGGACCGCACCGGTCACATGATCCTCCAGACGCTGTACCAGAACTGCGTCAAGGAGGGCGTGGAGTTCTTCAACGAGTTCTACGTCCTCGACCAGCTCATCACCGAGGTCAACGGCGTCAAGAAGTCCGCCGGTGTGGTCGCCTACGAGCTGGCCACCGGTGAGATCCACGTCTTCCAGGCGAAGGCCGTGATCTACGCGTCCGGCGGCACCGGCAAGTTCTTCAAGGTGACGTCCAACGCGCACACCCTGACCGGTGACGGCCAGGCCGCCTGCTACCGGCGCGGCCTGCCGCTGGAGGACATGGAGTTCTTCCAGTTCCACCCGACGGGCATCTGGCGCATGGGCATCCTGCTGACGGAGGGCGCCCGCGGTGAGGGCGGCATCCTCCGCAACAAGGACGGCGAGCGCTTCATGGAGAAGTACGCGCCGGTGATGAAGGACCTCGCGTCGCGTGACGTGGTGTCCCGGTCCATCTACACGGAGATCCGCGAGGGCCGCGGCTGCGGCCCCGAGGGCGACCACGTGTACCTGGACCTGACCCACCTGCCGCCGGAGCAGCTCGACGCCAAGCTCCCGGACATCACCGAGTTCGCGCGTACGTACCTGGGCATCGAGCCCTACACGGACCCGATCCCGATCCAGCCGACCGCGCACTACGCGATGGGCGGCATCCCGACGAACGTGATGGGTGAGGTCCTGGCGGACAACACCACCGTCGTGCCGGGTCTGTACGCCGCCGGTGAGGTGGCGTGCGTGTCGGTGCACGGCGCCAACCGCCTGGGCACCAACTCGCTCCTGGACATCAACGTCTTCGGCAAGCGGGCCGGTATCGCCGCCGCCGAGTACTCGGCCAAGGCCGACTACGTCGAGCTGCCCGAGGACCCGGCCTCCTTCGTGCGGGATCAGGTCGAGCGGCTGCGCAACTCCACCGGCACCGAGCGGGTCTCCGTGCTCCGCAAGGAGCTCCAGGAGACGATGGACGCCAACGTGATGGTGTTCCGCACCGAGCAGACGATCAAGACGGCGGTCGAGAAGATCGCGGAGCTGCGCGAGCGGTACCTCAACGTGTCCATCCAGGACAAGGGCAAGCGGTTCAACACGGACCTGCTGGAGGCCATCGAGCTGGGCAACCTGCTCGACCTGGCCGAGGTCATGGCCGTTTCGGCGCTGGCCCGCAAGGAGTCCCGCGGCGGTCACTACCGCGAGGACTACCCGAACCGCGACGACGTCAACTTCATGCGCCACACCATGGCGTACCGCGAGGTCGGCGCCGACGGCACCGAGACCGTGCGTCTCGACTACAAGCCCGTCGTCCAGACCCGCTACCAGCCGATGGAGCGTAAGTACTGATGGCTACCCCCGTACTGGACAAGGTGGAGAAGGACTCCGCAGCCTCGCCGTACATCACGGTCACCTTCCGGATCCGCCGGTTCAACCCGGAGGTCTCGGACGAGGCTCAGTGGCAGGACTTCCAGATCGAGATCGACCCGAAGGAGCGTGTGCTCGACGGTCTCCACAAGATCAAGTGGGACGTCGACGGCTCGCTGACCTTCCGGCGCTCCTGCGCGCACGGCATCTGCGGCTCCGACGCGATGCGGATCAACGGCAAGAACAGGCTCGCCTGCAAGACGCTGATCAAGGACATCAACCCGGAGAAGCCCATCACGATCGAGGCCATCAAGGGCCTGACGGTCCTCAAGGACCTGGTCGTGGACATGGAGCCGTTCTTCCAGGCGTACCGCGACGTGATGCCCTTCCTCGTCACCAAGGGCAACGAGCCGACGCGTGAGCGCATCCAGTCCGCCGAGGACCGCGAGCGGTTCGACGACACCACCAAGTGCATCCTGTGCGCCGCGTGCACGTCGTCCTGCCCGGTGTTCTGGAACGACGGCCAGTACTTCGGTCCGGCCGCGATCGTGAACGCGCACCGCTTCATCTTCGACTCGCGCGACGAGGCCGGGGAGCAGCGGCTGGAGATCCTCAACGACAAGGACGGCGTGTGGCGCTGCCGCACCACGTTCAACTGCACGGAGGCCTGCCCGCGCGGTATCGAGATCACCAAGGCGATCCAGGAAGTCAAGCGCGCGCTGATCACGCGCCGCTACTGACGCTTTCTCTGGTTCTCAGGCGAAGGGCCCGTTTCCTCGCGGAAACGGGCCCTTCGTCCTGCGCATCGCCCATAGCGGTGGTTTGGCCGAACTGCGCGTAGACCGGATGGATGCCTGGGGCATGTAGTGGTGATCGGCAATCCGAAACTCGCTGCTTGTGAGGCCCCCATGACGGAAGCCGTCGCGTTCCCCCAGGACCGCGCCTGTCCCTACCACCCGCCCACCGCCTACCGACCGCTGCGCGAGGAGCGGCCGCTGTCCCGTGTGACGCTCTACGACGGCCGCTCGGTGTGGATCGTCACCGGGCACGCCGCCGCGCGCCAACTGCTGTCCGACCAGCGGCTGTCCACCGACACCACCCATGAGGCGTTCCCGATACCGACGGAGCGCTTCGCCGCCGTACGCAACCGCCGCCGCGCCCCCCTGATCGGCATGGACGACCCCGAGCACAACGTCCAGCGCCGGATGCTCATCCCGAGCTTCACGCTCAAGCGCACGGCCGATCTGCGGCCGCGCATCCAGCAGACGGTGGACCAGCTCATCGACGCGATGGTCGAGCAGGGGCCGCCGGCCGAGCTGGTGTCGGCGTTCGCCCTGCCGGTGCCGTCCATCGTCATCTGCGACGTGCTGGGCGTGCCGTACGCCGACCACGAGTTCTTCGAGTCGCAGTCGCGCAGGCTGCTGCGCGGACCCACGGCCGAGGACACGGAGGACGCCGGCAACCAGTTGGAGGGCTACCTCGGCGATCTGGTTGAGCGTAAACGCGACAAACCCGGGGAGGGCGTCCTCGACGACCTGATCGCGCAGCAGCTCACCCAGGGTCACCTGGACAAGCAGTTACTCGTCGAGCTGGCCACGATCCTGCTCGTGGCGGGCCATGAGACCACCGCGAACATGATCTCGCTCGGGACGTTCACGCTGCTCCGGCACCCGGAGCAGTTGGCCGAACTGAAGGCGGACCCGGCGCTGATGCCGACCGCCGTGGAGGAGCTGCTGCGGTTCCTGTCGATCGCCGACGGGATGCTGCGGGTGGCGAGGGAGGACATCGACATCGCGGGCGTGACGATACGGGCGGACGAGGGCGTCGTCTTCTCGACGTCGGTCATCAACCGGGACACATCCGCCTACGCCGAGCCGGACAGACTGGACTGGCACCGGTCGGCCCGCCACCACGTCGCGTTCGGCTTCGGCATCCACCAGTGCCTGGGGCAGAACCTGGCGCGGGCGGAGATGGAGATCGCGCTGCGGACGCTCTTCGAGCGCCTGCCCGGACTGCGGCTGGCGGCACCGGCCGAGGAGATCCCCTTCAAACCGGGGGACACGATCCAGGGGATGCTGGAGCTCCCCGTCACATGGTGAGGACGAGGCCCATGGACATTCTGATCGACAAGGACGTCTGCATCGGCGCGGGGCAGTGCGCCATGACCGCGCCGGACGTCTTCACCCAGGACGACGACGGGTTCAGCGAGCTGGTGCCCGGGAGCGAGGACGGCGCCGGCAGTCCTCTGGTGAGAGAGGCCGCCCGGGCCTGCCCGGTGAGCGCCATCAAGGTGACGCCGTAGCGGTGGCGGGCCGACGCCCGGCGGGGTACTCCCCCGCCGGGCGTCGTCATGTCGTGACGGGCGACACCCTTCTGGCGAGTTGAACATGTTCAAAGACAGGTCTACAGTCATGGACATCACCATTTGAACGCGTTCAAAGGAGGGTGGGGGATGGACCTCACTGTTGTCGCGTACGTCATCTACCTGCTGATCAGCGTGGGGCTCACCATCTGGGTGGCGCGCACGCTCAGCCGGAACGGGCGGATCTTCCTCGCCGATGTGCTCCAGGGGAACGAGAAGCTCGCCGAGGCCGTGAACCACCTGCTGGTGGTCGGCTTCTACCTGGTCAACTTCGGCTTCGTCGCGCTCTACCTGAGCCAGGACGAGAGCGTCGCCGACGCCCGGCGGTTGTTCGAGGCCCTGTCGGTGAAGCTCGGTGTCGTCCTGCTCGTCCTCGGCGTGATGCACCTCGGCAACGTCTACGTGCTCAACAAGATCCGCCGGCGCGGCGCGCTGGAGCGGGAGCAGACGCCGCCGGTGCCGCCGCAGGCCTGGACCGGTCCGGCCACCGCGACCGGCGTGTGAGGCAACCGTGACCGGCCTGCCCGTGCGACGGCTGACCGTGCTGTACGACGCGCACTGCCCGCTCTGCGTCCACCTGCGGCACTGGCTGCGGCGGCAGCCCCAGCTCGTCCCGCTGGACCTGGTGCCCGCCGCCTCGGAGGAGGCCCGCCGCCGCTTCCCGGAGCTGGACCACCGGGCCACGCTGAAGGAGATCACGGTGGTCGGGGACGGCGGGCAGGTCTACCGTTCGAACGCCGCGCTGATCGTGTGCCTGTGGGCCCTGGCCGAGTACCGGTCCAAGGCCCACTGGCTGGCCACCCCGGCCGGGATGCCCTTCGCCCGCGTCACCGTCCTGGCCGCCGCCAAGTGGCGCGAGGCCCTCGCCCCCGCCGCCGGCCGGGGGTGCGGGGACGGCCGGTGCGGCGTACCGGACGCGCCCCACTAGGCTCGGGGACCGTGAAGGACGTGAACGACGTGACGGACGCCCAGGCTCCGGAGCCCGCGAAGCCCACGAGGCCCGCCAAGGCGCCCAAGAGCGAGCAGACCCGCACCCTCATCCTCGAAACCGCGCTCCGGCTCTTCCAGGAGCGCGGGTACGACAAGACGACGATGCGGGCCATCGCCCAGGAGGCGGGCGTCTCCGTCGGCAACGCCTACTACTACTTCTCCTCCAAGGAGCACCTGGTCCAGGGCTTCTACGACCGGCTGGCCGCCGAGCACGAGGCGGCGGTCCAGCCGGTCCTGTCGGGCGACAAGGACCTGGCGGTACGGATCAGGGACTCGCTGCTGACCTGGCTGGACGTGGCGGAGCCGTACCACCCGTTCGCTACCCAGTTCTTCAAGAACGCCGCCGACCCCGAGAGCCCGCTCAGTCCCTTCTCGCCCGAGTCGGTCGCGGCCCGCGAGGCCGCCATCTCCATCCACGAGCGCGTCCTGTTCGGCTCCGACACCAAGACCGCGCCCGAACTGGCCCAGATGCTCCCCCACTTGATGTGGCTGATGCAGATGGGGCTGGTGCTGTTCTGGGTGTACGACCGGACGGAAGGCACCGAACGCAGCCGCCGCCTCGTCGAGCGCACCGCGCCCATCGCCGCCCGCGCCATCGGGCTGTCCCGGTTCCGGGTGCTGCGGCCGCTGGTGCGGCAGGTGCACGAGGTGCTGGAGGAGTTCATGCCGGGTGCCGTCGACAGGCGGACGGACGGTTCTGGATCCGTTTCTGCGTCCGGTTCTAGATCCAACTGAGCCGCCACAGGCGCCAGATGCCCGTGCCGTCCGACAGGTACGGCGAACCGGCGACGTCGTCGGTGCTCACGACGTAGTCCTTCTTCTGCCACAGCGGGACGAGCGGCACGTCCGCCGCCACCTCCCGCTGGATCGACTCGAAGTCCTTCATGGCCCGGCCCCGGTCGCCGTACTGCTGGGTGGAGGCGATCAGCCGGTCGACGCGGGGGCTGGCGTAGCCGTTGTGGAGGGTGTTGGCGCGGCCGACGAGGGGCTGGGTGAAGCTGTCGGGGTCGGGGAAGTCCGGGACCCAGCCCAGCCCGTAGGCGTCATAGGCGCCGCTCGCGTACCCCTTCTGGAAGGCCTTCCACTCCACTTCGACGACCCTCACCTCGAACAGGCCGGCGGCCTCCAACTGCCTGCGCAGTTCGGCGGCCTCGGCGGCGTACGTGGGACCGGCGCGGTGGGCGTAGGTGAACCGGACCGGCGTCTCGACGCCGGCGTCACGCAGCAGTCGCCCCGCACGCTGGGCGCTGGGGTCCGGATCCACGTCGTGGAAGGCGGTGTTGTGGCCCGCGAAGCCCTGGGGGATCAGGGAGTAGAGGGGCTCCACGGTGGAGTGGTACGCGCGGGTGACGATGGCGGGCCGGTCGATGAGCGCGGCGACGGCCCTGCGCACGGCCTTGTCCGCCATCGGTGAGCCCGCCCGCACGTTGAAGACCAGGTTGCGGATCTCGGCGCTCCCGGCCTCGGTCATGTGCACGCCGTCCGCGTTCGCGTCCATCCCGGACAGCGTCTTCGGCGGCAACTGGCGGTGTATGACGTCGAGCTGACGGTCCGCCCAGGCGGCGGCCAGGCCGTCGGAGTCCTCGAAGTAACGGACCTCCACCGGGCCGCCGGTCTTGCGGACGGCGCCCTTGTAGCGCGGGTTGGGTTCCAGCAGGGCACGGACGCCCGGCTCGTACGCCGCGAGGACGTACGGCCCCGAACCGTCGACGCCGTGGCCCTCGCGCAGGGCGCCCTTCGGGTACTGGGTGCGGTCGACGATGGCGCCGGCGCCGGTGGCCAGCTTCTGGGGGAAGGTCGCGTCCCGGGCGCCGAGGTGGAACGTGACCGTGGAGCCGTCGGCGTCGACGCGGCGCAGAGCGGTGAACAGGGCGCGGGGCCCGACGTCCGCCCCTATTCCGAGCATGCGGTCGAAGGAGTACTTGACGTCCTCGGCGGTGATCTTGCGGCCGCTCGCGAACCGGAGGTCGTCGCGCAGTTCGCAGCGGTAGGTCTGGAGGTTCATCCCGGTGAACTCACAGCCTGCGGCGGCGTCCGGGACGGGGACCGGGGAGCCCGGTTCGAAGGTCAGCAGCGACTGGAAGACGTTGCTGTACAGGGCCCACGAGCCGGCGTCGTACGCCCCGGCGGGGTCGAGGGACGTGACCTCGTCCGTCGTACCGACGGTGATCGGGTCGTCCCGGGCGCCGGCCGAGGGAAGTAACTGCCATCCCCCGATCCCGGCGGCGAGTAAGACGACACACAGGACGAGGACCCGAAGACGCACCGAGCGCATGCCGTGATTCCCTTCACGCCACCCCTGCCGCGACGGAGTCACCCAATCACACGCTGTTGAATTGTGGAAGTCTGAACTTTCACGCCGTCATCACATCTGCGGGCGGGCGGCTAGGCCTGCTTGGAGGCGAGCTCCACGAGCGTGATGTCGGAGGGGGCGCCGACGCGGACGGGCGGGCCCCAGGCGCCCGCGCCCCGGGAGACGTAGAGCTGGGTGTCGCCGTACCGTTCGAGCCCGGCGACGGTGGGGTTGGCCAGCTCGGCGAGGAAGTTGCCGGGCCAGAGCTGGCCGCCGTGGGTGTGGCCGGAGAGCTGGAGGTCGACCCCGTGCCGCACGGCGTCGTGGATGACGACCGGCTGGTGGGCGAGCAGCACGGCGGCGCGTGCCCGGTCGCGGTCGCCGAGGGCGGCGGCGAAGTCGGGGCCGTCGCCGTAATTCTCGCCCGCGACGTCGTTCACCCCGGCGAGGTCGAACCCGGCGATCTCGACGCGCTCGTTGCGCAGCGGGCGAAGGCCGAGTTCGCGCACGTGGTCGACCCACTCCTCGGCGCCGGAGAAGTACTCGTGGTTGCCGGTCACGAAGAACGAGCCGTCCCGGGCCCGGAGCTGCGCGAGCGGCTCGGCGGCCGGGCCCAGGTTCTCGACGCTGCCGTCGACCATGTCGCCGACGACGGCGACGAGGTCCGGCTGGGTGGCGTTGATCGCGTCGACGATCCGCTGCGTGTGGGCCCGCCCCAGGATGGGCCCCAGGTGGATGTCGCTCACGACCGCAATCCGGTACCCGTGCGCGCCACGGGCCAGCTTCGCCAGCGGCACGGTGACCCGCGTGACACGCGGCCCCCGCATGACGCCGTACGTCCCGTACCCGACGGTGCCCAGCGCGGCGGCCGCGGCGGTCCCCCCGACGACCCGCGACACGAACAGCCGCCGGGAGACGGCGGGCGTGTCGCCTGCGGCGGCGTCCGCCGGGACGGCCGGGCCGCCGGGCTCGGGCGCGGGCGCCTCGGGTGCGGGGCGGGCAGGTCCCGCGCGGTGCCCTTGCTCGGTGCCGCCTGCGGCGGCGACCGGCACGGGCGGACACTCCGGCTCGGGCATGGGCGCCACGGCCGGGGGCGCCCCGGCCGTGGCCGCCCGGCGTTCCAGGGCGCGGCGCAGCAGGGGCCGGACCGCCTCGCCGACCAGCAGGGCGAGCACCACGTACAGCAGCAGGGCCAGCCACAGGAAGCCCGGCCAGGCCACGGCCTGCTGGAGGGGGAACGGCGCCCCCGCCCGTCCCGCCGTCAGCGCGCCCACCGACAGCAGCGGCAGCACGACCACGGCGACCGTGCCCACGCGTCGCGCCACGCCGCCCGGCCGCGTCACGTCGCGCACGAGGCGGCGCCACACGTACCAGTGCACCGCCGCCAGCAGGGCGAGCACGACCACGATCACCAACAGGACGACCAGCACGACCCCGTACCCCCTATCCGCGGTCGCGGCGCAATGCGCGTACGCCACGCAACCCGATGACGCCCACCACCGTCCCCAGAACAAAGGACGTGATGGCGAGCAGCAGATGAACCCAGAAGTAGGCAGTCGGGTCGCCCGCGTCGTCGAAGGCGAGACCGCTCCCGTCGTTCCAGAGATTCTTGACGAAAGTGATCCAGATGAACCAGCTCCACACCCCGAATGCGAGCAGGAACCAGGAGGCGGAGCGGCTGAGCTTCATGGGTTCAGTATCACCACGGCCGGTCGGGGGCCTTCTGCGGGGTGTGGTGTCGGCTTCGGTGAACGCTCCCTGTACGTTCTCGACCGTGTCAGCTTTGAAAAAGACCGTGCTGACGGTCGCCGCCGCCGCGTTGGTTCCCCTCCTCACCGCTGCCCCGGCCCTGGCGGCTCCGGGCCCGGACAAGGAGGAGAAGCAGCCGAAGCCGCCCGCCGCCATGTCGACGGTCGGCGGGGTGAAGCTCGGCAAGCCCGGCACGCAGGTGAACCTGGCCCCCGGGGTGCCGGTGCTGCCCAAGGAGGTGACGGGCCGCTCCTGGATCGTCGCCGACGCGGAGAGCGGTGACGTGCTGGCCGCGCACAACGCGCACTGGCGGCTGCCTCCCGCCTCCACCCTGAAGATGCTGTTCGCGGACACGGTGCTGCCGAAGCTGCCCCGCAACCAGTCGCGCCTGGTCACGCCCCAGGACCTCGCGAAGGTCGGTGAGGGCTCCAGCCTCGTCGGCGTCAAGGAGAAGCAGGCGTACACCGTCCACGACCTGTGGCTCGGCGTCTTCCTCCGCTCCGGCAACGACGCCGTGCACGTGCTGTCGGCGATGAACGGCGGCATCGACAAGACCGTCAAGGAGATGAACGACCGCGCCGACGAGCTCCAGGCGCTCGACACGGACGTCGTCTCCCCGGACGGGTACGACGCCGTGGGCCAGGTCTCGTCCGCGTACGACCTCACCCTCATCGCGCGCAGCGGCATGCAGAACAAGGACTTCCGGGAGTACTGCTCGACGCCCCGCGCGAAGTTCCCCGGGGAGGTCAAGCCCGGCAACAAGAAGCGGTCGACGTTCGAGATCCAGAACACCAACCGGCTGCTGACCGGCGACTACGGCATCCCGGCCTACCAGGGCATCGCCGGGGTCAAGAACGGCAGCACGACGCACGCGGGCGCCACTTTCACCGGGGTCGCCGAGCGGAACGGCAAGGTGCTGCTGGTCACCGTCATGAACCCGTCGGCCAAGGAGAGCCACGCCGTCTACAAGGAGGCGGCGCGCCTGCTGGACTGGGGTTTCGCGGCGTCCGGGAAGGTGAAGCCGGTCGGTGAGCTGGTGCCGCCGAAGTCGGCGAAGACCGGCACCGGGTCGGGCGAGAGCGGCGGGAACGGCCAGACCGGGACGGGCGGCGGCGACCAGGCGGCCGGTGACGGCAGTGGCACCGGCAACGGCAAGGCGACGGTCGCGGCGGCCGGCGGCGCGGGCGGGGCCGGGACGGCGCTGGCGGTGGCCGGCGGGGTGCTGGTGCTGCTGGCGGGCGGGGTGTTCCTCGTCAACCGCCGTTGGCCGCTTCCGGAGCTGGTACGCCGTCGTCGTCAGCCCTCTTCTCAGCAGCCTCCTTCTCAGCAGCCTCCTGCTTAGAACCGGTCGCCGTCCACGCGGCGCAGAAGAGCAGCAGCTTGGCGGTGAAGTTGATCCAGAGCAGGAGCGCGACGGGCACCCCGAACGCCCCGTACATCGACTTCGCCGCCACATACTTCATATAGCCACCGAGCAGCAGCTTCAGCGCCTCGAAGCCGACCGCGCCGATCAGCCCCGCCACGACGAGGCGGCGGCGCGGCGGCTGGACGCCGGGCAGCAGGGTCAGGACGTACAGCAGGATCAGGAAGTCGGCGAGGACGGCGACCGCGAGGGCCCCGGCCTGGAGGAGTACGCCACCGGCGCCGCTCTCGGAGATCCCGAGCCGTTCGGCGGTCCAGCCGACGGCGGTGGAGCCGAGGCCGGAGGCGGCGAGCGAGGCGAGGCCGGTCACGCCGAGGCCGAGCAGGACCACGGCGTCCTTGCCCTTGCGTACGAAGGGGTTGTCGCCGTCGTTGTCGTCGAGCCCCCACACCGCGCGCAGGCACTCGCGCATGGAGCCCACCCAGCCGATGCCGGTGAACAGCAGCAGCGCACCGGCGACGAGTCCGACGGTGCCGGCGTTGGCGACGAGCGCGTCGAGGTCGAGCTGGTCGGAGATGCCCGGGACCTGCTCGGCGAGCTTGTCCTCGATGCTGCGGAGCTGTTCGTCGCTCAGCAGCGCGGCGCCGACGGCGGCGGCGACGGTGATCAGCGGGAAGAGGGCGAGGAAGCTGATGAACGTGATGGCCGCGGCCAGGCGGGTCCAGTGGGCGTGGTCGAGGGTCTCGTACGAGCGCCAGGCGTGCGTCCGCAGCAGGCGGGCGGCCCAGGGGCCGATGACGGGGAGCTTGGTCAGCCAGTCCATGCCGTGCCCCTACCCCCTTGATCCGACTGATCCGAAGACCAGGGTGCGTGTGCCCCAGAAGCGCAGGCAGGTGGCGAGCACCATGCCCACGCCGAGCCCCGAGACGGTGTCGGCGAGCGGGGAGGTGAGCCCGAGCCCGTAGTGCGACGCGCCGAGACACGCCATCTGCACGGCCGCGCCCGCCAGGTTGACCCCGAAGAACGCCCCGTACTCGCGGAGGTGGACGCTGCGGCGGCGGTACGTGCCGAGGGCGTTGCCGAGGTAGGCGACGGTGCAGCCGGCGAGGAAGGCGAGCGCCTTGGCGGGGAGCGGGTCGAGGTGGGGGCGGAGCAGGAGGAAGAGGCCGAGGTCGGCGGCGTACGCGACACCGCCCACGAGCAGGAACCCGGCCGCCTCACGCTTCACAGGTCCGCCACCTTTCACAGGTCCGCCACCGCCATCCCGTACATCGCGAGCCACGCGAGGCCGATGACGGCGAGCGGGCGGTCGCGCAGGACGACGTCCTCGGGGGCGCCGGCGGTGCCGCGGTCGGCGAAGACGGCGTAGCGGAGGACGGCGAGGATGAAGGCGATGGTGGAGAGCTGGCGCCAGGTGCCGCTGTGCTCCAGGGCCCAGAGGCAGTAGCCGAGCACGGCGACACCGGCGGCGAGCTGCCAGACGAAGCGGAGGTAGCCGGTCGTGTACTCGGTGAGCAGCACCCGTGTCTCTCCCCTGCCCTCCATCTGCACGGCCTCGGAGTACCGCTTGGCGGCGACCATGAAGAGGGCGCCGAAGCCGGTGGTGATGAGGAACCAGCGCGAGAGCGGGATGCCGAGCGCCACCCCGCCGATCATGGCGCGCATCACGAAGCCGGTCGTGACGACGGCGAGGTCGACGACGAGGACGTGTTTGAGGCGGAGGCAGTAGGCGAGCTGCATCACCAGGTACGCGGCCAGCAGTGCGGCCGTCAGGGTGTTGCACAGCACGGCGCCGCCGGCGAGCGCCCCGAGCGCGAGGACGCCGCCGGTCCCGTACGCCACGGACACGGGCACCTCCCCGGCGGCCACGGGGCGGCGGCACTTGACGGGGTGGGCGCGGTCGGCGTCGGCGTCGCGGGCGTCGTTGACGAGGTAGACGGCGGCGGCCGCGGCGGTGAACAGCATGAAGACGATGCCCAGTTGGAGGGCGGTGTGCCGGGACGCGAGCTGCCCGGCGGCGGCGGGCGCGGCGGCCACGAGCACGTTCTTGACCCACTGGCGGGGCCGCGCGGCCCGCACGAGCCCGAGCGGCAGGACGACCGCCGGGGACACCGGGCGGGTGGCGGTCGCCGCCGCGACGGTCGGCTCACCCACGGCGGCTGCTCCCGCCGTAGGTGCAGAAACGATCCGCCACGTCCCGCAGCCGCCAGGCCGTCACGGCACCCAGCAGGGCCCCGGCCGCCACGTCGGTCGGGTAGTGCACGCCCACCACCAGACGGGACACGCACATCGCCGCCGCCACCGGTACGCCCACCCACCGCACCCCCGGCCGCACCGCCCCGAACGCCACCGCCGCGGCAGCCGCCGACGCGGCATGCGAACTGGGGAACGAGTACCGCCCCACGACGGGCGACGGCAGGCCCCGCCCCACGCGGCCCGGGCGTCGCTGCCCTCGTACTGCGCTCGGGACCGCGGCGTCGGCGCGGGACGCGGGTGTGGTGCACGAGCAGGGCAGGGCGACCCCACCGGCCCCGGCGCCCGGGCCGGTCGCCCACGGCTCGGGACCGGCACACGAGCAGTCACCACCACCCTCAGGAGCTGCCGCACCGGCGCCCACCGGCGCCAAAGCACCCGCACCGGGCGCGGCACCCGGGGCCACGGCACCCGCCGGGTGCGCGGCGGCCGGTCCGGGCGCCTCGCACGGGCAGGGGCGACCGCCCAGGGCCGGCGCGCCCAGCGCGGACCCGACGACCGGGGCCACGGCACCCGGCGCGGGTGCGGCGGGCGGGACCGGGCGATCAGCGGAGGGCGCCACCGGGGCGGGGCCGGGGGCCGGGCGGGGGCGGCGGGCGAGGGGTTTGAGGGCCATGGCGGCCAAGTGGGCCGTGGCCGTGAGGGTGGTGGCGCGGAGCCAGGGGGTGCGGCGCGCGGGGTCGGCCGCGGCGGCGGTGAGACCGGCCGCGAGCCAGAGCGCGCCGTGCTCGCCGGCGTACGACAGCGTGCGCGCGGCCGCCGCCACCGCCGGCCGGCGGCGCCCCCAGGCGTGCAGCGCGCACAGCAACGACCGGTCGGCCCCCGCGTATCGCATCCTCCGCCACCCCTTTCGTCGTCCGTGGACGGGTGCACCACGGGCGACTCTGGCGCGCCGCGCGCCGGAGGACGCGGCAATCTTTCATGACACTCGTTTAATCACCCATTTCGGCGAGCCGGGCGACTCGACCGACAAACCCGTCAAACGTGACAACCTCGGCGATACGGTCGCATTCATGTCTCACGTCGACACCTCCGCCGAGCCCGCCGAGCCGGTGACCGGCTGGGGCCGCACCGCCCCCACCGTCGCCCGCGTCCTGCGTCCCCGCAGCTACGAGGAGGCCGCCGCGGCCGTCCGGGCCTGCGGCACGCGCGGGGGCATCGCACGGGGCCTCGGCCGCGCCTACGGCGACGCGGCGCAGAACGCCGGCGGCGCCGTACTCGACATGACCGCCCTCGCCCGCATCCGCTCCATCGACGCGGACGCGGGCGTCGTGGTCTGCGACGCGGGCGTCAGCCTGCACCGCCTGATGGAGGTGCTGCTGCCGCTCGGCTGGTTCGTCCCGGTCACCCCCGGCACCCGCTACGTCACCGTCGGCGGAGCCATCGGCGCCGACATCCACGGCAAGAACCACCACGTCTCCGGTTCCTTCAGCCGCCACGTACGCGCCTTCGACCTCCTCACCGCAGACGGCACGATCCGCACCGTCGTCCCGGGCACCGACCTGTTCGACGCCACCACCGGAGGCATGGGCCTGACCGGGGTGATCCTCTCCGCCACCGTCCAGCTCCTCCCCGTCGAGACGTCCCTGATGTCCGTCGACACCGAACGCGCCGCCGACCTCGACGACCTGATGGCCCGCCTCACCGCCAACGACCACGGCTACCGCTACTCCGTCGCCTGGATCGACCTCCTCGCGCGCGGCGCCGCCACCGGCCGCGCCGTCCTCACGCGCGGCGACCACGCCCCCTACGACGCGCTCCCGGCCCGGCTGCGGCGCGACCCGCTCGCCTTCCGCCCCGGCAGGCTGCCGGCCGCCCCCGCCTTCGTACCCCAGGGGCTGCTCAGCCGCGCGACCGTCGGGCTGTTCAACGAGCTCTGGTACCGCAAGGCGCCCCGCCACCGCACCGGCGAGCTCCAGCGCCTGTCCGCCTTCTTCCACCCCCTGGACGGCGTCCCGCACTGGAACCGGGTGTACGGGCGCGGCGGCTTCGTCCAGTACCAGTTCGTCGTCGGGTACGGGCGGGAGGACACCCTGCGCCGCATCGTGCGCCGCATCGCGCGCCGGGGCTGCCCCTCGTTCCTGGCCGTCCTGAAACGGTTCGGGGAGGGCGACCCCGGCTGGCTCTCCTTCCCCATGCCGGGCTGGACGCTGGCGCTGGACATCCCGGCCGGGCTCAGCGGCCTCGGCACGTTCCTGGACGAGCTCGACGAGGAGGTCGCGGGCGCGGGCGGGCGCGTCTACCTCGCCAAGGACTCGCGGCTGCGCCCGGACGCGCTGCGCGCCATGTACCCGCGGCTGCCGGACTTCCTCGCCCTCCGCGCCGAGCTGGACCCGCGCTCGGTGTTCACCTCGGACCTCGCCCGCCGCCTCGGCATGTAGCCCCGACGCAAGGAGTACGTCGTCATGAAGGACGCCTTCGGCGCCCCCCAGTCCCTGCTCGTCCTCGGCGGCACGTCCGAGATCGCCCTCGCCACCGCCCGCCGGCTGATCGCCCGCCGTACGCGCACGGTCTGGCTGGCCGGCCGCCCCTCCCCCGCCCTGGACGCCGCCGCCGCGTCCCTCCGGGAGCTGCGCGCCGGTGTCGTCGTCCACACCGTGCCGTTCGACGCGCTGGACCCGGCCTCGCACGAGGAGACCCTCGGGAAGATCTTCGCGGAGGGCGACATCGACATGGTGCTGCTCGCCTTCGGCGTCCTGGGCGACCAGGCGCACGACGAGGCGACGCCGCTCGCCGCCGTCCAGGTCGCCCAGACCAACTACACCGGTGCCGTCTCCGCCGGGCTGATCTGCGCCGGCGCACTCCAGGATCAGGGCCACGGCTCCCTGGTCGTGCTGTCGTCGGTGGCCGGCGAGCGCGCCCGGCGCGCCAATTTCATCTACGGCTCCAGCAAGGCCGGGCTGGACGCCTTCGCCCAGGGCCTGGGTGACGCCCTGCACGGCACGGGCGTCCACGTCATGGTCGTCAGGCCCGGCTTCGTACGGACGAGGATGACCGCCGGGCTGGCCGAGGCGCCGCTCGCGACCACGCCGGAGGCGGTGGCGTACGCGATCGAGCTGGGGCTGTGGCGCCGGTCGGAGACGGTGTGGGTGCCGGGCGCGCTGCGCGTGGTGATGGCGGCCCTCCGGCACCTGCCACGCCCGGTCTTCCGCCGCCTGCCGCTGTGAGCCCTACGTCCTCGTGGTGGCCGGTTCGTCGACGGGTGAGCCCTGGGCGGGCACGGAGGGTGCCGGGCGGCCGACGCCGAACTCGTACTCGGACAGTTGCCGCCACACCCCGTCCGCGCCCTGCTCGTACAGGGCGAAGGAGCCGACGGTCCACGACGCCTCGAAGTCGGCCAGCTCCTCGTACGCCCGGTCCATCGCGTCCTCGGCGATGCCGTGCGCCACGGTGACGTGCGGGTGGTACGGGAACTGGAGTTCCCGCTCCAGCGGGCCCGAGGTGTCACGGACCCGCTTCTGGAGCCAGGAGCAGGCCGCCGCGCCCTCCACGACCTGGACGAAGACGACCGGCGACAGCGGGCGGAAGGTCCCCGTACCGCACAGCCGCATGGGGAACGCCCGGCAGGCCGCGGCGACCTCGGCGAGGTGCGCCCGGATCGCGGGCAGCCGCGCCGCCTCGACCTCGGTCGGCGGGAGCAGCGTGACGTGCGTGGGGATGCCGTGCGCGGCGGGATCACCGAAGCCCGCGCGCCGCTCCTGGAGCAGGCTGCCGTACGGCTCCGGGACCGCGATCGAAACGCCGAGCGTTACGGTCCCCACGTCGTTCTCCTCAGTTCAGTCGTCCAGTCATCGGCTTCAGCCGCCAGTGTGGCGGCTGGACCCGTCGTGTGGCCAGAGTCGTTGGATCCGGCACCGGAGCAGCGCCGGTGGTGTGCCGGTGCTGTGCGGACACGCACCGGCGCCCGCGCCGGTTTCCGTGCTTGGCTTCAGTGCTTGGCGGGCAGGAAACCCACCTTCTGGTACGTCTGCGCGAGCGTCTCGCCGGCGACCGCGCGGGCCTTCTCCGCACCCTTGGCCAGGATGGAGTCCAGCGTCTCGGGGTCGTCCAGGTATTCCTGGGTGCGGGTCTTGAACGGGGTCACGAAGTCGACCATGACCTCGGCGAGGTCGGTCTTCAGCGCGCCGTACAGCTTGCCCTCGTAGCTCCGCTCCAGGTCGGGGACGGAGGTGCCGGTGAGGGTGGACATGATCGTCAGCAGGTTGCTGACGCCCGGCTTGTTCTCGGGGTCGAAGCGGATCACGGTGTCGGTGTCGGTCACCGCGCTCTTCACCTTCTTCGCGGTCGCCTTCGGCTCGTCGAGCAGGTTGATCAGGCCCTTCGGGGTGGAGGCCGACTTGCTCATCTTGACCGAGGGGTCCTGAAGGTCGTAGATCTTCGCGGTCTCCTTCAGGATGTACGGCGCCGGGACCGTGAACGTCTCACCGAAGCGGGCGTTGAACCGCTCCGCGAGGTCGCGGGTGAGCTCGATGTGCTGGCGCTGGTCCTCGCCGACCGGGACCTCGTTGGCCTGGTACAGCAGGATGTCGGCGACCTGGAGGACCGGGTACGTGAACAGGCCGACCGTGGCGCGGTCGAGGCCCTGCTTGGCGGACTTGTCCTTGAACTGGGTCATGCGGGAGGCCTCGCCGAAGCCGGTGAGGCAGTTCATGACCCAGGCGAGCTGGGCGTGCTCGGGGACGTGGCTCTGGACGAAGAGCGTGCACCGCTCCGGGTCGAGGCCGGCGGCGAGGAGCTGGGCGGCGGCGAGCCGGGTGTTGGCGCGCAGCTCGGCCGGGTCCTGCGGGACGGTGATCGCGTGCAGGTCGACGACCATGTAGAAGGCGTCGTGGGTCTCCTGCAGCGCGACCCACTGACGGACCGCGCCGAGGTAGTTGCCGAGGTGGAACGAGCCGGCGGTGGGCTGGATTCCGGAGAGCACACGAGGACGATCAGAGGCCATGTTCCTCATTCTCTCAGGTGCCACCGACAGCTCGGGAACGGATGCGGGCGACCGCGGCGGTCACCGTGAACGAGGCGTCATGAATGAGACGAGGAACACAGCGCGCTCGGCGCCCCGGCGGTGTCGCGGCCGGGGCGCCGACGGGGCGCGTTACGCCGGGATGCCGGGGGCCGGGTGCTCGGCCATCAGGGCGGCGACCTCGGCGCGGATCGTGGCGAGGGCGTCCTCGTCGCCGGTGCGGGCGGCGGCGACGCCCCGGTCGATCCAGTCGGCGACGGCCGCCATGTGCTGCGTACCGAGACCCCGGGAGGTGAGCGACGGGGTGCCGATGCGGATGCCGGAGGGGTCGAAGGGCTTGCGCGGGTCGTAGGGGACGGTGTTGTAGTTCACGACGATCCCGGCCCGGTCCAGGGCCTTCGCGGCGACCTTGCCCGGCACGTCCTTGGGGGTGAGGTCCATCAGGATCAGGTGGTTGTCCGTGCCGCCGGAGACCAGGTCGAAGCCGCGGGCGAGGAGCGCCTCCGCGAGGGCCCTGGCGTTGGCGACGACCTGGTGGGCGTAGTCCCGGAAGGAGGGCTGGGCCGCCTCGTGGAGGGCGACGGCGATGGCGGCGGTGGTCTGGTTGTGGGGGCCGCCCTGGAGCCCGGGGAAGACCGCCTTGTCGATGGCCTTGGCGTGCTCCTCGCGGCACATGAGCATCGCGCCGCGCGGTCCGCGCAGGGTCTTGTGGGTGGTCGTGGAGATCACGTCCGCGTGCGGCACCGGCGAGGGGTGCGCGCCACCGGCGATCAGGCCGGCGATGTGGGCGACGTCGGCGACCAGGACGGCACCCGCCTCACGGGCGATCTCCGCGAAGGCCGCGAAGTCGATGGTCCGCGGCAGGGCGGTGCCGCCGCAGAAGATGACCTTGGGGCGCTCCTTGAGGGCGAGGTCGCGCACCTCGTCGAAGTCGATGAGCCCGGTGTCCTGGCGTACGCCGTACTGCACGCCCCGGAACCACTTGCCGGTCGCGGAGACGCCCCACCCGTGGGTGAGGTGACCGCCCATGGGGAGGGCCATGCCCATCACGGTGTCACCGGGCTCGGCGAAGGCGAGGTAGACGGCGAGGTTGGCCGGGGAGCCGGAGTAGGGCTGGACGTTGGCGTGGTCGACGCCGAAGAGGGCCTTGGCCCGGCCGATGGCGAGCAGCTCGACCTGGTCGATGTTCTGCTGGCCCTCGTAGTAGCGCCGGCCGGCGTAGCCCTCGCTGTACTTGTTCTGGAGGACGGTGCCCGAGGCCTCCAGGACGGCGTGCGAGACGTAGTTCTCGCTCGGGATCAGCCGCAGGGTCTCGGCCTGGAGCCGCTCCTCCGCGCCGACGAGCGCGGCCAGTTCGGGATCGGAGGCGGACAGGGCCGGGTGGTGGGCGGGAAGGGGAAGGCTGGTCATGGCGTCCTCCAGGGGGCCGGCAGCACGGACGAGGTCTCCGGGTGCCCAGGCGGGCGGCACCCTCGTGTGGTCTGCCGCGCACGGCTCCCCCGGGGTCGCTTCCCCGTACGCCAGTCGCCGCGCGTATCCCTTAGCCTAGCCGCCACCCGGGGCGCGAGGTTTCTTCGTCCGCATGTCGAGCGACGATAGAAAGAGGCGCCACTCCCGCCCCACGCCGCAGGACGAACGGAGATCCCGTGTCGAGCACACAAGACGCGATCGCTTCCGCCGAGGCGCACAGCGCGCACAACTACCACCCGTTGCCCGTCGTCGTGTCGTCGGCGGAGGGTGCCTGGATGACCGACGTCGAGGGGCGGCGCTATCTCGACATGCTCGCCGGCTACTCGGCGCTCAACTTCGGCCACGGCAACCGGCGGCTGATCGAGGCGGCGAAGGCGCAGTTGGAGCGGGTGACGCTGACGTCGCGGGCGTTCCACCACGACAGGTTCGCCGAGTTCTGCACGCGGCTCGCCGAGTTCTGCGGCATGGAGATGGTGCTGCCGATGAACACCGGGGCGGAGGCGGTGGAGACCGCCGTGAAGACCGCCCGCAAGTGGGGTTACCGCGTCAAGGGCGTGCCGGACGGCATGGCGAAGATCATCGTGGCGGCGAACAACTTCCACGGCCGCACGACCACCATCATCAGCTTCTCCACCGACCCCGAGGCGCGGGCGGACCACGGCCCGTACACGCCGGGGTTCGAGATCGTGCCGTACGGGGACCTGACGGCGATGGACGAGGCCATGACGGACAACACCGTGGCCGTGCTGCTGGAGCCGATCCAGGGCGAGGCCGGGGTGCTGGTGCCGCCGCCCGGGTATCTGCCGGCGGTCCGGGAGCTGACCCGGCGCCGGGACGTGCTGTTCATCGCGGACGAGATCCAGTCGGGCCTGGGGCGCACGGGCCGGACGTTCGCGTGCGAACACGAGGGCGTGGTCCCGGACATGTACCTGCTGGGCAAGGCGCTGGGCGGCGGAGTCGTACCGGTGTCGGCGGTCGTGTCGAGCGCGGCGGTGCTCGGGGTCCACCGGCCGGGCGAGCACGGGTCGACGTTCGGCGGGAACCCGCTGGCGTGCGCGGTGGCGCTGGAGGTGCTGGCCATGCTGCGCACCGGCGAGTACCAGCAGCGCGCGGCCGAGCTGGGCGACCACCTCCACCACGAGCTGGGGCTCATGGTGGGCGGCGGCGCCGTGGAGGCGGTGCGCGGCCGTGGCCTGTGGGCCGGCGTGGACATCGTGCCGAGCCTGGGCACGGGGCGGGAGATCTCCGAGAAGCTGATGGACCGCGGGGTCCTCGTGAAGGACACCCACGGCTCGACCATCCGCATCGCCCCGCCCCTGGTGATCAGCAAGGAGGACCTGGACTGGGGCCTGGAGCAACTGCGCCAGGTGCTGCGCTGACGGTTCAGGGCAACGCGCGGCACAGGGCGTCCAGGGCGCCCGCCCAGGCGCTGTCGGTCGGGGTGGCGTAGCCCACCACCAGGGCATCGCGGCCGGGCGGGACGTCCGGGTGGCGGAAGCGGTCCAGGCCCTGGACGGCCAGGCCCTGCCAGGCGGCGGACTGGACGACGGACCGCTCCATGCCGGGCGGGAGTTCGAGTACGGCGTGGAGGCCGGCCGCGATGCCGGTGACGCGGATGTCGGGCGCCCGCTCGGCGAGCGCGGCCACGAGCTGGTCGCGCCGCCGGCGGTAGCGCAGCCGCATGCCCCGCACGTGCCGGTCGTACGCGCCCGAGCGGATGAACTCCGCCAGCGTGAGCTGGTCCAGCGCGCTCGACACCCATTCGGAGTGGCCCTTCGCCGCCAGTACGTCCCCCACCAGGGCCTCCGGCAGCACCATCCACCCCAGCCGCAGCCCGGGCGTCAGCGACTTGCTCGCCGTACCGAGGTAGACCACGCGCTCGGGGTCCAGGCCCTGGAGGGCGCCGACCGGCTGGCGGTCGTAGCGGAACTCGCCGTCGTAGTCGTCCTCCAGGATCAGCGCGCCCGTCCGCCGCGCCCAGTCCACGACCTCGGCGCGCCGGTCCGGCGGCAGCGCGCCCCCGAGCGGGAACTGGTGCGCGGGCGTCATCAGCACCGCGCCCTGGCGGCCCAACGCGCCGACGCGCGTGCCGTGTTCGTCGAACGGCAGCGCGGGCGTGCGCAGACCGGCCTCGGTGAGCAGGTTCCAGTGGATGTCGAGCCCGTACGACTCGACGGCGACGTCCCGCACCTGGCGCCCGCGCAGCACCTGGGCCATCAGGCGCAGCCCGTGGACGAAGCCGGAGCAGACGACGATGCGGTCGGGGTGGGCGTACACGCCCCGGGCCCGTGCCAGGTAGTCGGCGAGGACGGTACGCAGCTCGATGCGGCCGTGCGGTTCGCCGTACCCCAACGCCTCGTGCGGGGCGGACGTCAGAGCGCGGCGGGCCGCCTTGAGCCACTCGCCGCGCGGGAACGATCCGAGGTCGGGCGTGCCGGGGTGCAGGGTGTGCGCGGCGGGGCGGCGGACCGGCGGGCGCCGGACCGGCACGGGGCCGGCCTGGGCACCCCCGCGTGACGCGCCGCGCGACCCGCCGCGTACCCCCGTGCCCGGGCCGGGGCGCGGGGCGGCACGCCGGGCCACGCGCGTGCCGGAGCCCTGCCGGGCGGTGAGCCAGCCCTCGGCGACGAGTTCGGCGTACGCGTCGGCGACCGTGTTGCGGGCGATGCCCAGGTCGGCGGCGAGCGACCGGGAGGACGGCAACCGCGTCCCGGGGGCGAGCCGCCCGGTCCGGACGGCCTCCCGCAGCGCGTCCATCAGGCCGGACCGCAGCCCCGGGCCGCGTAGCTCCACATGCAGGTCGGCCCCGAAAGTGGCCCAGGAATCCGTCATGGAAGTGGACCATACCCCTGCGCCACAATCCCCGTAGGGTCATAGCCATGACGACGACAGAGACGACTGAGACGACGACCGCCGAGTACGCCACCGAGCACACCCCCCGCCTCGCCTGGGCCCAGCAGGCACCCGACGTCTACAAAGCCATGGTCCGGCTGGACGCGGCCGCCCGGCAGGGCGTCGACCCGGTCCTGCTGGAGCTGGTGAAGATTCGTGCCTCGCAGCTCAACCACTGCGCCTACTGCCTGGACATGCACACCAAGGACGCCTTGGCGGCCGGTGAGTCGGTCGAGCGGATCGTCCAGCTCAGCGCCTGGGAGGAGTCGCGGCACTTCTACACCGAGAAGGAGCTGGCGGCGATCGAACTCACCGAGGCGATCACCGTCCTGACGGACGGTTTCGTGCCGGACGAGGTGTACGAGAAGGCCGCCAAGCAGTTCGACGAGACCGAACTGGCCCAGCTCATCGCCGCGATCACCGTCATCAACGCCTGGAACCGGTTCGCCGTCTCCACCCGCATGGTGCCGGGCCACTACACCCCGGGCCAGTTCAAGGGCACGGCCAAGTGACGGACGCCGTCGCCGCTTTCCGCGCCCTGCACCACGGCCGGGCCCCCGAGGAGCCCCTGGTCCTGCCCGGCCCGTGGGACGCGGCCAGCGCCCGGGCCTTCGAGGAGGCCGGGTTCCCGGCACTCGCCACGCCGTCCGCGGGGGTGGCGGCGTCGCTCGGGTACGAGGACGGGGCGACGCCCGCCGACGAGATGTTCGCGGCCGTCGCCCGGATCACCCGCGCGGTGTCCGTCCCCGTGTCGGCGGACGTGGAGGGCGGCTACGGGCTGGCGCCCAAGGAACTGGTCGCCCGCGTCCTGGACGCCGGCGCGGTGGGCGTGAACCTGGAGGACTCCCGCGCCGGAACGCTCAGGGACCCGCGCGCACACGCCGACTGGCTGGCGGAGGTACGGGCGGAGGCGGGCGGCCACCTGTTCGTCAACGCCCGCGTGGACACCTTCATCCGGGGCCTGACCGACCCGGAGGACGCCATCGCCCGGGCGCGGCTGTACGTGGCGGCGGGCGCCGACTGCGTCTACCCCATCGGCGTGCCGCCCGAGCACATTCCGGCGCTCCGGGCGCGGATCGACGGGCCCATCAACGTGGCCCCGTCCCCCGGCGGCCCGCCGGTCGCCGAGCTGGGCCGGCTGGGTGCCTCGCGGATCACGTTCGGCCCGGGGCTGCTGCACCGCGCGATGGACGCGGTGCGGGACATCGCCGCTCAGGTGCGGCGCAGCTCGTAGACGGTGTTGTCGCCGTCCTCGGCGGCCTTGGTGAAGCCGGCGCGGGTGACGACGCCGTGCGAGGGGGTGTTGCCGTGGTCGACGGTGGCGCGCAGCACGGTCACCCCCGGCCGGGCGAGGGCCCAGTCGGTGAGGGCGCGCACGGCCTCGGTGGCGTAGCCGTGGCCGCGGGCGCCCTCCACCAGGTCGTAGCCGATCTCCGCGCGGCCGTCGGCGTCCGGGGCGGCGTGGAAGCCGATGGCGCCCACCGCGCGGCGGTCGGAGGCGCGGACGATGGCGTACGTGCCCCAGCCGGGGCGGTACGTCCCCGCCTCGCCGGCCTCGGTCACCATGCCGGCGGCGAACCGGGTGCCCTCCGGCGGCCCGCCGTCGGCCCACGCGAAGCCACCGGTGCCGCCGCCGTGCAGGTCGGCCGCGACGTGCGGGGAGACCTCGCACAGCACCAGGCGTCCGGCGGCCACCGGGTCGGCGTACCAGCGCCAGACGGCCGGGCGCGGCCGGTCGTCCAGCTCGGCCCGGCCCGTCGCCCAGAGCAGGGTCCGCCAGGGGTCGTCCGTGCGCGGGACGTGCGGGAAGAGGGCGTCCAGGACGCGGGCGGGCAGGTGACCGGGCGGCCGCCAGCCGGGGACGCCGAGGGCGCCGAGGATGTCGTACGTGTGGAGCAGCGCCTCGACGACGCCCATCGCCGCGAAGCCGCCCGGCCCGGCCATGCCGTACGGGTGCCAGGCCCGTACGTCGTCGGGCGTGGTGCGCACGGCGGCGGACAGCAGCCCGCCGGTCGCCTCGATGACGCGGACCAGCCCGGCGGGCGTGGCCCCGGGCCCGGCGCTGATCTCGAAGGGGGCGTAGGAGTCGGTGGCCCGGCCGGTCAACTGGGTGGCGTAGCCGATGAAGTCGTCGGCGACGTGGACCGCCGTGTCGTAGCAGCTCCACTCCAGCCCGGCCGCCGCGCCGGTCCAGTCCCGGTCCGCCACCTCACGCAGAGCGCGGGCGGCGACGGCGACCGCTTCGTCGACGTCCTGTGCCGCCGTGATCGTCATGGCCGCGACCCTACGGCCGTACGCCCGGCGGAGCCACCGGTTTTCGCGGATAACCGCTGGGCCGCGCTGTGGCGTGTGATCCATCCTGGGATCCGTACGCACGTGCCCTTCGAAGGGATTGATCCGTGACCACCGAACGCATCGACCCGCCGCTGGTCGGCGACGAACGCGGGATGCTGCGCGCCTTCCTGGACTACCACCGCGCCACCCTCGCCATGAAGTGCGACGGCCTGTCCGACGAGGAGCTGCGCCGCCGCTCGATGCCGCCGTCGACGCTCTCCCTGCTGGGCCTGGTCCGCCACATGGCCGAGGTGGAACGCGCCTGGTTCCGCCGGACCATCAACGGCGAGGACGTTCCGCTCGTCTGGTCGCCCGAGGGCGACTACCAGGTGGCGTACGACGCGACGGCGTCCACCCGCTCGGAGGCGTTCGCCGCCTGGCAGGAGGAGGTCGAACACGCCCGCCGCATCGAGGAGTCGGCCCCGTCGCTCGACGTCACCGGCCACAACGCCCGCTGGAACGTCGACGTGTCCCTGCGCCACGTCATGCTGCACCTGATCCACGAGTACGCCCGCCACAACGGCCACGCGGACTTCCTCCGCGAGGGCGTCGACGGCACGGTCGGGCCGTGATCCCCAAGCGCGTTGACATCGACCGCACTTGAGGTCGGAGGCTGTTCGCCGTAACGAACTCCGTAACGAACTCTCAGCCGCTTGGAGAGACATCATGAGCCCTCAGGTCACCGGCGTCGCCGTCCCGCAGGCAGACGTGGACGCCATCGTCGCGTTCGTCGCCGGCGTGCAGCACGCGCAGCAGAACGCCCTGCCCGACGCGTTCATGAGCGGGTTCCGCCAGGACGCGTTCTGGACCACCGCCCACGGGAAGCGGCTGACCGGGTACGAGGAGATCAGCGCCTTCACGCACAAGGTCCTGCCCGGCACGATCGACCACGACGTGACCGCCACCTACGAGGTCGAGCACATCCTGTTCGTGCGCCCCGACGTCGCCGCGGTCAAGGTGCGCCAGCGGCCGGTCACCCGCGACGGGAAGCGGCTGGACGAGGTGTTCCAGGGGCAGGCGGACCCGGAGTCGCTGGTGGCCGCCAACCCTGACGCGGTGCCCGGCACCCCGCTGTACGTCCTGGCCAAGGACGACGGCGTATGGCGGGTCGCCGCCGCGCAGAACACCAAGGTCATCGACCCGGAGACGCTCGCCGCGGGCTGACCAGGCGGAACCGCGCGGGGCGATTCGCCCGATTATCCTGGTTATGTGGACGATCGCGGTGAGCAGAGGCCACGCGACGACGGAGTGCGTCCGGAGATCCTCGCCTCCTGGCAGCGCTCGAAGTCGCTGGGGATCGACACCGAGGGCGGCGCCGCCCTGCCGGTCGAGAGCGACCTCGATCCGGACTCCCGGCTCATCAGAGCCGCCGCACCCGTGCTGGAGCACCTGTGCGAGCGGTTCTCGGGGCTGCCCGTCACGGTGACGCTGGCCGACGCCAAGGCGAACATCGTGGACCGGCGGGGCGACCCCGACGGGCTGGAGCTCATGGACGCCGCCTCGCTGGTGCCGGGCGCCAATGTCGACGAGCGGTTCATGGGCACCAGCAGCGTCAGCATGGTGCTGAGCACCCGGTCACCCTTCGTGGTCGTCGGCCAGGAGCACTTCCTCCACAACCTCAAGGAACTGACCTGCATGGCCGCCCCGGTGCGCGACCCCGTGGGCGGCACCGTGCAGGGCGCGGTCAACCTCTCCATACCCCGGGAAATGGCCCGGCCGGGCATGGCGCTCGCCCTCCAGGACGCCACCGACCGCATCGCGGAACGCCTGCTGGAACTGAGCACGGCCCGCGAGCGCAACCTGATGAGCTCCTTCCTCCGCGCCAGGGAGCGCGGCGAGCACGCCGAGCTGCGCCTCGGCTCCGGCGAACTCACCCCCCTCGGCGCGGCGGCGCCCCGGCTGGCCCCGGAGGAGCGGCTGGCGCTGCTGGAGAACGCCATCGAGCTGATCTCCTCCAGCGACGAGACGTTCGCCGAGGTGTCGCTGGGCGGCGGCCGTGTGGCGACGCTGCGCCGCCGGGAACTGCACCACGGCGACGCGGAGGGCGCGGCCGTGGAGGTCACCTTCCGGGACGCGGGTGATACCGGCACCGGCGCCCGCGCCGCCGGCCTCGCCGGTACGGGGGCCACCGCGACCGCGCCGGACGGCCGTGACGTACCGCTGCTGCGGCAACCGCCGGACGTGCCCCGCGAATCGGCCGAGGAGGCGGACGGGGCCGACGCGTGGCTGCTGCTGGTGGGCGAGCCGGGCGTCGGCCGCCTGGCCGCCGAGGCGCGCGGGCGGCTGGCGCTGCTGAACGAGGCGGGCGCCCGCCTCGGCACCACCCTGGACGCACGGCGCACCGCCGAGGAGCTGGCCGAGATCGCCGTACCGCGCTTCGCCGACGTCGTCGTGGTCGACCTGGTCGAGAGCGCCCTGGCGGGCGAGGAGTCCCCGGCCGGGGACGAGGTCACCGGCGCGGCGCTGCGCCGGGCGGCGGTCTGGGCCGGCGAGGACTCCCGTGACGCGCGGATCGGCCGCCTCGGCGAGCGGGTCGCCTACCCGCCCGGCACCCCGCAGGCCCGGTGCCTGGCCGGCGGCCGGCCGGTCGCGGACGCGGTGCTGACGGCCGCCCTGACCGGGCCCCCGGCCGGCGACGAGCACCCCATCGACCTGCTCGGCGAGGGCGTGCACTCCTACCTGGGCGCCCCGCTGCGCGCGGGGGGCGCCGTGCTGGGCCTGGCGGGGTTCTACCGGCGCGGCAGGACCAGGCCGTACGAGGAGGACGACCTGACCCTGGCGGGCGAGCTGGCGGCGAGGGCCGCGATCAGCGTGGACAATGCCCGCCGCTACAGCCGGGAGCACCAGGCATCCCTCACCCTCCAGCGGAGCCTGCTGCCGCGCGAGACGCCCCGGCTGACGGCCGTCGACGTCGCCTCCCGCTACCTGCCCGCGGACGCCCGGGCGGGTGTGGGCGGCGACTGGTTCGACGCCATCCCGCTGTCGGGGATGCGCGTGGCCCTGGTGGTCGGGGACGTGGCCGGTCAGGGCCTCCAGGCGGCGGCCACCATGGGCCGGCTGCGGACGGCGGTGCACACCCTGGCCGCCATGGACCTGCCGCCCGAGGAGGTGCTGAGCCACCTGGACGACCTGGTCAGCCGTACGTCCGGCCCGGCCCACGAGGAGGACCCCGCCACGGCGGCGACCTGCCTGTACGCCGTGTACGACCCGGTGTCCTGCCACTGCACGGCCGCCAGGGCCGGTCACCCGCCGCCCGCGCTGCTGCCACCGGACGGCCCGCCCCGGCTGCTCGACCTGCCGGCCGGTCCGCCCCTGGGGCTCGGCGGGCTCCAGCCGTACGAACCGGCCACCGCCGATCTGCCCGAGGGCAGCCTGCTGGCGCTGTACACCGACGGCCTGCTCAAGGAGAGCCGCGGCTTCGGCGACACCGACACCGACGCCCGCACCAAGCAGCTCCTGACCGCGCTCACCGGACCGGAACCGTCACTCGAGCGCATCTGCGACCGGGTCACGGCCACCCTCCTGCCCGACGGCCCCCGCGACGACGTGGCCCTGCTCCTGGCCCGCGTCCACGCGCTGCCCACCGACCGGGTCGCCTCCTGGGAGCTGCCCTCGGACCCCTCGGTGGTGGCCGAGGCGCGGTCCCTGACGCACCACCAACTCGCCGAATGGGGCCTGACGGACCTGGACTTCAGCACCGGCCTGGTGGTCAGCGAGCTGGTCACCAACGCCGTGCGCTACGGCGGCCAGGGCCCGGTGTGCCTCCGCCTGCTCCGCGACGGCTCCCTGATCTGCGAGGTCTCCGACCGCAGCAACACCTCCCCCCGCATCCGCCGCGCGGCCACCACCGAAGAGGGCGGCCGCGGCCTCTTCCTGGTGGCCCAGTTCACCAAGAGCTGGGGCGCCCGCTTCATGCCCCAAGGCAAAACGGTCTGGGCCGAACAGGTCCCGCCCACCGACCAGCGCCACGCCCCGGAACCGGACGAGCAGTCCCTCCTGGCCATGTTCGACGACCTCTAGCCCCTACGGCAGCCACGCCCGCCAGGTCGGCTCGTTGGCCTTGACCCACTTTTCGGCGGCCTCCTCGGGCGAGAGCTTCTGTTCGGCGATCATCAGGGACACGTCGTTCTGGGCCTCCGTCGTCCAGCGGAAGTTCTTCAGGAAGGCGGCCGCCTTGCCGCCCTTCTTGGCGAAGTCGGCGTTGAGGAACTTCTGGAGCGGGGTGTGCGGGTAGGCGCAGGCGACCTTCTTCGGGTCGGCGTCGCAGCCCTTCTTGTGGGCGGGGAGCTTCACCTCCGTCATGGGGACCTTCTCGAAGAGCCACTGGGGCTTGTACCAGTACGTCAGGAAGGGCTTCTTCTCCTTGGCGAACTGCTTGATCTGGGTGATCTGCGCCGCCTCGGAGCCCGCGAAGACGACCTTGTAGTCCAGGCCCAGGTTCTTCACCAGCGCCTTGTCGTTCGTGATGTACGACGGGGAGCCGTCGAGCAGTTGGCCCTTGCCGCCGCTCTCGGCCGTGCGGAGCTGGTCGGCGTACTTGTTGAGGTTCTTCCAGTCGGTGACGTCCGGGTGCGCCTTGGCGAAGTACGTGGGGACGAACCAGCCGATGTGGCCGGTCACGCCCAGGTCCCCGCCGCGCGCGATGGTCTTCTTGTCGTTGACGTACCGCTGCTCCTGCTCCGGGTGGCCCCAGTCCTCCAGGAGGGCGTCCACCCGGCCCTGGCTGAGGGCGTCCCAGGCGGGGATCTCGTCGACCTGGACGGTGTCGACGCGGTAGCCCAGCTCGTGTTCGAGCAGGTACTTCGCCACGGCCACGTTGGCCTGCGCGCCCACCCAGGACTGGACGGACAGGGTGACCGTCTTGGTGCCCTGGGCGGCGGCGTACGGGGACGCCTGCTTGGTCATGTCGGCCGCGCCGCAGCCGGCCAGGGGCAGCAGGGTCACGGCGGCGATCAGGGGGGCCATGATGCGCTTACGCATGCTCAGGCCTCCTTTCCGGTCGGCTGGGTGACCCGGTCGAGCATCAGGCCCAGGCAGACGATCGCGGCGCCCGCGACCAGGCCGGTCGCCAGGTCGCCCTGGGCGAGGCCGAACACCACGTCGTAGCCGAGCGCGCCACCGCCGACCAGGCCGCCGATGATGACGACGGCGAGGACGAGGACGACCGCCTGGTTGACGGCCAGCAGCAGCGCCGGGCGGGCGAGCGGGAGCTGGACCTGGCGCAGTTGCTGCCAGCCGGTGGCGCCCAGCGAGCGGGCGGACTCCAGCGCGACGGGGTCGACGCCGCGCAGGCCCTGGGTGGTGATGCGGACGACGGCGGGCAGGGCGTACACCACGGCGGCGGCGACCGCCGGGGCGCGGCCCACGCCGAACAGCGCGACCACCGGGATCAGGTACACGAACTGCGGCATGGTCTGGAAGACGTCCAGGACCGGGCGCAGAAGCCGTTCGACACGTGAACTGCGCGCCGCCGCGACCGCGATGGCGAAGCCCAGGACGAGGGTGACCGCGACGGCGGCCAGCACCTGGGAGAGGGTGTCGAGCGACGCGTCCCACACCCCGAGCACCCCGATGGCGCCCATCGCGGCGACGGCCGTCAGCGCGGTGCGCCAGGTGCCGACGAGCAGCGCCAGCACGCCGACCACCAGCAGCAGCGACCACCAGGGCAGCGCCTGGAGCCCGTCGCGTACGGGGTCGAGGACCCACCCGGTGAAGTGGGCCGCCCAGTCGGCGGTGCCGCCGATGACGGGGACGCCCGAGTAGAGGTGGGCGGTCATCCAGTCGACGGCGCGGTTGACGGGCTCGGCGATGTCGACGTGCCACGCCTGGGGCCAGGTGAGCCCGCCGGCCAGCCGGCCGGTCACCGCGGCGGCCAGCACGGCCACGCCGCAGGCCGCCCAGTCCCGGCCGCGTACGGCACGCGCGCCGGTCGCCGTGCGGTCCAGCACGACCGCGAGCAGCACGATCGGGATGCCGGCGGCGAGGGCGGCGCCCACGTCGACGGAGGCGAGCGCCTGGTAGACGCGGTCGCCGAGGCCGCCCGCGCCGATGACGGACGCGATGACCGCCATCGACAGGGCCATCATGATCGACTGGTTGACGCCGAGGAGCAGTTCCTTGCGGGCCAGCGGCAGGCGGGCGGTCAGCAGCCGCTGCTTGCCGGTGGCGCCGAGCGAGGCGGAGGCCTCCAGCACGCCGGGGTCGGCGCCGCGCAGCCCGAGCGCGGTGAGGCGGGCCATGGGCGGGGCGGCGTACACGACGGTCGCGAGGACGGCGGCGGGGACGCCGATGCCGAAGACCAGGACGACCGGCAGCAGGTACGCGAAGGCGGGCAGCACCTGCATGGTGTCGAGGACGGGGCGCAGCGCCCGGTACGTACGGTCCGACAGCCCGGCGCCGAGGCCGAGCAGCGCGCCCAGCACGACGGACGCGGCCACCGCGACGACCATGAGGGCGAGGGTCTGCATGGTGGGCACCCACATGCCGAGCAGCCCGCACACGGCGAACGCGGCGACGGTGGTCACGCCCAGCCGGAGGCCCGCGACGCGCCAGGCGAGGATGCCGGCCACGGCGGTGACGCCGGCCCAGCCGGCGGCGAGGAGCACCAGGTAGACGGCGCGCACGGACAGGACGACGGCGTTGCTGACGTGCCCGAAGAAGTACAGGAACAGCGGGTGGCTGTCGCGGTTGTCGACGATCCAGTCGCTGGCGGTGCCGAGCGGCCCGGACAGGTCGACGGAGAGGGCGGCGGGCCAACTGCCGCCGCCGGCGAGGAGCAGCCCGATGGGGGCCAGGACGAGGACGGCGGCCAGCGGCCAGTACCTGCGGGCGGCGACCGGCAGGCGGGGCCGCGCGGGGGCGGTCACGGCTGCGGTCATGCCGCCGCCTTCCCCAGGGCGGCCGGGCCCCCGACCGGGACACCGGCAACGACCGACAGCAGGCCCTCGTGGTCCACGACGCCCACGCAGCGGCCGGAGTCGACGACGCGTACGGGGCCGCCGCTGCGGGCGACCGCCTCGATGGCCTCGGATACGGTCGCGCCGGGCGCGACGGCCGGACCGGAGTCGGCGTCGCCGTCGCACGGCGGGCGCATGGCGGTGCGCACGGTCATGACCTGCTCGCGCGGCACGTCCCGCACGAAGTCGCGTACGTAGTCGTCGGCGGGCGAGCCGACGATCTCCTCGGGCGTGCCGAGCTGGACGATGCGGCCGTCGCGCATCAGCGCGATGCGGTCGCCCAGGCGCAGCGCCTCGTTGAGGTCATGGGTGATGAAGATCATCGTGCGGCCCTCCTCGCGGTGGAGCCGGATGACCTCCTCCTGCATGTCGCGCCGGATCAGCGGGTCGAGGGCGCTGAACGGCTCGTCGAACAGCAGCACTTCGGGGTCGACGGCGAGGGCGCGGGCGAGGCCCACGCGCTGCTGCTGGCCGCCGGAGAGCTGGCCGGGCTTGCGGTCCTCCATGCCTTCCAGGCCGACCTTGGTGACGACCTCGGCGGCCTTGGCGCGCCGTTCGGCGCGGCTCATGCCCTGGATTTCGAGCCCGTAGGCGACGTTGTCGACGACCGAGCGGTGCGGCAGCAGGCCGAAGTGCTGGAAGACCATGGCGGCCCGGTGGCGGCGCAGTTCACGCAGCCGGGACTTGTCCATGGACAGGATGTCCTCGCCGTCGATGGCGACGGTGCCGGAGGTCGGCTCGATGAGCCGGGTCAGGCAGCGTACGAGGGTGGACTTGCCGGAGCCGGACAGGCCCATGACGACGAACACCTCGCCCTTGCGGACGTCGAAGGAGACGTCCCGGACGGCGGCGGTGCAGCCGGTGCGTTCGCGCAGTTCGGCGGCGGGGAGGCCGGCGAGCCCGGGGGAACCGGGTACGCGGTCGGCCTTGGGGCCGAAGACCTTCCACAGGTTCTCGACGGAGAAGACGGGGGTCATGTCGACCTGGGTCGTACTCATCAGGCACCACCTCCCAGTAGTTCGGCTGCCTTTTCGCCGACCATCAGCACCCCGATCATCGGGTTGACGGCGGGCATGGTCGGGAAGACGGACGCGTCGGCGATGCGGATGCCGTCGAGCCCACGGATCTTCAGGTCGGGGCCGACGACGGCCTGTTCGTCGTCCACGGCGCCCATGCGGCAGGTGCCGGCGGGGTGGTAGACGGTGTGGGCGACCTTGCGGGCGTACTCGCTCAGCTCCTCGTCGCCGGTGACCTCGGGGCCGGGGCAGACCTCGCGCTTGAGCCAGCTCGCGAGCGGCTCGGCCTTGGCGATCTCGCGGGCGATGCGGATGCCGTCGACGAGGGTGCGGCCGTCGTAGTCGTCCTCGTCGGTGAAGTACCGGAAGTCGAGGGCGGGCTTGACCTCGGGGTCCGCGCTGGTGAGGTAGAGGCGGCCACGGCTGCGCGGCTTGGGGATGTTCGGGGTCATCGACACGCCGTGGGCGGGGCGTTCGTAGCCCAGCCGCTCCGGATTGTCAGTGAACGGTATCTGGTAGAAGTGGAACATCAGGTCCGGGCCCTTGGACTCGGGGTCGCGGCGCACGAAGAGGCCCGCGTCGCTGTCCATGGCGGAGTTCTCCGGGATGGGGCCGTTGGTCTCCCAGACGATGACCGACTCGGGGTGGTCGAGCAGGTTCTCGCCGACGCCCGGAAGGTCGTGGACGACGGGGATGCCGAGCTTTTCGAGGTCCTTGGCCGGGCCGATGCCGGAGTGCAGCAGCAGCCGGGGGGTGTCCACGGCGCCCGCGCAGACGAGGACTTCGCGCCGGGCGGTGACGAGCCGCTCGGTGCCGTCCTTGGCACGGACGTGGACGCCGGTGGCACGCGTGCCGTCCAGCTCCAGCTTGTACGCCCAGGTCTCCAGCATCAGGTGGAGGTTGGGGCGCTCGTCCATGATCGGGTGGAGGTACGCGACCGAGGCGGAGGAGCGCTTGTTGTTCTCCGGGTGGTAGGCGAGGTCGAAGAACCCGACGCCCTCGTGGAACGGCTTCTTGTTGAAGCCCTCGACGCGCGGGACGCCGAGCGCGGCCTGGGCGGCGTCGACGAAGTCGCGGGCGATGGCGTTCCGGTCCTTCTCGTCGACCGAGACGATGTTGTTGAGGAGCTTGTCGAAGAACGGGTCCATGGCCGCGGCGTTCCAGCCCTCGGCCCCGGCCTCCTCCCACTCGTCCCAGTCGGACGGCAGCGGTTTGAAGGAGATGAGGGTGTTGTGCGACGAGCAGCCGCCGAGGACGCGGGCGCGGCTGTGCCGGATGTGGGAGTTGCCGCGCGGCTGCTCGGTGGTGGGGTAGTCGTAGTCGAGGTCGCCGCCGAGCAGGCCCATCCAGCGGCGCAGCGTCAGGACGTCGGGGCGGTCGACGTCGGACGGGCCGCCTTCGATGACGGCGACGGTGACGTCGGGGTTCGCGGTGAGGCGGTGGGCGATGACGCTGCCGGCGGTGCCGCCGCCGACGATGACGTAGTCGTACGTGGTGTGCTCATTCATGGTGCGTTCGTTTCCCTGCTCAGCCCGCGAACCAGCGCACGGGGCGCGGGGCGAGGTTCTGGTAGACGTGCTTGGTCTCGCGGTATTCGGCGAGCCCGGCCGGGCCCAGTTCGCGGCCGATGCCGCTCTTGCCGAAGCCGCCCCACTCCGCCTGCGGCAGGTAGGGGTGGAAGTCGTTGATCCAGACGGTGCCGTGGCGCAGCCGCCCGGCGACGCGGCGGGCGCGGCCGGGGTCGGCGGACCAGACACCGCCGGCGAGCCCGTACTCGGTGTCGTTGGCGAGGGTGACGGCCTCGTCCTCGGTGCGGAAGGTCTCGACGGTGAGGACCGGGCCGAAGACCTCTTCGCGGACGACGCGCATCCCGCGGTGGCAGCGGTCGAGGACGGTGGGGCGGTAGAAGAAGCCGGGCCCCTGCGGCCGTTCGCCGCCGGCCCGGAGGACGGCGCCTTCGGCGAGGGCGGAGGCGACGTACTCCTCGGTGCGGGCGAGCTGCTGGGCGGAGACGAGGGGGCCGCACTCGACGCCCTTGTCGGTGCCCCGGCCGATGCGGATCTTCTCGGCGCGGCGGGCGAGTTCGGTGACGAACCGCTCGCGCAGCGACTCCTCGATGATGAGCCGGGAGCCGGCGGAGCAGACCTGGCCGCTGTGGATGAACGCGGCGTTGAGCGCCTGGTCGACGGCGGTGTCGAAGCCCTCGTCGGTGGCACAGGCGTCGGCGAAGACGACGTTGGGGTTCTTGCCGCCCAGTTCGAGGGCGACCTTCTTGACGCTGTCGGCGGCGGCGCGCATCACCTTCGTACCGCTGACGAGTCCGCCGGTGAAGGACACCAGGTCCACGTCGGGGTGTTCGGACATGCGGGCGCCGACGGGGTCGCCGGGGCCGGTGACGAGGTTGGCGACGCCGGCCGGGAGACCGGCCTCGGCGAGGAGCCGGATGAGGGCGACGGTGGTGAGCGGGGTGATCTCGCTCGGCTTGATCACGAAGGTGTTGCCCGCGGCCAGCGCCGGGGCGATCTTCCAGCTCGCCTGGAGGAGCGGATAGTTCCACGGCGTGATCAGCGCGCAGACGCCGACGGGTTCGTGGACGACGACGCTGTGGATGTCGGGCGATCCGGCGTCGACGACCCGGCCGCCGCTCTCGTTCATCACGAGGTCGGCGAAGTACCGGAAGGCGTCGGTGACGCAGTCGACGTCGACGCGGCCCTCTTCGAGGGTCTTGCCGGCGTCGCGGCTCTCCAGCAGGCCGATCTGCTCGCGGTCGCGCTGGAGCAGGTCGGCCACGCGGCGCAACAGCGCGGCCCGCTCGGCGACCGGCGTGCGGGGCCAGGAGCCCTGGTCGAACGCGGTGCGGGCGGCGGCGATCGCGGCGTCGGTGTCCTCGGCCCCGCCTTCCGCGACGACCGCGAGGGTCGTGGCGTCGGCGGGGTCGAGGATCTCGCGCGTGGCGCCGGTGGCCGCTGCTCGCCACTCTCCGCCCACGTGGATGGTCTGTTGGTCCGACACGTCGCGTTTGCCTTCCGTTCCCGATCTTTTCGTCACCGACGGTGGTCGGCGACCGGGGTCCCTGCCCCGGGGGGCGGAAAGCATGCGCGAAAGTGGGTTTGCTCACTCCCGGCGTGGGTAGCCGGGCGGTCGCGCTCAGTTGCCGTGCAGGGCTTCCTCCACCTCGTCGGGGGCGTCGTCCTGCACCCGCAGGCAGGCCACCCACGAGGGCAGCAGCCAGTGCGTGACCAGCAGCGCGAACAGCGCCGGGAACAGCAGGGCGCCGTCGAAGCGGACCTCGCCGAGCCACGTGGCGAGCCCCGTCCCGGCCGCCCCGGCGAAGAGCAGCCCGACGGTGATCCGGTGCGCGATGGCCCGGACCCGGTCCCGCTCCACGAGCTGGCGCTCGTCCAGCATGTGGCCGCGCAACTGAAGCAGCCCGCGGGTGGAGCCGTTGATGACGCCCATCGCCACGCACCAGGGCGCCAGCAGGGCGAGTATCGCGAACGCGTACCAGACGGAGACCCCGTGCACGGCGCCGAGCCAGGCGGCCACCGACGCCACGGTCAGAGCGATGTGCGCCCCGACGACCAGCCGCCGCCGTGCGGCGGTGGCGTGCATGGCGGTCCCGGCGTCCTGGTTCATGATCATGTACATGCGCCGGTCGTTGCGCGTCGCGGTGATGGTCACTGCTTCCTCCCGTGTGCCCCGTAGATCTCGTCGGTGAGCGGCTGGAACGGCTCCAGGGAGAACAGCGCCTCCACCGGAAGCCCGAAGTACCTGGCGGCCTTCAGCGCCAGGTCGAGGCTCGGGTTGTACTGCCCCCGCTCGATGTAGCCGATGGTCTGGTAGTGGACGCCCAGGGCGTCGGCCAGTGCCTGGCGCGACACCTTCCGCTCCGCCCTCACCACGGCCAGCCTGTTGTGCACCTGCTCACTCATGTATAAGAAGTACTACATTCATTAGCACTTTCGCAATGATCCGAATGGATGACCGGTCCGGGCGTCGCTCCCCGGCGGGGCGCCCGCGCGGACCTAGGGTGCGTCCATGCGCAGCAGCGACGACCGCGTCTACCTCGCCCCCGTCGACCACCTGCGGGCCGTCGCCGCCGTGCTCGTCGTCCTCTACCACGGGTGCCAGTTGCTCAGCGCGCGCATCGAGGGCCGCCGCTTCGTCCCCGCGACGGACTGGCTCTACTCGGCCAACCCGGCCGCCACGCTCGTCTTCGAGGGCCACACGGGCGTGGCCCTGTTCATGGTCCTGTCCGGCTTCATCTTCACCGTCGGCGCGTACGGCAGGCCCATCCGCTACGGCCGCTTCCTCACCAACCGGCTGCTGCGCATCTACCCGCTCTACCTGGTCGTCGCCGTCCTCGGCCTGGCCACGCAGGTCTCCCTGCCCACGTTCCAGGACCTGGTGCGCGTCCTGACGTTCGCGACGCCGACCCAGCCGTACGGGGGCGTCTTCTGGACGCTGTGCGTGGAGATGCAGTTCTACCTGGTCTTCCCGCTGCTGGTCCGGCTCCTCGGCGAGCGCGGGCCCGGCGCCCTGCTGCGACTGCTGGCGGCGGTGTCACTGCTGCGGGCGCTGGTGTGGCTCAGCAGCCCGGCGCCCGAACCGCACACGGCGTCGCTGTACCTGGGCCTGGCCGGGCGGATCGACCAGTTCCTGCTCGGGATGCTGGCCGCCTGGGTGTACGTCCACCACCCGGGCCGGCTGCGGGCCCGGTGGCTGCCGCCGGTCGCGGCGGCCCTGGCGCTGGGCCTGCTCTGGTCCTTCAACCAGGTCCACGGGTTCGTCTCCGACAGCCCGCTGAAGCTGGCCTGGAGCAGTGCGGAGGGCGCGGTGTGGGCGCTGGTGGTGGCGGTGTACGTGGCGAGCGTCCGGCAAAGCCGCGGTGGGTGGCTCTCACGGGGCGCGGCCCGGCTCGGGGAGGTCAGCTTCTCGGTCTACCTGACGCACTTCATGGTGCTGACGGTGATCGGCGAGTGGGGGTCCCGGTGGTTCCCGGGCGGGCTGCCGCCCGTGTGGTGCGCCTTCCTGGTCACGCTGCTGGTGGCCCTGCCGCTGACGGTCGCGGTGTCGTTCGTGACGTACCACGCCATCGAACTGCCCTTCCTGCGGCTGCGCCGCCCGTACCTGGGCCCCGGGGCCGATGCGGAAACACCGCGCCCCCGGCAGCGGGAGAGCTACCGGGGGCGGTGAGGTGTTCGTGTGTCAGATCAGGCCCAGGCCGCGAACCGCGTCGCGCTCCTCGGTGAGCTCCTGCACCGAGGCGTCGATGCGCGTGCGCGAGAACTCGTTGATGTCCAGGCCCTGGACGATCTCGTACTTGCCGTCCTTGCAGGTGACCGGGAAGGAGGAGATCAGGCCCTCCGGGACGCCGTAGGAGCCGTCGGACGGGATGGCCATGGAGGTCCAGTCGCCCTCGGCGGTGCCGTTGACCCACGTGTGGACGTGGTCGATCGCGGCGTTCGCGGCGGAGGCGGCCGAGGAGGCGCCACGGGCCTCGATGATGGCCGCGCCGCGCTTGGCGACGGTCGGGATGAACTCGTCGGCCAGCCACGCCTGGTCGCTGACGACCTCGGCGGCGTTCTTGCCGGCGATCTCCGCGTGGAAGATGTCCGGGTACTGGGTGGCGGAGTGGTTGCCCCAGATCGTCAGCTTCTTGATGTCGGAGACCTGGCAGCCGGCCTTCTTCGCGAGCTGCGACAGCGCGCGGTTGTGGTCCAGACGGGTCATCGCGGTGAAGCGCTCGGCCGGTACGTCCGGGGCGGCGGCCTGCGCGATGAGCGCGTTGGTGTTGGCCGGGTTGCCGACGACCAGCACCTTGATGTCGTCCGCGGCGTGGTCGTTGATGGCCTTGCCCTGCGGCTTGAAGATGCCGCCGTTGGCCTCCAGGAGGTCGCCGCGCTCCATGCCCTTCGTGCGGGGGCGGGCGCCGACGAGGAGGGCGACGTTCGCACCGTCGAAGGCCACGTTCGGGTCGTCGGTGATCTCGATACCGCGCAGCAGCGGGAAGGCGCAGTCGTCGAGCTCCATGGCGGTGCCCTCGGCGGCCTTGAGGCCCTGCGGGATCTCCAGGAGGCGCAACTTGACCGGCACGTCCGCGCCGAGCAGGTGGCCGGAGGCGATGCGGAAGAGCAGCGCGTAACCGATCTGGCCGGCCGCGCCGGTCACGGTGACATTCACGGGAGTGCGGGTCATGGCGATCTCCGTAAGACAGACTGGCGGTGGGGCCGTGCCCCTGGTGCTGGACATCCTTCCTGATCGATCGGTGTCTCGACGTGAAGAGATATCCAGCGGTCAGGCTATCCGACCCGGACCCCCCTCAACCCCCGCCCCCTTGTGTCTCGGCTCACTGCTCCCCCGTGCAGCCCTTCGTGCCGTTCGCGAGCGTGGCGCAGGCCTTCGGCTCGGTGCCGTCGGCCGCCGCGACCATCGGCGTGTACGCGTCCTTGTCGATCTTCACTGAGCCGTTCTGGGTCTCGCCGCCCGCGCTGATCGTGACCTTGTCCCCGGCCACCGCCTGGGTGATACGGGCCCAGGCCGCCCCGCACGTCTCGCTGTAGCGGACCTCGACCTTCGTCGTGCCGACCGTCGCGGAGCCGGTCGTCGTGGCGTACTGGCCGCCGCAGCCCATGGCCTCCGGGTCCTGGCCGGTGCAGTCGTCGCCGCTGCACTTCACCCCGGCGGGCAGCGACTTGGAGGCGCTGGTGCTGGGCGTGGCCGACGGCGACTGGGCGACGTTCTTCGCGGGTTCGTCGCCGCCGCCGCCGAGGTCGGTCAGCAGGACGGCCGCGGCTATCACCAGCAGGGCGCCGACGACACCGGCGAGGAACAGGGTCGCCTTGTTCTTGCCCCCGCCCCGGGCGGCCCGGGCCTGTGCGCGCGCGGGCGCGGTGGGCGGCGCGGGCGGGGCGGCCGGGCCGCGGCGGGCGGGGCCGTTGGGACCGCCGTCGGGCGGTATGACGGACGGGCGGCCGGCCGGCGCGCGGTGGGCACCGCGGTCGGGGCCCGGGGCCGCCTTCACCCGTGACGAGCCGTCGGCGCCCGGCCCGGCGTCGCCGCCGAACTCACCGAGCGCGGCGCGCGCCTGGGAGATCCGTATGGCCTCCATCGTCATGTCGTGGCGCATCTCGGCGCGGCTCCAGGCGCGCTCCGCGAGCTCCCACATGGTCGTGAGGTGCACCGGGTTCGTCCCGGTGACCTCGGCCAGCGCGACGATCGCCCCCTTGGGCGCGAGGAGCCGCCCGTTCAGATAGCGCTCCCACGACGTCTTGCTGTAACCGGTGCGGTCCGAGACCGCCGCGATGCTGAGCCCGCTGCGGTCAACCAGCCGGCGCAACTGACTCGCGAACTCCTTGACCTGCGGGTCGAGTTCCTCCGGTAGCGCCTTCCAACGAGGCATTGCCTCCCCCTTGTCCCCCGGTACGTGCCTGATGTGCTCCCCGCGCTGTGTGCCCCCCCCTGACGCCTCCCGGAGCTCACCAAGGTGTCCACCGAGAGGGATGCGCGGAGCCAGGATGACAGTTCCTGAAGCGGGGGCGCACGGGCGCATTCGGAACATGGGCGTGCCCCCTTACGCGCCCTTGTCCTGAGTGCCGCCCCAGTTTCGCATCCGTTGCGGGTCGATCACACCATGCCGGAATGGTCACCTCCGTGCCACAGGCCCCGGACATACCTTGATCGAGCTTGGCGCGTGCATGACGCTCATACGCAGGTCACGGCGCCCGTCCTGCTCGGGGGAGAGGATGGGCGCCGCGACCCGCATGACGCGAGTCACAGCGGCGCGGCTCGCGTCGAGGGCTCGCGTCGGGACTCACATCGGGGACTCACGGCCGAGGGCGCACATCAGGACTCCCAGCCGAGGGCTCACATCAGGGCTCCAGCGAGAGCATCCGCTTCTGGAGGCCGGTGTCGAGGACGTCCAGGAACTGTTCCGTGGTCAGCCACGGGTGCTCCGGGGAGATGAGCCGGGCCAGGTCCTCGGTCATCTGGCCGCCCTCGACCGTCTCCACGCACACCTGCTCCAGGGTCTGCGCGAACCGGGTCACCTCCGGCGTCCCGTCCAGGGCGCCGCGGTGGGCGAGGCCCCGGGTCCAGGCGAAGACGGAGGCGACCGGGTTCGTCGAGGTCGACCGGCCCTGCTGGTGGCGGCGGTAGTGGCGGGTGACCGTGCCGTGCGCGGCCTCCGCGAGGACGGTCCGGCCGTCGGGGGACATCAGGACGGAGGTCATCAGCCCGGGCGAGCCGAATCCGCGGGCGACGGCGTCGGACTGGACGTCGCCGTCGTAGTTCTTGCACGCCCAGACGTAGCCGCCCGCCCACTTCAGGGCCGAGGCGACCATGTCGTCGATGAGCCGGTGCTCGTAGGTCAGGCCCGCCGCGTCGAAATGGGCCTTGAACTCGGCGTCGAAGACCTCCTGGAAGACGTCCTTGAAGCGCCCGTCGTACTTCTTCAGGACCGTGTTCTTCGTGGACAGGTAGACCGGGTAGCCACGGGCGAGGCCGTAGCGGAACGACGCGCGCGCGAAGTCGCGGATCGACTCGTCGAGGTTGTACATCGACAGCGCGACGCCCGCGCCCGGGAAGTCGTACACCTCCAGCTCGACCGGGTCGGTGCCGTCCTTCGGCGTGAAGGTCATGGTGAGCGTGCCGGGGCCGGGCACCTTGAGGTCGGTGGCGCGGTACTGGTCGCCGAAGGCGTGGCGGCCGATGACGATGGGCCGGGTCCAGCCGGGGACGAGCCGTGGCACGTTGCTCATGATGATCGGTTCGCGGAAGAGCACGCCGCCGAGGAGGGCGCGGATGGTGGCGTTCGGCGAGCGGTACATCGCCTTGAGGCCGAACTCCTCGACGCGCGCCTCGTCCGGCGTGATCGTGGCGCACTTGACGCCGACGCCGTGCTCCCTGATGGCTTCGGCGGCCTCGACGGTCACCCGGTCGCGCGTGGCGTCGCGGTTCTGGATGCCCAGGTCGAAGTACTTCAGGTCGGCATCGAGGTACGGCAGGACCAGCCGGTCCCGGATGAACTGCCAGACGATGCGGGTCATCTCGTCGCCGTCGAGCTCGACGACGGGGTTGGCTACCGTGATCTTGGACATGAGGCGGTACGTCCCTCTCGCGCGACGACGACATGTCTCGTCGTCAAGGTAGAGCGCGAGGACGTACGCGGCCGCCCGACGTGGCCGTCCAGGGTCTTTCGTTTGGATCAGGCTGGATCAGCGAGTGGCGTCTGGCGCCGTGCATCGCAAGGCGGAGGAGGGAGCCACTGCGGTGGGGGCACCTCCCGTGCCCGAAGGGCTACGGGGGACATTGGCGACCGACGACAACGCCGCGAGGTGCGGTGTCCAGGCGTCACGAGCCCAGCAAGATCCGAACGAGAGGCCCTAGCGCACCGCGAACCGGACGGCGTCCTCCAGGAACGGGATCTCCAGCCAGGGGTCCGGCTGGGTCATCAGCGACAGCAGCACGATGGCGGCGCCGAGCAGGCCGTACGCGGCCATGTCGGTGAACCGCGACCGGACGGCGAGCATCCCGACGGACGGCAGGGCGCGCCGCATGGCGGCACCGGTGAGCAGGGCGACGCCGATCAGCATGGCCCCGATGCGGGGCGCCTGCGGGAACGGGTCGAACCCGACGACCAGCAGCCCGAGCGCGGTCAGTCCGAGCACGGTGAGCAGCGGCCACTGCCGCGCGGGCGCCGGCGCGTCCCCGGGCGCGGCCCGCCCGCCGCCCTCGGGCCGCGCGGTGTCCCGCGTAACGGTCGGCGGCCGCCGGGACGCCCGGGCGCCGGGGGCGGTGCGCCCGGCGCCCGGGGCGGGCGCCTCGGCCGGCGCGGTGGCCCCGGCACGAGGGCGGCCGGCCGCCGCGGCACGGGACTCCTCGCGGCCGGAGCCGGTGGCGGCGGTGGTGCCGGAGCGGCCGGTGGCGTCGGTGGTGGGCCGTGCGTCGGGGGCGCCGGGGGCGTCACCCGCCGGGGTGGGTGCCCCGGCCGGGGCGGTGGCGGGGCGGTCGGCCGCCGCGCCGGGGTCCGGTGAGCTGCCGTCGGCCGCCGCGCGGGCCGCCGTCTCCTCGGCCGGCCCGCCCGTGGCCGGGGCCGGGGTTCCGGCCGCGGTGGCGGAGTCGTCGTTCGCCCGTACGCCCATGGGGTCGCCCTCTTCCGTCCGGTTCAGCTCGCGGTCGCGGCGGCGGCGCGCTCGGCCGCCTCGACGACGTTGACCAGCAGCAGGGCCCGCGTCATCGGGCCGACGCCGCCCGGGTTCGGGGCGCGCCACCCGGCGACCTCGTTGACGCCCGGGTGGACGTCGCCGACGATCTTGCCGCTCTCGTCACGGCTGACGCCCACGTCCAGGACGGCGGCGCCCGGCTTGACGTCCTCGGGCTTGATCAGGTGCGGCACGCCCGCCGCGGCCACGATGATGTCGGCGCGCCGCAGGTGGGCGGCGAGGTCGCGCGTACCCGTGTGGCACTGCGTGACGGTCGCGTTCTCGGACTTGCGGGTGAGCAGCAGCGGCATCGGGCGCCCGATGGTCGTGCCGCGGCCGACGACCACGACCTCCGCCCCGTTGATCTCGACGCCGTGCGCGCGCAGCAGCGCGATGATGCCGTTCGGGGTGCAGGGCAGCGGGGCGGGCTCGTTGAGCACGAGGCGGCCCAGGTTCATCGGGTGGAGCCCGTCCGCGTCCTTGGCCGGGTCCATCAGCTCCAGGATGCGGTTCTCGTCGATGCCCTTGGGCAGCGGGAGCTGCACGATGTAGCCGGTGCAGGCCGGGTCCTCGTTCAGCTCGCGTACGACCGCCTCAATCTCCTGCTGCGTGGCGGTGGCGGGCAGTTCCCGCTGGATGGAGGCGATGCCGACCTCCGCGCAGTCGCGGTGCTTGCCCGCGACGTACTTCTGGCTGCCCGGGTCGTCGCCGACCAGGACGGTGCCGAGGCCCGGGGTGATGCCCTTGGCCTTGAGGTCCGCCACGCGGGCGGTCAGGTCGGACTTGATCGCGGCGGCGGTGGCCTTGCCATCGAGAATCTGGGCGGTCATGTGCCCATCCTCGCGGATGACCCCGCCCCGGTTCCAATTCGAGGCCGTTGGAGGTTGCACTTGCACAACACCCTCGTTATCCGACTGGACAAAAAGTCGACGATACGACGACGATGATCCGCGCAGTGCCGCGGGCAGTGCCGGGGGGCAAACCGCTAAAAAGTTCGTGAAGTTCCTCCGCGCGGGCCGCGCCGTCCCCGCAAAACAACGGAGGAAACCCGCCATGAGCTTCGGCGACCCGAACAATCCCTACGGCCAGCAGGGCCAGCCCCAGCAGCCCGGCTACGGCTACCCCCAGCAGGGCCAGCCGCAGCAGCCCGGCTACGGCTACCCGGCCGCCCCGCCCCCGCCGGCGTACGGCGCCGGCTACCCGGGCGGCGCGCCGATGACGATGCCCGGTCTGATGCAGACGGCGCGCGTGCTGCTGTTCATCGTGGCCGGTCTCCAGATCATCTTCGGCATCATCTTCGCCTTCGTCATCGCCGCGGCGCAGGACGTCTCGGACTCGGTGGGCGCGGGTGACGCGACGGACGGTCTCGCCGGGCTCGGCTTCATCGTCGTCCTGATCCTGATCGCCTTCGCGGTCTGGGCCATCGTCCTCGGCGCCAAGTTCTCCAAGGGCGGCAACGGCGTTCGCGTGACGACCATCGTCTACTCCGCGCTGTTCATCCTGATGAGCCTGAGCAACTTCACGCAGGGCACCACCAGCGCGGCGATCGGCGGCATCATCGGCCTCGCCATCGGCGGCATCATCCTCGCGTCGATGGTCAACAGCAGCGCCACCGCCTGGTTCAACCGCCCGCGTTACTGATACGCGCGCGGATCGTACGCAGACAAGGGCCGTGTGCCACCGCTCTCCGGCGGTGGCACACGGCCCTCGCCGTCTCCACCGGCGTCCCCCGGCCCACCGTCAAGGGCCGCCGGATAAACGCCCGCCGAACGAACGATGAACCACCCCGGCGGCCTTCGTACGTTTACGCCGAAACGGCCGTTTACCCTGCCGCTCGGACACGGACGCCTCCTCGGGAAAGCCCTTACCCTGACTGCCGTTGGCGCAGGAGGAGGGGGAACTCCGTGTACACCATCATCGTTGTTCCACCGCGGTGCGGCGGAACCGGCGGCAGCACCGGTCGGAGCCCTGACAGCCGCATCAGGCTCGCGGCGGGCGAGAGGCTCGTCTTCGGCAGGGCGGCCACCGCCGAGGACGGTCTGGCCATCGCCCACGAAGGGGTGTCCCGGGTCGCCGGGGAGATCACCGCGCACCGCGCGTTCTGGATCCTGAGCAATCTCAGCCACGAGCAGACCTACGTGGTGGAGAACCCCGAGGGCGCCGGTGAGCACATCAAGATCGCGCCGGGCCGCCTGGACGCACCCGTACCGTTCGAGTTCTCCCGCGTGGTCCTGCCCGCCGCGGGCGAGCTGCTCAGCTTCGACGTCTGGGCGCCGCGCCACGACTACCGCGCCGTCGACCGCGCGGGCCTCTCCGGAGCCGCCACCGCCCCGGCGTTCGCCCTCGACCGCACCACCCGGTACTACGCGGTCCTCGCCGCCCTGTGCGAGCCACGGCTGCGTGGCCTGCCCCACGCCCCGCTGCCCACCCTCGACCAGGTGGTGGAGCGGCTGCGGCCCACCTGGCCGGCGGCGAACCGCTCGTCGGTGAACTGGAACATCGACTACCTCGCGGTGAAGCTGCGCCTCAAGCCGGCCCCGGACACCGCGGACACCGGCCCGCGCAAGAACGGCAAGAAGGAATCTCTGGTCTCGCTCGCCCTCCGCTTCGATCTGGTCCGCGAGGACGATCTCATCGTCCTCGCCGCCCTTCCCAGCGGGGCGATGCGATGAGCGCCCCACCGCCGGAGCAGCCGTTCGCGGTGCCGGTGCCGAAGGGCTACCGCGTCGGCCGCTGGGAGGTGCGCGAGGCCATCGCGTCCGGCGCGTTCGGCAGTGTGTACGCGGCCCGGCGCACCGGGGACGGGCCGCCCGGACTGCCCCGGCACGCCGCGCTGAAGTTCCTGCCGACCGGTACGCAGACGCCGCGCCGGCTGCGTCATCTGCGGGAACTGGCCGAGCGTGAAGTGGGGTTGTTGCGCCGGCTGCGCGCGCCACGGCTGATCCGCATGTACGAGGCGCTGACGGTCGACGACCCGGATCACCCCGAACTCGACGGTGCCACCGTCCTCGTACTGGAACGGGCCGAGGGCTCCCTGGAAACCCTGCTGGCCCGGGCCCCGGCGCCGGGGTCGGGGCCCGCACTGCTGGCGCAGGTGTGCGCTGGGCTGCACCAGCTCCACCACGCGGGGTGGCTGCACGGCGACCTGAAGCCCGCCAACGTGCTGCTGATGCGGGACGGCACGGTCAGGCTCGGCGACTTCAACCTCGCGGCGGAGCTGGACGGCACGCACGCCTACTCCCCCGCCTTCTCCACCCCCGACTACACCCCGCCGGAACTGCTGTGGTCCGAGATCGGCGAACACGGCAGGGAGATCCGCCCGACCGCCGACGTATGGGCCTTCGGCGTACTGGCCCATCTGGTACTGGCGGGCTCCCTGCCGCTGCCGGGCGGCACGGCCGAGGCGCGCCGCGACGCGGCGGTGCGTTACGCGCGGGGCGCCGAGGAACTCCGCCTGTCTCCCGAGCTTCCGCGCGCGTGGCGGGACATCATCACGGACTGCCTTGCCCGTACGCACGCGGAGCGCGCCGCCCACGACACGGCCTCACTGCTGCGGCGGGTGGAGCGAGCCGCGGGGGCTGCCCGTTCGGCCCGCCTGCCGAGACCGCGCCCGCACCGGTGGCGGCGGCGCCCGGCCCTGGTGGCGGCCGCCTTCGCGTCGGCGCTCCTGGGGGCCTCAGGGGTCCACCTGTTGCGCGACGACGAGCTGTCGTACGGCTATCACCACTGCCCGCAGCGCTCCGTCTGCTTCTTCAGCGAGCAGCACGGCAACGGCGAGATGTGCGGCTGGGAGCGCGACGACACGGACTGGCTCGCGGGGAAGGAGACCTGCGCGTGGACCAGGGACCGGCCGGTGAGGTCCGTCTTCGTCAACATGCCCGACGACGGGTCCCGGTGGGGCGGCGTGGAGTACTTCCGGGGCCGCGACTTCACCCCCGTGGGCGTCGACCTCACCCGCGACAGCCGCCGGACCGGCTGCACCTCCGTACGGCAGCAGGGCAACCTGGCGGGGACGTACGCCCCGCTGTCCCACCGATGGGTCGATCACTGCTGAGACGGACCCTGCAACGTTCCAGGTTCCGCCCCCTCCCGGTCCCCGGCATCTTCGGACGCGAGCACACCAACGGAGGAAGGAAACGGCATGTCGATCGTACGCAAGGCACTCCTGGGAGCCACCGCCTCGGCCGCTCTACTGGCAGGGCTGGCGGCACCCGCCGCCGCGGAGTCGCGGGCCCCCGAGGCGCCGTCCGGAGAAGGCTGGGTCCTCGTCACGAAGAGCGGGGACTTCACCGCCCAGGGTTCGTGGAGCAGGTCCACGTCGTACGGGAGCTCGGCGGGCACCATCTCGACCACCGCGGCCTCGGGCTGGGTCAAGGACACCGCCGCCGACGGCTACTGCGCCCAGGTCGTCATCGAATGGTGGGGCACGAACGGCAAGTACGACGCCGACTATTCGGGCCAGGCGTGCCCCCAGGGTGACGTCGACAACTTCAGCAAGGCGCCCGGCGACAGCAGCCACTGGACCGCCACCAGCTACGCGGTGTGGATGCGCCGGGTCTGAGGGCCGCCGCCCGTTCCGGCGAGGCGGGCCGCATCCTCGTGGAGGATGCGGCCCGCCGTCGCGTCGTGTCGGTGGAAGCCGTGTCGGTGGAAGAAGTGTCAGTGGAAGAAGTGGCGCGTGCCCGTGAAGTACATCGTCACGCCCGCCTTCTTCGCGGCCTCGATCACCTGCTCGTCGCGGACTGAACCGCCCGGCTGCACCACGGCCTTGACGCCCGCCGCGGTGAGGATCTCCAGGCCGTCGGGGAACGGGAAGAACGCGTCGGACGCGGCGTACGAGCCACGGGCCCGCTCCTCGCCGGCCCGCTCGACGGCGAGCTTGGCGCTGTCCACGCGGTTGACCTGACCCATGCCGACGCCGACGCTCGCGCCGTCCTTGGCGAGCAGGATGGCGTTGGACTTGACCGCGCGGCACGCCTTCCAGGCGAAGGCCAGCTCGGCCAGCTCCTCGGCGGGCAGGGCCTCGCCCGCGGCGAGGGTCCAGTTGGCCGGGTCGTCGCCGTCGGCCTGGAGGCGGTCGGTGACCTGGAGCAGCACGCCGCCGTCGATCGGCTTGACCTCGACGGGGGCGGACGGCGCGTCGGGGCAGCGCAGCACGCGGATGTTCTTCTTGCGCGAGAGGACCTCGACCGCGCCGGCCTCGTAGTAGGGCGCCACGATGACCTCGGTGAAGATCTCGGCGACCTGCTCGGCCATCTCCACGGTCACCGGCCGGTTGACGGCGATGACGCCGCCGAAGGCGGACAGCGGGTCGCAGGCGTGCGCCTTGCGGTGCGCCTCGCCGACGTCCGCGCCGATCGCGATGCCGCACGGGTTCGCGTGCTTGATGATCGCCACGCACGGCTCGGCGTGGTCGTACGCGGCCCGGCGCGCGGCGTCGGTGTCCGTGTAGTTGTTGTACGACATCTCCTTGCCGTGGAGCTGCTCCGCCTCGGCGAGGCCGCCCGTCCCGTCGACGTAGAGCGCGGCGCCCTGGTGCGGGTTCTCGCCGTAGCGGAGGTCGGTCTTGCGCTCGAAGGTGGCGCCCAGGAAGTCGGGGAAGCCGCCCGCGGCGGAGCCGCTGTCGGACACGGTGTCGGCGGCGGCGTACTCGCCGGCGAACCAGGACGCGACGGCGACGTCGTACGCGGCGGTGTGCTGGAACGCCTCGGCGGCCAGGCGCTTGCGCGCGGCCAGGTCGAAGCCGCCCGCCTTGACGGCGTCGAGGACGTCGCCGTACCGGGCCGGGGAGGTGACGACCGCGACGGAGGGGTGGTTCTTGGCGGCGGCGCGGACCATGGAGGGGCCGCCGATGTCGATCTGCTCGACGCACTCGTCGGGCGTGGCGCCCGAGGCGACCGTCTCGCGGAACGGGTACAGGTTCACCACGACCAGCTCGAACGGCTCCACGCCCAGCTCGGCGAGCTGCTCGCGGTGCGCGTCCAGGCGCAGGTCGGCGAGGATTCCGGCGTGCACGCGCGGGTGCAGGGTCTTGACGCGGCCGTCCAGGCACTCGGGGAAGCCGGTCAGCTCCTCGACCTTGGTGACCGGGACGCCGGCGGCGGCGATCTTCGCCGCGGTGGAGCCGGTGGAGACCAGCTCGACGCCGTTCTCGTGCAGCCCGCGGGCGAGCTCCTCCAGCCCCGTCTTGTCGTAGACACTGATCAACGCGCGACGGATGGGCTTATTCACCGACATGAACCTTTCGTCCCTCAATGCGGTAGCCGTGCCGGGCCAGACGCCCCACGACCTCGACGAGCAGCGAGCGCTCGACTTCCTTGATGCGCTCATGGAGAGCGGCTTCGTCGTCCTCGTCCCGGACCTCGACCACGCCCTGGGCGATGATCGGGCCGGTGTCGACGCCGTCGTCGACGAAGTGGACGGTGCATCCGGTGACCTTCACGCCGTGCGCGAGCGCGTCCCGCACTCCGTGGGCACCGGGAAAACTGGGCAGCAGGGCCGGGTGCGTATTGACGATCCGGCCGCCGAACCGGGACAGGAATTCCTTCCCGAGGATCTTCATGAACCCGGCCGAGACGACGAGATCCGGCTCGTACGCGGCGGTCGCCTCGGTGAGCGCGTGGTCCCACTCGTCGCGCGTGGCGTGGTCCTTGACCCGGCACACGAAGGTGGGCAGTCCGGCGCGCTCCGCCCGCTCCAGACCGGCGATGCTGTCGCGATCGGCGCCGACGGCGACGATTTCGGCCCCGAAGTCCTGGGGATCATCACCGATGGCGTCGAGCAGAGCTTGGAGGTTCGTGCCCGATCCGGAGACCAGGACGACGAGGCGGGCGGCAGCCACGGGGAAACCCTTTTCGCGTTGCTTTGTATGGTCGTACGAATGAATCGGGCCCCTCGATACGGGGAACTCTACGAGAGAGCCGACCGTCAGCAACGATACCGGCACACCGAGCCGCCCCCACGGGACGGGGGCGGAGCCGGGGGGTAGCGTCTGAGGCAGGGCCGTCCCCGAACGGACGGACACGACGACACGAGACCCCCGCCCGCGCTGTCGCGCCGGCCCGGGGTCTGAGGGGAAGACGTTCACCACATGCCGGACCGACGCCGCCGCACGGCCATCCACCTCCTGCCGCGGGAACGCCAGTCCACGGAGCCCAGGGACGAGAACAATCCGTTCGCGCCGCCGCCGGAGGGCAGGCCGGACCAGCCCTGGCAGCCGCGCCGACCGGACAACGGTGACGGCGGAGAGGGCGCTGAGGGCTCCGCCGGTTCCAGCGGCTCCGCGGACGGCTCCGAGGGCTCCGACGGCTCCGCGGACGGTTCCCGGGACCGGGAGCGCCCGGCCTGGGGCAGCCAGTGGAGCCCGCGGCAGCCGGGGCGTTCCTCCGGCGGCTTCGGCAACCGCCCGAGCGACGGGCGGCAGGGCGGCGGCCAGGGCCAGGGCGGCCCCGAGGCGCCCAACCTCCGCTGGGACCCGACCGACCCGGCGCAGCGCCGCGCGCGGTACGCGCTGCTGTCGGGCATGTGGGCGTTCTTCTTCGCGATCTTCGACTTCCCGGAGATCGGTCTGCTCCTGGGCACCCTGGCGCTGTACTGGGGCATCAGCTCCCTGCGCGGCAAGTCCCGCACGGCCGCCGCCCCCCAGCCGGTCACGACCGGCGCCCCGGACCCGGCCCCGGCCGGCCCCGCGCCCGGCTCGGGCCGCCCGCAGACGACCGCCGCGGTGAGCGGTCTGGTCACGGCGGCGCTGGCCCTGATGATCGTGGCGGCGACGTTCACGATCCAGATCGTCTACCGCGACTACTACGCGTGCGTGGACGACGCCCTGACCAAGACGGGCCAGCTCTCCTGCAACGAAATGCTCCCCGAGCCGCTGCGCGACGTCTTCGGCGTCAAGGAGTAGGGCCTAGACGGGTTCGCCGGGGGCCGCCTGGTTCTCGGCGGGCTCGTCGGGTGTCTCGCGGGCCGGAGTCTCGTGGGCCGCGGTCTCGCGGGCCGGAGTCTCGCGGGCGGGGACCTCCAGGGCCGGGGTCTCGCGGGCCGGGATGGTCGGCGGGAAGGCCGCCATGAGGCCGCCCGAGGCCTCCTTGAGCGCCGTCCAGCGGGCTTCGCGGGCCGACGGGTCCTCCCAGGCCGCCGGGAGGAAGTCGTACGGCTCGAAGGCCGGGTCGCCGGGGTCGTCCTCGGGAGCCGGCCGATCGGCGGCGGTGGCCGCGGCGGGCACGAGTCCGGCGGGCGCGGCCCCGGCCGGCGCGGGGGCCGCCGTGTCCGGCACCGGCACCGGCGGCGTGCCCGGGAGCGGCTCCGGTACCGCAGCCGCCACGCCCCGGTCCCGCCGCCGCCACGCCCGCACCGCCAGCGCGACCGGCACGCCCAGCCCCGCCGTCCACGCCACGGCCGCCCCGCCCACGCGCCACCACACCGGGCCGAACGCCCCGAGGCGCCCCGTGCCCAGCGGCCCGCCCGCGGCCGCCGCCAGCGCCGCGACCGCCGCCCCCACCAGCACCGCCGCCAGCAGCGCGGCCACCGCCGCGTCCCGCAGCCCCGCGTCGCGCACCCCCGCTCCCCGCACCCGTCCCCCGCAGAACCATCCGACCGCCGCGCCCGCCGCCACCGGGACCACCGCGGCCGTCCAGTGCACCCAGGTCCCCCGCCCGTCCGCCGGTACGGCGGCCAGCAGCGGGAAGGGCGGCAGCCCGGCGGCCCCGGTCACCCCGAGCGGGGTCGCCGTCGCCCCCGTACCGAGCAGGAAGCCGGGCCCGAGCCCGTACGCCGCCCCCCACACCGCCGCGTTGGGGGCGAGCGCGAGCGACAGCAGCAGCAGCGCCATCCGTCCCGACCAGACGCCGGACAGGCCGAGCAGCGACTCGCGCGCCGCGCCCGCGTGCCACACCAGTGAGACCGCGACCAGGACCGCTCCCCCGCCCACGAGCACGCCCAGCCCGGCGCCCGCGGCGCGTACCGCGACCGCCGTCCGGGAACGGGCCAGCCCGACCCGGACCCGCTCGGGCACCCAGGCCGGCAACGGCCCGGACGGCCGCCCGTGCGCGGTCCACACCCCGGCGGCCGCGGCGAGCCCGACGAGCGGCGGCACGTGCAGCGCGGCGCCGAGGGGTTCGGCGAGCAGCGGCCCGCCCGCCGCGTACCCCAGGGCCCCGGCGGCGACCAGCAGGTAGCCGCCCGTCACGGCACCCACGGCGCCGGTCGCCGACGGCCTGGGGCGGGCCTCACCGGGCTCGGCGGCGTCCCGCGCGGTCCGGTACACCAGCCACACCGGCAGCGTCACGAGCAGCAGCGGGACGACGCCGACGGGCGCGGGCGTCCCGGAGAGCGTTGTGGGGCGCACCAGTTCGACGCCGTGGGCGAGGAGCCAGACGCCCGCGGCGACGTGCAGGGCGCCGCCGGGGCCGCTGTCGGGGTACGGGGAGCTGATCCACATCACCATCACCAGGACGGTGACGGAGCCGAGTCCGAGCCCGGCGGCGAGCGCGCCGCGCACACAGGCCCCGGCCAGCGCGGCGGTCCGGCCGCCCTGGACGAGGGCCGGCGGGTGGTCGGTCGCTTCGGTCACGGCGCCATGCTGCCAACGACACGCGCTTGATCCATGTAACGGGAGAATGGCCGGTGTGGCGCGCAATATACGGTTATGTACTTTTTCGTCGAGTGCAGCCCTGCCGGGGGCCGGCCATGACCCGGACCACGGCCACCACCCCCCGTTCCGCGCCACCGCTGCCCTCCCCCAAGGAGCGGCGCCGGCTGCGCGAGGCGATGTCCATGACGGAGGAACAGCTCGCCCAACTGGTCGGGGTCACGCGCGCGACCGTGCGCTCCTGGGAGACGGGGCGCACCAGCCCGCGCGGGCGCAAACGGGAGGCGTACGCGAGGCTGCTGGGCGCCGCCCACGCGGACCGCCCGGACCCCAAGGAGTCGCCGGAACCCTCACGGGGGCCCTCACGGGAGCCGGAGCCCGCGGCCGCCGTCGTGCCCGCCCCCGCGCCCGCGCCCTCCGACGCGTTCGAGGCGTTCGACGCGCTGTACGCGTACGCCGCCCCCGCCCTCGTACAGCAGGCCTACCTGCTCACCGGGCGGCGCCAACTGTCCCGCGAGGCCGTCGAGTACGCCTTCCACCTGGCGTGGGAGCGCTGGCCGGAGGTCGCGGTCGACCGGGACCCGGCCGGGTGGGTGCGGGCGGCGATGCACGAGTACGCCCTGTCGCCCTGGCACCGGCTGCGCCGCTCCTACCGGCACCCCGACGCCCCGACCACCGACCGGGCCGCCCAGGCGCTGCGCGGGGCGCTGCTGGAGCTGCCGCCCGCGTACCGCCGCACGCTGCTGCTGTACGACGGCCTCGGCCTGGACCTGCCGGAGACGGCGGCGGAGACCGAGGCGAGCACCCCGGCGGCCGGCAACCGCGTCCTGCACGCCCGCGAGGTGCTCGCCGCGCGCATCCCCGAGCTCGCCGACCCGGCGGTCCTGCACCAGCGGCTGGCCGCGCTGCTGGCCAAGGGGCCGACCATCGTGCTGGCCACTCCGCGGACCGTGCGCAGCGGCAGTGAGCGCCGGGCCAGGTTCTGGACGAGGGCGGCCATCGCGCTGACGACGGTCATCGTCGGCGCGACGGCGTTCACGCTGGCCACCGCGCCGACCGGGTACCGGCCGCCCCTGGCGCCGGGCGAGGCGGTCGGCGGGGTCCCGGTCCTCAGCGGTCCCGAGCGCCTGAGCCCCCAGGACGAGGCGCTGCGCGACCGGCTCAGCTCCGAACCGGTCACCGGACCCGCACGGCTGGTCCCGGACGCACACTGACGCACGGACGCGCAGGGACGCGGCCGTCGCCGAGCTGATGGCCGCCTACCGCGCGTTCTGACGCGCAGACGCGTACGGACGCGGCCGGCGCGATCGGACGCGCACCGACGACGGGCCCGCACAGCCGCGTCCGTCGCCGGACGCGCACTGCCGCGCGGACGCGAAGGGACGCGCGCGGACGCGCAGGGACGCGCAGGGACGCCGCCGCGCGCGAGCGCACGCGCCGCACCGGCCGACGGCCACGGACGCGGCCCGGCGCCGTCGGACGCGTACCGACGACGGGCCTGCGCGGACGCGGCCCGGCCTCATACGCCGACGGGCCCGCCCCCGGAGTACGTCCGGGGGCGGGCCCATCGCTGTGCGGCTGCGGTTGTGTCAGGCGGTGACTCAGCCCGCGAGGATGGCGCGCGCCAGCTTGGCCGTCTCGGTCGGGGTCTTGCCGACCTTGACGCCCGCGGCCTCGAGGGCCTCCTTCTTCGCCTGGGCGGTGCCGGACGAACCGGACACGATCGCACCGGCGTGGCCCATCGTCTTGCCCTCGGGGGCGGTGAAGCCCGCGACGTAGCCGACGACCGGCTTGGTGACGTTGGCCTTGATGAAGTCGGCCGCCCGCTCCTCCGCGTCGCCACCGATCTCACCGATCATCACGATCAGCTCGGTCTCGGGGTCGGCCTCGAAGGCCGCGAGCGCGTCGATGTGGGTGGTGCCGATGACCGGGTCGCCACCGATGCCGACGGCGGACGAGAAGCCGATGTCGCGCAGCTCGTACATCATCTGGTAGGTCAGCGTGCCCGACTTGGACACCAGACCGATCTTGCCGGGCTTGGTGATGTCGCCCGGGATGATGCCGGCGTTGGACTGGCCGGGGGTGATCAGGCCGGGGCAGTTCGGGCCGATGATCCGGGTCTTGTTGCCCTTCTCGACCGCGTACGCGTAGAACGCGGCGGAGTCGTGGACCGCGATGCCCTCGGTGATGACGACGGCCAGCGGGATCTCGGCGTCGATCGCCTCGACGACGGCGGCCTTGGCGAAGGCCGGCGGCACGAAGAGGACGGAGACGTCGGCGCCCGTCTTCTCCATCGCCTCCTTGACGGAGCCGAAGACGGGGACCTCGGTGCCGTCGAAGTCGACGGTCGTACCCGCCTTGCGGGGGTTCACGCCACCGACGATGTTGGTGCCGTCACCCAGCATGAGCTTGGTGTGCTTCATGCCCGTGGCACCGGTCATGCCCTGGACGATGACCTTGCTTTCCTTGGTCAGGAAGATAGCCATGGTGTTTCTGACCTCGTCCCTTACTTCGCAGCCGCGAGCTCGGCGGCCTTGTCGGCCGCGCCGTCCATGGTGTCCACGCGCTGCACGAGCGGGTGGTTGGCGTCCGACAGGATCTTGCGACCCAGCTCCGCGTTGTTGCCGTCGAGGCGCACGACCAGCGGCTTGGTGACCTCTTCGCCGCGCGAGGACAGCAGGTTCAGGGCCTGGACGATGCCGTTGGCGACCTCGTCGCAGGCGGTGATGCCGCCGAAGACGTTGACGAAGACGGACTTGACGTCGGGGTCCCCGAGGATGATCTCGAGGCCGTTCGCCATGACCTCGGCGGAGGCGCCGCCGCCGATGTCGAGGAAGTTGGCGGGCTTGACGCCACCGTGCGCCTCGCCGGCGTACGCGACGACGTCCAGGGTCGACATGACCAGGCCGGCGCCGTTGCCGATGATGCCGACCTCGCCGTCGAGCTTGACGTAGTTGAGGCCCTTGGCCTTGGCGGCAGCCTCGAGCGGGTTGGCTGCGGCCTTGTCCTCGAGCGCCTCGTGCTCGGGCTGGCGGAAGTCGGCGTTGGCGTCCAGGGACACCTTGCCGTCGAGGGCGATGACCCGGCCGTCGGCGACCTTGGCCAGCGGGTTGACCTCGACGAGGAGGGCGTCCTCGGCGACGAAGGTCTTCCACAGGGTCACGAGGATCTCGGCGACCTGGTCCTTGACCTCGGCCGGGAACTTCGCGGCCTCGACGATCTCGCGGGCCTTGGCCTCGGTGACACCCTCGTTGGCGTCGACCGGGATCTTCGCCAGGGCCTCGGGCTTGGTGGCCGCGACTTCCTCGATGTCCATGCCGCCCTCGACGGAGGCCATGGCGAGGAAGGTGCGGTTGGTGCGGTCGAGGAGGTACGAAACGTAGTACTCCTCGGCGATCTCGGGTGCCGTCTCGGCGATCATCACCTTGTGGACCGTGTGGCCCTTGATGTCCATACCGAGGATGTCCGTCGCGCGGGCGACGGCCTCGTCCGGCGTGGCGGCCAGCTTGACGCCGCCGGCCTTGCCTCGGCCTCCGACCTTCACCTGCGCCTTGACGACCGACTTGCCGCCAAGTCGCTCGGTGGCCTCGCGCGCCGCCTCAGGCGTGTCGATGACTTCACCGGCCAGCACCGGTACACCGTGCTTGGCGAAGAGATCCCTCGCCTGGTACTCGAACAGGTCCACGCGCGTCCGTCCCTTTTCGTGTGATCGCGGTTCGTTGTCTGCGTGGGCGTGCCGCGGAGGGCAACGTGACTGCGCTGTCACAAGGGAGGCGTACACGGTGTCCGTGGACGCGGCATGTCCGTCTCGCAGATTATCCCCGTGAGACCTGGGCACCTAAATCGCAGATCACACCGGAGCGGTGATACCTGTCACAGGCACGGACCTCAAACGGGCGGCCCCACCGGATGTGAGACCGCCCGTTGCTACGGATTTCGTACCGGATCAGACTCCGGTCACACGCCGTACGGGAGGTAGTCCGGGGTGACCGTGCCGACGGTGCCCTGCACGCCGGAGACGGCGTTGGCGCCGAGCGGCTGGACGTCGGAGGTGACGCCCTCGACCAGGCCGGTCGCGAAGGGCTGGACGTCGCCGGTGACGTCGTACGCGAACGGCGCCACCTCACCGGTCACGCCGTACGCCAGGCCCGTCGCGCTGCCGCCGACGCCCTGGGCGACCGGCTGGACGTGGTCGGAGACGGTGTCGACGACGGCCTGCGCGAACGGCTGCACGGAGCCGGTGACGCCGTCCGCGAACGGGTCCACCTGCCCGGCCACGCCGCCGGCCAGCGGCTGGACGCCGGAGACGACGCCCTCGGCGAACGGGTACGCGTCGGAGACCACGTCCTCGGCGAGGACGGCCGCGTCACCGGCGGCCTGGCCCGCCACAGGCGCGGCGGCGTGGACGGTGCGGTACGCGATGGGCGGCAGCGTGTCCTGGAGGGCGGCGTCCGCGAGGGGGGTGGCGGTGGCGACGGGGTCGCTCTGCACCTCGTGGGCGAAGGCGTCGAGCGGGCCGAAGAGGTAGTCGATCTCGCCCTGGACCTCGCTCTGGACCTCGCCGCCGACGCCCTGGACCTGCGCGGACGCGTACCGGGTGTCGGTGTGGACGTCCTGGGTCACCTGCTGGGCGAGGTGCTGGGTGTCCTGCTGGACGTCCTGGGTGACCTGCTGGGTGGCCTGGACGTCGGCGGTGGCGGCGGCGGTGGTGCCGTCGACGAGCGAGTCGACGGGCGTGTCGGCGGCCACGGCCGCCTTGTCCGGCGAGGAGAGCGGGACCGAGACGGACACCTCGGTCGCGCTGGCGGCGGCGGTGCCGATCGCCCACATGCCGGTGGCGGTGGCGGCGACGGCTATGGAGCGGCGGATGTTCTTGTGCATGGGTGCGTCGGATCCTTCGAATTCGGTTCTTGAGACGGCGGGCAGACCTGTCCCGCCCCCGCGCGGCAGGTCTTGAGCGGGGGGAGGCCTGCCCTAGCCGGGGAATTCGAGGATGTTGTGGGGCCGGTCCTGGACGGACGCGGCGGTCGCCGGCAGCGCGGCGCCCCGGACCGGTCCGGGGTGGGCGTCCACCGTGGACGCCAGCGCGTGCTGGTCACCGCCCGTGCGCGGCGTGCCGCTGTCACCGGCGGCGGACTGCCGGACGGCGCCGTGGCAGGGGCCGGGCGCGAAGGGCAGCGGCGCGGCGAACACCGCGCCCGCCGACCGGTGGCCCCGGTCGGCCCGGTCGGCCCGGTCGGTGAAGGCGTGCCCGTACGCCCGCGTGAGGTACGGGGCGACGCCGGCCGGGGTGCGGGGCGCGGCGGCCTCGGACCCGGGCGCGCCGGGCGGCGTGCTCCGCTCCCCGCACTGGGCCGGGAACGCCCACTCCGACTGCGGTCGCGACTGCGGCTCCACCTGAAGCGCGCCCGGCGCGAGCGGCACCGACGGCGCCTGGGGCGCCGGCGTCACGGGCACGGCGGGTGCGACCGGCGCCGCCGGCCACTCCGCCTGGCCCGGAAGGGCCCCGGTCGCGCCCTGTACGCCGCCGACGACGTGCCCCGGTACGGCACCGGGCGCTGCCCCGGCGTCGGGCAGAGCGCCGGGAGCGGTACCGGCTCCGGGCAGGGCCCCGGGCACGGCGCCCGTGACGGGCACGGCACCGACGTCGGGCACGAGACCGGCACCGGGCACGGCAGTGGCGTCGGGCAGGGCACCGAGTCCCGCTCCGGCACCGGGCGCTGCCCCGGCTCCGGGCAGGGCGTCGGCGCCCGTGGCCGGCACGGCGGCGGGCGCGCCCGCGGAAGGGGCCACCGGCTCGGTGGTCTCCGTGGCCCCGCGCACGACGCCCGTGACGGGGCCGACCGTGCCGGGGGTGATCCCGGCGGCGGCCGGACGCTCCGGGCCGACGGGCGCCGACGACGGTTGGTGCGCCGCGTGCGCCGGGGACCCGCAGAGGAGGCCGAGGGCCAGCAGGCCCCCGAGGAACAGCACGACCGCCAGGGTGCGCCGCGCCACCGTCCCGCGCGCGAAGCGCGGAACGGCGACGGGGACGACGGCTACGGCGGCCACGATGCCCGGATCCCCCCCTTTGCGAAGCAAGTCGCGGAACATCGTCTTCCGCGTACGTCGCGCTGATGCTTGCACGAACATCCCCGGGTGACGCAAGTCCCGTGTTACTGATGAGTCGCCATGTCCGGTATGGGCAGGGGCCGCTTCTCGATCGCCGCCGCCATCACCTCCGGGAAGAGGTCCGGGGTGCACGCGAACGCCGGGGCACCCAACGCCGCGAGCGCCGCCGCGTGTTCGCGGTCGTAGGCCGGGGCGCCCTCGTCGGAGAGTGCGAGCAGCGCGACGAACTGCACGCCCGACGCCTTCATCGCCGCCACCCGCTTGAGCATCTCGTCGCGTATGCCGCCCTCGTAGAGGTCGCTGATCAGCACGACGACGGTGTCGGCCGGGCGGGTGATCTGCGACTGGCAGTACGCCAGCGCCCGGTTGATGTCCGTGCCGCCGCCGAGCTGGGTGCCGAACAGGACGTCGACGGGGTCGTCGAGCTGGTCGGTGAGGTCGACGACGGCCGTGTCGAAGACGACGAGCCGGGTCGCGATGGACCGCATGGAGGCGAGCACGGCTCCGAACACCGAGGCGTACACCACGGACGCCGCCATCGAACCGGACTGGTCGATGCAGAGCACCACGTCCTTCTTCACGGACTGCGCGGCCCGCCCGTACCCGATGAGCCGCTCGGGCACGATCGTGCGGTACTCCGGGAGGTAGTTCTTGAGGTTCGCCCGGATCGTGCGGTCCCAGTCGATGTCCCGGTGACGCGGCCGGCTGATGCGCGCACTGCGGTCGAGCGCGCCGGTGAGCGTGGCGCGGGTGCGGGTGGCGAGCCGCTTCTCCAGGTCGTCGACGACCCTGCGTACGACGGCCCGTGCCGTTTCCTTCGTCGCCTCGGGCATCGCCTTGTTGAGCGAGAGCAGGGTGCCGACGAGGTGGACGTCCGCCTCGACCGCCTCCAGCATCTCGGGCTCCAGGAGCAGCGTCGACAGACCGAGCCGGTCGATCGCGTCACGCTGCATCACCTGGACGACCGAGCTGGGGAAGTAGGTGCGGATGTCGCCGAGCCAGCGGGCGACGGACGGCGCCGACGCTCCGAGCCCCGCCGAACGGTCCCGCCCGCCGCGGCCCTGGCCGCTCTTCTCTCCGTACAGCGCGGCCAGCGTGCCGTCCATGGCGGCATCGGTCCCGGCGAGCGCGCAGCCCGTCCCGTCGGCCGCTCCCCCGCCCAGCACCAGGCGCCAGCGCCGCAGCCGCTCGTCCTCAGTCCCGCTCACAGCCCACCCCCAACAGCTCGTTGCCGTCCCTGTCCCCCGTGCCCAGCAGCAGCCGCAGCAGCGGCAGTACCGCGTCCGCCCGCGTCTCGTCCAGCTCCGGCGCGAAGCCGGGCACCCCGGCCTCCGGGCGGGCCGGGCCGCCGCCCGCCGGGCCGCGCCGCACCAACTCGCCCAGCGTGCGCCGGACGCCCGGCTCGTACGCGGAGAACGTGCGCCGCAGCAGCGGCAGTACATCGGTGAACGCCTCGGCCGGAACCCCGGTGAGCCAGGCGTCGACGAGCCCGAGGAGCCGTTCGTCGTGGACGAGCAGCATCCCGCCGCCGGGGTTGGCCTCGCCCCCGCCGACGAACCCCTCGATCCAGGCGGCCGCGTCGGCGGGCGGCGTGCCGGGCGAGAGGGCGAGCCCCATCAGCCGGGCGGCCTCGTCCTCGGCGAGCCGCCCGTCGTCCAGCAGCAGCCGGGCGGCCCGCCCCCGTATGACGCCGGGCACGCTCTCCCGCGCGGCGAGCTTGTGCAGGACGGCGGCCCAGCGGCCGGTGATGTCCCCGGCCTGCGGAAGCAGCCGGATCGCGGTGTGGACGGCGTCCAGGTGGCGGCGCATCTCGGCGGCGCCGTCCGCGTCGAGGCCCGTGCAGGCGGGCGGCAGGCCGACGCAGACGCGCTCCGCGAGACCCGTGGCCACCTCTCCGAGCGCGGCCGTGTCCGTGGACCGCACGTCGCCGTACCGCAGGGAGCGGGCCAGCGCGGGCAGGGCCTGGGCGAGGTGGCCGACGTCCGCGTCCAGCGCGGCCCGGTCGGCGAGGGCCTTCATCACCACGGGCAGCGCGTCGGCCAGCCCGGCCAGCAGACACCGCTCGGCGAGGGCGGTGACCTCGGCGAGCGCGGTCGCCGAGGCGGCGTCCGACTCGGCCTTGGCGGTGGCGGCCGCGAGCACGGTGGTGCCCCACACGCCGGCCTCGGCGACCCGGACGTACAACTCCGGCTCCCAGCGAAGCCGCCAGCTCTCCCGGAACGTGCCGGTGCTGCCGCGTCCGGCGGCCGGTTCGCCCCAGCCGACGCCGAGGAGCCGCAGCCGGTGCAGCAGGCGGCTGCGCGCCGCGTCGGTCTCCTTGCGCAGGTCCAGGTCGAGTTCGCGCTCCAGGGCTTCGGGTTTGAGGCGCAGGGTGCGCTGGAGCCTGGTGAGGTCGCGTTGCAGGGGAACGGCGGGGGCGCTCTCGGGCACCTCGCCGAGCGCGTCGCCGATGATGAGCCGGTCCCTGATGAGCCCGAGCGGCACGTCGGAGCCGTCGCACATCACGGCCCGTACGGCGTCGATGGTCTCGGTGAGTCCGGCGAGGGGGCGCCCGCGCATGGCGGCGAGCGTCCCGGCGAGCCGTACGGCCTCGATGACGTGGGCGGAGGAGACGATCCGGTCCTCGTCGCGGAGCAGCCCGGCGACCTTGGTCATCCAGCGCTCGACCGGCCGGTCGGGGGCGCTGAACAGATGCCCGTACCAGCCGGGCGAGTCGATACCGGCGCCGTAACCGCTGTGCCGGGCGAGCCGGCGGTGCGTCCAGGGCACCCAGGTGGTCTCCGTCTTGACCTTGGGCAGGCCCTTGAGGAGGGCGCGGTCGGCCGTGACGGTGGATTTCGCGGCGAGCGCCGGCACGTGCCAGGCACCGCAGACGACGGCCACGCCGTCCCCGTGGGTCTTGCGCGCGGCACGGAGCTGGAGGCGCATGTACGCCTCGCGGACGAGGTCGCGGTGGTGGCCGCCGTGCCCATAGGTCTCGCGCAGGGCGGCCATGGCGTCGGCGAGTCCGGCGAAGACCGCGACCGGGTCGTGATCGCCGGCGTGGTCGTGCCCGTGCCCGGGGGTGCCGTGGCCCGGCGGGCCGTTGGGCGCGGCTCCGGTGCCGCGGTGCTCGACCACGTCCTCCCACCAGCGCTCCGGGTCGTCGTATCCGGCGGTCTCGGCGAGGACGGCGAGGGGGTCGACGCGCAGTCCGTACCGACGGTCCTCGGGCTCGCCGCCGTCCGTCTCCTCGCCCTCGCCGTCCTCCCAGGTGGGGTCCTTGGCCATGGCGAGCGTGTGGGTGGCGGGCAGGTCGATGAAGCGGACGGCGGCGCCGTGGTCGAGCGCCCAGCGGATGGCGACCCACTCGGGGGAGAACTCGGCCATCGGCCAGAACGACGCCCGCCCGGGGTCGTCCACGGCGTGGGCGAGCAGCGCGACCGGCGGGCTCATCCGCTCGTGGGCGGCGAGCGGCAGGAGGGTGTCCCCTTCGGGCGGGCCCTCGATCAGCACGGCCGGGGGCTTGGCGGCGTCGAGCGCGGCCCGCACGGCGCGGGCCGATCCGGGGCCGTGGTGGCGGACGCCGAGCAGCAGGGGGCCGGTCGTGGCCGTCATGCCGACACCTCCCGGCAGGCCCGGTAGAAGTCCTTCCAGCCGTCCCGTTCGCGCACGACCGTCTCCAGGTACTCCTGCCAGACGACCCGGTCGGCCGCCGGGTCGCGGACGACCGCGCCGAGGATGCCCGCGGCCACGTCGCCGGGGCGCAGCACGCCATCACCGAAGTGGGCCGCGAGGGCGAGGCCGTTGGTGACGACGGAGATGACCTCGGCCGTGGACAGGGTCCCGGAGGGGGACTTGAGCTTGGTGCGGCCGTCGGTGGTGACGCCGTCGCGCAGTTCGCGGAAGACGGTGACGACCCGGCGGATCTCGTCGATGCCCTCGGGTGCGGCCGGCAGGTCGAGGGAGCGCCCTATCTGGTCGACGCGGCGGGAGACGATGTCGACCTCGGCGTCCGGGGTCGCGGGCAGCGGGAGCACCACGGTGTTGAAGCGGCGGCGCAGCGCGCTGGACAGGTCGTTGACGCCCCGGTCCCGGTCATTGGCGGTGGCGATGAGGTTGAATCCCCGGACCGCCTGGACCTCCTGGCCCAGCTCGGGGATGGGCAGGGTCTTCTCGGACAGGATCGTGATGAGGGTGTCCTGCACGTCGGCCGGGATGCGGGTCAGCTCCTCGACGCGGGCGGTCATGCCGTCGGACATGGCGCGCATGACGGGGCTGGGCACGAGGGCGTCGCGGCTGGGCCCGTGGGCGAGCAACTGCGCGTAGTTCCACCCGTACCGGATGGCTTCCTCGGGTGTGCCGGCCGTGCCCTGCACCAGGAGGGTCGAGTCTCCGCTGACGGCGGCGGCGAGGTGTTCGGACACCCAGGTCTTGGCGGTGCCGGGGACGCCGAGCAGGAGCAGGGCGCGGTCGGTGGCGAGGGTGGTGACGGCGACTTCGACGATCCGGCGCGGTCCCACGTACTTGGGTGTGATCACGGTGCCGTCGGGCAGTGTGCCGCCGAGCAGGTAGGTGGCGACGGCCCACGGCGACAGTCGCCAGCGGGCCGGGCGCGGCCGGTCGTCGGCCGCCGCGAGCGCCTTCAGTTCGTGCGCGAACGCGTCCTCGGCGTGCGGGCGCAGGGCCTCGTCGCGGGACGGCGCGGTGGCTTCGGTGGTTACGGGCACGGTGATGGATCCCCCTCCACATCGTGTTCGACCGGGTGTGGAATCCACCGTGCACCATGCCACTGACAATCGGCCGTTTCCGCAACTCAGAGGCGGAAACGGCCGATGTTCGAACGGAGTTGGCGCGGTGTCAGCCCGCGACCGGCGACACGGCGATGCAGCCGGTGGCGGCGGCCATGCCCTTCGCGGACTGCTCGGAGATGACCTTGCCCTGGTAGGTGATCTTGCAGGTCATCTCGACGCCCGCCGGGTCGACCGCGACCGGGATCACGCCGGGCGGCAGCAGACCGCGGAGCTTCACCGTCTTCTTCCACGGCAGCGTGGGCTTCTGCACGGACTCGACCTTGGGCTTCGTCGTGTCCCCGCCGTCGACGTGGTAGTCGATCGAGTCGATGCCCTTGCCGGTGATCTCGTACGTCACCTCGTACTGCTCGTTCACTTCCTTCTCGACCTGCTTGGCGGCCTCGTCCGCGATCTCGGAGCAGGCGCCGAGCCCGGCGACGAGCCCGCCGGCGACGAGTGCGGAAGCGATGGAGCGGCTGATGCGGTTCATGCTGACCCCCCGGATGAGTTGACTGCGTCACCGGCAGACAACAGTAAAGGGAAAGCAAAGTCAACCGGTCGCGCGAGACGCCTGCCTCCCGGCGAACCCGCTGGTCACCGCCGATTGTCAGTGGCGCCGCCTACCGTCGGTGGCATGAATCAGCAGGGGGTGCGCTGGACGGCGGAACAGGTGCTGGCACTGGCTCCTGACGACGCCTCACGCAGAGCGGGCAGCAGGCTCGGCACGGCCGGGCCGTGGTCGGGCGGCGGAAGCGACGGCTCGGGGGCCGTCTGGGGACTGTGCAAGGGCAGCGGCAGCAGGCCGTACCAGACGGTCGTCGACACCAAGGGCCCGGCGTACAAGTGCAGTTGTCCGAGCCGGAAGTTCCCGTGCAAGCACGCGCTGGGGCTGCTGCTGCTCTGGGCGGCCGACGGGGAGGCCCTGCGCGGCTCGGACGTGCCGGACTGGGCCGCGCAGTGGCTGGAGGGCCGGCGCGCACGCGCCGCCGGGAAGGGAGAAGCGGGTGGCGGGACGCCCGCGAAGAGCACCGATCCGGAGGCGGCACGGCGCCGGGCCGAGCAGCGGTCCGCCCGGATCACCGCGGGCGCCGAGGAGTTGGAGCAGCGGCTGGCCGACCTGCTGCGCGGCGGGCTCGCCGCCGCCGACCGGTCGGGGTACGGGCTGTGGGAGGAGACCGCGGCCCGGATGGTCGACGCGCAGGCGCCCGGCCTGGCCGGCCGGGTCAGGGAACTGGGCGCGATACCGGGCTCGGGTCCGGGCTGGCCGGTGCGGCTGCTGGAGGAGTGCTCGCTGACGCACCTGCTCGACCGGGCCTGGCTGGACATCGAGCGGCTCCCGGAGCCGCTGGCCGCGACGGTACGCACCAGGGTCGGGCTGACGGCGCCCGCCGACGGCCCGGCCGTGCGGGACCACTGGTCGGTCCTCGCCCAGTACGACACCTCCGACGGCAGGCTGACCACGCGCCGCGTCTGGCTGTACGGGCGGGAGAGCGGGCGCACGGCGCTGCTGCTCTCCTTCGGCGCGGCCGGGCGGGCACCCGAGCTCGCCCTGCCCGTGGGCGTGACGATCGACGCCGAGGTCGTCCCGTACCCGGGCGCGGGGCAGTTGCGGGCGGAGCTGGGCGAGCGGTTCTCCCCACCGGTGCCCGGCGCCGGGCCGCCGCCGGGCGGGCCCGTGGCCGACGCGCCGGCCGCCTACGGAACGGCCCTGCGGGACGACCCGTGGCTGGAGTCCTGGCCGGTGACGCTGACCGGCGTGATACCCGTGCCGTCCCAGGAGGGCGCCTGGCAGATGGCCGACGCGGACGGCGGTGCCGCGCTGCCGGTCACCCCGGCCGCGCTCGGCCGGCCCGGACTGTGGCGGCTGGCCGCCCTGTCCGGCGGCAGGCCCGTCACGGTGTTCGGCGAGTGCGGGCACCGCGGCTTCACCCCGCTGACCGCCTGGTCCGCGGACACGCCCGAGACGGTCGCGCTGACCTGACGTACGGAGGACACGATGACCACCACGACCTGGGAAGACCTCGTCACCACGGCGCTGCTGGGCACCGACCGCCGCCCGCCGGCCGCCGACGTCCTGGCGCCCGGCAAGGACGCGCCGGCCGCACTGCTGGACGCCGCCGCGCTGCACACCGTACGGCGCCGGGCGGGGCTGCTCCCCGGGCCTGCCGCCGCCCTGCCCGAGCCGGCGCCGCACGACGACCGGCCACCGCTTCCCGACGCGGCCCGGCGCCGGCTCGGCCAACTGCTCGCCGACCGTTCCGGCGCCTCCTCGGGCGGCGGCCGCCGGGGCGCGGCTCCCGACCTCACCGAGCTGCTCCCGCAGTGGCTGGCGGCCGCCGACGAGCACGGCTACCGGGCGCCGGCGGCCGCCCTGCCCGCGCTCCTCGACACTGCCCGGGCGCGCACCGACCTGCGGCCGGCGGCGCTGGCGTTCGCCGGGCCGCGCGGGCTGTGGCTGGCCCGGCTCAACCCGGAGTGGCGGTTCGCGCTGCGCGGCGCCTCGGGAGGGACCGCGCTGCCCGACCCCGCCGACCAGGACGCCGTGCGGCGCCTGTGGGAGGAGGGGCTGTTCGCCGAGCGGGTCGCCGTGCTCGGCGCCGTACGGGCCCACGACCCGGCCGCCGCGGTCGCCCTGCTCGCCTCGACCTGGCCCACCGAGCGGGCCGAGGACCGGCTGATGTTCCTCGACTCGCTGCGCGGTGACCTGTCCGACGCCGACGAGCCGTTCCTGGAACAGGCGCTCTCCGACCGCAGCCGCAACGTCCGCTCCACCGCCGCCGAGCTGCTGTCCGCGCTGCCCCACTCGGCGCTCGCCCACCGCATGGCCGAGCGCGCGTCCACCTGCGTGGGCCTGGACCGTACGGGCGGCGACGCGCTGATCACCGTCGAGGCGCCGCACGAGTGCGACGCGGGCATGCAGCGCGACGGCGTCCTGCCCGATCCGCCGTCCGGCCGGGGCGAACGGTCCTGGTGGCTGGGCCAGTTGGTCGAGTCCGCCCCGCTGTCCCTGTGGCCGTCGCGGCTCGGCGGCCGTACGCCCGTCGAGATCGTCGCCCTGCCGGTCGCGGACGACTGGCGCGACGAGCTGCACGCCGCGTGGTGCCGCGCGGCGGTCCGGCAACGGGACCCGGCCTGGGCCCGCGCGCTCCTCGGCCCGCCGACGACGCCCCCGGCGACGGGCCCCGGCACCTCCTCGCTCGCCGAGCGGTCCAAGCTGCTGTCCATCCTGCCCGGCGACGAACGGGCCGCCTGGGTCGCCGACTTCATCGCGGCGCACGGGCTCTCGGAGGCGTTCCAGCTCCTGGGCGTCTGCGCGGTGCCCTGGGCCGAGCCGCTCGGCCGCGCGGTGGTCGACGCGCTGGACATCGCCCGCGACGCGGGGAGCTACCCCTGGAGCTTCAGCGGCGTGATGGGCCTGGCGGAACGGTGCCTCGACCCCGGCCAGGCCGACCGCCTGGAGGTCCTCACGGCGCTCCCGGACGAACCGGAAGGCGCGTCACCGGGGGCGGGCGGCTACTGGTCGGAAGCGTTCCAGCGCCTGGTCGCCACGCTGCGCCTCCGCGCGGCGATGTTGGCGGAACTGGCCTGAGGGCAGACCACGAAAGGGGGACACGCAGCCCCCGGAGCGGCCCCCGACGGTGCCCGCCCGCGCACGGGCATCCGAGGGCCGCGGGCCGTCACGGGAAGGGCGCCACCCCGGGGCGGCCCGCCCGCCCGGGGTACCCCGCCGGGGATCAGGCCTCGGCGGAGACGCGCACGTTGGCGTTGACCCAGTCCACGATCGACGCCGTCGTCGCGCCGGGCGTGAAGATCTCCGCCACGCCCTTCTCCTTCAGCGGCGCGATGTCCGCGTCCGGGATGATCCCGCCGCCGAACACCTTGATGTCCTCCGCGTCGCGCTCCTTCAGCAGCTCGAGCACCTTCGCGAACAACGTGTTGTGGGCGCCCGACAGGATCGACAGACCGATCGCGTCCGCGTCCTCCTGGATCGCCGTGTCGACGATCTGTTCCGGCGTCTGGTGCAGGCCGGTGTAAATGACCTCCATACCGGCATCACGCAGCGCCCGCGCGATCACCTTCGCGCCGCGATCGTGGCCGTCGAGACCCGGCTTGGCCACCACCACGCGGATCGGACCGGTCACACCCATCACTGCCTCCACATGCGTCCCCCGTACCTAAATGCCGGGGAGGTGAACGAACGTTATCGACAGCATCCCGCAACCGGCCGTTTCGCGGTGGATAGCGAGGGGGAAATCACACGTGGGACATGTTCGCCACGCGTCGTCCCCGCACCGGGCGGCCCCATCGGCCACAGGAGAGCCGGGACGATCGCTACGGGAGCCGCAACGAGGTCGTCGTATCACCGTGCCGCCAGCCGCGCGGCGCGGCGGTACGGCCTCATCGCCACCACCCTCCGAGACGGCACCCCAGTTCGGAGGTCGGCCGTGAAGGTCCTGTTGCCCTGGAAGCTGCTGTCCTTCTTCCCCTTCCGGCTGTCCACCGCGCTGATCAAGGCCACCGCCCTGGAGCTGGCCATCCTCGCCGGTCATCTGGTCCTCTACCCCACCGGCCTCACGCCGGAACGCCGGCCGCCCGTCACCGGCGGCGCCGACGACACCGATGTCACCGGCGGCCACGCCCACCCGCCGACCGTGCTGCTGCACGGCTTCGTGGACAACCGCTCCGTCTTCGTCCTGCTGCGCCGGTCCCTCACCCGGCACGGCCGGCGCCATGTGGAGTCACTCAACTACTCCCTGCTCACCTGCGACATCCGCGCCGCCGCCGAGCTGCTCGGCCGCCACGTCGAGGAGATCTGCGACCGCACGGGGCACCCCGAGGTCGACATCGTCGGGCACAGCCTCGGCGGACTGATCGCCCGCTACTACGTCCAGCGGCTCGGCGGCGACCGGCGCGTCCGCACCCTGGTCACCCTCGGCACGCCGCACTCCGGCACGAGCGTCGCGCCGCTCGCCGGCGCGCACCCCCTGGTGCGCCAGATGCGCCCCGGCTCCGCAGTGCTGCGGGAGTTGAGCGAGCCGGCCCCTCACTGCCGTACGCACTTCGTCAGCTTCTGGAGCGATCTCGACCGGTGGATGGTGCCCGTGGAAACGGCACGCATCGATCACCCGGACCTGATCGCGCGGAACGTACGCGTCACCGGGATCGGCCACCTCGCCCTGCCCGTGCACCCGGCGGTGGCCGCCGGCATCCGCCAGGCCCTGGAGTCCGACGGAGCGACCGCCGGAACATCCGATTCCGTGTCCGTCGCCTGACGCGGCCCGATCAAACCCCGGTCAAACTTCGAACACTTCTCGAACGTACGGCCAAAGCTCTCCCCACACTCCGCCGAAAGGCGGCCGAATGCCCCTTTCCCCCGGGGCTAAAACCCACGGAAGATTGTCGCTCGCGCGTACCGCCGGGTACAGTCGCGCCCACTGCTTTCCCCTCTGGGTCCCCCTTCGCCGGGGCCGATCCCAGACCTGGTCCTGCTGCCGAGGCGAGAGAGAAGTTGGTGAACGACCAGCACCCCCACGCCGGGTACGTCGGAGACGACGCCTATTCCACGGGCAGCTTCGAGACCGGCAGCTTCGCCACCGATCCTCTCTTCGGCGCCCTTCCCGGCACGTACGAGAACGCCTACGAAAGCAGCAGCGGTTACCAGGCCGGCTACACCGCCGACCACAGCGGCCAGTACGACAGCGGCCAGTGGGCCGCCGCCACCCAGCAGTGGACCACCACCGACACCACCGGGTACGTCGAGTACTCGGAGCACACCGGGCAGTGGGACGCCGGCGCCTGGAGCGAGGCGAGCGCGTACGACACCACCGGCCAGTGGAACGTGGCCGCCGCCGCGACAGCGACCTTCGACACCGGCGCGTACGACGCCACCGCCTGGAACTACGCCGCCGCGCCGACCGAGACGTTCACCGTCCCCGAGCAGTACGACTACGCGGCGGCGGACCAGTTGCCGACGCCCGAGTCGCAGCCGGAGCCCGAGTCCGCGGCCGAGCAAGAGCCGGTGGCCGAGGGCAAGTACGAGGCCGAGCCCGAGTACGAGTACGAGCCCGAGCCCGCCGCCGTGCACGACAGCCTCACCGAGACCGCGATCGCACCGGTCGCGCCCGTCGCCCCCCGCGCCAGCCGCCGCTCCGGCGGAGGCGGAGGAGGAGGCAGCCGTGGCCGCCGCCGCACCCCCGCCAAGCGTTCCGCGCTCCTGACCGTCGCGGTGCCCTCCGCCTGTGTGATGGGCGTCGCCGGTATCGCCGCCGCGTCCGTCAGCGGCCTCACGGGCAGCACCCCCGGCGAGAACAAGACCGACGAGAAGGCGGTGACCGCCGCCGACCCGGCCTCGGTCAAGCCGGTCGTCGCCAACAGCGAACTCGACACCCAGCTCGCCGCGCTCAGCGCCGACGCCCGCGACTTCGGTGACCGCGCCAGCCGCACCCAGGAGCGCATCGACCTCAAGGCGCGCCAGGAGGCGGAGCGCAAGAAGCGCGAGGAGGAGGCGGCCCGCCGCGAGGCGATGCGGCCCAAGTTCGCCCTCCCCGTGGAGCTGCACCAGCTCAGCGCGCGCTACGGGCAGGCGGGCGTCAACTGGATGTCCCTGCACACCGGGATCGACTTCCCCGTCCAGTACGGCACGCCCGTGATGGCCGCGACCGACGGCACCGTACGCACCCAGTGGAACAGCGCGTACGGGAACATGGCGATCGTGACCGCCAAGGACGGCACCGAGACCTGGTACTGCCACCTCAGCAGCACCAAGATCCGCTCCGGCGAGGTCAAGGCCGGCGAGGTCATCGCGTACTCGGGCAACTCCGGCAACTCCACCGGACCGCACCTCCACTTCGAGGTACGGCCCGGCGGCGGCGCCGCGATCGACCCGCTGCCGTGGCTGCGCAGCCACGGCCTCGACCCGACGAGCTGAGCGACTCCTACAGCTTCTCGACCGGCGCGTACCGCAGCAGCAGCCGCTTCGGCTTCTCGTCCCCGAAGTCGATCGTCGCCTGCGCGTCGGCGCCCGCGCCCGTCACCGCCATCACGGTCCCGAGCCCGAACTGGTCGTGCGTCACCCGGTCCCCGACCGCCAGCGAGATCACCGGCTTGTCGGACGTACGCCGCGTGGCGAAGCCCGAAGGGCCGGACCGGGAGCGGGCCGAGAGCGACGAGGACAGGGACGAGGCGATCCCGGACGTCGGTCCGGCGGGCTTGGCCATCGCGCCCGTACGCTTCCACTCCAGGTGCTGTCCCGGGATCTCCTCCAGGAACCGCGACGGCGGGTTGTACGAGGGCTGGCCCCACGCGCTGCGCATCGTCGACCGCGTCAGGTAGAGCCGCTCGCGGGCGCGCGTGATGCCCACGTACGCCAGGCGCCGCTCCTCCTCCAGCTCCTTGGTCTGGCCGAGGGCGCGCATGTGCGGGAAGACGCCGTCCTCCATGCCGGTCAGGAAGACCACCGGGAACTCCAGGCCCTTGGCGGTGTGCAGCGTCATCAGCGTGATGACGCCGGAGCCTTCCTCGTCCTCGTCGGGGATCTGGTCGGAGTCGGCGACGAGGGCCACCTGCTCCAGGAACTCGGCCAGGGTGCCGGGCTCCTCACCGCGCTCCTGCTCGAACTCCAGGGCCACGGCGGCGAGCTCCTGGAGGTTCTCGATGCGGGTCTCGTCCTGCGGGTCGGTGGAGGCCTGGAGCTCGGCGAGGTATCCCGTCCGCTCCAGGACGGCCTCCAGGACCACCGCCGGTCCGGCACCGGACTCCACGACGGTCCGCAGCTCGTCCATCAGCGTGTTGAACCGCTTCACGGCGTTGGCCGAGCGCGCCGCCATGCCGTACGCCTCGTCGACGCGGCGCAGCGCCTGCGGGAAGGTGATCCTCTCGCGCAGCGCCAGCGCGTCGATCATCGCCTCGGCGCGCTCGCCGATGCCGCGCTTGGGGACGTTGAGGATGCGGCGCAGCGGGACGTTGTCCTCGGGGTTGGCCAGCACGCGCAGGTACGCCAGCACGTCCCGGACTTCCTTGCGCTCGTAGAAGCGGACGCCGCCGACGACCTTGTACGGCAGGCCGACGCGGATGAAGATCTCCTCGAACACACGGGACTGGGCGTTCGTCCGGTAGAAGACGGCGACGTCGCCGGCCTTCGCCTCGCCCGCGTCCGTCAGCCGGTCGATCTCGTCGGCGACGAACTGCGCCTCGTCGTGCTCGGTGTCCGCGACGTACCCGATGATGCGGGCGCCCTCGCCGGCGTTGGTCCACAGGTTCTTGGGGCGGCGGCTCTCGTTGCGCTCGATCACCGCGTTGGCGGCGGACAGGATCGTCTGCGTGGAGCGGTAGTTCTGCTCCAGCAGGATGGTGGTCGCGTCCGGGTAGTCCTCCTCGAACTGGAGGATGTTGCGGATGGTCGCGCCACGGAAGGCGTAGATCGACTGGTCGGCGTCACCGACGACGCACAGCTCGGCCGGGTCCAGGTCCTCGTACCCGGTGCCGACCAGCTCGCGGACGAGGGTGTACTGGGCGTGGTTGGTGTCCTGGTACTCGTCGACGAGGACGTGGCGGAAGCGGCGGCGGTAGTGCTCGGCGACGTCCGGGAACGCCTGGAGCAGGTGGACCGTCGTCATGATGATGTCGTCGAAGTCCAGGGCGTTGGCCTCGCGCAGCCGCGCCTGGTACATCCGGTACGCCTCGGCGAGGGTCTTCTCGAATCCGTCGGCGGCCTGGTCGGCGAATGTCTCCTCGTCGATCAGCTCGTTCTTCAGGTTCGAGATCTTGGCGCTGAAGGACTTCGGCGGGAACTTCTTCGGGTCGAGGTCCAGGTCGCGGCAGACCAGCGACATCAGCCGCTTGGAGTCGGCGGCGTCGTAGATCGAGAAGGACGACGTGAAGCCGAGCCTCTTCGACTCGCGGCGCAGGATGCGGACGCACGCGCTGTGGAAGGTCATGACCCACATGGCGTTGGCGCGCGGGCCGACGAGCTGCTCGACGCGCTCCTTCATCTCACCGGCGGCCTTGTTGGTGAAGGTGATCGCCAGTATCTGGCCCGGGTGGACGTGGCGGGTGGCCAGCAGGTGGGCGATGCGGTGGGTCAGCACCCGGGTCTTGCCGGATCCGGCACCGGCGACGATGAGCAGCGGCGAGCCGGTGTGCACGACGGCGGCGCGCTGCTGGTCGTTCAGCCCCTCCAGCAGCGCGGCGGGGTCGACGACGGGGCGCGGGGCGCCGTCGCGGTAGTGCGTGTCCCGCGGCGGGGGCACGTCGAAGCGGTCCCCGAAGAGGTCGTGCGGGACCTCCTCCGCGGCCGGGGCGTCCCCGGGGCCCTCGGAGTCCTCGGGCGGCGGCGGGGGCTCCTCGGAGGTGTGGTTCCGGAGGTCCGCCAGGAAGCTGTCGTCAAAGAGGCTGCTCATCGCCTATCGAGTCTAGGCCGCCCCACTGACAGCCGTGGACGAACCGGCCGACAGCCGTGGACGTACCCGAAACAGGCCCGATTCGTCACCCTCCGTACCGAGTCGGCGACATCACGCCAAGGTCACGAAAACGTATCGGGCATATCGAACATCATCCTTCACAGCACCACCACAGGTTGGCTAGCGTGCTCGCCCAAGCGGTCCGTTCTCTCATCGGCGAACCACGCCAATCGGATCGCCCACGCCGAATTCGTGCTGCTCTCATGGCAGTTCGGAACCGGGGACCCATCACGTACGACCGAGGTGAATCGGCCCGCAGCCCCTCGGGCACGGCCGTAGGGCACCTTCCGTTCCGCCCGAACCTGACAGCTAACCCGGTAGGCGGTCCACGGAAGGAGATGCCGGCCTTGGCGTCGCATCGCAAGCCGCGCGCATCGCGCACCTTGCAGACCCTGCATGCCCACTCCCCCGCCGTCGGCGTCACGACGGCCGCCGCCCTGGCCTCGGTCACGCTCCTGTCGTCACAGAGCGCGACCGCCGCGCCGGCCGCACCGGCCGCGCCCGCGAGCGACCCGGACCGGGGCCCGACGGCCGAGGAGGTCCGGAGAAAGGTCGACGACCTCTACCGCCAGGCGGGCACGGCGACGCAGCAGTACAACAAGGCCAAGGAGGCCACGGACCAGCAGCGGCGCGAGGTCGGCGGGATGCTCGACGAGGCCGCTCGGCGAACGGAAGCGCTGAACGAGTCGCGCCGCACCCTCGGCAGCTACGCGGCCGCCCAGTACCGCTCCGGCGGGCTGGGCCCGACCGCGTCGCTGGTCTTCTCGGACAGCCCGCAGGCGTTCGTGGACCAGGCGCAGCTCATGGACCGGCTCACCGAGCGGCAGCACGAGACACTGACCGATTACCGGACGCAGCAGGCCGAGGCCGCGGAGCAGCGGGCGGAGGCGACGCGGCAACTGGAGTCGCTCAGCGCCTCGCAGGCCTCACTCCGTACCACCAAGCAGACCGTGCAGCGGCAACTGAGCGAGGCGCGGGCGCTGCTGGCGCGGTTGACGGCCGAGGAGCGGGCGCGGCCGGCCGAGCTGGAGCGCGAGCGGGAGGAGGAGGCCCGCCGCCGGGCCGAGGACAAGACGCGGGCCGAGGAGAAGGCGCGGGCGGAGGAGAAGGCGCGGGCGGAGGCGGAAGAGGCCCGGAAACGCCACGAGGAGCGGCAGCAGGAGGACCGGCAGCCGGAGGGGGACGGCGGCTACACCGCGAAGGCCGGCAAGGTCCTCGCCTTCGCGGAGGCACAGATGGGCAAGCCGTACGTGTGGGGGGCGACCGGCCCGAGCTCGTACGACTGCTCCGGGCTCACCCAGGCCGCGTGGCGGGCGGCGGGCGTCGACCTGCCCCGTACGACGTGGGATCAGGTGAAGGCCGGCACGAGGGTCGCCACGGAGGACCTGCGCCCCGGCGACCTGGTGTTCTTCTACGACGACATCAGCCACGTCGGCATCTACAAGGGCGACGGGAAGATGATCCACGCCCCCAGGCCCGGTGCCAACGTCCGCGAGGAGTCCATCTACTACATGCCCATCCACAGCAGCGTGCGCCCGGCCTGACAGGCCGGGCGCTTGCGAGCCGGGTCAGGTCCAGACGGTGGCGATGAAGATGTTCGCCATCGTCAGGCCGCCCACGGCGCCGAAGACCGCCTTGTCGACCCGTTCCTCGTCCCGCTTGACGTAGACCAGGCCGAGGATGACCACCAGGATCGCCAGCTTCACGCCGATCTTGATGTTGTTCACGGTCTGGTCGTCGGCCTGGTTGAGGCCGACCAGGATCACGCCCGTGACGAGCATGGTCAGGGCCCCGTGCAGCATCGCCGGGCCGAAGCGCGCCGTACCCTCGCCCATCGCCTTCATCTGGGTCATGAAGCCGCCCAGGAGGGCGGCGATACCGATGATGTGCAGCGCGACGAAGACATTGATGAGTACGTCCATGGGGCGGAGCCTAGCCGGGGCAATACCACCGGCTGCCGGTCAGGGTTGCCTCATTCGTCGCATCGGTCACGACTGATACGGAATGTGGGATTCCGAGCGAGTGTCTTCTGTCGGATCCGCTCCCTGAACCCTCACCTGCGGCCAACTGCGGTCATGCCACCGCCCGGCCGTGACCCCCAGGTTTAGCGTCCTCCCCCAGGCGCCCCCAGGCTCCACCCGAAGGGAAGTGACCGTACCCGTGGCAGCGCACCGGAAACCCAGGCAGCACCCTCTGAGCGGCCGCACGGCCGTCACCCTCGCGCTCGCCGGGGCGGCCACCGCCACCGCCTTCGAGGGTTCCGGGCACGCCGAGCCCCACCTCACGCCCGCCCAGGTGAAGGCGAGGGTCGACCGGCTGTACCAGGAGGCCGAGGAGGCCGCCGAGAAGTACAACGGCGCCAAGGAGGAGACGGACCGGGCCCGGGCCGCACTGGACGCGCTGCGCGACGAGGCCGCCCGCCGGACCGACCGGCTCAACGCCGCCCGCAACGCGCTCGGCTCCATAGCCACCGCCCAGTACCGCAACAGCGGCCTCGACCCGGCCGCCCAGCTCGCGCTCTCCACCGACCCCGGTACGTACCTGGAGGGCGCCGCCCTCGCGGAACGGGTCGGTGACCGCCAGGCCACGGCGGTCACCGCCGCCCGGAACCAGGTCACCGAGCTGGCCCGGCTGCGCGCCGAGGCCGCCGGACGGCAGCGCGACCTCACGGCCCGCCAGGCCGAACTGGGCCGCCACAAGGCCACCGTGCGGTCCCGGATCGCCGCCGCCGAGAAGCTCCTCGCCCGGCTCACCGCCGCCCAGCGCGCCGCGTACGACGCCCCGTCCCGTACCGCACCGGGCACCGCGCCGCGAGGCCCGGTCCCGGCCCCCAACCCGCGCGCGGCGCAGGCCGTCTCGTACGCGTACGGCGCCTTGGGCAAGCCGTACGTGTGGGGAGCGACCGGCCCGTCGGCCTTCGACTGCTCGGGGCTCACCCAGGCCGCCTGGCGCTCCGCCGGGGTGTCGCTGCCCCGCACCACGTACACCCAGATCGACGCCGGCCGGCGCGTGCCCCGCTCCGCGCTCGCCCCCGGCGACCTCGTGTTCTTCTACTCCGGCGTGAGCCACGTCGGTCTCTACATCGGCGACGGCAAGATGATCCACGCCCCCCGCCCGGGCGCCCCGGTGCGGATCGCGCCGATCGACGAGATGCCGTGGGCGGGCGCCACGCGCGTGGCGTGACGGAAATTCCCACTGAATACCGGGATCAGGCTCCCGTACCGGCACCGGAGGCGGCACCCGTACCCGCACCGCCGCCGGAGGCGGCACCCGTCCCCGTACCCGTGCCGTGGCTCGTGCCCTGTCCGGCACCCGCGCCGGCGGCCTCCGTGCGGAACTGCTGGGTCAGCCACTGGAAGACCGACGGCACCTCGCGCACCCACGTGCTGACGCGGTGACCGCCGTAGACCTGCTGGACGTCCACGCGCGTCGGCGGCTTGGAGGCCTCCCGCAGCGCGACGCCCTGCTGGTAGCCGTCGCCCCCGTCGCCGGTGAGCAGCAGCGTGACGCGGGGCGGGACCGGGGCGGACCTGAGCATGTTGAGCGGGTTGTGCGCGTGCCGCAGCTCGGGGTCCTTGCCGGTGAGCGAGGACGGCTCGGCGGCCGGGTCGTTGTAGCCGGACATGCTGACGCCGAAGCGGTAGCGGTCGGGGTGGGCGATGGTCAGCTTGGTGGCGCAGTGGGCGCCCGACGAGAATCCGGCGACCGCCCAGCCGTCGGCCTTGTCGGAGGCCCGGAAGTTGTCCGTGACCATCTTGCGCACGTCGACGCTGAGCCAGGTGTCGGCGTTGATCTTGCCGGGTACGTTGGCGCAGCCGGTGTCGGTGTGGCCGAGGAGGTGGCTGCGCGGCGCCACGAGGATGAACGGCTCGACGGTGCCGTTGCGCATCAGCGGCTCCACCTGCCTGGTGACGTGCATGCCGACGAACCAGGACTTCGGCGAGCCGGGGAAGCCCGAGAGCAGCTCCACGACGGGGAACTTCTTGTCCTTGTAGGCGGGGTCGTCGTACTGCGGCGGGAGCCACACGTACACCTCGGCCTTCACACCCGATATCTGGCCCTTCAGGACCGTCTTCTGTACGCCGGGGCCCATGGTGGGGTCGTCGACGCGGGTGAAGGTCTGCTTGACCTTCGGCAGGTCGGAGATGCGCTTGCCGCCCAGGCCGTCGGGGCCGAGGTCGATGGCGGAGTCGACGTGGTCGCTGGTGCCCAGCAGGTCGTCCCAACTGTCGTACAGCCCGTTGACGTTGTTCACCGCAACGAAGACCACGACGATCGCCGTGAGCTGGGCGAAGGCCACCATGCCCAGCCGCAGAGCACCCCGGACGACGGCGGGGCCGCGCACACGGCTCCACATCGCCAGGGGCAGCAGGACGGCGATCACGGCCAGCACGACCGCAGTCACGAAGAAGGGAGTACCTGTCAGGCTCATCACGGTGAGTAGGAGGGGACCTGTGCCGTACTGGTTGCCGCTCCTATGTACCGGTTACCTCACAAATCCTCCCGACTGCGCCCGACGGGCCCCAGCCGGGGTCATACCAGGCGGGCGGAGTCAGACCAGGCGGCGGGCCGTCGCCCAGCGGGTGAGCTCGTGGCGGTTGGAGAGCTGGAGCTTGCGCAGCACCGCCGAGACGTGCGACTCCACCGTCTTCACCGAGATGAAGAGCTGCTTGGCGATCTCCTTGTACGCGTATCCGCGCGCGATCAGCCGGAGCACCTCCCGCTCCCGCTGCGTGAGCCGGTCCAGGTCCTCGTCGACCGGCGGGGCGTCCGTCGAGGCGAACGCGTCCAGCACGAAGCCGGCCAGCCGGGGCGAGAACACGGCGTCGCCCTCCTGGACGCGGAAGATCGAGTCGACCAGGTCGGTCCCCGTGATCGTCTTGGTGACGTACCCGCGCGCGCCGCCCCGGATGACACCGATGACGTCCTCGGCGGCGTCCGACACGGACAGGGCCAGGAACCGCACCGGGTTCTCGGGGGCGCTCATCAGGCTCGCGCAGCGGCGCAGCACCTCGACGCCGCCGCCGCCCGGCAGGTGGACGTCGAGGAGCACCACCTCGGGGCGGGTCGCGGTGATCACGGCGACCGCCTGGTCGACGTCGGCGGCCTCGCCGACCACCTCGACGCCCGTCGTCTCGGTCCGGCCGATCTCGGCCTGGACGCCGGTGCGGAACATCCGGTGGTCGTCCACCAGGACGACGCGTACCCGCCGCCCCGGATCCGCCTGTGTGGTCGTGTCCTCGGTCATCCGTCCGCCCTCTCCATCTCCAGCTCCACTTCGGTGCCGTCGCCCGGCACCGACCGCAGCCGCGCGGTGCCGCCGTTGCGCCGCATCCGGCCGATGATCGATTCTCGTACGCCCATCCGGTCGGCGGGTACGGAATCGAGGTCGAAGCCCGGGCCCCGGTCCCGTACGGACACGAAGACCGTCCGGCCCTCCACCTCCGCGTACACCTGCACCGCCCCTCCCTGGCCACCGTACTTGGCGGCGTTGACCATGGCTTCGCGCGCGGCCTGCATCTGGGCGGCCAGTCTCTCGTCGAGCGGGCAGTCGCCGACGACCACGACCTCCAGGGGCACGCCGTGCTTGTCCTCGACCTCGGCGGCGGTCTTCTTGACCGCCTCGGCCAGGGTGTCCGGCTCCTGGTCCTCGTCCTTGCCGGTGCCCTCCGGCCGGTACAGCCAGTTGCGCAGCTCGCGCTCCTGCGCGCGGGCGAGCCGGCGGACCTCGCCTGGGTCGTCGGCGTTGCGCTGTATCAGGGTGAGGGTGTGCAGGACGGAGTCGTGCACATGGGCGGCGACCTCGGCCCGCTCCTGGGCGCGGATGCGCATGGTGCGCTCCTCGGACAGGTCCTGCGACATCCGCACCAGCCAGGGTCCGGCGAGCAGGGCCATCCCGGCGAGGACGGCTATCGCGGCGGTGAGCGCGGTGCCGAGCTGGGCGGCCGAGCCGCGCACCACCATGAAGACGGTCAGGCCCATGCCGACGAGCGCCACCCCGGCCAGGCCCCGTACGAGCTGGAAGAGCCGCTTGCGCCGGCCGGGCTCGGTCCAGCTCGCCCGCCGCGCGTTGTCCACCTGCCGCCACACCAGGACGACGCCGACGCCGACGAGCAGGGTCGGCCACACGTACCGGTTGGCGTTGCCGCCGAGGTCGACGCTGGTGACGAAGCCGACCGCGCCGACGGTGAGTGCGATGAGCGCGACGATCTGGCCCTTGTCGGGCTTGCGGAGCCGGCGCCGCCCGTCGGGCGTGGTCTCGAAGACCGAGCGCGGTTCGGCGGACCTGCCGCCGACGCCCAGGGGGACGACGATCCAGAAGACGGCGTAGACGAGCACGCCGAGGCCGTCGGCCATGAAGAGGGCGAGGAAGACCAGGCGCACCCAGATGACGGGCAGCCCGAGGTGCCCGGCCAGGCCTCGGGCGACGCCGCCGAGCATCCGCCCGTCGGCGCTGCGGTAGAGCTTGCGCACGGGTGGTTCGTCGGTCGTCTCGGGCGGGCGGGCGGCGACTGGCATGACCCGATCGTCACACGCCGGCCGGCGCCGGACATCAGGGCCGCCCCTCATCCGACCCTGAGATGTCCGGCCCGGGAACCGCCCCGGAACCCCGGCGGCCCCTGGGGCCAATATCAGGGACGGGCCAGGGTCGCGGAAGGTGCCGACGGGGCTCACGGGCCGTCACCATGGACGTATGACGCGTACGACCCCCGCTTCCGCCGAGGCCGATGAAGCACCGCCTCACCCGCCGCTGCGGCGCACCCCGCGGCGCAAGGTCGTGGCGGGGGTCTGCGGCGGACTCGGGCGGTACTTCGACCTCGACCCGGTGATATTCCGGGTCGTGACCGGCGTGCTGGCCGTGACCGGGGGCCTCGGCCTGGTCTTCTACGGCTTCGCCTGGCTGCTCATGGCGGCGGACGACGAGGACGAGAACGAGGCGCGGCGGCTGGTGACGGGCCGGGTGGACGGCGCCTCGCTGATCGCCCTGCTGATGGCGCTGGTCGGCTGCGGCCTGTTCCTGTCGATGCTGGGCAGCGGCAGCACGGTCTCCTTCTCACTGCTCCTGATCATCGCGGTCAGCGGCGCGGCCGTCTGGTCGCGGCGGCGCCGGCTGGTCGAGGGCCACGAGGCGGTGGCGGACCCGGCGACGGCGCACACGGTGGCGGAGGCGCCCCCGGAGACGAAGGCGCCGCCACCGCCGGAGTTCCCGTCGTGGTGGCGGGAGCCGATCGTCAAGGACGGTACGTCGGGGCCGGTTCCGCTCGGCTATCTGTGGGGTCCCGAGGACGGCGCGGGGGTGGAGGACGCGATCCTCCGGCGCCCTCCGAAGAACGCCGGGGCCGGGGTGGCGGCCGCCACCCGTGGCCCGCGCTCCATCGGCGGCCCGGTCTTCCTGCTGGCCCTGGTGGCCGGCGGGCTGGGCACGGGACTGTCCTGGGGGTCGCAGCCCCTGGGGGTCTGCCTCCAGATCGGCCTGGTGTGCGCGCTGGTGGTGTTCGCGCTCGGTCTGGTGGCCGGTTCGTTCCTGGGCCGGACGGGCGTCGGCACGGTGTTCATGACGGTGGTCACGGCCGTGCTGCTGGCGGGCGCGTCCCTGATACCCCGGCAGATCGACACGGAGTGGATACGTACGGACTGGAAACCGGCGACGGCGGCGGACCTGCGCCCCCGGTACGAGCTGGGCACCGGCGTCGGCACCCTGGACCTGTCCCGCCTGGCCGTTCCGGCGGAGCGGACGGCGCGCACCGCCGCCGAGGTCGGCGCGGGCCGCCTCCACGTCGTCGTCCCGAGGAACGTGACCGTGAAGGTGCGCGCCCAGGTGGGGCTCGGCGATCTGCGGCTGCCCTCCGAGCCCGCCGACGACGTGGACGTCGCCCCCGACCGCGAGGTCACCCGCACGATCGCCCCGCCCAGGGGCGCGGCCCCGGCAGGCACGCTCGACCTCACCCTGGAGGTCGGGCTCGGACAGGTGGAGGTCTCCCGTGCCGAGTCGTGAGCAGGCCGTACCGGGTGGTGATGAGCAGGTGCCGGGTCGCGAGAAGACCGTGTCCGACGAGCACCGCGAGTGGCGTCATGAGTTCCGCCCGGGCCGGCTGGTCCTGGGCGCCACGGGCCTGGCCATCGCGGCGCTGTACGCGGGCGACCTGGCCGGCTCCTGGGACACGCCCTGGTACGCGGCGCTGCCACTGCTGTGCGCCGGGCTGCTCCTGGCGGGCGTCGCCGGCTGGATCGGCTACCGCGCCCGGCGCCGCCGCGCGGCGAGGGCCGCGTCGACCGAGAGCAGCGGGGCGCCGGCCAGCACCAGCGGCAGCCACGCCATCAGGTAGGCGAGGTCGTTGCCGTAGTAGTACGGGTCGGCCTGCCAGCTCACGGTCAGCCACAGGCTGAGCGAGATGAGCGCCCCGCCCGCCGCGGCGAGCCGCGCCAGCAGGCCGAGGAGCGTGCCGATGCCGACGGCCAGCTCGCCGAAGGCGATGCCGTAGCCGAACCCTTCGGGGTTCTTCAGCGCCAGGTCGACGAGCCACGGGACGGCGGAGGAGTCCCGGACGGACCGCATCATCTCGCCGATCGAGCCGGTCCCGGAGGACGCCATGAACCCCTCGTCGGTGATCTTGTCGAGTCCGGCGTAGATGAAGGTGACGCCGAGGAAGACCCGCAGCGGAAGCAGCGCGTACCGGGAGGCGGTGGCCCTCCAGCCGCGTGGTTCGCCGGCGTTCCCGTAGGTCGCTGTCGTCCGGTAGGTGTGCGTCATCGCCGGCCTGCCTCTCCACACAACGGTCCCCAGAGCCGATTCTCCCCGGCATCCCCGCCCATGGATACGCGGCGGACCGGGCGCCGGTTCAGCGCGGCGGCCCGCCCGTCACGGGGACACACATGGGACACGTCTCATGAGGACACGTCTCATGGGGACACGTCGATGACGACGCGGTTCGTCACCGCGCCGGAGGCGGTGATGACCTGGACGTCCGTCCAGCCGGGTGGCACGTCCGCCGGGACGGGGACGGTGAGGGTGGTGTCCGTGGGATTGGTGAAGCCTCCCGGGGCGGGCACGAGCGGCACGTGGACGTGGACGGGTCCGATGCGCACGACCGTGCGGGTGAGGTGGGCGGGGGTCATGGCCCCCGGCGGTACGAAGCCGGCGCCCCGGATCTCGATGTCGTCGCCCGTACGGATCGGGGCGTCCGGGGCGCCGGCGCCCGGGGCGCGCACCACGGAGAGGATGACCGGGCGGACGCCCTCGGCGCACTTGGCGGCCAGGTAGGTGACGGCGGAGAGGGCGACCAGCGCGACGAGCGCCCACGGCAACTGGGGCAGCTCGCCCGGGCGCCGGACCAGCCGGGCGGCGGCGAACAGCACCGCGAAGGCCGACACCAGGACGTACTGCGCGTCCGCGAGGCCGGCGCGCCCGGCGTCGTCGCACAGCAGGTCGGCGGCGCGCGGCCGCTCGGCGCGCACCTTCTGCACCCGCTGCCCCAGGAGGCGTACGGTCACGATCTTGCGTACGGCGACGACCACGGCGCACACCAGGGCGAGCACCGTCAGCAGCCGGGCAACCCCCGCCAGCCGGACCGTGCCCCCGGCGGCGCCCTGGAGGGCGAGGTGGAGCGCCGCGAACACCGTGAGGAGCACCCACGCGGCGGCCACCGCCCGGGACGTCGACAGCCGGTTGTCCTCGCCGATCAGGGGCGCCAGCAGCCCGCCGTACGCCCGGTGCACGCGTGCCGCACCGGTCAGCAGGGCGCCCATGCATATCGCGGCGACCAGCCCCGCCGTCCGCGCCCCGGTCCAGCCGCCGCCGTCCGGCGCGGTCACCGCGTGCACGGCCGGCAGGACGCCCGCGAGCGCCGCGACGGTGCCCCACACCGCGTACAGCGTGCCGCGCCACACCGCGTGCGGCCACGCCGCGCCGAGTGCCCTGCCGCGCTCGGCGACCGTGCGGGCGTGCTCGGCGAGCTGGTCGGAAACCCACCGCCGCGCCGCGCCGCCGGGGAGGTCCGGGACACCGTCCCCCAGCGCCAGCCGGTCGCGCCGGGCCCGGAACGCGGCCACCGCCCGCCGGTGCTCCTCGCGTGCCTCGTGCGTACAACCACCGCACCGCCCCGCCTCGTGCACCGCCATGGCGGCCCCTTCCGTGTCTTCGTGTCTTCCGTGTCTCAACCGGCGTCTCAACCACCCGACAGGGAAAAGGAATTCTTTCCTATGAAAGTCACGGCCTGCGGCCTGTCCACACCTCCCACCCGGGTGAAAACCGCGCCGCCGAATTGACCGCCTACGACAGGAGTTCGGGCTCGGAGCGACTGATCTGACGCCACAACGGCTGGTAGTTGATCCAGGCCACCAGATCGGTGCCGAGCCGCTCACGCGTCGCGACCGCCTCCCGGTGCCCGATCGGCACCGGCTTCCCGGCCGCCCGCGCGGCGAGCTGCACCCGGCTGCACCGCTCCATGGAGATGAACCACCAGGCCGCCGCGTCGACCGAGTCGCCGACCGTCAGCAGCCCGTGGTTGCGCAGGATCACCGCCTTGCGGCCACCGAGCGCGGCCGCGATCCGCCGCCCCTCGGCGGCGTCCACCGCGACGCCCGTGTACGCGTCGTACAGGCAGTGGTCCTCGTAGAACGCGCACGCCTCCTGCGTGATCGGCTCGACCAGCTCCCCGAGCGCGGCCAGCGCCCGGCCGTACGTGGAGTGGGTGTGCGCCACCGCCACCACGTCCGGCCGCGCCCGGTGCACCTCGGCGTGCACGGTGAACGCCGCCTGATTCACGTGCTCGGTGCCCTCGACGACCTGCCCGTCGCCGTTGACGAGGATCAGGTCCCACGCGGTGAGGCCGGCGAGCGGCTCGCCGAAGGGGTTGACCCAGAAGCAGTCGGGGAATTCGGGGTCCCGCGCGGTGATGTGCCCGGAGACGCCCTCCTCGTACCCGAACCGCGCGAACAGGCGCAGCGCGCCCGCCAGCCGCTGTTTGCGGTACGCCCGCTCGTCGGCGACGGACGCGTGCGTGGGCGGCATCGCGAAGTGCAGCCGCTCGACGGGTATCGGCGCAGGTGCTGACGGCACATGTGCTTCGGCTTCACTCATGGCCGGAAGTTACCGCCGGTCACGACAACTGACCAGAGAGATCGCAGCCACGGGGCGGCTGGAGCAGAATGCACCGCATGACGGACCGTATGACGGACGACGACCGAACCCCGCCCTCGCCCCTGGTCGACCTCCTCGAACTGGAGCCCCACATCGAGGGCGGCTGGTTCCGGGAGACCTGGAAGACGACCGGATCGACCACCCCGCACGGCTACCCCGGCCCCCGCACCTACGCGACCGGCATCTATTTCCTGCTGCACCCCGGCGAGAGGTCCCGCTGGCACCGGGTGCGCTCCGACGAGCTGTGGCTCTGGCACCGCGGCGGCCCGCTGCGCCTGTCCCTGGGCGGCGAGGGCGACGCCCCGTCCGAGCCCTGGGAGCTGGTGCTCGGCCCGTCGGTCGAGACCGGCGAGCAGCCGCAGCTCCTCGTCCCGGCCGGCACCTGGCAGGCCGCCGAACCCGCGGGGGACGAGCCGGTCCTGGTCACCTGTGTCGTCGCGCCCGGCTTCCACTACGAGGACTTCACGCTCGAAGCCGCCGCCCACAGGAAGTAGGCGACGGCTTCGGTCAAGCGGTCAGGCGCGTGGTGGTGTCACTCCCACTCGATGGTGCCCGGCGGCTTCGACGTCACGTCGAGCACGACCCGGTTGACGTCCTTCACCTCGTTGGTGATCCGCGTCGAGATCTTCGCCAGCACGTCGTACGGCATCCGCGTCCAGTCCGCCGTCATCGCGTCCTCGGACGAGACGGGCCGCAGCACGATCGGGTGCCCGTACGTACGGCCGTCGCCCTGCACGCCCACCGACCGGACGTCGGCGAGCAGCACGACCGGGCACTGCCAGATGTCCTTGTCGAGACCGGCGGCCGTCAGCTCCTCGCGGGCGATGGCGTCGGCCTCGCGCAGCAGGTCGAGCCGCTCCTTGGTCACCTCGCCGACGATCCGGATACCGAGGCCCGGACCGGGGAAGGGCTGGCGCTGGACGATCTCCTCCGGCAGGCCCAGCTCCTGGCCGACCATCCGGACCTCGTCCTTGAACAGTTGGCGCAGCGGCTCGATCAGTCGGAACTCGAGGTCCTCGGGGAGCCCGCCCACGTTGTGGTGCGACTTGATGTTGGCCGTGCCCGTACCGCCGCCCGACTCGACGACGTCGGGGTAGAGCGTGCCCTGGACGAGGAACTCGACCGGGTGGTCGTCCGGCGCCTCGGCGACGATCTCGGCCTGAGCCTGCTCGAAGACCCGGATGAACTCGCGGCCGATGATCTTCCGCTTCTCCTCGGGGTCGGAGACCCCGGCGAGCGCCTTCAGGAACCGCTCCTGCGCGTCGACGACCTTGAGCTGGACGCCGGTCGCCGCCACGAAGTCCTTCTCGACCTGCTCGGTCTCGCCCTTGCGCATCAGCCCGTGGTCGACGTACACGCAGGTGAGCTGGGAGCCGATGGCCTTCTGGACGAGCGCGGCCGCCACCGCGGAGTCCACGCCGCCGGACAGACCGCAGATGGCGCGCTTCTCGCCGACCTGGGCGCGGATCGCCTCGATCTGCTCCTCGATGACGTTGCCGGTGGTCCAGTCGGGCTTGAGCCCGGCGCCCCGGTAGAGGAAGTGCTCCAGGATCTGCTGGCCGTGCGTGGAGTGCATCACCTCGGGGTGGTACTGCACGCCGTACAGCTTCTTCTCGTCGTTCTCGAAGGCCGCGACCGGCACGACGTCCGTGGACGCGGTGACGGTGAACCCCTCGGGGGCGGCGGAGCAGGCGTCGCCGTGCGACATCCACACCGGCTGCTCGGCCGGGGTGCCCTCGAACAGCGTGGAGGAGGTCTTGCTGACGTGCAGCGGCGTACGCCCGTACTCGCGCGCGCCGGTGTTGTCGACGGTGCCGCCGAGGGTCGTGGCCATGAGCTGGAAGCCGTAGCACATGCCGAAGACGGGAACGCCGGCCTCGAAGATCTCACGGTCGAGCTGGGGGGCGCCCTCCTCGTACACGGAGGACGGGCCGCCGGAGAGGATGATCGCCTTCGGGTTCTTGGCCAGCATCTCGGCCACCGGCATGGTGGACGGGACGATCTCGCTGTAGACCCGGGCCTCACGGACGCGGCGGGCGATGAGCTGGGCGTACTGCGCGCCGAAGTCGACGACGAGTACGGCGTCGGGCGCGGCAGCGGGATTCGCTGATGACACTACGGCGGCCTTCCGGCGGGAGGAGCGGGGAGGAGTCTGTATGTCGATTCTACCGGCGCGGCGGGGGCGGCCTTTGTCTCACCATCCGAACCCGGGCTCGCCCCGCTCGGCCGATGGTCCATACTGGCTGCATGCGCAAGCTCTCGACCTTCGTCTTTACCTATGGCACCGGGCCCGTCCGGCTGCCATGGTCGTGCTGCTTGAGCCACTGACAAGCGACTTCCCAGGCGCCCCGGGCCGACAAGGTCCGGGGCGCCTGTCGTTTCTCCGGACCTGGTCGCCGGCCCGGGCCCCACCACCAAAGGAGCCCCCGCCATGAAGACCGCCACTGACGCCACCGACCGGACCGGCGCCCGCACCGACGAGGCCGCCGACGTGATCACGGGCGCGCGTGAGCGCATCGACGCGCTCGACGACCGGATCATCGGCCTCATCCAGGAACGGATGGCCGTCTCGGCCGTCATCCAGGAGGCGCGGATCTCGTCCGGCGGCCGGCGCGTGAACCTGGCGCGCGAGATGGAGGTGCTCGCCCACTACAGGGACGCGCTGGGCAAGCCGGGCACCTCGCTGGCCATGACGATGCTGGAGCTGTGCAGGGGACGCATCTGAGTTCGGGCGCGCTCTCACCCGTACGGCGCGTGACCGCACCGCCCCGGGCTTCGTTGGATCGGTTGTCCGTGTCAGCCAGGGGCGGGCCGAAGAAACCACGCGTGGCTCCGCTGGGGCGTGTGGCGTACCTCATGGGGTACGTCGTGGGACCTCGCCCCAGCGCGCGTGACCGGACGGCAGGGGACAGCAGCCCGGTCACCCGAAAAAGGCGGTCGGCTCCGGGGACGCCCGGAGCCGACCGCATCCGGTCCAAACGGTTGCGCCGACCGCGGCCGTCCAGCACGATGCACACGAGTCGGGTCCCCCGCACCACAGCACCGCCAAAGGTCCACACCACCGGTTGCCCAGGACCTGGTCCAGCACCTTGCCAGGACCTCGCCCGGAACCGCCGGACACGACTCATGCCCCACGACCACCGCCACGAGCGGCGCTACCCCCCGGCGCCGCCTGCCTCGGCACCGGCGCTGCCCTGACGCCGGTGCTGACGGCCAAGGGCCCTGCGGAAGCGTTTCCGCGGGGCCCTTGTTGGTGTTGGGCGCCTGTTCCCGGCGTTACGAGGCGTTGGCGCGGCGGCGGGCGACGACGTAGGTCGCGGCGCCCGCGGCGATCAGGGCGGCGGCGCCGGCCGCGACCGGGAGGGCGAGCGAGCCGGTGGCGGCGAGGCCGCCGCCGGTGTGGGTGGTGGGGGTCGAGCCACCGGTGGTGCCGGTGGTACCCGTGGTGGACGTGCCGCCCGTGGTGGTGGAGCCGCCGGTGGTCGTACCGCCCGTGGCCGTGCCGCCGGTGGTGGTGGAACCGCCGCTGGTGGAGCCGCCCGTGCTGGTCGTGCCGGTGTCCTTGGGGTTCAGGACGAGCTGGGCCGTGTTGTTGGCGGCCTTCGGGTCGAACGCGAGCTTCGGGTGGCTCAGGAACGTGTTCCGCACGGTGACCGCGCCCTTGGCGTCCGGGACGGCCCTGTCGATCTTCAGCTCGAAGGGCAGCGCGAAGTCCTCGTCCTCGAAGACCCGGATCGGCGTGTCGCAGAAGTAGCGCGGCGCGCCGAGCGGCTTCTCGCGGTACTCGCCCTTGGCGGTACGCGGCTCACAGCCGGCCGGCTTCTTGGTGACCGTGGCACCGGCCGGGATGGTCACGTCCACGGTGGCGACGGGCTCGCCGGAACGGAGGTGCGCGATCCAGGCGGGGCCGCTGTTGCGGAAGCCGACCCGCGCCTCGACCGTCTCGCCCGCCGCGGCGATGAGCGTGTCGCCGTACGCGGCGAAGTCGGCGGTGTTCTTGGCGCGGAAGTCGAACTCCTGCTGGTTGTCCCGCGGGTCGAGGTCCGCCGCGCGGGGAGCGGTCGGCGCCTTCTTCAGGGTGAGCTCGGGACCGTCGCCCTTGGCGGCCTTGCGGACGCCGCGGCGCTCCTCGACGCGGTGGGTGAAGATCTCGAGGTAGGCGTGGCCGGCGGCCTTCAGCCCGATCGGCTCGGCCAGCGTGTAGGTGGCACCCGCCTCGAACGTGCCCGGGAAGTCGCAGACCACCTTGGTCGAGCCCTTGGTCTCGGTGTAGTCGCAGTTGGCGTACCGCCGCGTGTAGTCGAGCCCGTGCGAGTTCGTCAGCGTGAGGCGTACGCCGTCGGCGTCGGCCGTGCCGGCGTTGGTGAAGGTGAGCGGGGCGTCCTGCACCTCGCCCGGCTTGACCTCGTGCTTCAGGTCCAGGGGGTGCATCACGAGGTCGGGGCCGCCGACGGTCACGTCGGCCGTGTACGAGGTGAAGGTCGCGCCCTCGGCCTTGCCAGTGACCTTGATCTCGCCGGTGGCGCCGAGCGCGCTGCCCTTGGCGGCGGTGATCTTCAGCTCGGCGACGCTGTTGACGCCGGGTGAGATGCCGAAGGGGTCGGTGCAGGTACCGGTCGTGCCGGTGATCGTGCAGTCCGAGCTGCCGGTCTGGCCGAAGCCGACGTCGGCGACGCCCACGACACCGCTCAGGTCGAAGGTGACGGTGTACTCGCCGTCGAAGCCGCCGTTCTCCTGGTCCTCGCTGGGGTTCTCCACCGTGACGTCGATGGTCGCGCTCTGCGGCTCGCCGGTGGCCGGGTAGGGCCGCAGGCCCACTTCGGCGGGGCCGCCGAGGAGGAACACCGGGGTGGCGGCGTCGTCCGCGCCGTCGGCGGAGTACGCGGCCGGGGCGGCGCTCAGCGCGACACCGGCGAGCAGCCCGGCGGCGGCGAGGGAGGAGGAAAGGCGTCTCATCAAGGAACCCCTGTTGCGGCATGCGGTGTGATTGCCTGAACACGGGTTCGACCACGGGGCGGGCCGAATGGTTGCGCGGCCGGGAGATCACGGATTGGGCACGGCGGGCACCAGGAGCACACAAGCGGAATGTGTGATGCAGCCCACATAAGGTTTTCGTCAGTTGGCGTGCAACCATCCCCTGCCGTCACAGGTCATGCATGCGGAAACAACGGCCACGCCCGTGACACCCCACGCCGGGTCGGCCCCCACGACACCGTGCCGCGTCTCGCGGTACGCCTGGACTTCACTGAGGTCTTCATGAAGCTTCGCCGCGCCATGGCGGTCGCCGCCGCGACCGCCGTCATAGCCCCTGCCGCCTTCCTGGCGGCTCCGGCCGCGTACGCGACGGACGGCACCACCAGCACGACCTCCACCTCCGGCGCCACGGGCGAGACGGAGGGCACCACGAACGACGGCGCCACCACGACGGACGACGGCACCAAGACCGAGGACGGCGCCGCGACGACCGAGGACGGTACGAAGACCGAGGACGGGTCGGCGACCGACGACGGTGCCGCCACGACCGAGGACGGCACCAAGACCGAAGACGGTACGAAGACCGAGGACGGGTCGGCGACCGAGGACGGCACCAAGACCGAGGACGACAAGACCACGGGCGGCACCGAGGCCGGCACCGAGGACGGCTCCAAGCCGGGCACCGAGACCGGCAAGGACGAGGAAGAGCCGGCCGAAGAGGACGAGGACGAGATCGTCGACGAGGAGATCTGCAAGGAGGCCGCCGTCGACGTCAAGCTCTCCGGCCTTCCGGGCCAGATCGTCGCCGGCAGCGGCTGGAAGAACTTCCAGGTCAACGTCAAGAACAACAGCAAGGAAGACATCGGCGAAGTCTTCCTCGCCACCTGGGCCTCGTACGAGAACGACATGGAGGGCGACACCGACCGCCTGGTCGAGAAGTACGCCAAGGTCCAGTACAAGGCGCCCAACGGCCAGTGGAGCGACAGCGGCAACCTGTCCGGCCAGAACATCGGCTTCTTCTTCGACGTCGTCAACCTGAAGAAGAACGAGAACCGCGCCCTCCAGATGCGCATCTCGATCGACAAGGCCGCCCCCGCCGGCACCGCCGTCGCGTTCGCCGTCACGGGCTACGACAAGGACGACGCGTGCTACGAGGACTACGACGCGTACGAGTTCCAGGTCCTGGCCGCCGGCAGCAACGGTGGTGACGGTGGCGAGGCCAAGCCGTCCGACAAGAAGCCTGCCGACGTGAAGCCGCAGGGCGGCTCGACCCCGATCAAGGTCGAGGGTGAGCTGGCCGAGACCGGTTCCAACTCGATGCTGCCGACCATCGGTATCGCCGGTGGTATCGCCATCGTCGCCGGTGCCGGTGTCGTCTTCGCGCTGAAGCGCCGTAGCAACGGTGCCACCGCGTAACACGCGCACCACATAGCAACACCGCATAGCGACACCGCATAGCAAGAGAGGCGCTGCACTCGGAGGGGGGTGCAGCGCCTCTCTCATCTCTTCAGGCGGGCCTCAAGGCTTGGGCGGGACCGCCGGGATGCCGAGGAACGGGAGCTTCAGGGCGCCGAAGGCGTTCGCCGGGACCGTGGGGGACTTGGGGGCGATCGGGGCGAGGCGTTCGTACGCCGTGCCCTGTCGCGGGCGCGGGTCGTCCTCGCCCTTGTTGGGCCAGAAGGACATGGCGCGTTCCGCCTGGGCGGTGATGGTGAGGGAGGGGTTCACGCCGAGGTTGGCGGAGACAGCCGCGCCGTCGACGACCGAGATGCCCGGGTGGCCGTAGAGGCGGTGGTACGGGTCGATGACGCCGTCCTCGGCCGTGGCGCCGATCACGCAGCCGCCCAGGAAGTGGGCGGTGAGCGGGGTACCCATCAGTTCGCCGACGTTGGAGCCGGCGAAGCCGTTGATCTCCTCCGCGAGCAGGCTCGCCGCGCGGGTGCCCTCGGCGATCTGCTTGGGGTTGGGGGAACCGTGGCCCTGGCGCGCGGTGAGGAGGCCCTTTCCGAGGCCGTCGCGCTTGCGGTAGGTGGTGAGGGAGTTGTCCAGGGACTGCATGACGAGTCCGATGATGGTCCGCTCCGACCACCGGCGGTTGGACAGCGCGCGCAGCGCCAGCCACGGGTGGCGGGCCACGTTGCCGAGCCAGGCCCTGATTCGGCGCTCCGAGTACGGGACCTGGAGGATGGACAGGGACCCCATGGCGTTGGAGCCCTTGCCGTAGCGGACCGGTTCGATGTGGGTGTCGGCGTCCGGGTGGATGGACGACGTGATGGCGACGCCCTGGGTGAAGTCCGCGCGCTTGTGACCGTGCCGCTTGCGGTAGCGGCGGTCGGTGGTCTGGGAGCCGACGAGGGCCTCGGAGTTGGTACGGGTCAGCTCGCCGAGGCGGGCGGAGATGCGGGGCAGTTGCCCCTCGTCCCTCATCCGGTGCAGCAGCGTCTGGGTTCCGTACGTGCCGGCCGCGACGACGACGTACCGGCAGCGGAGTGTCTTCGGGGCGGCCTTGCGGCGGCGGTGCGTGGGGACGGTCGAGACGACGTAGCCGTCGCCGGACGCGGCCTCGGTGATGGCGGTGACCGTGGTCATGGGGTGGATGACGGCGCCGGCCTTCTCGGCGAGGTGGAGGTAGTTCTCGGTGAGGGTGTTCTTCGCGCCGTGCCGGCAGCCGGTCATGCACTCGCCGCATTCGGTGCAGGCGCGGCGGGAAGGGCCCGCGCCGCCGAAGTACGGGTCGTCGGCCTTCTGGCCGGGCTTGGCCTTGGCCGTACCGTCGGCGTCCTTGCCGTCGCCGAAGAAGACCCCGACGGGCGCGAGGTGGAAGGTGTCGCCGACGCCCATCGCCTGGGCGGTCGCCTTGAGGTGGACGTCGGAGGGGGTCATGGTGGGGTTGAGCCGTACGCCCAGCATCCGCTTGGCCTGGTCGTAGTACGGGGCCAGCTCCGCCTGCCAGTCGGTGATGGACGCCCACTGCTTGTCCCGGAAGAACGGCTCGGGCGGTACGTAGAGGGTGTTGGCGTAGTTGAGGGAGCCGCCGCCCACCCCGGCGCCCGCCAGGACCATGACGTTGCCGAGCAGGTGGATGCGCTGGATGCCGAAGAGGCCGAGGGCCGGGGCCCAGAGGTAGTTCTTCACGTCCCAGGAGTTCTTGGGCAGCGTGTCCGGCGTGAAGCGGCGGCCCGCCTCCAGGACACCGACCCGGTAGCCCTTCTCCGTCAGGCGGAGGGCCGAGACCGAGCCGCCGAAGCCGGAGCCGACGACGATGACGTCGTAGTCGTACGCGTCGTCGGTGCCTTCCTGATTCTGGGCAGGGGGGACCTGGGGCATGGGCTCTCCTCGTACCGAAAGGGCTGAAGGGTGCAGGGGTCTAGCGGAAGCGGAACGCCTTCATCAGGCGCAGGCTTCGGCTCATGAACGCCGCGTACTGCTCGTCGTCCATGCCGAAGGCGGGCGCGAGCGGGATCAGCCGCTGCTGCGCCACGGTCTGGGCCTCGGTGTACTTGAGGATGCCCTCCGAGCCGTGCCGGCGGCCGAGGCCCGAGTCCTTCATGCCGCCCATCGGCGACTGGACGCTGCCGTACGCCGGTGCGTAGCCCTCGTTGATGTTGACCGTGCCGGTGCGGAGCTTCGCGGCGACGGCGTGGCCGCGGCGGCCGTCCTTGGTCCAGACGGACGCGTTCAGGCCGTACGCGGTGGCGTTGGCGCGCTCGACGACCTCGTCCTCGTCGGTGAAGCGGTAGACGGAGACGACGGGGCCGAAGGTCTCCTCGGTGCACACCGCCATCGGCTCCTGGACGTCCTCCAGGATGGTCGGCTCGTAGAAGAGCGGGCCGATGTCGGGGCGGGCGACGCCGCCCGCGACGACCTTGGCGCCCTTGGCGACGGCCTCCTCGACGTGCCGGGTGACCGTTTCGAGCTGCCGCTCGCCGACCAGGGAGCCCATGTCGGCGCCGTACGCGAGGGAGCTGCCGAGGCGCATGGCCTTGGTGCGGGCGGCGAAGCGCTCGACGAACTCGTCGGCGACCGACTCGTGGACGTACAGCCGCTCGATGGAGATGCAGAGCTGGCCGGCCGAGGAGAAGCAGGCGCGCACGGCACCGGCGGCGGCCTTCTCGACGTCCGCGTCGTGCAGGACCAGCATGGCGTTCTTGCCGCCGAGTTCGAGGGAGACGCCGACGAGGCGGGCGGCCGCGCCCTGGGCGACCTCGCGGCCGGTGCGGGTGGAGCCGGTGAAGGAGACGTAGTCGGCGTGCTTGACGACCTCGGGGCCGACGACCGGGCCGTCACCGAGGACGACCTGGAAGACCTCCGCGGGCAGCCCGGCCTCGATGAGGAGGTCGCGGGCCCACAGGGCGGTGAGCGCGGTCTCGGTGTCGGGCTTCATGACGACCGCGTTGCCGGCGACGAACGCGGGCAGCGCGTCGCCGACGGAGAGTTCGAGCGGGTAGTTCCAGGGGGCTATCTGCCCGACGACGCCACGCGGCTGGCGCAGTTCGGTGACCTTGGTGAGGGTCGGTACGACGCCCGTGTGGCGCTTCGGCTTGAGGTACGCGGCCGCGCGGCGGCCGTAGTGGCGGGCGGCGACGGCGACGGCCTGGACCTCTTCGTGGGCGTGCAGCCGGGCCTTGCCCGTTTCGAGCTGGATGAGGTCGAGGACCTCGGCCTGCCGTTCCAGCACCAGGTCGTGGAAGCGGAGGAGGACGGCGGCACGCGCGCGTACCGGCGTCGCGGCCCACACGGGCTGTGCGGCGCGGGCGCTGGCGAACGCCTCGGCGACGTCCTCGGGGGTCGACTCGGGCAGCTCGGCCAGCCGCTCCCCGGTGAACGGGGTGTGGTTGGCGGTCCGGCCGGAGCCGACGACGCCACGGGTGAGCTGGGCGACCACTTCGGGTGTGACCACGTCGGCGGCGGTGCGGGCGCCGGCCGGGGCAGGGGCTACCGGGTTCGTGCCGAGAGGCGTGGCGGGGGGCTGCGGAGCCGTCGTCTCCGGCGTTCCCGGCGTCCCCGTCGTGTCCGTGGTGTCCGTCATGGGGGCGAGGGTATTCCGGAAGACGCCCGTGCGGTACCCGCCGGTAACAGCTTTTCACGGGGCGCTCACACCGTGCCAGCGTTCGCTGGCAAATAAGCCCTGATCAGGAGTGCGATACCCGGAACGAATCCAGAACGGTGTCGAAGTGACGCTTCAGCTCGTCGAGCCGGGCCGGCGGCGCCGAGACCCACACGTCGTACGTCCGCCCGCCCTCGTCCCAGCACAGGTCGAACGTGCGCCGCGCCCCTTCCGAGCCGGAGAAGCCGTTCCAGGTGAACTCCCACAGCGCGGCCGGCAGCCCGTTGTGCGTCGTCGGCGTCACCTTGGCGGCGCGGTAGCCGACGTAGGTCTCCGGGCCGTTCGCGTGGGCGCGGCGCATGATCCCGAGGGGCCCGTCGGCCTCCGGGGACTGGGTGCGGATGCCGATCCGGAACGCCTTGTCGGGCGACATGTAATAGACGCGCCTGCCGTCGGTGGAACGGACGTACCCCTTGGGCACGGTCAGCGAGAAGCCACGCGGATCGGAAACTGATCGGTATCCGGTTGGCACGCGGGCGTGGGTGGGGGCGGGGCCGGGGCCACTACCGGCGCCGGTGCCGGTGCCCGGACTGGTGCCGGTGCCTGCTGCCGCGCCTGGTGTGTTCGGGGCGGTGGGCGTGTCCCGGGACGGCGAGACGGTGGCCGTCGGGTGGTCGCCGCCTCCGCCGCCCCCGCCTCCGAGGCCGTCGCCCCGCAGTAACAGCACGCCCGCCGCGCCCGCCCCGGCGAGGGCCACGAGCAGCACGGCGGCCACCAGCGGCGTACGGAGGCGGCGCCGGGCCGGGCGGTCGCCGCGCGGGGGCACGGCGGCCACGGCGCCCACGGCGTCCACGGCGTCCCCGCGCGGCGGGACCCGGTCGGCGGGGGCGTCGGCGCGGGCGTCGGTGGGGGCGGGCGCCTGACCGGCGGCCTGGCCGCGCTGCGCCCGGCCACGGGCCCTGCCGTGGCGGCGGGAGCGGTCCGGGACGGCGTCGGAGGGCACGGACCGGGCAGCGTCCTCGCGGGGCGGGACGGTGTCGGCGTACGGTCCGGCGGCGCCGGTCGCCCTGCCGGTGTACGACACCGGGGCCGCCTCCTGGGCCCGTCCCTCGTACCCGCGCCCCTCGTACCCGCGCGGCCGCCCTGCCTCCGCGTACGCGCGCAGCAGCCGCTCCGCCTCGGCCGCGCCCATCCGCCGCGCCGGGTCCCGCTGCAACAGGCCGCGTACGACGGGCAGGAGGGGCCCCGCCGCGGCGGGCGGTCTGAAGTCCTCCTCCACGACCGCGTGCAGCACCCCGCCCAACGAGTCCCGGTGGAACGGCGACTGGCCGGTCAGCGTCGCGCACAGCAGCGCCCCGAGCGACCACAGGTCCGTCTCCGGACCGGCCTGCGCGCCCTGCATCCGCTCCGGAGCGGTGTACTCGGGCGAGCCGACGAACATCCCCGCCTCCGTGATCGTCGTCGATCCGGCGAGCTGCGCGATACCGAAGTCGGTGAGGACGACCCGCCCGGTGCCCTCCTCCAGCAGGACGTTGGCGGGTTTCAGGTCCCGGTGCAGTACGCCCAGCGCGTGCGCGGCGCGCAGTGCGCTCAGCAGCGCCAGGCCGATGCGTGCCGCCTCGCGGGCGTCGAGCGGGCCCTGTGCCGCGATCCGCTCGGCGAGCGAGAGCCCCTCGACCAGCTCCATGACGATGTACGGGACGCCGTCCTCCTCGACCACGTCATGGACGCAGACGATGTGCGGATGGTGCACGCGCGCGATGGCACGCGCCTCGCGGAGGGTGGGGTACACGGCGGTTCCCACGTCGACATGGAGCTCCTTGACGGCGACGCGACGGCCGAGCAGCTCGTCGTACGCACGCCAGACCGTGCCCATGCCTCCTCGCCCGAGCCGGGCATCCAGCCGGTAGCGTCCGACGATCCGCCGTTGCTGCCCTGATCCGGACACGGCACATCCCCTCTGCTCGCGCCGAGGGTCACTCCTCGGCGGGACGCCAGCCGCGCAGCATGATGTCGAACTGCTCCCGTGTCACCGGCCAGTCGGCCTCGGGAGCGGACATGTACAGCGCGTACTCGGTTCCGTCGTCCGCGTAGTACACCTGGTCGATCGCGCGCCGCTCGCCCGCGTTCGCGCTCTTCTCGACCCAGGAGAACTCCCACAGACAGGATTCCAGTTGATCACGGAACGTGTTCGCGTGCAGCTCCTTCCGCTCATACTGGGGAAGCCTCTTCTTCAGCCCTTTCTCGATATCGAGCATGTGAAGGCAGGGATTTTCGAAGTCGGGTGAGGCGTCGACGCTGATACGGATGAGGTGACGGCCGTTGTCGGGGGTGTAGTCGATCTGACCGCCTTCTGTCCGGCGCTTCCAGCCCTCCGGTACGAGAAGGCTGAAACCTGACGGGTCCTCGACCCGCTCCCAGCCATCCGGGACGGTCTGCGGTGCCGGCCCGTTCCGGTCGGCGGTGGTGTCGCGGGTCGTGTCGTCGTTCCCGTACCGCATGACGGCGAAACCCGCGGCGGCGCCCACGACCGCCGCGAGGACGGTCACGAGGGCGGCCGTACGCCAACGGCGGCGGCGAGGTGACGGGTTGCCGGCGGCGCCCGTCCGCCCCTCGCCGGGGGTCTGCCGGTCCGGGGGGCTGTCCCCTTCGGGGTGCGGGCGCTCGGAGGTACCGGAGGTACGGGAGGCACCGGAGAGCGCAGGCGTCGGGGCGATCGCGGAGGCGCGGGAGCCGGCTGTGGACGTGGCTGTCGCGGGAGCGTGGTCCTGCTCGGACTCAGGAAGCGTCACGGTCACGGCCGCCAGCTCCTCGCGGCTGATCGACCGCGTCGGAACGTACGCCTGCGCGGCGGCCGGGGTGCGGCCCTCCATCGCCTCCAGCAGCATGCGTTCGGCCTCGGTGGCGTCCGGGCGGTCCGCCGGGTCCTTGCGCAGCAGCGCGATGATGACGGGCCCGAGGGCGCCCGCGTGCTCGGCGGGGGGCGGCTCCTCGGTCACCACGGCCTGCATGACGCTCAGCGGCGAGGTGCGGTGGAAGGGCGAGGTGCCCTCGACGGCGGTGTAGAGCGTGGCGCCGAGCGACCAGAGGTCGGAGGCGGGGCCCGGGTCGCCGCCCCGTACCCGCTCGGGAGCCAGGTAGTCGATGGAGCCGACGAGTTCCCCGGTACGCGTGATGGTGGAGTCGCCCTCGATGGCGGCGATCCCGAAGTCGGTGAGCAGCACGCGGCCGTCGTGGGCGAGCAGCACGTTGCCCGGCTTGACGTCCCGGTGCAGCACTCCGGCGGCGTGGGCGGCGCGCAGCGCGCCCAGGACGTGCAGTCCGATACGGGCCGCCTCGCACGCGTCGATACGGCGATTTTCAGCCGCCTTCGCGGCGTCGGCGAGCGAGGGCCCGTCGACGTACTGCATCACGATCCAGGGGCGGTCGTCGTGCTCCAGCACGTCATGGACGGTGACCACGCCGGGGTGGGAGATGCGGGCGGCGGCGCGCGCCTCCTTCTGCGTACGGGCGTGCAGAACGGCCCGGTCGGCCTCCGAGACGTATTTGCCGGCCGTGAGCTCCTTCACGGCGACGGTACGGTGCAGCACTTCGTCGTGGGCGCGCCAGACCTTGCCCATGCCGCCGCGGCCGATGACCTCGCTCAGCCGGTAGCGCCCGGCGAGTACGAGTCCCGCGCCCATGCCTTGAGAGTGTTCCACTGTCCCCCGCTCGTTCCTTCGGAGGCCAGGTTACGGAGGGTTGTGCCGTGGCCGAAACCTCGGGGTTGCCAAGGAGACCGCTCCGTGATCCGCATCATCGCGTGGAGCGGTAGACCTTGACGGCCTGTTGGTAGATTTCGGACACCTTGTCGCGTTGGCTCTCCGGGCCGATGACCTGGATGACGTGGTACCGGTCGCCCACGACAAGCGCCAGGTTCCGGACGTACACCTCCTGGCCGTTGACATCCGTCCAGGTGAACTGGCCCTCCGCCATGACCTGTCGGCCCACGTCTATCCGGCGCAGTCCGGTGGCGGTCGCCCAACTGGAGTCCCGCCAGGGCTGGAGCTCGCGCTCCTTGGTGCGCTGGTACTCCAGGGGGTCGCTGCCGCCCGCCTGGACGGTGTCCCGGCCGGGAACGACGATCAGGGTGAAGTCACCGCCGGTGTAGCGGACCTGGCCCACGTCGTTGATGGGGCTGCGCCGCCAGCTCTTGTCCACACCGATGCGGAAGCCCTCCGGGTCGTCACGCACCGTGTAACCGGCCGCCATGCCGGGATTCGTCGCGCCGGACGAACCGGGCGTGACGGTGTTGGTGGAGGGCGCCTGGCCGCCCGGGCTGGGCTGTTGCTGCGGAGGCTGCTGCGGATCGTCGGACTGGCCCGGCTGCTGGGGCTGCTGTGGTTGCTGCGGCTGTTGGGACTGCTGCGGGGACTGGGGGGCCTGCCCCCGGTCCTGCGGCTCCGCCTTGGGCATGAACAGCACGGCGTACGCGATGGCGGCGGCGAGCGCGAGCAGTATGGCGAGCAGGAGGGTACGGCCGAGGGCGCGCGGGGCGCGGGCGGTACCAGGGCTCTTGGCGGGCCTCGCCTTCTTGCTGTGGCGGTGGCGCCCGTGGCCGGCGCCGGCCCCTCCGGGTCGGCGTCTGCGCACCAGCTCGCCCCGGCGGCGTACGACGGGCAGACGGGTGCCGTCTTCGGACGGCATCGGCACGATGCCGTTGCCCGCGTCGGGCTCCGGCGCCGACCGGATGAGCGAGCGCAGCCAGCCGCGCAGCTCCTCGAAGTCCGGCCGCTCGGTCGGGTCCTGGCGCAGCAGCGACTCGACGACCGGGCGCAGCGGGCCGCACTCCTCGGCGAACGCGGGCGGCTCCGCGCACACGAGCTGGACCAGCTCGGCGGCGTTCTCCTCGGGGTACGGGGCGTGGCCCTGGACCGCCCGGTAGAGCAGCGCGCCGAGCGCCCACAGGTCGGTGGCGGGGCCGATGGGCGGCGCCAACTGCCAGGTCTCGTGGACCGGCCCGGCCTGTTCGGGCGCCCAGCGCTCCGTCACGGCTCCGACGACGGCGATCCGGGCCTGGCGGGCGCGCTCGGCGGCCAGGGGCGTGGCCGGGCCCCGGTACCTGGGGGCGGCGGGCCGGGTGCCGCCCGGTTCGGCGGGCGGTTCCGCGTGCGCGGGGGCGGGGGTGCGGGCGCCGCGCTGGGCGTCGGCGCGGAGTGCGTCCCGGGTGCCGTACGGGGAGACGCCGCCGCCCGCCGGAACGGAACCGGAGCCGCGGCCCGAGCCGGGGCCGTCGTTCCAGATGCCGGTCAGCAGGGCGCGCCGCGGTGCCTCGCCCTCACCCGTGTCGTCGTCATCGTCGTCGAGGTCGGCGGCCTGCGACCACCACTGCGGCTCGTAGTCGGCCGGGGTGCCGCCCGCCGGGGCCGCGGGGCCCTTCGGCGGGGGCGGCAGGGGGATGGCGGCGCCCGTCTCGCCGGCGCGGGTGGCGGCACGCGTCCCGGCGCGGTAGGCGGCGATGGCGCCGGATCGGGCCGCGCGGTCGTCCGGCGGGGCCGGTTCGGGGCGGGCGGGCGGCTGCGGGAGCGTGGGCGAGGCCAGCTCGTACCCGGGCGCGAGGGCGGGGAGCGGGGCGGGGGCGGGACCGGGAGTGGGACCGGGAGTGGGTTCCGCGGCGCCCGGCGCGTGCGGGAAGTCGTCGTCGGCGTCCGGGTCCGGCACCGGGGCGTATCCGCACAGGGCCTCCTCCGCGGCGCCTGCCGCGAGCCCGGTCAGCACGACCCGCCCGTCGTCGCACACCAGCACCGTACGGACGGTGATGTTCCGGTGGACCCACCCGTGCGCGTGGAGCGCGCGCAGCGCGGTGAGCACGTCGGAGCCGATCTCGGCCGCCCGGTACGGGTTCAGCGGCTTCTCGGCGAGCAGTGCCGCGAGCGGCCGGGCCGCCACCAGCTCACTCACTATCCACAGCGACCCGGCCTCGGCGAAGACGTCGAAGACCTGGTCGAGCCGTGGATGGTCCGGGATCTGCGCCGCGGCCTGCGCGGCCTCGATGGCCCGCCGTACCGCCGGGTCGGAGGACCGGCGGACGGCACGGCCGGCCGGCGCTCTGTGCGGCGGCACGCGCGTCCTGGCGTGCCCGCCCGGACCGGTCGGCCCGCCCGGCCCGGCAGGCGCCTCGCCCTCCACGAACTCGGCGTCGACGAACTCGGCGTCGACGACCTCCGGCAACGGCAACTGCCGGACCAGTACTTCCTGGCCGCTGTACGTGTCGAAGGCGCGCGTCTCGATGAGCTCGTACTCGTCGGAGGGCGGCAAGGGCAGGCGGTAGCGGTCGGCGAGCACCCTTCCCGCGTAGTCGTCCACGACGCCGCCTCCCCACGAGCGCGCTGTCCCCCGGCTTCACAGACCGTACGAAACCGTCAATTCTGGTCGTCTCGCGTGCAGTTACCCGCTGTTTCCGGCTGCGTACGGTCTACGAGCTCTCACGATACGGGGCCTTGGTCAGTCCTTGGGGCTGAACGTCGCGAACGCCGTATCCCGCAGCGTCTTGCACTCCGCACCGTTCCACTCACTGGACTTGCAGGTGATCATGATCGAGTAACCGCGCTTCGCGTCGACCTTGAAGCCACGGTTGAGCACCCGTACCCGCTCGCCGTTCTGGTCGCGCTCGAACTGCCAGTCCGCGACCGTCGGATAACCCTTGTAGTCGACCTTGTCGATTCCATGATGCTTGTAGCCACTGACACTGGCCTTGAGGCCGACCCAGGCGGCTCCCCAGGCAGCGGCGGCATCGTCCCCGGGGCTGTTGGTGAAGTCGACCTGGACGCGCGGGAACCCGCCGCTCACGCTGAATATGCCGCCCGAGTTCTGTCCCGCTATGGCCGTCATGCGGAAGTTCGACGGCATGGCCATGGTGAAGTGGAACCGGTCGTTGCTGACCATGGCGTACCCGGCCGGCAGCGACCCGGCACCGTTGCCCGGGCCGGCCCCCGTACCGCCGGACGGCTTCACGCCACCGCTGCCGTTCCCGCCTCCGGTGCCGGGCTGTGCGCCGCCACCCTGTTCCTTGCCCTGCTCGCCGTCGGGCTTGTCGTTGTTGCCGCCGGTGGCACCCGGGGCGGCCGTGGAGCCGGCCGACGCCGTGCGGTCGCCGCCGGGCGTGCCCTGGCCCTTGGCGCCCGGCTCGTCGCCGCTCAGGGCGAACGCGAGCACGGTGGCGATCACGGCCAGCGCGACGACCACCGCGACGATCACCAGCGTGCGGCGCGGCACCACATCGGTGAGCGGCGCCCGCACGGGAGCCGGCGGGCCGGAACGCCCGGTGGACGCCGGCCCCGACGTGGGTCCGGGCTCCGCCTTGGCGGTCGCCGCGGCGTTGCGTACGGAACGCAGCGCGCCGCGCATCCGCTCCGCCGCCGCGTCCGCCATCTCCCTGGGCTTGGCGGTGGGCCCCTCCCCGGGCAGCGGCAGCAGGGGCACGATCCGCGTGACCTCCGGCGACGGCTCGGCCGGCGGGGCGACGGGCTCGTCAGGCGCGTGGATCACGTCGTTGAGCAGCGCACGGGCGCCCGCGTCGTCGAGCCGCTTGGCCGGGTCCTTGTGGAGCAGGCCGTAGATGACCTCCTCCAGCGGGCCCGCGTTCTTCGGCGGATCGAGCTGCTCGGTCATCACGGCGGTCAGGGTCGCGATGGCGGAACCCTTGTCGTACGGCGGGCAGCCCTCCACGCACGCGTACAGCAGCCCGCCCAGCGACCACATGTCCGCCGCCGGGCCGGGCTTGTGGCCACGGGCCCGCTCCGGCGAGATGTACGAGGGCGCGCCGACGAGCATGCCGGTCGAGGTGATGGACGGGTCGCCCTCGACCTGCGCGATGCCGAAGTCCGTGAGGACGACCCGGCCGTCGTCCGCGATGAGGACGTTGGACGGCTTCACGTCCCGGTGCAGGATGCCCTCGCGGTGCGCGGAACGCAGCACGTCGAGGATGGCCAGGCCCACCTCGGCGGCACGCTTGGGCGTGAGGACGCCGTCCTCACGTACCGCGTCGGCGAGCGACTTGCCCTCGATCAGCTCCATGACGATCCAGGGGCGGTCGTCCTCGTCGACGACGTCGTAGACCGTCACGGCGCCGTTGTTGCGGATCCGGGCGATCGCCTTGGCCTCGCGGAGGGTACGCGTGATGAGGCGGCGCTTCTCGTCCTCGTCGATGCTGCTGGGGAAGCGCAGCTCCTTGACGGCGACGGTGCGTCCGAGCGTCTCGTCGACCGCCCGCCAGACGGTGCCCATGCCGCCGCGTCCCAGGACGCCGCCGAGCCGGTACCGCCCCGCGAGCAGCCGCCCTTCGCTGGTGGGGCGCGCCGCCACTGACGCCGCGCCGGCCGGGCCGTCGCCGCGCCCGCCACCGGCACCGCCCCCGGCAGCCGGCTTCGCGGCGGCCTCCGAGGCCGCGGCCACCGCGGCCCTTCCGGCCGGCTTGCCGCTGTCCTTGGGCGCCGTGGAGCCCTTGGGCTCCTTGCCGTCCTTGGGCTCCTTGGGCTCCTTGGGCTCCTTGGGCTCCTTGGAGGCGTCGGCTGACGTGGAGTTCTTGGCCTCCTTGGAGAGGCCCTGGGCCGCCTGGGCGACCTTGGGGTCCGTGGCCTTCTTGAGGTCCGTGGAGCCCTTGGGGTCCGTGGACCCCTGGGAGGCCTCCGGGTCCTTCGACGAACCCTTCGAACCCTTGACGTCCCCGGCCGCCTCCGAGCGCGCCGCCGGGACCGAACGGCCCGCGCCGGACGTGTCGGTGGACGACGGCGTCGCCTTGCCCGACACGCCGTCACCCGCGCCGGCGGCGTCGCCTTGCCGGTCCGTGTCCCGCTTCACGCCCTTGTCCTTGCCCGACCGGGGAGCGGGAACGGTACCGTCCGCCTCCTTGCCCGAGGGGCCGCCGGACTCGCCGGCCTCCGCCTTGGGGCGGCCCGCGCCCAGCTTCATGGTCGCGTCCTTGCCCGGCTCGGTGCCCGACGTGACGGGTGCGTCCCCGGCCGGCTCGGCGCCCGGTTCCGTGTCCGGCCCGTCCGCGCCGACGCCCGGCGTTGCCGCGTCCCGCTGAGGTTCCCGAGCCGCGTCCCGCGACTGCTCCGCTCCCGACATGCGTCCCCTCTGCGATCCCTGATCCTCGCCCGCGCCTGCCGCTTCCGCGCGATGCGGTAACCCGCCCTGGAAGAGCGTCCATTGTCTCTCACTCCGGGACCGGCGAATCTCCCGGGTCCTCCGTCCGTCAGGATGAGCCCCGAAGAAGGGACGCCAGGATGCCACTGCCCCGCGCGCGGCTCGCCGCTCCGCTGGTCACCGCCCTGCTCGTGCTGGGCACCGGCCCGCTGTCGGGGGGACCCTCCCCCACCCCTCCCTCCACCGTTCTGCCACGGCTCGTCTCCGAGGGCAACGCCCCGGCCGCGGCGATGCTGTCCGCTTCGCCCGCCGCGACGCGGTTCCAGACGGCCGGTCACGGCATCGGGCGCGCCGACCGCTTCCGCGCGGGCAGCATCACTAAGACGTTCGTCGCGACGGTCATCCTCCAACTCGCCGCCGAGGGCAAGCTGCACCTCGACGACCCCGTGGGCCGCCACCTGCCGGGCCTGCTCCCCGGTGACGCCGGCCGACGCGTCACGCTGCGCGCCCTGCTCACCCACACCAGCGGCCTGCCCGACTACACGAAGGACACCACCCCCCGGTCACCCACGGCCGGCACCCACCCGTCGCCGGGCAACGGCACCCACCCGTCACCCACGGCACGGACCACCGCGCGTGAAGCCGTCCGGCGGGCGCTGACCCGGCCCCTGGGACCCGTCGGCCGTTACGCCTACTCCAACACCAACTACGTCCTGCTCGGCCTCGTCATCGAACGGATCACCGACCAGCCCTACGCGGCCGAGGCCCGCCGACGCATCATCAGGCCCCTTCGCCTCACCGGCACGTCCTTCCCCGGCACCCGGTCAGCCCTGCCCTCCCCGCACGGCCGGGCGTATGACGCCGCCGGCCGGGACGTCACCGCGCTCGACCCGCGCACCGCCGACGCGGCGGGCGAGCTGATCAGCACCCTCGACGATCTGAACCGCTTCTATGCCGCCCTCCTCTCCGGCCGTCTCCTCCCCGTAGCCCAGCTCCGCGAGCTGCTCAGCACCCGGTCGGCGAGCGGCCCCTACGGCATGGGCATCTACCGCCGCACCCTGTCCTGCGGCACCACGGTGTGGGGCCACAACGGCCACATCACCGGCAGCTACGTCCGCACCGCCACCAGCCGTGACGGCCGACGCACCGTCACCTTCCGGGTCAATACGGACGCCGTCCCCCGCAGCACCCTCAAGACGCTCGAACCCGCGCTCCTCGAAGCCGAGTTCTGCCGCGGCGCCGACAGCCGGCGCGGCCACGAGCCGGCGAAGCCCGCCGCACCGCGCGCCTCCTAGCGCCGCACGGTCAGAGCGGCACGATGTCCGGCGCGCCGAGCCGTGCCGCGTCCGCCGTCAGGTCGTCCGGCTGTCGCTGCGACTCCCGCTCCGCCTCCACCCGCTTCTCGTAGTGCTCCACCTCCTTCTCGATGTGCCGTTCGTCCCAGCCCAGGACCGGCGCCATCAGCTCGGCGCACTCCCGCGCGCTGCGGGTGCCCCGGTCGAACGTCTCGATCGAGATGCGGGTCCGCCGGGTCAGCACGTCGTCCAGGTGCCGGGCGCCCTCGTGCGACGCGCCGTAGACGATCTCGGCCCGCAGGTAGTCCTCGGCGCCGCCCAGCGGTTCGCCGAGCTTCGGATCGGCGACGATCATCTCCAGCAGCTCCTCCGCCAGGGAGCCGTACCGGTTCAACAGGTGCTCCACGCGCGCCACGTGAAGCCCCGTCCGGGCGGCGATGCGGGCGCGCGCGTTCCACAGTGCCCGGTATCCCTCGGCGCCCAGCAGCGGCACGTCCTCGGTGACGCAGGACGCCACGCGCGTGTCGAGGCCGTGCACCGCCTCGTCCACCGCGTCCTTCGCCATCACCCGGTACGTCGTGTACTTGCCGCCCGCCACGACGACGAGGCCCGGCACCGGGTGGGCCACGGTGTGCTCGCGCGACAGTTTGCTCGTCGCGTCGGACTCGCCGGCCAGCAGCGGCCGCAGCCCGGCGTACACCCCCTGCACGTCGTCCCGGGTGAGCGGCACCGCAAGCACGCTGTTCACATGCTCCAGCAGGTAGTCGATGTCGGCGCTCGACGCCGCCGGGTGGGCCTTGTCCAGGTCCCAGTCGGTGTCGGTGGTCCCCACGATCCAGTGGCGGCCCCACGGGATGACGAACAGCACCGATTTCTCCGTGCGCAGGATCAGACCGGTACTGGAGTGGATCCGGTCCTTGGGCACGACCAGATGGATGCCCTTCGACGCCCGTACGTGGAACTGCCCCCGCTCCCCGATCAGGGCCTGGGTGTCGTCCGTCCACACCCCGGTCGCGTTGACGACCTGTTTGGCCCGGACCTCGTACTCGCCGCCCGCCTCCACGTCCTGCACCCTGGCGCCGACGACCCGTTCGCCCTCGCGCAGGAAGCCGATCACCCGTGCCCGGCTGGCGACGTGCGCGCCGTAGCTCGCGGCCGTCCGCACGAGCGTCGCCACGAAACGGGCGTCGTCCATCTGCGCGTCGTAGTACTGCAACGCCCCGACCAGCGCGTCCTTCCTCAGCGCGGGCGCCACCCGCAGCGCCTGGCGCCGTGACAGGTGCCGGTGCACGGGCAGGCCGCGCCCGTGGCCGGAGGAGACGGACATCGCGTCGTACAGCGCGACGCCCGTGCCGGCGTAGAGCCGCTCCCAGCCCTTGTGCTGGAGCGGGTAGAGGAACGGCACCGGTTTCACCAGGTGCGGGGCGAGCCGCTCCAGCAGCAGTCCGCGCTCCTTCAGCGCTTCCCGGACCAGAGCGAAGTCCAGCATCTCCAGATAGCGCAGCCCGCCGTGGATGAGCTTGCTGGACCGGCTGGAGGTGCCCGACGCCCAGTCGCGGGCCTCGACCAGTCCGGTCGCCAGTCCGCGGGTCGCCGCGTCGAGAGCCGTCCCGGCGCCCACCACTCCGGCGCCCACGACCAGCACGTCCAGTTCGCGATCGGCCATGGCCGCCAGCGCCTCGGCGCGCTCGGCGGGTCCCAGTGTCGCTGTCCTCACCGCTGCCTCCCGTCGCCCCCGTGTGGTCGGGCTCACAGACTCGATTCTGTCCCGGGCCCCCGACTTCAGCCACCGCCTGTGGACAACACTCGGCCGAACCACAGCTCGCAATGCCGCATAACGGTCATATTTACGCCTAGTCTGACATTGCATACCGCTCGTTCTGTCCACAGGACTTGCGTGCCTCGTCCACTCCGGCTACTGGGAAGGACGGCATCACCCATGCCCGCAGACCTCGCCGTCATCGGCCTCGGCCACCTCGGCCTGCCCCTCGCCCAAGCCGCCACAGCCGCCGGTATCGACACCATCGGCTACGACACCGACCCACGTCCCGTGGCGGAGCTGGCGGCCGGCCGGCCACCGGTCGACGGCTCACTCACCGCCTCGGAGATCCGCCGGATGCTCTCGGGGGGCTTCCGGCCGACCACCGACCCCGCCGAACTCGGCCGGGTCCGTACCGCCGTCATCTGCACCCCCACCCCCGCCGGCGCCGACCGCACACCGGACCTGACCGCCGTCGCCGACGCTGCCCGCGCGCTCGCCACCCGGCTGCGCCCCCACACCACCGTCCTGCTCGAATCGCCCGTGTATCCCGGCACCACCGAGGACGTGCTGCGCCCGCTGCTCGAAGCCGGTTCGGGCCTCAGGGCCGGCCGTGACTTCCACCTCGCGTACTCCCCCGGCCGCCTCGACCCCGGCAATCGCGCCCACGGCTTCGCCCACATCCCCAAGGTCATCGGCGGCCTCACCCCCGCCTGCACGGAGTCGGCCGCCGCCTTCTACGGCCGCCTCACCGACAAGGTCGTACGGGCCCGTGGCCTGCGCGAGGCCGAGACCGTCAAGGTGCTGGAAACCAACTTCCGCCACGTCAACATCGCCCTGGTCAACGAAATGGCGGTGCTCTGCCACGAACTCGGCGTCGACCTGTGGGACGTCATCCGGTGCGCCGAGACGAAACCCTTCGGGTTTCAGGCCTTCCGCCCCGGGCCCGGCGTCGGCGGCCACGGCGTCCCCGTCGACACGATCGGCCCCCACCGCCCGCTGCGCCTGGTGGAACTGGCCGGCCAGGTCAACGAACGCATGCCGCAGTACGTCATCCAGCGCTGCGCCACGCTCCTCAACGAGCACGGCAAGTCCGCGCGCGGCGCCCGCGTCCTCCTGCTCGGCGTCACCTACAAGCCCGACCTGGCCGACCGGGAGGCCTCCCCCGCGACCGAGATCGCCCGCCGTCTGATGGACATGGGCGCGGTCGTCAGCTACCACGACCCGTACGTCGCCGACTGGCGCGTGCGCGACCTGCCCGTCCCCCGGGCGGACTCCCTGTACGAGGCGGCCGCCGCGGCCGACCTGACGGTCCTGCTCCAGCACCACCGGACGTACGACCTCCAGGGGCTGGCGGTGAAGGCCCAGCTCCTCCTGGACACCCGCGGGGTCACCCCGGCGGGCGCGGCACACCGCCTGTGACGCCGAAGGGGCCCGCACCGGCGTCCGGTGCGGGCCCCTGATCAGGAAGACGGAGGGTCAGCGCTTGTGCTGGGCGTCCGCGACCGTGACCTCGACGCGCTGGAACTCCTTGAGCTCGCTGTAGCCCGTCGTCGCCATCGCCCGGCGCAGCGCGCCGAAGAAGTTCATCGACCCGTCCGGCGAGTGCGACGGACCGGTCAGGATCTCCTCGGTGGTGCCGACCATGCCCAGATCGACGAGCTTGCCGCGCGGCACGTCCTCGTGGACGGCCTCCATGCCCCAGTGGTGGCCCTTGCCCGGCGCGTCGGTCGCCCGCGCGAGCGGGGAGCCGATCATCACCGAGTCGGCGCCACAGGCGATCGCCTTGGGCAGGTCACCGGACCAGCCGACGCCGCCGTCCGCGATGACGTGGACGTACCGGCCGCCGGACTCGTCCATGTAGTCCCGGCGCGCGGCCGCGACGTCCGCGACGGCGGTCGCCATCGGGACCTGGATGCCCAGCACGTTACGGGTGGTGTGCGCGGCCCCGCCGCCGAAGCCCACCAGCACGCCCGCGGCGCCCGTGCGCATCAGGTGCAGGGCGGCGGTGTAGGTGGCGCAGCCGCCGACGATGACGGGGACGTCGAGCTCGTAGATGAACTGCTTCAGGTTCAGCGGCTCGGCCGCGCCCGACACGTGCTCGGCGGAGACGGTCGTACCGCGGATGACGAAGATGTCCACACCGGCGTCGACGACGGCCTTGGAGAACTGGGCGGTGCGCTGCGGGGAGAGCGCGGCCGCGGTGACCACGCCCGAGTCGCGCACCTCCTTGATGCGCTGCCCGATCAGCTCCTCCTGGATCGGGGCGGCGTAGATCTCCTGCAGACGGCGGGTGGCGTTCGCCTCGTCCAGCTCGGCGATCTCGTCGAGCAGCGGCTGCGGGTCCTCGTACCGCGTCCACAGGCCCTCGAGGTTCAGGACGCCGAGGCCGCCGAGCTGGCCGATGCGGATCGCGGTCTGCGGGGAGACCACCGAGTCCATGGGAGCGGCCAGGAACGGCAGCTCGAAGCGGTAGGCGTCGATCTGCCAGGCGATCGAGACCTCCTTCGGGTCCCGGGTGCGCCGGCTCGGTACGACGGCGATGTCGTCGAACGCGTACGCCCTGCGGCCGCGCTTGCCGCGCCCGATCTCGATCTCAGTCACGATGTGTGGCCTTTCCCTCTACGTCTGCGCCTACCAGTATCCCCGACACGCGCGTAGGGGGCGGTTCCGGCCGTATGCCGGAACCGCCCCCACGCGCGCGTGGACTACTTCCTGCTGTAGTTCGGCGCCTCGACGGTCATCTGGATGTCGTGCGGGTGGCTCTCCTTGAGGCCCGCCGACGTGATCCGGACGAACCGGCCCTTGGACTCCATCTCCTCGATGGTGGCGGCGCCCACATAGCCCATGGTCTGGCGCAGACCGCCGACGAGCTGGTGCAGCACATTGGACAGCGGGCCGCGGTAGGGCACCTGGCCCTCGACGCCCTCGGGGACGAGCTTGTCGTCGGTGGCGACGTCGGCCTGGAAGTAGCGGTCCTTGGAGTACGACCTGCCCTGGCCGCGGGACTGCATGGCGCCGAGCGAGCCCATGCCGCGGTACGACTTGAACTGCTTGCCGTTGATGAACAGCAGCTCACCCGGGGACTCCTCACAGCCGGCGAGGAGGCTGCCCAGCATCACGGTGTCGGCGCCGGCGGCCAGCGCCTTGCCGATGTCGCCGGAGTACTGCAGGCCGCCGTCGCCGATCAGCGGGATGCCGGCGGGGCGGGCGGCGAGGGAGGCCTCGTAGATGGCGGTGACCTGCGGGACACCGATACCGGCGACCACGCGGGTGGTGCAGATCGAGCCCGGGCCCACGCCGACCTTGATGCCGTCGACACCGGCGTCGATGAGCGCCTGGGCGCCGTCGCGGGTGGCGACGTTGCCGCCGATCACATCGACGCTCACGCTCGACTTGATCTTCGACATCCAGCTCAGGGCGTTGCTGTTGTGGCCGTGCGAGGTGTCGACGACCAGGAAGTCCACCCCGGCCTCGGCGAGCGCCTGGGCGCGCTCCAGCGCCTCGGGGCTGGCACCGACGGCGGCACCGACGAGGAGGCGGCCCTCGGCGTCCTTCGCGGCGTGCGGGTACTTCTCGGCCTTGACGAAGTCCTTGACCGTGATGAGGCCCTTGAGGATGCCCGCGTCGTCGACGAGCGGCAGCTTCTCGATCTTGTGGCGGCGCAGCAGCTCCATGGCGTCCACGCCGGAGATGCCGACCTTGCCGGTGACCAGCGGCATCGGCGTCATGACGTCGCGCACCTGCTGGCTGCGGTCGGTCTCGAAGGCCATGTCACGGTTGGTGACGATGCCCAGCAGCTTGCCGGCCGGGTCGGTGACCGGGACGCCGCTGATGCGGAACTTGGCGCACAGGGCGTCCGCCTCGGCGAGCGTCGCCTCCGGGTGCACCGTGATGGGGTCGGTGACCATGCCGGACTCGGACCGCTTCACGAGGTCGACCTGGTTGACCTGGTCCTCGACGGAGAGGTTGCGGTGCAGCACGCCGACGCCGCCCAGCCGGGCCATGGCGATCGCCATGCGGGACTCGGTCACCTTGTCCATCGCCGCCGAGAGCAGCGGGATGTTCACCCGGACATTGCGGGAGATGCGGGACGAGGTGTCGACCGCGTTGGGGAGCACCTCGGATGCACCCGGCAGCAGCAGCACGTCGTCGTAGGTCAGCCCGAGTGTCGCGAATTTCTCGGGCACTCCGTCGACGTTGGCAGTCATGACACCTTCCCCAAATGGCCTTGATCGGTGCGGATGTCCATGCTAACGGCCCGCGGCCGTGTCTCATTCCACGAGCAAGATCACCCGGAAGGTTTGTACGTTCACACGTACGGACGCACCCATACGTGCCCGGGCGCGCGGTTCACGGCCCCGCCCACGTGGCTCACGGTCCCGCCCGCGCGGCTCACGGCCCCGCCCGCGCGGCTCACGGCCCGCCTGTGCCGATCACGGCCCGTCCGCGCGGTTCCGTGCGCGGCTCACTGCTCGGCGAGGGCCCGCAGCCGGCTGAGCGCGCGGTGCTGTGCGACCCGTACCGCCCCCGGGGACATGCCCAGCATCTGGCCGGTCTCCTCGGCGGTCAGGCCCACCGCGACCCGTAGCACCAGCAGTTCGCGCTGGTTCTCCGGGAGGTTGGCGAGCAGGCGCTTGGCCCACTCGGCGTCGTCGCTGAGCAGCGCCCGTTCCTCGGGGCCGAGGGAGTCGTCTGGCCGTTCGGGCATCTCGTCGGAGGGCACCGCGGTGGAGCCGGGGTGCCGCATGGCGGCCCGCTGGAGGTCGGCGACCTTGTGGCCGGCGATGGCGAAGACGAAGGCCTCGAAGGGGCGTCCGGTGTCCTTGTAGCGCGGGAGGGCCATCAGGACGGCGACGCAGACCTCCTGGGCGAGGTCCTCGACGAAGTGGCGCGCGTCACCGGGCAGGCGGTTGAGCCGCGTACGGCAGTAGCGCAGGGCCAGTGGGTGGACATGGGCCAGGAGATCGTGCGTGGCCTGCTCGTCGCCTTCGACCGCACGGTGTACGAGTGCACCGATGGCCCCGTGGGCATGGGCCGCCTCGTCGTCGCGCATCGGTCCATGGTGCCTTGGCGTCCGCTCGTTCGCGGCACCGCGTCCACTGTTGTGCACCGAAGCGTTATGAGCAGGTGCGCCGGAACTCATCTCCTGCGCCCTCCCCTCCCGCTCGATCGACTCGTCCCCGAGGAACTCCACCCTTCAAGGATGCGGCATCGAGCCGGAAACAGATATCGGGCCTCCGCCGCCCCGTCCGCCGCGCGGCGGACGGGGATCGATACGGTCACGTGCTAGCGCACCAGGCCCCAGCGGAACCCGAGCGCGACGGCGTGCGCCCGGTCCGATGCGCCCAGCTTCTTGAACAGCCTTCTGGCGTGCGTCTTCACCGTGTCCTCGGAGAGGAAGAGCTCCCGGCCGATCTCCGCGTTGGAACGGCCGTGGCTCATGCCCTCCAGCACCTGGATCTCACGCGCGGTGAGGGTGGGCGCGGCGCCCATCTCGGCCGAGCGCAGCCGGCGCGGGGCGAGCCGCCAGGTCGGGTCGGCGAGCGCCTGGGTGACCGTGGCCCGCAGCTCGGCGCGCGAGGCGTCCTTGTGCAGGTACCCACGGGCGCCGGCGGCGACGGCGAGCGCCACGCCGTCCAGGTCCTCGGCGACGGTGAGCATGATGATGCGGGCGCCGGGGTCCGCGGAGAGCAACCGGCGGACGGTCTCCACGCCGCCCAGACCGGGCATGCGTACGTCCATCAGAATCAGGTCCGAGCGGTCCGCGCCCCAGCGGCGGAGGACTTCCTCGCCGTTGGCCGCGGTCGTCACGCGCTCGACGCCGGGCACCGTCGCGACGGCGCGGCGGAGCGCTTCTCGGGCAAGCGGGGAGTCGTCGCAGACGAGGACGGATGTCATGGCCGTCCTCCGCAGCTAGTGCGCGTCACCTTGAGCCTCCAGGCTGGTTACGTTTCGTCACCTGTGCGGTTGACGCTCCCGGACACCTGCCCGAGCGCTTGTTCTTTCAACCGCCTCCGCACTCTCAACGACGGTCACTCGAAAGAGTTACGGGTTCGCCCTCCCCCTTCGGCACTCTACGTGAGGGAGCGCGTACGGAGGAGAGCGACGCAGGTCACCGTTCCTTCACCCAGAGCTATGCCCCATTTAGCGGCTTTTCCTTCACTTTGTCGGTGTCTATGGCTAGATTCGCAATGAGTCATATTTACATCTACTTAGACAGTAGTTGTACGGTCGTGGCTGTATCAGCCCACTCACCAGCTCAGTACCGGAACCAAGGGGACATGCGCCATGGCAGATTTCTCCCGCCTTCCCGGACCCAACGCCGACCTGTGGGACTGGCAGTTGCTCGCGGCCTGCCGGGGGGTCGACAGTTCGCTCTTCTTCCACCCCGAGGGGGAGCGCGGCGCGGCGCGGAGTGCGCGCGAGAACTCGGCGAAAGAGGTCTGCATGCGGTGCCCGGTCCGCGCGGAGTGCGCGGCCCACGCACTGGCCGTGCGGGAGCCCTACGGCGTATGGGGCGGCCTCACCGAGGACGAGCGCGAGGAGCTCATGGGACGAGCCCGCAACCGTCTCATCACGGCCTCGTCGGGGACTTCCGCCAGCGCCTGAAGGAACGTTTCTTCTTCGACTTTCATCTTCTACGTCTTCTACGACTCTCAAGTTCCTGTCACCACCCCTGCAAGGCCCCACAGGGGCGGCCGCCCCTGGCCGCCCCTTCGACATGTGCGCCTTACGCCATACGTGCCCTACACCAGGGCGGCCGCGCGCGTGAGCTGGTCGAGCGTGGCGGCGACCGCCGGGACCTTGGCCAGGTCCGGGAGGGTGAGGGCGACGATCTCCCGCTCGACGGCAGGCTCCACCACCACCGTGCAGGCGCCCCGGGGACGTACTGAGCGGATGGCCAGCTCGGGCAGGACCGCGACACCGAGTCCCGCGCCGACCAGGCCGATCACCGCCGGGTAGTCGTCGGTCGCGAAGTCGATGCGCGGGGTGAAACCGGCGCCCTCGCACACGTCCACGAGCTGGCGGCGGCAGCGCGGGCAGCCCGCGATCCACGACTCCTCGGCCAGGTCGCCGATCGCCACCGCCTCCTCGTCCGCGAGCCGGTGGCCCTCCGGAACCAGTCCGACCAGGCGGTCGGCGAGGAGCGGGCGTACGACGAGGTCGTCCCACTCCGCGACGGCCGGGCGGTAGCGGAAGGCGAGGGCCACGTCGCAGTCGCCGTCGCGGAGCATCTCGACCGAGCGGGGCGGTTCTGCCTCGACGAGGGACACCCGGGTGCCGGGGTGGGCCGCGCGGAGTGCGGCGAGGGCGGTGGGGACGAGGGTGGAGCTGCCGCTCGGGAAGGAGACCAGCCGGACCCGGCCGGCGCGCAGGCCCGCGATGGCGGCGATCTCCTCCTCGGCGGCGGTGAGGCCCGCGAGGATGCCGGAGGCGTGGCGTACGAGCGCCTCGCCGGCCTGCGTGAGGCGCATCTCGCGGCCGGTACGGATCAGCAGCGGCGTGCCGGCGGACGATTCGAGAGCCTTCATCTGCTGGCTGACGGCGGGCTGGGTGCAGCCCAGTTCGCGCGCGGCCGCGGAGAAGGAGCCGGTGGTGGCGACGGCGCGGAGGACGCGCAGATGACGGGCTTCAATCACCCTTCGAATATAAGCGGCGCTTGGAGCCGACGCGAAATATCCGCGCGATGCTTTGAGGCGGCTCGGTTAGCGTGTCGCCATGCGAGTTCTCACCGTCAATGTGGGGCGGCCGAAGGCCGTCGAGTACACCTCCTCCCCGAGCGGCACCACCGGCATCGACAAGCGGCCGGCCGAGGGACCCGTGCGGGTGAGCGATCCGGGGCCGAAGGGCGAGGGCGGGAGCGGTGTGGCCGGGGACGCGGTCTGCGAACTGCGCTTCCACGGCGGGACCCACCAGGCGGTGTACGCGTTCGCGCGCGAGGACCTGGACTACTGGGAGGGCGAGTTGGGGCGCCCCCTCGCCAACGGCTCGTTCGGGGAGAACCTCACCACCACGGGGTTCGACGTCAACGCCGCCCTCATCGGCGAGCGCTGGCGGATCGGGTCGGCGGTCCTCGAGGTGGCGTCCGGGCGCGTTCCGTGCCGTACGTTCGCGGGCTGGCTGGGCGAGAAGGGCTGGGTCAGGCGGTTCACCCAGCGCGCCGCGCCGGGCCCGTACCTCAGGGTCGTCGAGCCGGGCGAGATCCGGGCGGGCGACGCGATCGAGGTGGTGCACCGGCCGGACCACGAGGTGACCGTCGAGTTCGCCTACCGGGCTTTCACGCTCCGGCGGGAGCTGCTGCCGCGCACACTCGCGGCGGGCGAGGCGCTGGACCCGGAGGTACGCGAGGCCGCGCTCGCCTATACCGCACAGGCGACTCACGCCCGCTGAGCCGCACCTGACGGGACGGTGCCTGGCAGGACAGCGCCTGATAGGGCGCGCCTGACGGGCGGCGGATCCTGATACTCCGTATATGTACGGCGGATCGTCCACAGCCCCACGGGACCGGGCACCGTGATGTCCGCGCGGGGCACTAACGTGCCGCGTATGACGACTGCACTGATTACGGGCGCGACGGCGGGGATCGGGGCCGCCTTCGCGCGGCGGCTGGCGGCGGACGGCCGCGACGTGGTGCTGGTGGCCCGGGATGTGAAGCGGCTTCGGGAACAGGCGACCGAGCTGCACGACAGGCACGGGATCGAGGCGGAGGTCCTTGCTGCCGACCTGGCCGAGGAGGACGGCATCGCGGCCGTGGAGGCCCGGCTGTCCGACCCCAAGCGGCCGGTGGACCTGCTGATCAACAACGCCGGGTTCGGCAACAAGGGCCGGTTCCTGGATGTGTCCATGGCCGACGAGCTGCGGATGCTGAAGGTGCACTGCGAGGCGGTGCTGCGGCTGACGTCGGCCGCATCGGCGTCGATGCGGGACCGTGGGCGGGGCGGCGTGGTGAACGTCGCCTCGGTGGCCGCGTTCGTGCCGCGCGGCACGTACGGGGCGTCGAAGGCGTGGGTCGTGCAGTTCACGCAGGGCGCGGCGCGCGATCTGGCGGGCAGCGGGGTGCGGCTGATGGCGCTGTGCCCGGGCTTCGTGCGTACGGAGTTCCACGAGCGGGCCGGGATGGGGACCGACAACATCCCCGGCTGGATGTGGCTGGACGCCGACAAGCTGGTGGCGGAGGCGCTGGCGGATCTGGCGCGGGGCAAGACGCTGTCGATTCCGGACCCCCGCTACAAGGCGCTGATGGGTGTGGCGAAGCTGGTGCCGCGCGGGCTGCTCGGCGGTGTGAGCTCGCGCGCGGGCCGTAAGTACGGGCCGCAGTAGACCCCCGGGCTACTACGGCCCGTCTCGCGCGTCCGGAATCGGTCCGGAGTAGTTCCGGAATCATGGACGCCGTGACGATCGAACGTCAATAACTTCGGAACGAATGATCGAAACTCCCGCCGTTCGATCAGATCGGGCTCCCGGGTGGATTAGGGTCTGACGACGGGCACCGCTCGACCGAGCCACCACACTTCGAGGGGGACTTCCGCCGTGCGCGAGAGTGCTGTTGAACGTCACGACCGTCTGCTGGCCCTGGTACGGGAGCGCGGCACGGCGCGGGTCTCGGACCTGGCCGCGCAGCTCGGCGTCTCCCCCGTGACCGCGCGCCGGGACGTGGAGGCCCTCGCCTCCAAGGGGCTGCTGGACCGGGTGCACGGCCAGGTCTCGTGGCCGGGGGGACAGAACGGGCCCGAGCGGCGCCCGGGCGGCGAGCCAACTGCCGCGGCGCCGGGCAGCGGTCCGGTGCTGGGCCTGCTCGCCCCGTCGGCCACGTACTACTTCGCCGAGGTGATCCGTGGCGCGCGCGAGGCGGCGGCCAGGGCTGGGGCGCGGCTGATCCTGCGGATCTCCGACTACCGGCCGGAGGACGACCGGGCCCGCACCGAGGGCCTGCTGGCCGCGGGCGCGGAAGGGCTGCTGGTCGCGCCGGGCTGGCGGGCGCCGGGCGACCAGGCCGAGCACGGCGACTGGATCGCCGAGCTGCCGGTGCCGGCCGTACTGCTGGAGCGGCGCGCCACGCCCGGTTCGGCCCTGGACGCGCTGGACCGGGTGTCCTCCGACCACCGGCACGGGGTCGTCCTGGCCGTGCGCCACCTGGTGGGGCTGGGGCACCGGGCGCCGCTGCTGGTGGCCCGCACGGACAGCCCGACCGCGCTGGCGGTGCGGTCCGGGTACGCGGAGGCGCTGGGCGCCCTGGGGCTGGGCGAGCCCGGCCCGGTGATCGACTCGGTGCCGTCCGAACTGGACCCGGAGGGGTTCGAGGCGGCGGTCCGGGCGCTGCACTCGGCGGTCGCGTCGGGCGCGGCGACCGCGGCCCTGGTGCACAACGACGTGGCCGCCATCGAAATGGTGCAGCGCCTCGCCGAGCTGGGGGTACGGGTACCCGGCGACCTGGCGGTGATCGCGTACGACGACGAGATCGCCGCGCTCGCCGACACCCCGCTGACGGCGGTCGCCCCGCCGAAGCGCCAGGTGGGCCGGCTGGCCACGGAGCTGCTGGTGGAGCGGCTCGCCCAGGTGGCGGCGGAGGGCACCGGTGCCCCGGCCGGGGAGCGGCCCGAGGACGATCCCCGGCGGCATGTGACGCTGCTGCCGAGGCTGCGGGTGCGGGCCTCGTGCGGGGCCGGCGAACCGAAACCGGCCTGATCTATTTTCGATCAAACAATCTTTCGCTCTTGACTTCGCTCATGAGTGGCTCAATCATCACGGCCACACCTTCCGTGTCGCCGTTCGTTCAGGAGCCCCGCCATGAGCCGCAGCATGAGCCGCAGCGTCAGCCGCAGTTGGAGCAGAACGTCCCCCGCCATAGCCGCCACCGTCGCCTCCCTCACCGCCCTGGCCGTCCTCACGGGGTGCGGCGCCGACAGCGGTGACGACCCGTCAGGCCCCGCGGCCGACGGCAAGCCGGTGACCATCACCTTCTGGGGCTGGGCCAAGGGATCCAAGGAGGTCGTCGACGCGTTCAACGCCTCGCACAAGAACATCCACGTGAAGTTCGAGGAGATCCCCTCCGGCAACGCCGGCGGGTACGCCAAGATCTCCAACGCCGTGAAGGCGGGCAACGCCCCCGACCTGGTCTCCATCGAGTACCCGTCGCTCCCCGAGTTCGTCAGCCAGGGCTCGCTCCAGGACATCGGCGCCCACCTGCCCGAGGACGTCAGAAGCAAACTGCTGCCGCAGGCCCTCGAACTCACCACCCTCGGCGGCAAGAACTGGGCCGTCCCCTTCGACGCCGCGCCGCAGGCCTTCTACTACCGCAAGGACCTCTTCGCGAAGTACGGCGTCGAAGTCCCCAAGACCTGGGACGAGTTCAAGGTGGCGGCCGAGAAGGTGAAGAAGGCCGACGCCAAGGCCCGTATCGCCACCTTCTTCCCCGACGACCCGACCAGCTTCGAGGCGATGGTCTGGCAGGCCGGCGCCCAGTGGTTCAAGGCCGAGGGCGACACCTGGAAGGTCGACACCACCGACGCCGCCACCAACAAGGTCACCGCCTACTGGCAGGGACTCCTCGACGCCGACCTGGTCCGCAACAACGCCTCCTTCAGCCCCGAGTGGACCAGCTCCCTGAAGAACGGCACGACCATCGGCTACCTCGGCGCCTCCTGGGGCGCGGGCGTCCTCAAGGGCACCCTGCCCGAGCAGAGCGGCAAGTGGGCCGTCGCCCCGATGCCGAGCTGGGACGGCAAGCCCGCCAGCGGCATGCTCGGCGGCTCGACCTTCGCCGTGACCAAGGACAGCGAGAAGGCCCGGGCGGCGGTCGAGTTCGCCACCTGGATGGCCACCACCGAGGAGGGCGTCAGGGCCCGGATCGCCTCCGGCACCTCCAGCGCCTTCCCGGCCGCCACCGCTCTGCGCCCCGTCGCCAAGAAGGCCTTCGACGCCGGTTTCTACGGCGGCCAGGACATCTACCGGCTCTTCGAGCAGGCCGGCGCCTCCATCAAGCCGAACTGGGCCTGGGGACCCACCACCGGCACCACCAACCTCGCCATCAAGGACCAGCTCGGCAAGGTCGCGAACGGTGGCACCACCCTCGCCGACGCCGTGCGGACCGGACACGACGCGACCGTCGCCGAGCTGATGAAGCGCGGGCTGAAGGTCGAGGGCTGACACCGATGAAGGCCCGCGTCACCCGCGCCGCCACCGCCGCCACCGCCGCCCCCGTCACCCCCGCCGGCCCCACCGGCCCCACCGGCCCCGGCCCCGCCAGCAGTCCTCGCACCGGGGCCCGGGCCCGTACCGGCGCCGCCGCCGTGCTCCTCACCCCCTTCTTCGTCCTGTTCACCGCGGTGATGGTGGTGCCGATCGGATACGCGGTCTGGCTCAGCCTGTTCACCGAGAAGCAGTCGGGGCTGGGCTTCGGCGGCACCGAGACCGTCTTCAGCGGCCTCGACAACTACCTGGCGGCGCTGGGCGACCGGGCCTTCCGCGAGGGATTCGGCGTCCTGCTCGGATACTGCCTGCTCTACATTCCGCTCCTGCTCGCCGGAGCCCTCGGCCTCGCCCTGCTGCTCGACTCGGCGCTCGCCCGCGCCCGCCGCTTCTTCCAGCTCGCGCTGTTCCTGCCGCACGCCGTACCCGGCATCATCGCCGCGCTGATCTGGGTGTACCTCTACACGCCCCAGCTCAGCCCGGTCGTCAAGGCCATGGAGTCCGGCGGCATCGGCTTCGACTTCTTCTCACCCGAAGGCGCCCTCCCCTCCGTGGTCAACATCGCGCTGTGGGAATGGCTCGGCTACAACATGGTCATCTTCTACGCGGCCCTCCAGGCCATCGACCGCTCCGTCCTCGAAGCCGCCACGGTCGACGGGGCCGGCGCCTGGCGCACCGCGTTCAGCATCAAACTCCCGCTGATCCGCGCCTCCTTGGCGATGGTCACGCTGTTCACCGTCATCGGCTCACTCCAGCTCTTCACCGAGCCGCTGATCCTCAACAAGGGCACGGGCTCCGCCGTCACCTCCACCTGGACGCCGAACATGTACGCGTACACCGCGGCCTTCGACCGCAACGACTACGGACTCGCGGCCGCCGCCTCCGTCCTCCTCGCACTCACCGCCGCGCTGCTGTCCTTCGCCGTCACCCGCCTCACCGGCCGCCGGAAGGAGAAGCGCACATGAGCGCGACCGTCACCACCCCGCCGTCCGCGACGCGGATCACCGCGCCCCCGGCCGCAAGGAACGCACGCGCCCACCGGCCGCCGAGCCGATGGCTGTCCCGGGCCGCCGTCAACGGGGCCCTGCTCCTGTCCGCCGCCTACATGCTCTTCCCCCTCGTCTGGCTGGTCACCGCCGCCACCAAGGACGCGGGCGGGCTGCTGGCCGGGAACGCCTTCTCCTTCGAGGGCTTCGACCTCGCGGGCAACCTCACCCGGCTCGCCGAGTACGGCGACGGGGTGTACTTCCGCTGGTACCTCAACAGCCTGCTGTACGCGGGCGGCGGGGCGCTGGCCTGCTCGCTGATCTGCGTCGCCGCGGGCTACGCCTTCGACAAGTACGACTTCCGGGGCAAGGAGAAGCTCTTCGGCGTCGTCCTGATGGGCGTGCTGGTCCCCACCACCGCGCTCGCCCTGCCCATGTACCTGCTCGCCAGCAAGACCGGCGTCGTCAACACCTACTGGGCCGTGCTCATCCCCGTCCTGGTCAACCCGTTCGGCGTCTACCTCGCCCGGGTCTTCAGCGCCGGCTACATCCCCGACGAGGCCCTGGAGGCCGCCCGTATCGACGGGGCGGGCGAACTGCGCGCCTTCTGGTCGATCGGGCTGCGCATGATCATGCCCGGCTTCGTGACCGTCTTCCTCTTCCAGTTCACCGCCATCTGGAACAACTTCTTCCTCCCCCTGGTGATGCTCTCGGACCAGCGGCTCTTCCCCCTGAGCCTCGGCCTGTACGCATGGAACAGCAACGCCCACGCCGAACCGGACTTCTACCCCCTCGTCGTCACCGGCTCCCTGCTCGCCGTCGTCCCCCTCGTCGTCGCCTTCGTCTCGCTCCAGCGCCACTGGAAGGCCGGTCTGACCGCCGGCAGCGTCAAGTGAGGCCGCCGCCCGTGCCGCCGTTGAGGAGCTCACGTTCCACCATGCACCACACCACTGACAATCGGCCCGCCGTCCTCCTGGCGATGGCCCCGGGCATCGCCGGCCGCCTGCTCACCGACGCCCACCGCGCCCGCCTCACCGCCCTCGCGCGTACCGACCCGCACCTGGTCGCCCACGACCTGGCCGCGCCCCCGCCCCCCGTCGCTGCCGCGCTCGCGGAGGCCGAGGTGCTGTTCACCTGCTGGGGCGCCACGCCGCTCACCGCAGCCGTCCTGGACCGGGCCCCACGCCTGCGCGCCGTCGTCCACGCCGCCGGATCGGTCAAGCACCACGTCACCGACGCCTGCTGGGAGCGCGGCATCACGGTGGCCTCGGCCGCCGCGGCCAACGCCCTGCCCGTCGCGGAGTACACGCTCGCCACCATCCTGCTGGCCGGCAAACGCGTCCTGCGCGCCGCACAGCGGTACGCCGAGCTGCGCGCCGACCACGACTGGCTGACCGAGCTGGCCGACAGCGGCAACCACCGCCGCACGGTCGGCATCGTGGGCGCCTCCCGCATCGGGCGCCGCGTGATGGAGCTGCTGCGCCCCTTCGACGTACAGGTCCTGCTGTACGACCCGTACGTCACCCCCGACGAGGCCGCGGGGCTCGGCGCCGTCCCGGCCACGCTCGACGAACTGTGCGCCCGCGCCGACATCGTCTCCGTGCACGCCCCCCAACTGCCGTCCACGCACCACATGATCGGCGCCCCGCAGCTCGCCCTCATGCCGGACGGCGCGACGCTCATCAACACCTCGCGCGGCTCGCTCATCGACGAGACGGCCCTGCTCGCGCACCTCACCTCGGGCCGCCTCAACGCCGTACTCGACGTCACCGACCCCGAACTCCCGCCCCCCGACTCCCCGCTCTACACCCTCCCCAACGTCCTGCTCACCCCGCACATCGCGGGCTCGCTCGGCAACGAGCTGCACCGGATGGCGGACCATGCGCTGGACGAGCTGGAGCGGTACGGGAGGGGCGCGCCGTTCGCGGATCCGGTGCGGCCGTGGGAGCTGAACCGTTCCGCGTAGCACGGGAAACACCGAGGCCCGGTGCCCCCGCGACGGGGGCACCGGGCCTCGAAACGCTCAGCAGGCGTCAGAAGACGTCAGTGGGCGTGGCCGTGACCGTGGCCGTGGCCCGCGTCCGCCGGCTCCTCTTCCTTCTTCTCGACGACCAGGGTCTCGGTCGTGAGCAGCAGGGAGGCGATGGAGGCGGCGTTCTCCAGGGCAGAGCGGGTGACCTTGACCGGGTCGATGACGCCGGCCTTGACCAGGTCGCCGTACTCGCCGGTGGCGGCGTTGAAGCCCTGGCCCTTGTCGAGCTCCGCGACCTTGGAGGTGATGACGTAGCCCTCCAGGCCGGCGTTCTCGGCGATCCAGCGCAGCGGCTCGACGGCGGCGCGGCGGACGACCGCGACACCGGTGGCCTCGTCGCCCTCCTTGCCGAGGTTGCCGTCCAGCACCTTGACGGCGTGGACGAGCGCGGAGCCACCACCGGAGACGATGCCCTCCTCGACCGCGGCGCGGGTCGCGGAGATGGCGTCCTCCAGGCGGTGCTTCTTCTCCTTCAGCTCCACCTCGGTGGCGGCGCCGACCTTGATCACGCACACGCCGCCGGCCAGCTTCGCGAGGCGCTCCTGGAGCTTCTCGCGGTCCCAGTCGGAGTCCGTGGTCTCGATCTCGGCCTTGATCTGCGCGACGCGGCCGGTCACGTCCTCGGACTTGCCACCGCCGTCGACGATCGTGGTGTCGTCCTTGGTGACGGTGACGCGGCGGGCGGTGCCCAGCACGTCCAGACCGGCCTGGTCGAGCTTGAGGCCGACCTCCTCGGCGATGACGGTGGCGCCGGTGAGGGCGGCCATGTCGCCGAGCATCGCCTTGCGGCGGTCGCCGAAGCCGGGGGCCTTGACCGCGACGGCGTTGAACGTGCCGCGGATCTTGTTGACGACCAGGGTCGACAGGGCCTCGCCCTCGACGTCCTCGGCGATGATCAGGAGCGGCTTGGAGGAGCCGGCCTGGATGACCTTCTCCAGCAGCGGGAGCAGGTCGGTGATCGCGGAGATCTTGCCCTGGTGGATCAGGATGTACGGGTCGTCGAGGACGGCCTCCATACGCTCCTGGTCGGTGACCATGTACGGGGACAGGTAGCCCTTGTCGAAGGCCATGCCCTCGGTGAAGTCCAGCTCCAGGCCGAAGGTGTTGGACTCCTCGACGGTGATGACACCGTCCTTGCCGACCTTGTCCATGGCCTCGGCGATGAGCTCGCCGACCTGCTGGTCCTGGGCGGAGAGCGCGGCGACGGCGGCGATGTCGGCCTTGTCGTCGATCGGGCGGGCCGAGGCGAGCAGCTCGTCGGAGACGGCCTTGACCGCGGCGTCGATGCCCTTCTTGAGGGCGGCCGGGGAGGCGCCCGCGGCGACGTTGCGCAGACCCTCGCGGACCAGGGCCTGGGCCAGGACCGTGGCGGTGGTGGTGCCGTCACCCGCGATGTCGTTGGTCTTGGTCGCCACCTCCTTCACGAGCTGGGCGCCGAGGTTCTCGTACGGGTCCTCGACCTCGACCTCGCGGGCGATGGTGACACCGTCGTTGGTGATGGTCGGCGCGCCGAACTTCTTGTCGATGACGACGTTGCGGCCCTTGGGGCCGATCGTCACCTTGACCGTGTCGGCAAGCTTGTTGACGCCGCGCTCAAGGGCGCGACGGGCGTCCTCGTCGAACTTCAGGATCTTCGCCATGGGAGCGATTCAGCCCTCTCGGAAACTCGGGTTAACGAACCGCGCCCCTCGCCGCCCGGCAATGTGTCATCAGCGGGGGCCAGGGGCGCAGCTCAAAAGCAATCTCTGCGGTGACTTACTTCTCGACGATCGCGAGCACGTCGCGAGCCGAGAGGACGAGGTACTCCTCGCCGCTGTACTTCACCTCGGTGCCGCCGTACTTGCTGTACAGCACGATGTCGCCGGTCTTGACGTCGAGCGGCAGACGCTCGCCGTTCTCGAAGCGGCCCGGGCCAACGGCCAGGACGACGCCCTCCTGGGGCTTCTCCTTGGCGGTGTCCGGGATGACCAGGCCAGAGGCGGTGGTCTGCTCGGCGTCGAGCGGCTGGACCACGATGCGGTCCTCGAGCGGCTTGATGGCAACCTTGGAGCTGGTGGTCGTCACGATCCGACCTCCCCCTTCGGAGATCTCACGGGGTTAACTGTCTGAGGTGGCGACCAGGTGGATCCGTCGTCGCGGGTGCCGGACCTGCCCGTCGCTGTGTTGGCACTCTCCAGTGGGGAGTGCCAGAGCCGAGACTATGACCGCGATTAGCACTCGGTCAAGCGGAGTGCCAATTCATCGCCCGGCCGTGGCGCCGGCCCGGCTTCCGGGAGGCAGTCGGGGGCGGGGTCAGACGTAGTCCTCCAGCCTGGCCACCGCGTACCCCTTGGCCGTGACGACGTCCATCACCTGCCGGATCATGTCCGGCATGGTGCCGTTCCAGTCCTCCCGGCCCCGGAAGTGCGTGAGGATGATGTCGCCGGGATGCAGGTCCCGGTCCCATTCGCGCCACTCCATGTGGTCGGGGAAGGCTTCGGCCGCCCACAGGGGTACGGCCCTGACGCCGCACGACTGGGCGGCCCGCAGCGTGTCGGCGTTGTAGTTGCCGTAGGGCGGGCGGAAGAGGGTGGGGCGTTTGCCGTACCGCTTCTCGATGTTGGCCTGCTGGCCGCAGATCTCGTGCTTCTGCTCCGCGTACGAAAGGGCGGGCATGTAGCGGTGGTTGAGGGTGTGGTTGTGCAGGGCCACGCCCAGGTCCTGCATCCGCTTGAAGTAGCCGTAGTCCTCCTTGACCAGGTAGTCGCTGAGGAAGGCGCTGTAGGGGATGCCCAGTTCGGCCATCATGCGCAGCAGGCGCGGGTCCTTCTCCGCGCCGTCGTCGATCGTGAGGAACACGACCCGTTCCGTGGTCGGGACGGTGGTGAAGACCGGTGGCAGGGTCGGGTCACCGACTCCGAAGCCCTGGCGGAAGGTGATGTGCGGCTTGTCGCCGGGCGCCGGGGGCGGGGGCGCGGCCAGGGGGGTGGCCTTGAGGCCCCACCTCTTGGCGGCGAGGGCACGGGCGGCCTGGGCGCGCCGGGCCTTCTCCACGTACGCATTGAGGGCGTCGGACGCGGCGGGGGGCCGCTGGGGCTGCTGCCCGGCGGCGGGCTCGGCCTGGCCTCCGGCACCGGCGCCCGCACCGGCCGCCGGCCCGCCGTCGCCGGTTTCCCCCGCACAGGCGGAGCCGAGCGCCGCGACCAGCAGCGCGCCCAGCAGGATCCGAGCCCGCTTGCTTACCCTTTGACCTTTTTGTCGTACTAGCTGCATGGCGCCGCATCCTGTCAGCGCACCGCCTCCACCACCGGCCGACACCGCCGCCTGACGCGCACCATCCCCCGCCTGGCCCACAATGGGCCGGGTGACCGATCTCGCCGCCTTCTCCGCGCTCCTCACCGACGAGGGCCAGACCCTGCTCGCCGCCCTGCGCGACTACACCCCCGCCCAGGAGCTGGCCGTCGCCTCCAGGCTGCGCCGCGAGCACCCGGCCGACCTCGTCACGGCGGCGATCGGGCAGGCGCGGCTGCGGCAGCGGGCGGTGGCGAAGTTCGGCGAGCAGGACGCGCACCGCATGTACTTCACGCCCGGCGGCGTCGAGCAGTCCACCCGCAAGCCCGTCGCGGAGTACCGGGCGGCCCGTTTCAAGGAACTCGGCGTGCGCGGCGTCGCCGACCTGTGCAGCGGGATCGGCGGCGACGCCATCGCGCTCGCCCGCGCCGGCATCCGCGTCCTGGCCGTCGACCGCGACCCGCTGACGGCCGAGGCCGCCCGCGCCAACGCCGCCGCCCTGGGCCTGGCCGGCCTGATCGAGGTGCGCTGCGCGGACGTCACGGAGGTCGACACCTCCCCGTACGACGCGGTCTTCGTCGACCCGGCGCGGCGCGGTGGCCGGAGCGGTGGCCGGATCTTCGACCCGGAGGCGTACTCCCCGCCCCTGTCCTGGGCCATCGACGCGGCGCGCAAGGCCCCGCACGCCGCGCTGAAGATCGCCCCGGGCATCCCGCACGAGACCGTCCCGCCGGAGGCGGAGGCCGAGTGGGTCTCCGACGGCGGCGACGTGAAGGAGGCGGTGCTGTGGTTCGGCACCCGCCCCGGCGCGGTCACCGCGACCCTCCTGCCCGGCCCGCACAGCCTCACCGGCCGGGGCCTGCCCGACCCGCCGGTCCGCCCCGTCGGCCGCTTCCTGTACGAGCCCGACGGCGCCGTGATCCGCGCGCACCTGGTCGCGGAGGTCGCGGACGACCTCGGCGGCGGCCTGGTCGACGAGACGATCGCGTACATCACGGCGGACGACCTGCGCCCCACCGCGTACGCCACCGCGTACGAGATCACCGACGAGCTGCCCTTCAACCTCAAGAAGCTGAAGGCCCTGCTGCGCGACCGCGAGGTCGGCACCCTGACGGTGAAGAAGCGCGGCTCGGCGGTCGAACCGGAGGAACTGCGCCGCAAGGTGAAACCGAAGGGCCCGAACGCGGCCACGGTCTTCCTGACCCGCGTGGCGGGGGCACCGACGATGCTGATCGGGCAGCCGGTCTAGGTCGTGTCGGGTGGATCATGTTTGGGCCGCGTGCCCCGGCACGCGCATCTGCGGCGTGCGCACCCGGTTCCGATGTCACCATGATCCGCCGGACACTCCCTAGGCGGCCAGCCGCAGCACCAGGCGGCGGTGGGCGACCGCCTTGGCGGCGCCGATCAGGCCGTGCACCCACAGGATGAGGCCCGCGCCCATGGCGTAGGCGACCTCCGGGTACGTCGTGTCACCGGGGCGGGCCAGCGCCGGGACGGCGAACGCCAGCCCCAGCCCGGCCGCGCACAGCACGAACGCCGACAGCAGCCACGCCAGGCTCATCCCGGGCGCCCGGAAGCGGGCGTCGTGGACCGGGGACGGGTCCAGGGCCGCCCACTCCAGCAGCCGGGCGCGCAGCGTGCCGTCCTGGCGGATCCCGAGCACGACGACGATCACCAGCGGCACCATGGCGGCCAGTCCCAGGCAGGCGGCGAGGCCGGCGGCGATGGCGACGAGCGGGTCCGTCAGACCGTCGAGCGACACGATCGCCCCGCCGATGAAGGCCCACCCCACCTGGAGTCCGGCCAGCGTCAGCAGGAAGAGCGTCAGCCGCCCGCCGCCCAGCATCCGCCGGTTCAGCTCGCGGATCGCCATCGTCCGGTCGGCGAGCAGTGCCTCACGCCCGGGCCAGGTCCGAAGGTGCACGGGCGGCGGAGGCGGAGGCAGGAGCTTACGGCTGGGCATGGTCGGAGACGGCATGGTCCGAGGCTAGCCCCCCATGAGGGGGCGTCACGATCGCGTCTCAGGCCGTCCCGTGCGACTCGAACCGCCAGCGGTGCACCGGGCGGGTGACCAGGTCGGCGGCGGGTTCGGGGAGTTCGGGGAGGGCCGCGTCGCAGGGGGCCTGCCACCAGGTCAGGACCAGAACCCGGTCGCCGGGGGCCGTGAAGGTCTCCCGGCGGACCGGCTCGGTGGGCAGCGGCTGGGCGCGTGCCCACTCCAGGAGTTCGGCGCCCCGGCCCTCCGCCGCGCGGGCCTCCCACATGAGGGTGACCACGGTCATGAGTAGAGGTTGTCCTTGCTGATCTCGTGCACGTGGTCGTGGTCGTGGTTCCCGGGCACGTGCGGGTCGGTGACCGGCAGGGAGGAGTCCGCCGACAGCTCCAGGTCCGAGGCCGGCCGGTTGCGGGCCACCATCTCGGCGCCGAGGGCCGCGACCATCGCGCCGTTGTCGGTGCACAGCTTGGGGCGCGGCACGCGCAGCCGGATGCCGGCCCGCTCGCACCGCTCCTCCGCTAGTGCCCGCAGCCGCGAGTTGGCGGCCACGCCGCCGCCGATCATCAGGTGGTCGACGCCCTCGTCCTTGCAGGCCCGCACCGCCTTGCGGGTCAGGACGTCGACGACCGCCTCCTGGAAGGACGCCGCCACGTCCCGTACCGGGACCTCCTCGCCCGCCGCGCGCTTGGCCTCGATCCAGCGGGCCACGGCCGTCTTCAGGCCCGAGAAGGAGAAGTCGTACGCGGGGTCCCTCGGCCCGCTCAGCCCGCGCGGGAACGCGATGGCGGACGGGTCCCCCTCCTTCGCCAGCCGGTCGATCACCGGCCCGCCCGGGAAGCCCAGGTCCAGCACGCGCGCGATCTTGTCGAACGCCTCACCCGCCGCGTCGTCGATCGTCGAGCCCATGGGGCGGACGTCGGAGGTGATGTCCGGGGCGAGCAGCAGGGAGGAGTGTCCGCCGGAGACCAGCAGCGCCATCGTCGGCTCGGGCAGCGGCCCGTGCTCCAGTTGGTCGACGCAGATGTGCGAGGCCAGGTGGTTCACCCCGTACAGCGGCTTGTCCAGCGCGAACGCGTACGCCTTCGCCGCCGACACGCCCACCAGGAGCGCCCCCGCGAGGCCGGGGCCGGCGGTGACGGCGATGCCGTCCAGGTCGCGGGCGGAGACCCCGGCCTGATCGAGCGCGCGCTCGATGGTCGGGACCATCGCCTCCAGGTGCGCGCGCGAGGCGATCTCGGGCACGACACCGCCGAACCGGGCATGCGTGTCCACGCTCGACGCGACGGCGTCCGCGAGCAGGGTCGTGCCCCGGACGATGCCGACTCCGGTCTCGTCGCAGGAGGTCTCGATGCCGAGGACGAGGGGTTCGTCAGCCATCACTCTCAGTTCCTTGTACGTTGTGTACGTTCAGGCGCATGACCAGCGCGTCGATGTTGCCCGGCTGGTAGTAGCCGCGGCGGAAGCCGATCGGTTCGAAGCCGAAGCGCTCGTACAGCTTCTGGGCGCGGGTGTTGTCGACCCGCACTTCGAGCAGGACCTCGTCGCACTCGAAGGCGGTGGCGTGCTGGAGCAGGTCGGCCAGCAGCCGGGCGCCGAGCCCGGTGCCCCACTGGTCGCGGGCGACGGCGATCGTCTGGACGTCGCCGAGCCCGCCGGCCGCCGCCAGCCCCGCGTACCCGACCAGTCTGCCGCCGGCTTCGGCCACCACGTAGTGGCGGGTGGCCTGGGGGCCGCGCGCGTGGGCCAGTTCGGACCAGAACATGCCCTCCGACCAGGCGTCGTCGGGGAACAGCTCCCGTTCCAGCTCCAGCACCGGCGCGATGTCCCACCAGCGCATCTCGCGCAGCACGGGGGTCACTTGGGGGTGACCACCTTGTAGTTTTTCGGCACCTGGGCGTCGGGGCGGCGCAGGTACAGCGGCCGCGGGTCCAGGAACGCCTCGCCCGCCTTCAGCCGCTCGGCCGCCAGTGCCGCGAGCGCCGCGGCCGACTGGTGCTCGGGGCCGCGGGCGTCCGGGAACACCTCGCCGTACAGGCGGGCGCCGGCGCCGACGGCGGGGAGGCCGGCGACCTGTTCGGCGATGTCGGCGGGCCGGTCGACGGCGGGGTCGGTCACACGGGTGCGGCAGTCGTCGTACCGCGCCCAGTAGACCTCCTTGCGGCGCGCGTCGGTCGCCACGACGAACGGCTCCTCGATCCCGGAGGCGTACGCGAGTCCGTCGAGCGTGCACAGTCCGTGCACCGGTACGCCGCCGAGCGCCGACGCGAAGGTGGCCGCGGTCACCAGCCCGACCCTGAGCCCGGTGTACGGGCCGGGCCCGACGCCGACGACGATGCCGGTGACGGCGTCCAGCTTCAGACCGGCTTCGTGAAGCACCCGGTGCACGGCGGGCAGCAGCAGTTCCCCGTGGCGGCGCGCGTCGACCTGACTCGACTGCGCGAGGACGGACTCCCCGTCGTGCAGGGCGACGGTGACGGCGGGCGTGGCGGTATCCATGGCGAGCAAGAGCACACAAACAGCCTACGGCTCCGTGGCGGCGGGCACGGCGCCCCCGGTACACGCGCGTGATCCTGCTACGGTCACACCGCATACGTACGTGGGAGAGGTGGGCAGCAGCGTGGCAAGGAGCAGCTCGGGATTCGTGGCCGGGCTCACCGCGGCGGCTCTGGCCGCGGTCGCCTTCCTCGCCTACCAGGCGTCGGCCAATGCCCCCGCCGACCTGTCGGCCGGGTCACCCGCCCCGGCCGCCTCGCCGTCGGCCCCCGCGCCGGGCGGCGCGCCGAAGAACCCGGCCGGCACCGCGCTCGCCCTGCCGAAGCAGTCGGGCACGGGCGTGCGGGTGGTGTACTCGCTCGGCGAGCGGCGGGTGTGGCTGGTGGGCGAGAAGAACAGGGTGACGCGTACGTTCCCGGTGATGCCGAGCACGGTCCACCCGGCCCCGGGCACCTACTCCGTGACGTCCCGCTCGGGCACCGTGCCGGGCTCCGACGGCGTCCAGATCGAGCACGTCGTGCGGTTCACGAGCGTGGACGGCGTGACGATCGGCTTCAGCGCGGCGGTCGACGGCTCCCTGTCCACTCCGGACCCGACGCGCCGGACGGGCGGTATCCGCATGAAGCGGGCGGACGGCGACGCGATGTGGACGTTCGCGACGGTCAACTCGAAGGTCGTCGTCGTCCCGTAACGGATGCGCCGGCACCGACTCGCACGGCTCGCGCGCCGGGGCGTACCGCCTCGGTGCGCGCGCCCGTCTACGCCGCCCTGCGCCGTTCCGGAGTCGCTTCGGGGGCCCCGGCCTCGGGGGTGGCGTCCTGGCCGGGCGCCGGGGACGCGGCGGTGTCCGCTTCGGCGTCGGCTTCCGCTGCCTTCGGCGGCGTGGAGACGGCGCTGGCCGCCGCGCACGACGCCAGCAGATCGCGCATGGACACATCCTGCTTCGACGTCGGCATGGTCGCCTCCTCGGGCTGCGGGGCAGGCATAGTTAGGTAGACCTAACCAGGTCCTGGTATCCATGTGACCACGCCTCGGAGGTACGGCGCAACATCATGCCGACGTCTTGTCGGAAAGTACGGCGCCACGCGCCCGCCCCGTCACCCCAGCGCCAGGTCCACGCCCGCCCAGCGCTCCCCGTACCCGGTGAGCGTCACGACCCGCCGCTCGTCGTCCGTGGAGCCGACGACCCGGTGGATGACGACGTGCAGCCGGTCCTCGGTCAGGTCCTCGACCTTGCCCTCGCCCCACTCCACGACCACCACCGAGTCGGGCAGCGAGACGTCGAGGTCGAGGTCCTCCATCTCGTCGAGCCCGCCGCCCAGGCGGTAGGCGTCGACGTGGACCAGCGCGGGGCCGCCCACCAGGGACGGGTGGACGCGCGCGATGACGAACGTCGGGGACGTCACCGCGCCGCGCACTCCGAGCCCCTCGCCGAGCCCGCGGGTCAGCGTCGTCTTGCCGGCGCCGAGCTCGCCGGTGAGCATGACCAGGTCGCCGGGGCGCAGGAGCTTGGCGAGCGTACGGCCCAGCTCCTGTGTCTGCTCGGGTGCGTGGAGGGTGAAACGGGCGGAGGTGGCCGTGGCCCCCTCAGGGGCCGGGCTGTGCGGTGCTTCCATACGTGCCAACGTTAGTCGCTGCCGGTACGGCGCCCACCCGTACCAAGAGGTCCGCGAGCCGGTCCGTGACCGCGTCCGGGTGCTCCAGCATCACCAGGTGCCCGCCGTCGGGCACGATGACCAGCTCGGCGTCCGGCAGGAGGCCCGCGATCGCCTCCGTGTGGGAGCTGGGCGTAACCAGGTCCTGGTCGCCGGCCAGCGCCAGCACCGGCACCTCGGCGAAGATGCCCAGCGCGTCCGCCTTGTCGTGCTCGGTGAACGCCGGGTAGAACTCGGCGACCACGTCGATGGGCGTCCCCTCGATCATCCGCTCGGCGAACCGGGCGACCGCCGGGTCCACGTCCTTCGACGAGAACGAGTACCGCTTGATGAGCCCCGCGAACAGGTCCGCCGTGGCCCGGCGGCCGCGCTCCACCAGCTCCGCCTGCGAGCCCAGCGCCCGCAGTATGCCCGGCAGCACCCGGCGTACGGCGTTCACGCCCGCGACCGGCAGCCCGTAGTTGACCTCGCCGAGGTTGCCGCACGAGGTGCCGACGAAGGCGACGCCGACGACCCGCTCGCGGATCAGCTCCGGGTACTGATCGGCCAGCGCCATCACCGTCATGCCGCCCATCGAGTGCCCGACCAGCACCAGCGGCCCCTCGGGGGCGGCCGCGTCGATGACGGCCTTCAGGTCGCGGCCGAGCTGGTCGATCGAGACCGGCACCCGGTCGGGGCCGCGCTGCGCGGCGCCGCGCCCCGAGCGGCCGTGGCTGCGCTGGTCCCAGTGGACCGTGCGGACCAGGCCCCGCAGCGCGGCGCGCTGGAAGTGCCAGGAGTCCTGGTTGAGGCAGTAGCCGTGGCTGAAGACGACCGTGACGGGGGCGGGCGCCTTGCGCCCGAACAGCCGGCGGCGACGCGGGGCGCCGGCCTCCGCCTCCACCTCGTCGACCTCGTAGTACAGCTCCGTACCGTCGTCGGCCTCGGCCCGGCCCGGCGTACCGCGCAGCGAGCCGTAGGGACCTGCGGCGTCCAGCGCCAGGCGGGCCTTGCGGCGCATACCGCGCCCGACGGTGAGCCGCTCGATGGCCACACCGGCCGCCGCGCCGGCCGCGATCACCCCTATCGCGGCACCGGCGAAACCGGCGCGGCGCCAATTGCCGGCCGCGGCGGCGGAGACCGCTCCCGCCGCCGCGTCCACCGAACTGGTCTCACTCACTACGGCTGCTCCCTAGCTCCCGCTACAGCTACCGCTGCCGCTACTCGTTCAGGTAGACGCGTGGTACCCGCGAACCGATGCGCGTCACGATCTCGTACGCGATCGTGTCCGCGGCGCGCGCCCAGTCCTCGGCGGTCGGCTCACCGTCATCGCCTGCCCCGAACAGCACGGCTTGCGCACCCGGCTCGACGGCGTCCCCGTGGAGGTCGACGACGAACTGGTCCATCGCGACCCGCCCGGCCACCGTCCGCACCTTGCCGCCGACCAGCACCGGGCCTCGGCCCGACGCGTGGCGCGGGATGCCGTCGGCGTACCCGAGCGGGACGAGACCGAGGGTCGTGGCCCGCTCGGTGACGTAGTGGTGCCCGTAGCTGACGCCGTGCCCGCCCGGCACGTCCTTGACGAGCGCGACACTGCCGACCAGCCGCATCACGGGCCGCAGCCCGAAGTCGGCGGGCGTGCCGACCTCGGGGCTCGGCGAGACGCCGTACATCGCGATGCCGGGCCGTACGAGGTCGAAGTGCGTCTCCGGGAGGGTGAGCGTGGCCGGGGAGTTGGCCATGTGCCGCACCTCCGGCTCGACGCCCGCCTTCTCGGCGTACGCCAGCATCTCGTGGAACGTCTCCAACTGGGCGCGGATGGAGGGGTGCCCGGGCTCGTCGGCGCACGCGAAGTGCGACCAGACGCCGGTGACCTTCAGCAGGCCCTCGGCCTGGGCCGTGAGCGCCTCGCCGACGAGCCGGGCCCAGTCGGCGGGCTGGCAGCCGTTGCGCCCGAGCCCGGTGTCGGCCTTGAGCTGCACGCGCGCCGGCTGTGCGGTCCGGCGCGCCGCCTCCCTGACCTCGTCCAGGGCCCACATTCCGCTCACGGACATGTCCAGGCCGGCCCGGATGCCCTCGTCCCAGGGGTCCCCGGGCGTCCACAGCCAGCACAGGACGGGCGCGTCGATCCCGGCCGCCCGCAGGGCGAGCGCCTCGTGCGGCGTGGCGGTCCCGAGCCAGGTGGCCCCGGCCTCCAGCGCGGCCCGCGCGCAGGGCACGGCCCCGTGCCCGTACGCGTCGGCCTTCACGACGCCCATGACCTGGACGTCCGGCCCCACACGGCCCCGCAGGGCACGCACGTTGGCGCGCAGCGCCCCGAGGTCGATCTCGGCGCGGGCGCGAAGGGTCTGCGGTGTCTCACTCATCGCGCCCAGTCTCTCAGGTGCGGCCCGCCACTCGGCCGCGCCCGCGTGTCACCCAGGTCACGCTCGCCGCCGTCGGACCTCCGGCGTCGCGCCCGGCACCTATGGCGTGGGGGTGCCCCCTCTGGGGGAGAGGTGAAGGGGCGCGACGGTGCCGAAAGGGAGAACGCGCGGAGGTTCCGAAGAACGAGGAACCGAGCACGATCGACCGTCGACACCGGCTCCAGCGCCCCGGAGGCGAACCGAGCCCTTAAAAAAGCACGTCCCGCCACGCCCCCGGCAGCGCCTCCGCGACGTCGTACGCCGCGATGGGGGCGTCCCGGGAGACGCGGCGGGCCGCCAGGCCGTGCAGGTAGGCCGCGACCGACGCGGCGTCGCGCGCGGCGAGGCCCGCCGCCAGCAGCGAACCCGCCAGGCCCGACAGGACGTCGCCGCTGCCGGCGGTGGCGAGCCAGGGCGTGCCCGTCGGGTTGACCCGGACCGGCCCGTCGGCCGAGGCGACCAGGGTCGTCGAGCCCTTGAGCAGCACCGTCGCGCCGTACCGGCCCGCCAGCTCCCGTACCGCCTCCAGGCGCCGGGACTCCACGTCCTCCCGCGCGGTGCCCAGCAGGGCGGCCGCCTCGCCCGCGTGCGGGGTCAGCACCGTGGGCGCCGGGCGGGACCGCACGACGGACGGGTCCAGGTTCCGCAGCCCGTCGGCGTCCACCAGGACCGGGACGTCGGAGCCCAGGACGTCGGCCACGCCCGGCGTGTCGCCCAGGCCCGGGCCGATCACCCACGCCTGGACGCGCCCCGCCTTGCCGGGCGGCCCCGCGTGCACCAGGGTCTCCGGGTGGCGGGCGAGCACCGCTTCACCGGCCGGCCCGACGTACCGCACCGCCCCGGCGCCGCCCCGCAGCGCGCCCGACACCGCGAGGACGGCCGCGCCGGGGTAGCGCGCCGACCCGGCCACGACGCCGACGACGCCCCGCCGGTACTTGTCGCTCTCGCCCACCGGCACGGGCAGGAGCCGCGCCACGTCCGCGTGCTGGAGGGCCTCCACGTCCGGCTCCGGCGGCAGGGCGAGCCCGATGCCGACGAGCCGGACCGCCCCCGCGTACTCCCGTGCCGGGTCGATCAGCAGCCCCGGCTTGTACGCCCCGAACGTCACCGTCGCGTCCGCCCGTACCGCCTCCCCGTGCACCTCCCCGGTGTCGGCGTCCACGCCGCTCGGCAGGTCGACGGCGACCAGCACGGCACCCGAGTCGCGGGCCGCCCGGACCACGTCCACGGCTTCCGGGCGAAGCCCGCCTCGCCCGCCGATCCCGGTGATGCCGTCCACGACGAGGTCGGCGCCCCCCAGCGCCCCGAAGGCGTCGTCCACGACCCGGCCCCCGGCGCCCCGCAGCGCCGCCAGCCCGCCGGCGTGCGCCCGCGAGCCCAGCAGCACCGCCGACACGCCCGCGCCCCGGCGCGCCAGCCGGACGCCCGCGTACAGCGCGTCGCCCCCGTTGTCGCCGCTGCCGACGAGCAGCACCACCCGGGAGCCGTAGACGCGCCCGAGCAGCCCGGCGCACGCGGCGGCCAGCCCCGCCGCTGCCCGCTGCATCAGCGCGCCCTCCGGCAGCCTCGCCATCAACTCGGCCTCGGCGGCCCGTACTGTCTCCACGCGGTAAGCGGTACGCATGGGGTCAACCCTCCGCGATCACCACCGCCGACGCCACCCCCGCGTCATGGCTGAGCGACACGTGCCAGTTCCGTACGCCCAGCTCCGCCGCGCGTGCGGCGACCGTGCCGCGCACCCGCAGCCGGGGTTGCCCGCTGTCCTCGACGTACACCTCCGCGTCCGTCCACTGGAGCCCGGCCGGTGCGCCGAGCGCCTTCGCGATCGCCTCCTTGGCGGCGAACCGCGCCGCGAGCGAGGCGATGCCGCGCCGCTCCCCGCTCGGCAGCAGCAACTCCCGCTCCAGGAACAGCCGCTCCGCCATGTGCGGCGTACGCTCCATCGCCGCCGCGAACCGGTCGATCTCCGCCACGTCGATGCCCACCCCGATGATCATTCGACGGTGACCGACTTCGCCAGGTTGCGCGGCTGGTCGACCTCGTTGCCCCGGGCCGTCGCCAGCTCGCAGGCGAAGACCTGCAACGGCACCGTCGACACCATCGGCTGGAGCAGCGTCGGGGTGGCCGGGATGCGGATCAGGTGGTCCGCGTAAGGGCTCACCGCCTCGTCGCCCTCCTCGGCGATCACGATCGTGCGGGCGCCGCGGGCCCGGATCTCCTGGATGTTCGACACGATCTTGTCGTGCAGGACCGAGCGGCCGCGCGGCGACGGGACCACGACGACGACGGGCAGGTCCTTCTCGATCAGCGCGATCGGCCCGTGCTTGAGCTCACCGGCGGCGAAGCCCTCCGCGTGCATGTAGGCGAGCTCCTTGAGCTTCAACGCGCCCTCCAGGGCCACCGGATAGCCCACGTGCCGCCCCAGGAACAGCACCGTGTTCTTGTCCGCCAGCGACCGGGCCAGCTCCCGCACCGGCTCCATCGTCTCCAGCACCCGGTCGACGTCGTCGGCGATCCGCGCCAGGTCCTTGACGACCGCCCGGATCTCGTCGCCCCACTTCGTGCCGCGCAACTGCCCCAGGTACAGGGCCAGCAGGTACACGGCGACGAGCTGCGTCAGGAACGCCTTGGTGGACGCCACCGCCACCTCCGGGCCGGCGTGCGTGTACAGCACGCCGTCCGACTCGCGGGGGATCGTCGAGCCGTTGGTGTTGCAGATCGCCAGCACCCGGGCACCCTGCGCGCGGGCGTGCCGCAGCGCCATGAGGGTGTCCATGGTCTCGCCGGACTGCGAGATCGCGATCACCAGCGTCCGGTGGTCCAGGATCGGGTCCCGGTAGCGGAACTCGCTCGCCAGCTCCACCTCGCACGGGATGCGGGTCCAGTGCTCGATGGCGTACTTGGCGATCAGCCCGGCGTGGAACGCCGTCCCGCACGCCACCACGACCACCTTGTGCGCCTCGCGCAGCACCTCGTCGTCGATCCGCAGCTCGTCCAGCCGCAGCGAACCGCTCGCGTCGATACGGCCCAGGAGCGTGTCGGCGACCGCCTTCGGCTGCTCGGCGATCTCCTTGAGCATGAAGTAGTCGTATCCCCCCTTCTCGGCCGCCGAGGCGTCCCAGTCCACGTGGTACGCGCGCACGTCGGCGGGCGCCCCGTCGAAGTCGGTGACCGTCACGCCCTCCCGGCGCAGCTCCACCACCTGGTCCTGCCCCAGCTCGATCGCCGAGCGGGTGTGGGCGATGAACGCGGCCACGTCCGAGGCGAGGAACGCCTCGCCCTGGCCGACCCCGACCACCAGCGGCGAGTTGCGCCGCGCCCCGACGACCACGTCGGGCTGGTCGGCGTGCACGGCGACGAGCGTGAAGGCGCCCTCCAGCCGCCGGCACACCAGCCGCATCGCCTCCGCCAGGTCGCCGCACGACGAGAACTCCTCGGCGAGCAGGTGCGAGACGACCTCGGTGTCCGTCTCGGACTCCAGGGTGTGCCCCCGCTCGGCCAGTTCGGTCCGCAGCGGCGCGAAGTTCTCGATGATGCCGTTGTGGACGACGGCGACCCGCCCGGCGTTGTCGAGGTGCGGGTGCGCGTTGGCGTCGGTCGGCCCGCCGTGCGTCGCCCACCGGGTGTGCCCGATCCCCGCGCCGCCGGTGGGCAGCGGCCGGCTGTCCAGCTCCTTCTCCAGGTTGACGAGCTTGCCCGCCTTCTTCGCCGCGGCCAGGGAGCCGTCGGCGAGCACCGCGACACCGGCCGAGTCGTAGCCCCGGTACTCGAGCCGCTTGAGGCCCGCGATCACCACATCAAGCGCCGACTGCCCGCCGACGTAACCCACGATTCCGCACATGCCGAGCAGCCTACGACCGACGTCCCGTCACGGCACCGTGCCGCCCCGGGTCACGCCTTCGCCCGGTACGCCCGCATGGCCAGCGGGTAGAAGACGACGGCTATGCCCGCCGCCCAGACCAGCGACCACAGCACGGGCCGGCCCACCTCACCGCCCAGCAGCAGCCCGCGGAACGCGTCCGACAGGTGCGTCACCGGGTTGACGTGGACCCAGGCCTGGAGCCAGCCCGGCATGGTGTCGACCACGACGAACGCGCTGCTGGTGAACGTGATCGGGAAGATCAGCGTGAAGCCGAACGCCTGCACCTTCTCCGCGTCGCCCGCGAGCATCCCGATGAGCACCGCGCACCACGACACGGCCGCCGCGAAGGCGATCAGCAGCAGGGCGCCCGCCAGGAACCCGAACAGCCCGCCGGTGATGCGGAAGCCGAGCGCCAGGCCCAGGCCGAGCATCAGCAGCATCGCCCACAGGTGCTTGGCCAGGTCGGCGGTGATCCGGCCGATAAGTGGCGCGGACCGGGCTATCGGCAGGCTCCGCAGCCGGTCGAACACCCCTTTCGTCAGGTCGGTGTTGAGGGCCATCGCCGTGTAGATGGTCATGAAGAGCGTGTTCTGGACGATGATCCCCGGCAGCGCGTACTTCAGGTACGCGTCCGGCGACCCCGCCATCTGCCCGCCCATCACATACGTGAAGAGGAACACGAACATGATCGGCGTGATGCTGTAGTCGACCAGCTCCAGCGGGTTGTGCTTGACGGCCACCAGGCTCCGCCAGGCCATCGTGGCCGTCTGCCGCAGGCCCGCGCCCGGCCGCACCCGGCCGCTCGCGGTCAGGGGCGCACCGGCCGTCGTGGCGGTCATGCCGAACTCACCACCTTCTCGATGTCGCTGTCGTCGGGCTCCGGCGTCTCCTGGCCCGGCTCCGGCTCCGCGCGGTGCCCGGTCAGCGCCAGGAACACCTCGTCCAGGGAGGAGCGGCGCAGCGTCAGCTCGCCCACCGCGATCCCCGCCCCGTCCAACCGCCGTACGACGGCGGGCATCAGCTCCGGGCCGTTCACCGGGGCGATGATCACGTCGCCCTCGATCTGCGTCTGCCGCCCGGCCGCCTCGGCCACCAGGGCGTGGGCGGTCGACAGGTCATGGGGCCGCACCGGCCGCACCTGGAGCACCTGGCCGCCCACCTGGGACTTCAGCTCGTCGGGCGTGCCCTCGGCGATGACCCGGCCCTTGTCGATCACCACGATGTCGTCGGCGAGCATGTCCGCCTCGTTCAGATACTGCGTGGTCAGCAGGGCGGTCACCCCCTCTGCGACCAGGCCGCGCAGCATGTCCCACAGCTCGCCGCGGCTGCGCGGGTCCAGGCCCGTGGTCGGCTCGTCGAGGAACAGGATCCGCGGCCGCCCCACCAGGCTCGCCGCCAGGTCCAGCCTGCGCCGCATGCCGCCCGAGTACGTCTTCACCGCGCGCCCCGCCGCGTCGGCCAGCCCGAAGCGGTCCAGCAGCTCCGCCGCCCGCGCTCTGGCCTCCCGGCGCGGTATCCCCAGCAGCCGACCGATCAGCAGCAGGTTCTCCGTGCCCGTGAGGTTCTCGTCGACCGCGGCGTACTGCCCGGTCAGGCCGACGAGCGAGCGCACGAGCCCCGCCTCCCGCACCACGTCGTGCCCGGCGACCAGCGCCCGGCCGGCATCGGGCTGGATCAACGTGGCGAAGATCCGTACCGCCGTGGTCTTCCCCGCCCCATTGGGCCCCAGCAGCCCCAGCACCGTCCCGGTGCGGGCGGCCAGGTCCACGCCGTCCAGCGCCTGGGTCTCCTTGAACCGTTTGGCCAGGCCTTCCGCCTGGATCGCGTACGTCATGGGACCGTCCCCTCGGCTCGGGTCGTCGTGCCGCGAGCGCCGGAGCCCCGACGCCCACCTTCCCCACAACTGTGACGCACGCCACTGACATTCCAGTCGGACGAAGGATGGCCGGGGTGACCGAGCACACGGCCCACAACACCGCCGCAAGGACGACAATGGCCTGTGTGATCACTTCGCCGCCACGAAGCGCCGCCGCCCACCGCCGTGCGGAGACCACTCCGTACGTCGACCTCACCCGCGAGGAGTGGAGCGCGCTGCGCGACAAGACGCCGCTGCCCCTCACCGCCGAGGAGGTCGAGCGGTTGCGCGGTCTCGGCGACGTCATCGACCTCGACGAGGTCCGCGACATCTACCTCCCGCTCTCCCGCCTCCTCAACCTGTACGTCGGCGCCACGGCCAACCTGCGCGGCGCGCTCAACACGTTCCTCGGCGAGAAGAGCGCCCAGCGCGGCACGCCGTTCGTCATAGGGGTCGCCGGCTCCGTCGCGGTGGGCAAGTCGACCGTCGCCCGTCTCCTCCAGGCGCTGCTCGCCCGCTGGCCCGAGCACCCGCGCGTGGAGCGGGTCACCACCGACGGGTTCCTGCTCCCGATGAAGGAGCTCCAGGAGCGCGGCCTGATGTCCAGGAAGGGCTTCCCCGAGTCGTACGACCGGCGCGCCCTGACCCGGTTCGTCGCCGACATCAAGGCGGGCAAGGACGAGGTCACCGCCCCCGTCTACTCGCACCTGATCTACGACATCGTCCCCGGGGAGCGCCTCACGGTCCGGCGCCCGGACATCCTGATCGTCGAGGGCCTGAACGTCCTCCAGCCCGCGCTGCCCGGCAAGGACGGCCGCACGCGGGTCGGCCTGGCCGACTACTTCGACTTCTCGGTGTACGTCGACGCCCGCCCCGAGGACATCGAGGCCTGGTACCTGAATCGTTTCCGCAAGTTGCGCGCGACCGCCTTCCAGGACCCCTCCTCGTACTTCCGCAAGTACACGCAGGTCAGCGAGGAGGAGGCGCTGGACTACGCCCGCACCATGTGGCGGACGATCAACAAGGTGAATCTGCTGGAGAACGTGGCACCGACGCGCGGGCGTGCCACCCTCGTCGTACGCAAGGGCCCGGACCACAAGGTCCAGCGCCTCTCCCTCCGCAAGCTCTGAAGGGGTCTCCCGGCCGTGCTGCACCTGCGCCTGATCGTCCCGGCCGACCGTACCGACGAGGTGGTCGGCACCATCGAGAAGACGGTCGGCACGACGCACCTCGCCGTCATCCCCGGCGCCGCCCGTGACCCGGCCGGCGACCTCGTGCTGTGCGACGTGGCGCGCGAGGCGGGCGACGGGCTGATCTCCGACCTGTGCGCCCTGGGCATCGACAAGTCGGGCTCGATCGCCGTCGAGGACATCGGCCTGTCGCTCTCGAAGCACGCGGAGAAGGCCGAGGACGACGCGCCCGGCGAGGGCGCGGACGCGGTGCTGTGGGAGCAGCTCCAGGACGCCACGCACGAGGAGTCGACGCTCAGCGTGACGTACGTGGCGTTCCTGACGCTCGCCACGATGATCGCGGCCTGCGGCGTGGTCCTGGACAACGCCATCCTGATCGTGGGCGCGATGGCCGTGGGCCCGGAGTTCGGCCCGCTGGCCGGGATCTGTACGGCGCTGGTGCAGCGCCGGCCTCGCCTGGCCGTGCGGTCGCTGGCCGCCCTGATCGTGGGCTTCGCGGCGGCCATGGCGCTGACGGTGCTGTTCAGCCTGGCCATGGACGCGCTGGGGCTGTTCACCGAGACCAGGCTGAACGGCGACCGCCCCAACACCGGCTTCATCTACGCGCCCGACTGGTTCTCGTTCGTCGTCGGCCTCCTGGCGGGGGCAGCCGGCACGCTGTCGCTGACGTCCGCGAAGTCCGGCGCGCTGGTGGGGGTGGCCATCTCGGTCACCACCGTCCCCGCGGCGGCCAACGCGGCCGTGGCCCTGGGGTACGGCGACCTCGGCCAGACCAAGGGCTCCGTCGAGCAGCTCCTGCTGAACCTGCTCGCGATCGTGCTCGCCGGCACGGTGACGCTGCTGACGCAGAAGTACTTCTGGGCGCGGCAGCGCCGCCGTACGCAGCGGGCCTAGCGGTACGTACGCGAAAGGGGCGCCCCACCGGCAACGGCGGGGCGCCCCTTCACGCCGGCGGTCAGCCCAGCGCGGACTTCACCACGTCGGCGAGCTCCCCGGCGACCGACCGGGCCTGCTCGATGTCGGCGGCCTCGACCATGACGCGGACGAGCGGCTCGGTGCCCGAGGGACGCAGCAGGACCCGCCCGGTGCTGCCGAGGCGGCGCTCGGCGTCCGCGACGGCGGTGCCCAGCTCGGGGGAGGTCTTCACGCGCGTCTTGTCGACGTCCTTGACGTTGATCAGGACCTGCGGCAGCCGCTCCATGACTCCGGCCAGCTCGGCCAGCGACCGCCCGGTCGCCGCCACGCGCGCCGCCAGCAGCAGACCGGTCAGGGTGCCGTCGCCGGTGGTGGCGTGGTCGAGCACGATGACGTGCCCGGACTGCTCGCCACCGAGCGCGTACCCGTGCTCCTTCATCGACTCCAGTACGTAACGGTCGCCGACCGCCGTCTGGACGAGCTGGAGGCCCTCGCGCTCCATGGCGAGCTTGAAGCCCAGGTTCGACATCACGGTCGCGACGACGGTGTCACCGCGCAGCGTCCCCGCCTCGCGCATGGCGAGCGCGAGGACGGCGAGGATCTGGTCCCCGTCCACCTCGGCGCCCGTGTGGTCCACGGCCAGGCAGCGGTCGGCGTCGCCGTCGTGCGCGATGCCGAGGTCGGCGCCGTGCTCGACGACGGCGGCCTTCAGCATCTCCAGGTGGGTGGAGCCGCAGCCGTCGTTGATGTTGAGCCCGTCAGGGGTGGCGCCGATCGTGATGACCTCGGCCCCGGCCTGCTGGAACGCGGCGGGCGACACACCCGACGCGGCGCCGTGCGCCTCGTCCAGCACGATCTTGAGCCCGTCGAGCCGGTTCGGCAGCACGGACAGCAGGTGGGCGACGTACTGGTCGAAGCCCTCCTTGTAGTCGGCGACCCGGCCGACCCCGGCGCCGGTGGGCCGGTCCCACGGCTCACCGGTGCGGTGCTGCTCGTACACCGCCTCGATCCGGTCCTCCAGCTCGTCGGCCAGCTTGTGGCCGCCGCGCGCGAAGAACTTGATGCCGTTGTCCGGCATGGCGTTGTGGCTGGCGGAGAGCATCACGCCCAGGTCGGCACCGAGCGCGCCCGTCAGGTACGCGACGGCCGGCGTCGGCAGCACGCCGACCCGCATGACGTCCACGCCCGCGCTCGCGAGGCCGGCCACGACGGCGGCCTCCAGAAACTCTCCCGACGCACGCGGGTCACGCCCGACCACGGCGGTCGGCCGGTGTCCTTCAAAGGTCCCCGCTTCGGCGAGCACGTGCGCCGCCGCGACCGACAGGCCGAGCGCGAGCTCCGCCGTCAGATCCGCGTTGGCGACACCGCGCACACCGTCCGTGCCGAAGAGTCGTCCCACAGCCATCCTCCGAGTTACTCCGAAAAAGCAAGGTGAAGCGTATAGACGTACGCCCCGGCAGCACGGAGGTGCCGCCGGGGCGTACGTTGAGCAGACCGAGCAGGCGTGATTAGCGCTTGCTGTACTGCGGGGCCTTACGGGCCTTCTTGAGACCGGCCTTCTTGCGCTCGACGGCACGGTCGTCGCGGCTCAGGAAGCCGGCCTTCTTCAGCGGGCCGCGGTTGTTGTCCACGTCCGCCTCGTTCAGCGCGCGGGCCACACCGAGGCGCAGGGCGCCGGCCTGGCCGGAGACGCCGCCACCCGAGATGCGGGCGATGACGTCGTAGCGGTTGTCGAGCTCGAGCACCTTGAAGGGCTCGTTGACTTCCTGCTGGTGCACCTTGTTCGGGAAGTAGTCCTCGAGGGTGCGACCGTTGATCTTCCACTTGCCGGTGCCCGGGACGATCCGGACGCGGGCGATGGCGTTCTTGCGGCGGCCCAGGCCGGCGGCCGGCTGCGGCTCGCCGAAGCGGGACGCCAGCGACTCGGAGGTGTACTCACCCTCGACGGGGACCTCGGACTCGAAGGTGGTGACCTCGGCGTAGGTCTCCTCGCCCTCGATGGGGTTCTCAACAGTGGTCTCGGCCACGATGCTCCTCAGATTCTTTTCGTCTTAGGGGGTGGCCGGACTTACTGCGCGACCTGGGTGATCTCGAACGGGACCGGCTGCTGGGCAGCGTGCGGGTGGTTCTCGCCCGCGTAGACCTTCAGCTTCGAGAGCATCTGACGGCCAAGGGTGTTCTTGGGGAGCATGCCCTTGACGGCCTTCTCAACGGCCTTCTCGGGGTTCTTCTCAAGCAGCTCGTCGTAGCGGACGGAGCGCAGACCACCCGGGTAACCGGAGTGGCGGTACGCCATCTTCTGGGTCCGCTTGTTGCCGGACAGGTGCACCTTGTCGGCGTTGATGATGATGACGAAGTCACCAGCGTCAACGTGCGGCGCATAGATCGGCTTGTGCTTGCCCCGCAGAAGGGTGGCGGCGGTGGTCGCCAGACGGCCCAGGACGATGTCCTGCGCGTCGATGATGTGCCACTGGCGCGTCACATCGCCGGGCTTGGGGCTGTACGTACGCACGGTCGTAGCCTTCGCTTCTTCAGTGAGTGGGTCCTGACAAGGCCACCCGGACGATCACGACAGCCTTGACCGCACATCGGGGACGCAACCCGAGTGCGTGTCGCTGGTCATCGGCCCGGTGGACCGGCGTAACGGCCTCTCACGTGAGAACGAGCAAGCCAATACGCATAACGAACCAGAAGGATACGCCGCGTGCCCCGTACGGGTCAAAACAGCCCCGCCCACCCCTTGGCGCACGGGGCCTCCGGCCCCCCGCGTGGCGGCCCACCCCACCCGCCACGAGCGCCCCGGCACCGGCTCCCGGGGCGCGGCCCCGAAGCCCGCTCCTACCGCGCTCGCTCCACCCGCCGCTCGTCCCACACCGGCTCCGGCACTTCCCGGACCACGCCGTCCGCGCCGAAGACCAGGTACCGGTCGAACGAGTGCGCGAACCAGCGGTCGTGCGTGACGGCCAGCACCGTCCCCTCGTACGCCTCCAGCCCCGCCTGGAGGGCCTCCGCCGACTCCAGGTCCAGGTTGTCCGTCGGCTCGTCCAGGAGCAGCGCCGTGGTGCCCGACAGCTCCAGCAGCAGGATCTGGAACCGGGCCTGCTGGCCGCCCGAGAGCCGGTCGAAGACCTGGTCGCCCTGGCGCTCCAGCTCGTAGCGCCGCAGCACGGACATCGCACCGCCACGGTCCTTCGCGTGCTCGGTCCACAGGATGTCGACAAGCGTGCGGCCCATCAGCTCCGGGTGGGCGTGCGTCTGGGCGAAGTGCCCGGGCACCACCCGCGCGCCCAGCTTCCACGACCCCGTGTGAGCGATCTCCTCCCCCGCCAGCAGCCGCAGGAAGTGCGACTTGCCCGAGCCGTTCGACCCGAGAACCGCGACCCGCTCCCCGTAGAAGACCTCCAGATCGAAGGGCTTCATCAGCCCCACGAGCTCCAGCCCCGCGCACGTCACCGCCCGCACCCCGGTGCGCCCGCCACGCAGCCGCATCCGGATGTCCTGCTCACGCGGCGGCTCCGGCGGCGGACCGGCCTCCTCGAACTTCCGCAGCCGGGTCTGGGCGGCCTGGTAGCGGGAGGCCAGCCCGTCGTTGAACGCGGCCTTGTTCTTCAGGGTGTTGACCAGTTGCTTGAGCTGGGCGTGCTTCTCCTCCCAGCGCCGCAGCAACTCCTCGAACCGCGCGAACCGCTCCCGCCGCGCCTCGTGGAACGTCCCGAAGCCGCCACCGTGCACCCACACGTCCGACCCCGCCGGTCCCGGCTCCACCGCCACGATCTTCTCGGCCGCCCGGGCCAGCAGCTCCCGGTCGTGCGACACGAACAGCACCGTCTTGCGGGTCTCGGCCAGCCGCTCCTCCAGCCACCGCTTGCCGGGGACGTCCAGGTAGTTGTCCGGCTCGTCGAGCAGCAGCACCTCTTCCGGGCCGCGCAGCAGCGCCTCCAGCACGAGCCGCTTCTGCTCGCCCCCGCTGAGCGTCCGCACGTCCCGGAACTGCGCCTTCTCGTACGGCACGCCCAGCGCCGCCATGGTGCACATGTCCCAGACGGTCTCGGCCTCGTACCCCCGCGCCTCCGCCCAGTCGCTCAGCGCCTGCGCGTACGCCATCTGCGCGGCCTCGTCGTCCACGGTCAGGATCCGGTGCTCGGCGGCGTCCACCGCGGCCGCCGCCTCCCTGATCCGCGCCGGCGCGACCGACACCAGCAGGTCCCGCACGCTCCGCTCGTCCCGTACCGACCCGACGAACTGCGGCATCACGCCCAGCCCGCCGCCGACGGTCACCGTCCCCCCGTGCGGCTGGAGCTCCCCCGAGATCAGCCGGAGCAGCGTCGTCTTACCGGCCCCGTTCGCGCCGACGAGCGCCACCACCGCGCCCTCGCCCACCCGGAACGAGACGTCGCCGAGCAGCACCCGTCCGTCCGGCAGGTAGTACTCCAGATGCGCGACCTCTACATGTCCCATGCCCCGCATTGTCGCCGGGGGCGGACCCCCGCCCCAACCGGTTTAGGATGCGCGGCATGAGCTTTGGGGGACCGCAGTGGCCGCAGCAGCCGCAAGATCCGTACCAGCAGGATCCGTACCGGCAGGACCCGTACCAGCAGGGCGCGTACCAGCAGAACCAGCCGTACACGGCCGACACGCCGGACTGGAGCGCCCTCGCCGAGGCGTCGGAGAAGCGCACGCGCCGTAGGCGCCTGCTGCTCGCCGGCGGTGCCGTGCTCGCCACCGGGCTCGTGGGCACCATGATCGCGATGGCCATCGTCTCCACGAACACGAAGGACGACGACGGCGCCAACCTCGCGGACACCACCAGCGGCGCCCCCGAGCTGCCCACCGACACCGCCAAGCCCCAGCCGTCCTTCTCCTCGGTCGCTCCCCCGCCCCCGCCGAACCCGATGGACTTCATCTCCAGCGCCCAGAAGGACAAGGCACCGCTCAGCGCGGAGTCCCTCTTCCCCGGCAAGAAGCTCACGATGGGCGACCGCGTCTACGCCAAGGGCGCCACCGCCTCCACCACCAACTGCGCGGCTGCCGCCGAGGACGGCCTCGGCGCGGTCCTGGACAAGCACGGCTGCACACGCGTCATCCGTGCCACGTACGAGAGGGACGGCGTCGCCATCACGGTCGGCGTCGCGCTGTTCGACACCAAGGCGGCCGCCCTCAAGGCCAAGGACGACGCCCGGGGCGGCGTCACCCCGCTCGCCGGGTCCGGCGTCAACGGCTTCTGCCAGGCCCAGACGGTCTGCCTGCGCCGCGCGAACGCGATCGGCCGGTACGCCTACTTCACGCAGGCGGGCTTCACCAGCGGCAAGAAGGTCACCAAGAGCGACGAGGCGGTCTTCAAGACCAGCGACGACCTCGGGACCTTCGCCTTCAACCAGATCTACGCCCGCGGCCGCACCCAGGCGTCAGCAGCAGCCACCGCTCCCGCCACGGGCGGCCAGTGACCGCTTGTTGCGGGCCTCCAGGTTCCTGGCGGCCAGCAGCTCGTCGGCCGGGTAGCCGACCTCCTCCAGCGTGAGCCCGTGCGGCCGTACGACGTGGACGGCCGAGTCCCGCACGCCCGCCGCCAGCACCTTGCCCGGCCAGTCCACCGGCCGGTGCCCGTCCCCGACGAACAGCAGCGCGCCGACCAGCGAGCGGACCATGTTGTGGCAGAAGGCGTCCGCCTTGACCGTGGCCTCCAGGACACCGGACGGCAGCCGCTCCCACCGCAGCTCCTGGAGCGTACGGATGGTCGTCGCGCCGTCCCGCTTCTTGCAGTACGCGGCGAAGTCGTGCTCGCCCAGCAGCGGCTCGGCGGCCGCGTTCATGGCGTCGACGTCCAGCGGCCAGTCGTGCCACAGGATGTGCCCGCGCAGCAGGGGGTCGACCCCGCCCGGCTGGTCGGTCACCCGGTACGCATACCGCCGCCATATCGCCGAGAACCGCGCGTTGAACCCGGCCGGCGCCTCCTCGACCTTCCACACCCGCACGTCGTGCGCCAGCCGCCCGGCCAGCCGCCGCAGGAGTTTGTCCCTGTGCTCGGCCCACAGGGCCTCCGGCAGATCGACGTGGGCGACCTGCCCGCGCGCGTGGACGCCCGCGTCGGTCCGCCCGGCCACGGTCAGCTCGTACGTCTCGGACGACCGCGTCACCGTGCGCAGCGCGTCCTCGATGTCGCCCTGCACGGTCCGCTGCCCGCCGGCCTGCTTGGCCCAGCCGTGGAAGTCCTTGCCGTCGTAGGACAGGTCCAGCCGTACCCGTACGAAACCGGGCTTCACGTCATCGCTCACGCGTCAATCCTCTCAAGCCGAACGGGCCCGCCCCCCGAGAGGGGCGGGCCCGTCCGTCAGCCGTCAGAACGCTCAGGCGTCCTTGGACTCCTCGGCCGGAGCCTCGGCGGCCTCGTCGGCCTTGGTCTCCTCGACCTTGGCCTCCTCGGCCTCCTTCACCGCGCGCTTGGTCGCGGCCTCGGCCTCGGCGACGGTCGCCTTCTTGGCGATCTCGCCCTCGACCAGCTCGATGACCGCCATCGGGGCGTTGTCGCCACGACGGTTGCCGATCTTGGTGATGCGGGTGTAGCCACCCGGGCGCTCGGCGTAGCGCGGGGCGATCTCGGTGAAGAGCGTGTGGACGACGCCCTTGTCCGTGATCGTCTGCAGCACCAGGCGACGGTTGTGGATGTCGCCCTTCTTCGCCTTGGTGATCAGGCGCTCGGCGACCGGACGCAGGCGGCGGGCCTTGGCCTCGGTCGTGGTGATGCGGCCGTGCTCGAAGAGCGACTTCGCGAGGTTCGCGAGGAGCAGCTTCTCGTGCGCGGCGCTGCCGCCCAGACGGGCACCCTTGGCGGGCTTCGGCATGGTGTTTCTCCTTGTGATCTGCCCCGGCCGTATCAGGTACCGGGGTCAGGGCCCCGCAGGCGGTCGCCTGCGGGCAGCAATCAGTACTGCTCGGTCTCGACGAAGCCCGCGTCCGCGTCGTCGTCGGCGCCGAAGGCGTCGGCGGCGGCGGTCGGGTCGAATCCGGGCGGGCTGTCCTTCAGGGCCAGGCCCATGCCGGCCAGCTTCGCCTTGACCTCGTCGATCGACTTCGCACCGAAGTTGCGGATGTCGAGCAGGTCGGCCTCGGAGCGCGCCACGAGCTCACCCACGGAGTGGATGCCCTCGCGCTTGAGGCAGTTGTACGAACGAACGGTGAGCTCGAGCTCCTCGATCGGCAGCGCCAGGTCGGCGGCGAGGGCGGCGTCCGTGGGGGACGGGCCCATGTCGATGCCCTCGGCGTCGATGTTGAGCTCGCGGGCCAGACCGAACAGCTCGACCAGCGTCTTACCGGCGGACGCCATGGCGTCGCGCGGCCGCATGGCCTGCTTGGTCTCGACGTCGACGATCAGCTTGTCGAAGTCGGTGCGCTGCTCGACTCGGGTCGCCTCGACCTTGTAGGTGACCTTGAGGACGGGGCTGTAGATCGAGTCGACCGGGATACGGCCGATCTCCTGGCCCACCTGCTTGTTCTGAACGGCGGAGACGTAGCCGCGACCGCGCTCGACGGTCAGCTCCATCTCGAGCTTGCCCTTGCCGTTCAGCGTGGCGAGCACCAGGTCGGGGTTGTGCACCTCGACACCGGCCGGCGGGGCGATGTCGGCCGCGGTCACGAGGCCCGGGCCCTGCTTGCGCAGGTACATCACGACCGGCTCGTCGTGCTCGCTGGACACGACCAGCTGCTTGATGTTGAGGATGAGGTCGGTGACGTCCTCCTTGACGCCCGGCACGGTGGTGAACTCGTGCAGGACACCGTCGATGCGGATGGACGTGACGGCCGCACCCGGGATCGAGGAGAGGAGCGTACGGCGAAGCGAGTTGCCGAGCGTGTAGCCGAAGCCCGGCTCCAGCGGCTCGATGACGAACCGCGAGCGGTACTCGTCAACAACCTCTTCGGTCAGCGAGGGACGCTGAGCGATAAGCATGGTGTGTTTCCTTCAGTCGTGGACGCCCGCTATTTGACGTCCTCGGATACAGCAAGGATACGGGCGGCACGACCCCGAAGAGCCGTACCGCCCGGAACCTCACAGAACAAGCAGCAGCCGTGCGTCAGACGCGGCGGCGCTTGGGCGGACGGCAGCCGTGCTGCGAATTCCCGGGGGATAACCCCCGGACCCCCAGCAGACCGCCGCCCCGTCCGCAGCCGTGCGTCAGACGCGGCGGCGCTTGGGCGGACGGCAGCCGTTGTGCGGCGTGGGGGTGACGTCCTGGATCGAGCCGACCTCGAGGCCGGTGGCCTGGAGGGAACGGATCGCGGTCTCACGGCCGGAGCCCGGACCCTTGACGAAGACGTCGACCTTGCGCATGCCGTGCTCCTGCGCGCGGCGGGCGGCCGACTCGGCGGCCATCTGCGCGGCGAAGGGGGTGGACTTGCGCGAGCCCTTGAAGCCGACGTGGCCGGCGGAGGCCCAGGAGATCACGTTGCCCGAGGGGTCGGTGATCGAAACGATGGTGTTGTTGAACGTGCTCTTGATGTGGGCGTGCCCGTGAGCGACGTTCTTCTTTTCCTTGCGGCGCACCTTCTTGGCAGCGCCCTGACGACCCTTGGGGGGCATGTCTTAACTCCTACGGGAGGTGGTCGGTCCTACAGCGAAGACCGTGGACAGTCGTCCGCTGCGGACTACTTCTTGCCCGGCTTCTTCTTGCCGGCGATGGCGCGACGCGGGCCCTTGCGGGTACGAGCGTTCGTGCTGGTGCGCTGGCCGTGGACCGGCAGACCGCGACGGTGGCGGAGACCCTGGTAGCAGCCGATCTCGACCTTGCGGCGGATGTCGGCCTGGATCTCGCGACGGAGGTCACCCTCGGTCTTGATGTTGTTGTCCACGTACTCGCGGATCTTGACCAGGTCCTCTTCGGACAGGTCACGAACGCGGGTGTTCGGGTTCACACCGGTGGAGGCGAGGGTCTCCTTCGCCAGGGTGCGGCCGATACCGAAGACGTAGGTGAGTGCGACCTCCACGCGCTTGTCGCGCGGGATGTCAACACCGGAAACGCGTGCCATTCAATGGCTCCTGTGTGTTTCGGGGGTCTTCCGCAGTGCCGCTCCGTGGCCGCCGTACGAGGTACGGACCAGGTCCCCGGCCCCCACCGGAGGTATCGCCGACCCTGTCAGGGTTTGGCGGGCACTGCGTATGTACGAAATTGCTCGCGTCGCGCGAAGAACTGCGGAGGTGCAGGTCGGCGTGCGTCAGCCCTGGCGCTGCTTGTGGCGCAGGTTGTCGCAGATGACCATGACCCGGCCGTGACGGCGGATCACCTTGCACTTGTCGCAGATCTTCTTGACGCTCGGCTTGACCTTCATGGGATGTGAGGTTCTCCGGGTCAGTGCCACCACCCCACGCGTGGGGCGCGACAAGATCTACTTGTATCGGTAGACGATCCGCCCACGCGTCAGGTCGTACGGAGACAGCTCCACGACGACCCGGTCGTCCGGGAGGATACGGATGTAGTGCATCCGCATCTTGCCGGAGATGTGCGCGAGGACCTTGTGACCGTTCTGGAGCTCCACCTTGAACATGGCGTTCGGCAGGGACTCGATCACGGTGCCCTCAATTTCGATGGCACCTTGCTTCTTGGCCACGCTTCGCCCTTCGAATCGGCTACCTTGATCGACTCCCGTCACCGTGTGCGGACACACGGGTACACGAGAGCCGACGCATCAGTCTACGTCAGCCCTCTGGAAAAGACGAATCCGGAGAGCTTGCCCACGCTCGTAGATCGTTACCCCCGCCCCGACGCACCCGCCCCGCGCACCCGCACCCGGGACCGCGCACGCCGCTGCGCCGGCCTCCGTCGGCGGCCGGGGCGACCGGCGCCGGACGGCCGTCACGCCAGCGGGTCCGGGGCCGCCGTGACGCCCAGCTCGGCGAGCTTGGCCTTGCCGCCGTCCGGGGCCGTGAGGACCAGGGGGCCCTGGTCGGTGAGGGCCACGGAGTGCTCCCAGTGGGATGACCAGGTGCCGTCCGTCGTGATGACGGTCCAGTCGTCCTCCAGGACCTCCGTGCGCGGCGTGCCGAGCGACACCATCGGCTCGATCGCCAGGCAGAAGCCGGGCACCAGCTTCGGTCCCTTGCCGCGCTTGCGGGAGACGTAGTTCAGCAGGTGCGGGTCCATGTGCATCTCGGTGCCGATGCCGTGGCCGCCGTAGTCCTCGATGATCCCGAACTTGCCCAGGCTGTGCTCGCCCGTGGCCGGGCGCGGCTGGCGGCGAATGTAGGTCTCGATCGCCCGGGAGATGTCCACCAGCCGGTTGCCGTTCTTCATGGCGGCGATGCCGTGCCACATCGACTCCTCGGTCACCCGGGAGAGCTCGATCAGCTCCGGGGCATGACCGGAGCCCACAAAGGCCGTGTAGGCCGCGTCGCCGTGCCAGCCGTCGACGATCGCGCCGCAGTCGATGGAGATGATGTCGCCGTCCTTCAGGACGACGTCGTCGCTCGGGATGCCGTGGACGACGACCTCGTTCACGGACGTGCAGATCGTCGCGGGGAACCCGCCGTACCCCAGGAAGTTCGACTTCGCACCGTGGTCGGCGATCACCTTCCGCGCGACCTCGTCCAGGTCCTTCGTCGTCGCGCCGGGCACCGCCGCCTCACGCGTCGCCGCGTGGATGGCGGCGACGACCAGCCCCGCCTCGCGCATCTTCGCGATCTGCTCGGGAGTCTTGAGCTGCACCATGACGGCTGACGCCTTTCCAGAGGGATGGAACCCATGTTCCAGGAGTACGGAGTAACCCCCACCACGATACGGCCGTCGTGACCCCGTCACGTCCCGGAAGGGAGGCGGGAAACGCCTCGGCCGCGGTGCCCACCAGGGGGCACCGCGGCCGAAACACAAACACGGGGAAGAACTAGGCGGCCTGCTCGCCGCGCCCCTTCAGCGCCTCCATCGCGCGCTCGGTCACCTCGTCGACCTTGCCGAGCGCGGAGATGGTGACCACCAGGCCCTGGGCCCGGTAGTAGTCGATGATCGGCTCGGTCTGCGTGTGGTAGACCTCCAGCCGCTTGCGGACGGTCTCCTCGGAGTCGTCGTCGCGCTGGTACAGCTCACCGCCGCAAACGTCGCAGACGCCCTCGGTCTTCGGCGGCGCGTACGTCACGTGGAACACGTGCGCGCTGTCGTTGCGGCAGATGCGGCGGCCCGCGATCCGCTTGACGACCTCGTCCTCCTCGACCTCCAGGTCGAGGACCGCGTCCAGCTTCATGCCCTCGGCGTCCAGCGTGGTGTCGAGCGCCTCGGCCTGGGCCACGTTGCGCGGGAAGCCGTCCAGCAGGAAGCCGTTCACGGCGTCCGGCTGCTCCATGCGGTCCTTGGCCATCCCGATGGTGACCTCGTCGGGTACGAGGTTGCCGGCGTCCATGTACGCCTTGGCCTGCTTGCCCAGCTCCGTGCCCTGACTGATGTTGGCGCGGAACAGGTCGCCCGTGGAGATGTGCGGAATCGACAGGTTCTTGGCAAGGAACGCGGCCTGCGTTCCCTTGCCCGCACCGGGCGGTCCGACGAGGACGATACGCATCAGCGGAGGAACCCTTCGTAATTGCGCTGCTGGAGCTGGCTCTCGATCTGCTTCACGGTCTCCAGCCCCACACCCACGATGATGAGGATGCTCGTCCCGCCGAACGGGAAGTTGGCATTGGCGCCACCGAAGCCTGCCAACGCCATCGTCGGCACAAGAGCGATCAGACCCAGATACAGCGAGCCCGGCCAGGTGATCCTGTTGAGCACGTAGCTCAGGTACTCGGCAGTAGGTCGACCAGCCCGGATGCCCGGGATGAAGCCACCATACTTCTTCATGTTGTCCGCGACTTCCTCGGGGTTGAACGAGATCGCCACATAGAAGAAGGCGAAGAACACGATCAACAGGAAGTAGACGGTGATGTAGTAGGGGTGGTCACCCTTGACGAAGTGGGCTTCGATCCAGGTCTTCCACCCGGAGGTGGAGTTCGAGAACTGGGCGATCAAGGCCGGGATGTAGAGCAGCGACGAGGCGAAGATGACAGGAATCACACCTGCCTGGTTCACCTTGAGCGGGATGTAAGTGGACGTACCGCCGTAGGACCTGCGGCCGATCATGCGCTTCGCGTACTGGACCGGGATGCGGCGCTGGGCCTGCTCGACGAAGACGACCAGGGCCACCATCACGAAGCCGATCAGGATGACGGTGCCGAACTCGATCCAGCCCTGGGCGAGCTTGCCGCTCACCTTGATGGCCCACAGGGCGCCCGGGAAGCCGGCGGCGATCGAGATGAACATCAGGATCGACATGCCGTTGCCGATGCCGCGGTCGGTGATCAGCTCACCGAGCCACATCACGACGGCGGTGCCCGCGGTCATGGTGATGACCATGAGGATGGTGGCGAAGATCGACCGGTCCGGAACCACCTGGCTCGCCACCGTGCAGCCGCTGAAGAGCGCGCCGGTGCGGGCGGTCGCCACCAGGCCGGTGCCCTGGAGGATCGCGAGCGCGATCGTCAGGTAACGCGTGTACTGCGTGATCTTGGCGGTACCGGCCTGTCCCTCCTTCTTGAGGGCCTCGAGGCGCGGGATGACCACGGTCAGTAGCTGCAGGATGATGCTCGCCGTGATGTACGGCATGATGCCGAGCGCGAAGATGGTGATCTGCAGAAGCGCCCCGCCGCTGAACAGGTTCACCAGGCCGAGCAGGCTGTTGCCGCCCTTGCTGGCCTCGTCCACACACTGCTGGACGGACTGGTAGTCGACACCGGGAACGGGAATGTGCGCCCCGAGCCGGTAGATCACGATGATGCCCAGCGTGAAGAGCAGCTTCTTGCGCAGGTCGGGCGTCTTGAACGCCCGGGCGAACGCGGTGAGCACGGTGCCTCCTGCGACCCCCGCGTTACGCGCGTGAGGGTGACGGTTTGGTAAGTGAGTAGATACAAACACGGCAGCCTTACGCCACGGGGGCAGACTGCCGGGACACTAACAGCGGCTACCATACCCGGCCGCCACGCCCGCGTGAAACGTCACTCAGGCACGTCAACTGCGGGTAACCCGAATCATCCTCGGGCGACCGGTCGCCGCGGCCCCCCACCAGGACAACGGCCCAGCGACGCGTTTGGCGTCCGAGTCGGGGCAGCCATGGTGAAGATGTCCGAAAGTCGATGTGAACCGGCGTGAACCGGCGTGAAGCCGCGTGAAGGACGCCCCGTGAAGCCGGGTGACCGGCGTGGCACGCACCGGTGACCCGGCGCGGCGCGCACCAGCACGCATCACCGGTGCCAAAAGAGCCTGGCCGACGCCCACGAGGGGCGCCGGCCAGGCTCTTTTCCGTCGGTGCGACGGGGTCCGTCAGGACGAGGCTCAGACGAGCTCGGTGACGGTGCCGCCCGCGGCGGTGATCTTCTCCTTGGCGGAGCCGGAGACGGCGTCAACCGAAACCTGCAGCGCCACGGAGATCTCGCCCTGGCCCAGGACCTTGACGAGGCTGTTCTTGCGCACGGCACCCTTGTCGACCAGGTCGGCAACGGTGACCTCGCCACCCTGCGGGTACAGGGCCGCGAGCTTGTCCAGGTTCACGACCTGGTACTCGGTGCGGAACGGGTTCTTGAAGCCCTTCAGCTTCGGGAGACGCATGTGGAGGGGCATCTGCCCACCCTCGAAGCGCTCCGGAACCTGGTAGCGGGCCTTCGTGCCCTTGGTACCACGACCGGCCGTCTTACCCTTCGACGCCTCACCACGACCCACACGGGTCTTGGCGGTCTTGGCGCCCGGGGCGGGACGGAGGTTGTGGACCTTCAGCGGGTTCTGCTCCGCCATGTCAGTCGACCTCCTCGACCGTCACGAGGTGGCGGACGGTGTGCACCATTCCGCGGAACTCGGGGCGGTCCTCCTTGACGACCACGTCACCCAGGCGCTTGAGGCCCAGGGAACGAAGGGTGTCGCGGTGGTTCTGCTTGCTGCCGATGTACGACTTCGTCTGCGTGACCTTGAGGCGAGCCATTACGCACCCGCCCCCGCACGCGCACGGAGAAGAGCCGCGGGAGCGACGTCCTCGAGGGGCAGACCACGGCGAGCCGCGATCTCCTCGGGACGCTGCAGGCCCTTGAGGGCCTCCACGGTCGCGTGCACGATGTTGATCGCGTTGTCGGAGCCGAGCGACTTCGACAGGATGTCGTGAACGCCGGCGCACTCGAGCACGGCACGCACCGGGCCACCGGCGATAACACCGGTACCGGGGGAAGCCGGCTTGAGCAGGACGACGCCCGCGGCCTTCTCACCCTGGATCGGGTGCGGGATGGTGCCCTGGATACGGGGGACCTTGAAGAAGTGCTTCTTGGCCTCCTCCACACCCTTGGCGATGGCGGCCGGCACCTCCTTGGCCTTGCCGTAACCGACACCCACGGTGCCGTCACCGTCGCCCACCACGACCAGCGCGGTGAAGCTGAAGCGACGACCACCCTTCACAACCTTGGCGACGCGGTTGATCGCGACAACGCGCTCAACGTACGCGGTCTTCTCGGCGGCAGCAGCGCCGCCGTCACGGCCCTTCCGGTCCCGCCGCTCGCCGCCACCGGCACCGCTTCCGCGGCGCTGGGGTCCAGCCATTGGACTTTCCCTTCCTAGTCTTCCTTGCGGAACCGGCTCAGAACTTCAGGCCGGCTTCACGGGCGGCGTCCGCCAGGGCGGCGATGCGCCCGGCGTACTGGTTGCCGCCACGGTCGAACACGACAGCCTCGACGCCGGCGGCCTTCGCACGCTCGGCCACGAGCTGGCCGACCTGCTTCGCCTTCGCCGACTTGTCGCCTTCGCCGCCGCGGATGGACGCGTCCAGGGTGGACGCCGACGCCAGGGTGTGACCCTTGAGGTCGTCGATGACCTGAGCGGTGATGCCGCGGTTGGACCGGGTCACGACGAGGCGCGGACGCTCCGCCGTACCCGCGATCTTCTTGCGGATGCGGATGTGGCGACGCTTCAGAGCAGCGCCCTTGTAGGCCTTGCCCTTGGCAATCTTCACGCCGTATGCCATGGCTTACTTACCAGCCTTTCCGACCTTGCGGCGGATGACCTCACCCGCGTACTTCACGCCCTTGGCCTTGTAGGGGTCGGGCTTGCGAAGCTTGCGGATGTTCGCGGCGACCTCGCCGACCTTCTGCTTGTCGATGCCCTCGACCGAGAACTTGGTCGGCGACTCGACCTTGAAGGAGATGCCCTCGGGGGCCTCCACCAGGATCGGGTGGCTGTAGCCGAGCTGGAACTCCAGGCTGGAGCCCTTCGCGGCCACGCGGTAACCGACACCGCTGATCTCGAGCGCCTTGGTGTACCCCTGGGTCACACCGGTGATCATGTTGGCCACCAGCGTGCGGGACAGGCCGTGCAGGGCCTTGTTCTGACGCTCGTCGTTCGGGCGGGTGACGTTCAGAACGCCGTCCTCGCCCTTGACGATCTCGATCGGCGCGGCGACGGTGTGGCTCAGGGTGCCCTTGGAACCCTTCACCGTGACCGTGCGGCCCTCGATGGTGACGTCCACGCCGGCGGGAACCGTGATGGGGAGCTTGCCGATACGCGACATTGGCTTTTCCTCCGTTCCCGACTACCAGACGTAGGCGAGGACTTCCCCACCCACGCCCTTCTTCTGCGCCTGCTGGCCGGTCAGGAGGCCGTGGGACGTGGAGATGATCGCCACGCCCAGACCGCCGAGGACCTTCGGCAGGTTGGTGGACTTCGCGTAAACCCGCAGACCGGGCTTCGAGATCCGCTTGATGCCCGCGATGGAGCGCTCACGGTTCGGACCGAACTTGAGCTCGAGGACGAGGTTCTTGCCAACCTCGGCGTCCTCGACGCGCCAGCCCGTGATGAAGCCCTCCTGCTGGAGGATTTCCGCGATGTGAGACTTGATCTTGCTGTGCGGCATCGTCACGGTGTCGTGGTACGCCGAGTTCGCGTTCCGCAGACGCGTAAGCATGTCTGCGATCGGATCAGTCATGGTCATGAATTGGCCTTCGGCCTCTCTCGCCGGGGTTTCCTGTATGCGCCATCCCTCTCCCCGCTCATGGGCGGGACGGGTGCGGTGCGGGGACCTACGGCGTAGTAAGTCGTACGGGCGGCAGGCGCCCAACCCCACAAGCCTACGACATGTGGAGAAGGGCTCCTGCCGACCAGATGCTTACCGAGAGACTCCGGTCATCCCAATTGAGGGATTACCAGGAGCTCTTGGTCACGCCCGGCAGCTCGCCACGGTGAGCCATCTCACGGAGGCACACGCGGCACAGGCCGAACTTGCGGTAGACGGAGTGCGGACGACCGCAGCGCTGGCAGCGGGTGTACGCGCGCACGCCGAACTTGGGCTTGCGGGCAGCCTTCGCGATGAGAGCCTTCTTCGCCATCTCGCTTACGCCTCCTTGAACGGGAAGCCGAGGTGACGGAGGAGCGCACGGCCCTCTTCGTCGTTGGTCGCCGTGGTCACCACGGTGATGTCCATACCCCGGACACGGTCGATCTTGTCCTGGTCGATCTCGTGGAACATGACCTGCTCCGTGAGACCGAAGGTGTAGTTGCCACGGCCGTCGAACTGCTTGGGGGACAGGCCGCGGAAGTCGCGGATGCGCGGGAGCGCGAGCGACAGGGTGCGGTCCAGGAACTCCCACATGCGGTCGCCACGGAGCGTGACGTGGGCACCGATCGGCTGGCCCTCACGCAGCTTGAACTGCGCGATGGACTTGCGGGCCTTGGTGACGGCCGGCTTCTGACCGGTGATCGTGGTGAGGTCCTTGATGGCACCCTCGATCAGCTTGGAGTCGCGGGCGGCGTCGCCCACACCCATGTTGACCACGATCTTCACGAGGCCGGGAACCTGCATGACGTTCTCGTACGAGAACTCCTCACGCAGCTTGCCCGCGATCTCCTCGCGGTACTTCGTCTTGAGACGCGGAGTGGTGGTGGTAGCCATCAGATGTCCTCACCCGTCCGCTTGGCAACGCGGATCTTGTTGCCCTCGTCGTCGAAGCGGTAACCGACGCGGGTCACGACCTTCTTGCCGTCCTTCTCCACGACGAGCTGAACGTTGCTCACGTGGATCGGGGCCTCGGTGGTGACGATGCCGCCGGTCTGCGAACCGCGAGCGGTCTGACCGGCCTTGGTGTGCTTCTTGACCCGGTTGACACCCTCGACCAGGACGCGGTCCTCACGGGGGAAGGCCGCGATGACCTTGCCCTGCTTGCCCTTGTCCTTGCCGGTGATGACCTGAACCAGGTCGCCCTTCTTGATCTTCATGCTTACAGCACCTCCGGCGCGAGCGAGATGATCTTCATGAACTTCTTCTCGCGCAGCTCACGGCCCACGGGGCCGAAGATACGGGTGCCGCGAGGGTCGCCGTCGTTCTTCAGAATGACGGCGGCGTTCTCGTCGAAGCGGATGTACGAGCCGTCCTGGCGGCGGCGCTCCTTGACGGTGCGAACGATGACCGCCTTGACGACGTCACCCTTCTTCACGTTGCCACCGGGGATCGCATCCTTGACGGTGGCGACGATGACGTCACCGATGCCCGCGTAGCGGCGACCGGAACCACCGAGAACACGGATGCAAAGGATTTCCTTGGCACCAGTGTTGTCGGCGACACGCAGTCGCGACTCCTGCTGGATCACGTCTATCTCCTGATTGTCTGCCGGTTCCCGGCAGGGGCGCCTCTGACGAGGTCAGCCCCTGCCGAGCCTGGCGGAACGAACTCGGGGGAAACCCCCCGAGCGATTACTTGGCCTTCTCGAGGATCTCGACGACGCGCCAGCGCTTGGTCGCGGACAGCGGCCGGGTCTCCATGAGGAGGACGCGGTCGCCGACACCCGCGGCGTTCTGCTCGTCGTGCGCCTTGAGCTTGTTCGTACGGCGGATGACCTTGCCGTACAGCGCGTGCTTGACGCGGTCCTCGACGGCGACGACGACGGTCTTGTCCATCTTGTCGCTGACGACCAGACCCTCACGGGTCTTGCGGAAACCGCGCGCTTCCTTGTTCTCAGTCACGTTGCTCTCGCTCATCAGGCGTTCTCCACCGTCTCGATGCCGAGCTCGCGCTCACGCATCAGGGTGTAGATCCGGGCGATGTCCTTGCGGACGGCCTTCAGCCGGCCGTGGTTCTCGAGCTGGCCCGTCGCCGCCTGGAAGCGGAGGTTGAACAGCTCTTCCTTGGCCTCGCGGAGCTTGGCGACAAGCTCCTCGTTGCCCAGCTCGCGCAGCTCGGACGCCTTGGTACCGGCCGACATCACAGCTCACCTGCCTCGCGCTTGACGATCTTGCACTTCATCGGCAGCTTGTGGGCGGCACGAGTCAGAGCCTCACGCGCGATCTTCTCGTTCGGGTAGGACAGCTCGAACATCACCCGACCGGGCTTGACGTTCGCGATCCACCACTCCGGAGAACCCTTACCGGAACCCATGCGGGTCTCGGCCGGCTTCTTCGTGAGCGGACGGTCCGGGTAGATGTTGATCCAGACCTTGCCGCCACGCTTGATGTGGCGGGTCATGGCGATACGCGCGGCCTCGATCTGGCGGTTGGTCACATAGGCCGGGGTGAGGGCCTGAATGCCGTACTCGCCGAACGCAACCTGCGTGCCACCCTTGGCCATACCGTTGCGCTTCGGGTGGTGCTGCTTGCGGTGCTTGACCCTACGGGGGATCAGCATTTCGGTCAGGCCTCCGTTCCGGTGCTCTCAGCCGGAGCAGCGGCAGCGGCCTCGGCCTTGGGGGCCTCGGCAGCGGAACCGGTCTGCTGCGGCTTGCGACCGCGACCGCCACGCTCGCCACCGCGGCCACCACGGGCCGGGCGGTCAGCGCCACCACGGGCCGGGCGGTTGCCGGCGCGGGCAGCGGCGTTCTCGGCGCGGACCTCGGCGATGTTCTTGACGTCGCCCTTGTAGATCCAGACCTTCACGCCGATGCGGCCGAAGGTGGTCTTGGCCTCGAAGAAGCCGTACTCGACGTTCGCGCGCAGCGTGTGCAGCGGCACACGACCCTCGCGGTAGAACTCCGAGCGGGACATCTCGGCGCCGCCGAGACGGCCACCACACTGGATCTTGATGCCCTTGGCGCCCGCCTTCATGGCCGACTGCATGCTCTTACGCATGGCGCGGCGGAAGGAGACGCGGGAGGACAGCTGCTCGGCAACGGCCTGGGCCACGAGCTGAGCGTCGACCTCGGGGTTCTTGACCTCGAGGATGTTGAGCTGGACCTGCTTGCCCGTGAGCTTCTCGAGGTCACCGCGGATGCGGTCGGCCTCGGCGCCACGGCGGCCGATGACGATGCCCGGACGCGCGGTGTGGATGTCCACGCGGACACGGTCACGGGTGCGCTCGATCTCAACCTTCGAGATGCCGGCGCGCTCCATGCCGGACGTCATCATCCGACGGATGGCGACGTCTTCCTTGACGTAGTCCTTGTACAGCTTGTCGGCGTACCAGCGCGACTTGAAGTCGGTGGTGATGCCGAGCCGGAACCCGTGCGGGTTTACCTTCTGGCCCATTACCGGGTTCCTTCCTTGCTGGCGACGACCACGGTGATGTGGCTGGTCCGCTTGCGGATCCGGTAGGCACGGCCCTGGGCACGCGGACGGAACCGCTTCAGGGTCGGGCCCTCGTCGACGTACGCCTCGCTGATGTACAGCGAAGAGGCGTCCGTGTGGTCGTAGTTGTGCGCGGCGTTGGCAATGGCGCTGTCCAGCACCTTGCCCACCGGCACGCTCGCGGCCTGCGGGGCGAAACGCAGGACCGCCTGAGCCTCCGTGGCGTCCATGCCACGGATGAGGTCCACCACGCGGCGGGCCTTCATGGGCGTGACGCGGATGTACCGCGCCTGGGCCCTGGCTTCCATGGTTGTCCCTTCAGTGTCTGACACGTTCGTCATGGTCTTTCACCCCGCTACTAGCGGCGCTTCGACTTCCGGTCTTCCTTGACGTGACCCCGGAAGGTGCGCGTCGGCGAGAACTCGCCGAGCTTGTGGCCGACCATCGACTCGGTGACGAACACCGGGATGTGGGTCTTGCCGTTGTGCACCGCGATCGTGTGGCCGAGCATGGCCGGGACGATCATCGAGCGACGGGACCAGGTCTTGATGACGTTCTTGGTGCCTGCTTCGTTCTGGGCGTCCACCTTCTTGATCAGGTGGTCGTCGACGAAGGGCCCCTTCTTGAGACTGCGCGGCATCTAAACCCGCTCCTAGCGCTTCTTGTTCGTCTTGCGGCGGCGGACGATGTACTTGTTGCTCGCCTTCTTGGGAGAACGAGTACGACCCTCCTTCTGACCCCAGGGGGAGACCGGGTGGCGACCACCGGAGGTCTTGCCCTCACCACCACCGTGCGGGTGGTCAACCGGGTTCATGGCGACACCACGAACGGTCGGGCGAACGCCCAGCCAGCGCTTGCGGCCGGCCTTGCCCCAGTTGATGTTCGACTGCTCGGCGTTGCCGACCTCGCCGATGGTGGCGCGGCAGCGGACGTCGACCAGGCGGATCTCACCGGACGGCATGCGCAGGTGGGCCATCTGGCCCTCCTTCGCGAGCAGCTGCACGGAGGCACCCGCGGAGCGGGCGAACTTGGCGCCGCCACCGGGACGGAGCTCGATCGCGTGGATCGTGGTACCGACCGGGATGTTGCGCAGCGCCAGGTTGTTGCCGGGCTTGATGTCGGCGCCGGGGCCGTTCTCGACCCGGTCGCCCTGGTTCAGGCCACGCGGGGCGATGATGTAGCGCTTCTCGCCGTCCACGTAGTGGAGGAGCGCGATGCGCGCGGTGCGGTTGGGGTCGTACTCGATGTGAGCGACCTTGGCCGGCACGCCGTCCTTGTCGTGACGACGGAAGTCGATCACGCGGTAGGCGCGCTTGTGGCCACCGCCCTGGTGACGGACGGTCACACGACCGGTGTTGTTACGGCCGCCCTTGCTGTGCAGGGGGCGGACCAGCGACTTCTCCGGCGTGGACCGCGTGATCTCGACAAAGTCGGCGACGCTGGAGCCACGACGGCCCGGAGTCGTCGGCTTGTACTTGCGGATACCCATTTCTCAGTCCTCGTCCGATATTCGGACCAGGGCGCTCCGTTAGGAGGCCTGGCCGAAGATGTCGATACGGTTGCCCTCAGCAAGGGTCACGATGGCGCGCTTGGTGTTCGCGCGCTTACCGAAACCGGTGCGGGTGCGCTTGCGCTTGCCCTGGCGGTTGATCGTGTTCACCGACGCGACCTTGACCGAGAAGACCGCCTCGACGGCCTGCTTGATCTGGGTCTTGTTCGCGGTGGGGGCCACGATGAACGTGTACTTGTTCTCGTCGAGCAGCGCGTAGCTCTTCTCGGAGACAACCGGCTTGACGAGAACGTCGCGCGGGTCGGAGAAGGTCTTGCTGGTGATCTCGGCCATCAGGCCTCGCTCCCCTCGTTGTCAGCGGCCTTGGGGCCAGACACGAAGGACTCGAAGGCGGCCTTGGTGAAGACCACGTCGTCGGAGACGAGCACGTCGTACGTGTTCAGCTGGCCCGGCTCCAGGATGTGCACCTGGGGCAGGTTGCGGGCGGACAGCCACGCGGCCTCGTCGGAGCGCTCGGCGACCAGGAGCAGGTTCTTGCGCTCCGAGATCTTGCCGAACAGCGTCTTGGCGGCCTTGGTGGACACCGCGCCGTCCACCACGTCGGTGATGACGTGGATACGGGAGTGACGCGCCCGGTCCGAGAGGGCACCGCGGAGGGCGGCGGCCTTCATCTTCTTCGGGGTGCGCTGCGAGTAGTCACGCGGCACGGGGCCGTGGACGACGCCACCGCCGGCGAACTGCGGAGCGCGGGTCGAACCCTGACGGGCGCGGCCGGTGCCCTTCTGGCGGTACGGCTTCTTGCCGCCACCGCGGACTTCGCCACGGGTCTTGGTCTTGTGCGTGCCCTGACGGGCAGCCGCGAGCTGGGCGACGACGACCTGGTGGATCAGCGGAACGCTGGTCTTCGCGTCGAAGATCTCCGCGGGGAGCTCGACGGTCCCGGCCTTGTCGCCTGCCGGCGAAAGGATGTCAATGGTGCTCATCGGTTACCTCAGGCCCCCTTGGCCGCGGTACGGACCAGGACGAGGCCGCCGTTCGGACCAGGAACCGCGCCCTTGATCAGGAGCAGGCCCTTCTCCGCGTCAACGGCGTGGACGGTCAGGTTCTGGGTGGTGACCCGCTCGTTGCCCATGCGGCCCGCCATGCGGAGGCCCTTGAACACACGGCCCGGGGTGGCGCAGCCACCGATGGAACCGGGCGAGCGGTGCTTGCGCTGGGTACCGTGTCCGGCGCCCAGGCCACGGAAGTTGTGGCGCTTCATGACACCGGCGAAGCCCTTGCCCTTGCTCTTGCCGGTGACGTCGACCTTGACGCCCGCCTCGAAGACCTCAGCGGTGATCTCCTGGCCGAGCGTGTACTCGGAGGCGTCAGCGGTGCGGATCTCCACCAGGTGGCGGCGCGGGGTGACGTCGGCCTTGGCGAAGTGGCCCTTGAGGGGCTTGTTCACCTTGCGCGGGTCGATCTCGCCGAAGGCGATCTGGACCGACTCGTAGCCGTCAGTGTCGTTCGTGCGGACCTGGGTGACGACGCAGGGCCCGGCCTTGACGACGGTCACCGGGACGACCCGGTTGTTCTCGTCCCAGACCTGGGTCATGCCGAGCTTCTCGCCCAGGACGCCCTTAATGTTCTTAGCCATCTCGCGCGTCACCTCAGAGCTTGATCTCGATGTCGACGCCGGCCGGCAGGTCGAGACGCATGAGCGAGTCAACCGTCTTCGGCGTGGGGTCGAGGATGTCGATGAGGCGCTTGTGCGTGCGCATCTCGAAGTGCTCGCGCGAGTCCTTGTACTTGTGCGGCGACTTGATGACGCAGTACACGTTCTTCTCAGTGGGCAGCGGCACCGGGCCCGCGACCGACGCACCAGTGCGCGTCACCGTCTCGACGATCTTCTTCGCCGAGGAGTCGATGACCTCGTGGTCGTAGGCCTTGAGCCGGATGCGGATCTTCTGTCCCGCCATGGCTACTCAGTAGTCCTGTCTCTCGTAACGCTCTGGAACCTGGTGGGCCGCGTTCCCCTGGGCCTCTCGGCCTTGGTTTTGCAGCCCCTCCTCCGACCCACGCGGTCGGGCGTGTCGCATCCCCTCTACGCAGATCTCCCGAAGGATTTCCCAACCGAGGGGGTGCGGGCCCTGGGACCACGCTGTGCTCAATGAAGAGCGTCGGGGGCGGAACACCCACCGGGTGCCTGGTCGGCGCCCCGCTGACGCTTCCCGGAAGATTCCCGTACGTCCGCCCCTGATCAGGGGCGACGAGTACTGTGGGACTCGCTTCCGGTCCTCCCGGCGGGAGGCGCGCAGCATCGGCACTCAACCGAGCAACCCCGACAGTCTGCCATACGGGGCAGAGCCCACGCCAATCGAGCCGAAGAGATTACCCCGCGGGGTGTCCCTGTCAAACCGCGGCACACCCCCACCGCCAGCGGAACGTCCTGGTCCGCCCCTGTTCGTCAGGTGCGGGTCACGGTGCCGCATTCCTGGGACAGCTCGTCCAGGGGCTTGCTGCGGTCGTAGGGGTCGACCAGCCTGCCGGTGCCTCCGCCGTCCTCTCCGGCCACCAGCTCCGAGTGGAACTGGGGGTGCAGGAAGCCGTCGCCGTCGCGCGAGCAGTCGTCGTTGCCGGCGCTCGCCTCCATGCGCAATACGTACAGCTTTCCCGGCGTCGTACGGATCTTCGCGGGGTCGTACAGGGCCAGGGTCATCTGTCGGCGTACGACGGTCCGGGCGACCTCGGTGGCACCGCCCGGGTCCGCCTTCACGACCGGGTAGACGAACGTGTAGTCGGCGTGCACCAGCACCTGGCCGTCCCGCTCGCCCCGCTCGTAGGTCAGCCGGCCCCGGACCTTGACCACATTCCCCGCCGGCCTGACCTCGGACGCGTCGAAGCGGCTGAAGACCCACAGCGGATCGCGGTCCGTGCCGGGGTCGGTCAGGGCCTTCTCCAGCATGACGCGACCGTCGGCCTGGAGCGGGTCCAGGAGGTCCAGCGCGGCCCGGGGCCGCTCGCCCCTCAGGGTGGCGGGGTCCAGATTGGCGGCGACGAGCAGCGCCTTGGCGCTGGTGAGGGCGTGCTGGACGTCCTTCTCGCTCATTCCGCCGACGGGTTTCGCCTCGGGCACCTGGATCCCGGCGGCACCGTCCGCCCAGCCGGCCGCGGGCGAGCCCCGGAAGGGCTCCTTGAGGGTGGGAAGGTCGTCGGCGGACTGCGTCGCCGGGGCCTGGGCCGCGCGCGTGTCCCCTCCCCCGGCGAACCGGTCGGTGACCAGCCCGGGGCGTACGGCGACCACCACGAGCCCCGCCGCCAGCAGCAGCCCGAGCGCTGCGGCCAGGCGCCGCCGACGGGCGGCGCGTCCGTCGATCTCCCGCCAGGCCGGTCCGGTGCGCCACCCCTCGGGCTGCGCCGAGCGGGCGACCCGTGCCGCACGCGCGGCGCGTTCGTCGGCCGACGGCTCCTTGGGGGCGGCCGCCCCGCCGTCCTGCTCGGCCGCGCGGAGGAACCGCGCCCATTCCTCGTCGGACACCGACGGTCCGTCCCCCGGCCGCCCTTCCGGCGTGCTCGTCCCCACGATCCCCACCCCTGTCGTGACTCTGAGCCCACATTTGATCACGTCGGACGTGCGACCCCTTCGACGAGGCGTTCGATACCGGCCAGGAGGGGCCCCAGGCCGAACTCGAACAGCGCGTCGAGGTCGAGGTCGTACCCGTCCTCGAAGCCGGCGAGGGTGCGGGCGAGGGCCGGGTAGCGGCCGGAGCCGACGACCTCGGCCATCGACCTCGCCTGGGTGTTCATCCACTCGTCCTCGGTGAGGCCGGTGGTGGCCTGGGCCTGCACCTCGCGCTCCAAGTTGACGGCGAGTCCCTGGACGTAGCTGTAGATCAACAGGTGGATGTCGAACCGCGTCTTCGCGTCCAGGCCGCTGCCCTCCAGCGCGCCGAGCACCCGCTCACCGTGCGCCATCAGGTTCGGCAGGACGAGCGGGCGGCTGAGCGGGCCGATCTGGGCGACCCACGGGTGCCTGCGGCACACCTCCCACATGGCGCGCGCCGCCCCCTCCATCCGGGCCCGCCAGCCGTGCTCCGGTACGGCGGGGCCGGTGACCTCGCCGTAGGCGGCGTCCGCCATCAGCGCGACCAGCTCGTCCTTGCTGCCGACGTACCGGTACGGGGACATGGCCGCGACCCCGAGGCGGGCGGCGACCCCGCGCATGGACAGGGCGGCGAGCCCTTCGGCGTCGGCGATCTCTATGGCGGCGCGGACGATCCGGGCCTGGGTGAGCTCGGGCTCGGCGGACCGCCTGGGAGCCGGTGCCGGGGCCGGGGTCTCCGTGCCGGCGACGACGGTGCCGACGCGGGGCCGGGCCTGGACGGTGCCTTCCAAGCGCAGGGTGGTGAGCGCCTTGGTGGCGGTCGCCAGGGCGACTCCCCACTGCTGGGCGATCTGCCGGGTGGAGGGGACGCGGTCGCCGGGGCGGAGGTCGCCGTCGGCGATGCGCTGCCGGATGTCGGCGGCGATGCGGAGGTAGGGGGGCTGGTCGCCCATGGGCCGCCTCGAATCTTTTTCGCCGAATGAGGTCGCTGTACTAGGGCAGATCCTAGCAGCGGCGATGGTTCGCCATGGCACTCTGACCTAGTACAGCAGGGGCGAAACACCAATTGGCAGGCGTGCATGTACGTCGTACATTCAGGCGCGTACACCGTATTGAAGGGAGTTGGGCCATGCAGTCCGTACTCATCTCCGGTGCCGGGATCGCCGGATCCGCGCTCGCGCACCTGCTCCGCCGGCGGGGCTTCTCACCGACGGTCGTGGAGCGGGCACCCTGCCTGCGGCCGGGCGGGCAGGCGATCGACGTCCGGGGGGGCGCCCTGGACGTGGTCGACCGCATCGGGGTGCTGGAGCGGGCCCGCGAGCTCCGCACGCGGATACGGGGCATGTCCGTCCTGGACGCGGACGGCAGGGAGATCGGCCGCTCGACGGAGTACGCGCTGAGCAGCGGCCGGCTCGACGGGGACGACATCGAGGTGCTCCGCGAGGACCTGGCGCGGCTGCTGTACGACCGGGCGCGCGAGGACGGGGACGTCGAGTACGTCTTCGGGGACGGCGTCACCGCGCTCACCGTGAGCGCCGACGGCATACGGGCGGACTTCACCCATGCCCCGTCGCGCCGCTTCGACCTGGTGGTCGGCGCCGACGGCCTGCACTCGACGGTGCGGCGCCTCGTCTTCGGCCCTGAGGAGGAGTTCGCCCGGCACCTGGGCAGCTACCTGTCGGTCTTCAGCGCCGACAACTTCCTGGACCTGGACAACTGGCAGGTGTGGATGCGGGACGGCGAGGCGGGGTTCGGCATCATGCCCGTACGCGACAACCGGGAGCTGCGGGTCGCGTTCGGTTTCGAGTCGGCGCCGTTGAACGGCGATGCCGATCTGAAGTCGCTGATCGTCGAGCGGCTCGCCGCGCTGCGCTGGGAGGGCCCGCGCCTGGCCAAGGCGGCCGAGGAGGCGCCGGACTTCTACTGCGACGCGATGGCCCAGATCCGCATGGACCACTGGTCCCGGGGCCGTACGGTCCTGCTCGGCGACGCCGGCTACTGCCCCTCCCCCCTCTCCGGCCAGGGCACCAGCCTCGCCCTGGTGGGCGCGTACGTCCTGGCGGACGCGCTGGCGGGGGCGGCGGGCGACCACGGGGCGGCGTTCGCCGCGTACGAAACGCGCATGCGGCCCTTCGTCGCCGCGAACCAGGCCCTGGCCACGGAGAACCCGGGTGGTCCGGCGTCCGAGGAGTCGCTCACCCGGGCGAAGAACGCGATCGCGCTGGACGGCTGACCGGGCGCACAGTGGGGACGTGCGCACGAGCGAGGAGATCTACCACCAGGTCCTGTGGGACCCCCGGTTCGATCCCCACCGGTTCGTGGTGGGCGTCCGCCTCCGCGAGGGCGGGCCCGGCCGGGTGCCGCTGGACGACTTCGAGCCGGGCGGTGACATCCCCTGGCACCGGGTGCTGTTCTTCGAGGCCGACGGGGAGGTGGTCTGGGACCGCACCACGGGCGTGGACCGCCTCGGCGCCACCGATGCCGGGCGGGTGGACACCCTGGACACACCGCCCACGCCCCGTACGGCGGTGGCCTGGCTCCCGCCCGGTGGGCTGTGGCCGCCGGTCCAGGCCATCCGCCGGGACCACGACCCGCAGATCCACCGCTGGCCGCCGCACGTGAACCTGCTCTTCGGCTTCGTACCCGAGGAGGACTTCGGGCGTGCCGTACCCCTGCTGGCGTCGGCGGCGGCCCGGATCGCGCCCTTCGAGGCGCGGCTCGCCGGAATCCGCACCTTCCGCCACCGGGCGGGCTCCACCGTGTGGCTGGACCCGGCCGCGGCGGACGCCCGGCCGTGGGCGGAGCTGCGTCAGGCCCTGGTGCGCCGCTTCCCCGCCTGCCGGGGCGACCGCCCGGGCTTCACCCCGCACCTGAGCCTGGGCCGGACCCGGCACCCCCGCGAGGTCGTCGCCGAGTGCGCCGAGCGGCTGGCCCCCTGGGGCCCGCTGACCGCCCGGGTGACCGAGGTGGTGACCCTCTCCCGGCGGGGCGACGAGCCGATGCGGGTACGGGCGACGGTCGCGCTGGGCACGGGGAAGGTGCGGTGGCTGTGAGTCACCGCCTCCGGGCCCCGGGTCAGCGCCTCCGGGCCCCGGCGGTGCGGGCGTAACGCCCGGGGGCGGTGCCCACGAGGCGCTTGAAGTGCCGGGCGAGGTGCGACTGGTCGTAGAAGCCGGCCGCGGCCGCCACCTCGGCAGGTGCCCGCCCGTCGAGCAGCAACCGCCGGGCGCGGTCGACCCGGCGGGCCATCAGGTACTGGTGCGGGGCGATGCCGAAGGCGGCGCCGAACGCCCGTACAAGGTGCGTGGGATGGGCGTGCACCACTCGCGCCGCCTCCTCCAGGGTCACCCCTTGGTGCAGCCTGTCGTCGAGGAGTTCCCGCAGCCGGTGGGCCACGCCGCGGTCGGCCTTCGGCGGGCAGGCGACGAGCCGGGGCCGCAGGTGGCCGCGGAGACGTTCGCGGATCAGGGCGAGCCGGCTCTCCGCCTCCAACTCGTCGCCCGGGTGCGCCAGGGCCGTGTGCAACTGCCCGACGCGGCGCCGCAGTACGGGGTCAACCAGGTCGGGGCCGTCCACGGCGGGGCCGATGAAGCTCTCGCCCAACTGGGTCAGGTCCAGGTACAGCACCCGCTTGCGGAAGCCCCGCGAAGTCGCCGGCGAGCCGTTGTGCGGCACCTGCGGCGGCAGCAGGGAGACCGTGTCGAGAGGGGTGCCGTGCTCACGGCGGTTCAAGTCGTAACGGACCGCGCCGTCGTCGACGACCAGCAGCGTCCAGGAGTCATGGACGTGCATCGGGTACGCGTGCTCCGTGAAGTGGGCGTGGAAGACCTCCACCACGCCCGCGACCCTCGGGCGCCACGCGGAAACCTCCTGCCGGGCCACCATGCAAAGAACGTACAAGACGATCCCGCGCGGCGGTCGGCAGCCTCGGGGCATGACAACCGAGAACACGCCCGTGCGTTTTGACACCAAGATCGCCGTACTGCTCCGCCACGACCTGGAGTCCTGGCAGCGGCTGAACGTGACGGCTTTCCTCGTCAGCGGCCTCGGCTCCCAGCTCCCCGAGGTCATCGGCGAACCGTACGCCGACGCCGACGGCACCGCCTACCTGCCGATGTTCCGCCAGCCCGTACTGGTCTTCGAGGGGACGAAGGAAACCCTGACCGCCGCTCACGAGCGCGCCCTGGCCCGCTCGCTCCCCCGGTCGGTGTTCACCTCCGACCTCTTCACCACGGGCAACGACCACGACAACCGCGCGGCGGTACGCGCCGTGCGGAGGGATCAGCTCGACTTGGTGGGCCTCGCGGTGTACGGCCCGCGCAACGCGGTCGACAAGACGTTCAAGGGTGCCCGCATGCACCCCTAGGCGCGGGACGCGTACGCCACGAAGTCCGTCCACGCGGCGGGCGTGAGGGCGAGGCGGGGGCCAGCGGTGTTCTTGGAGTCGCGGACGTGGACGGTACGGGGGGTGGCGGCGACCTCGACGCAGTCGTTCGGTTGCTTCACGGCCGGGTGCCGGGCCGGGATTTCCGCCTCGCGCTCCGGATCACGGCCGACGGCCGCACGCTCCGCGTGGAGGTGACCGACACACGGGCCCACCGGCTCCCGAGCAGCCGACCGCCCGGACTCGGACCGGTGATCGTCGAGGCGCTCGCGGACCGGTGGGGCGTGGCGCCGGGGCCGGTGCCGCGCAAGACGGTGTGGGCGGAGTTCAACCTCACACCGGACGTGTGAATGGCAGACCCGCCTGTGCCGTGCCCTTACACCTCATGGCTTCTTCAGGTCCAATCGAAAGGACGGGCAGGTATCAGGATCGGCGTTCTTGTAGATGACGGTGCGTTCGGAGTCCGCGGCGATCGTCAGAAGGTCGACGGTGTCGCCGCGGAGCATGTCCTTCGGCTTGTCGAAGTGCAGCCTCAGCATGGGTGACTCGTCCGGACCCGAAGGGGGGTCGATCTCCCAGGTTCCGGAGCCGTCGAACGTGTCGCCCAGCTCCTCCCAGTAGTAGTCCCCGGTGGGCCAGTTCTCCGCCGAGAGCGTGCCGCCCGACTGGTTCGGGGCGGTGGCCAGGGTGAGGCGTACGCCCTCGGCGTCCCGTCGGCCTTCGTAGGTACCGGAGAGATCGGCGCTGCTCGCTGCGGCCGACTCCTTCGGGACGCAGCGTTCGAAGGTGTCGGAGCCACAGGCGCTGAGCATTGCGGTGAGGACGGCGAGTGCCGCCGTGGTGGCGACGGCATGGGAGTGCCGGCGGTTCATGAGCTACCCATCTGCCGGGATGCGTTCGGTCCATTTGATCGTCTGGCTCACAGTGGAGAAGGCGCCCTCGTCGCGATTGAAGTTCTCCAGCCAGTCGTAGTAGCCGACGTAGTGGAGGAACGATTCGTTGCTGGTGTGGTTCTCCAGGGCGTACTCGACAACCAGAGTGCCGTCGGGGTCCTGGCCCTGGATCTTGTAATCCAAGGAGTACGAGCCCACGAAGGCCTCGCCCAGGTGGTCGTCGTCCGCCGTGACGATCGCAGGGATGTCTGTGAGGACCAACTTTTTCAGGGCTCCGAGCTTGCCGTCCTCGGAGATCGAGTGGCTGACGGTGCCATCGGTCTTGCCCTGCTCGCGCCACTCCGTGAGGGTGTCCTGACGCAACTGCTGCATGCTCACGCTGGATCGGATGGCCTCGGTCATCTCGTCGCCGGCCGCGTACTCCCGCTCGCGCGGGCCGTTGCCCGTCACCCAGTCCAGACCGAGATCGTACGGCCCCTCACTCTTGAAGCCGGGGTAGGGGCTCTTCCCCTGCAGAACCCGGGTGAAGGCGTTGTAATCGCCGTCACTGATCTTGTTGGTCGTATCGATGTTCTTGTGCTGGGGGTTGCTGTTGAACCACGAGCCCAACCCGATGTCCGCCATCAGAGCGAAGGCAAGGTTCTGGTCGGCGACGATTCCGCGCTTGACCAGATCGACGATCTCCTGCGTGGCGGCCTCGATGGTCTTTGCGTCCGGGGAACCCTCCTCGATCACCTTGCACTGGCCGCCGATGATGTCGGGCGAGACCTCACCGCTCGCAGAAATGTGGAGCCCCTTCTCGCCGGCCCGCCGCACGGCGTCCCGGAGGGCGGTCTTCACAGCCTTGAGCTCGCCGACGGCATCGTCGATGACTCCTGGCACGGCTGCCGCCACCTTGGTGGCAGCCTCCACCTGACGCTGGATGTCATCGATCATCCGCCAGGCGAAGGGCGCCGCAGCGCCTTCCCAATAGCCCTTGTCCCGGAGCGGAACGAGCACCTCGTCGTGCACTCGTTTGCCGAGACCGCTGATGTCCTTGTGCGTCGTACGCCATTGATCCGCGAGCTTTTCCAGCGGGGCAAGATCGGTATCCAGGATCTCCCGATAGAAGGAAACCATCACAGCCCCTCTATCCGGGACCGGACCTTCACCCCGCGGAACTCTTCCTCGATCGCGGCGTCCGTCTTGGTGTAGTCGCCGGCGCCGGCCCGCAGGCTCTCCGCGATGTGGCCGAGCCAGGCCGCCACGAGGCCGGCTTGCTGCTCCCAGCGCCTGTGGGCCTCGCGCAGGGCGGCGGCCGATTGCCAGTCCGAGAGCGCCGAGATCGCCGTGCGGGCCGGCCCCTCCAGCGAGGCCGCCGGCTTGGAGAAGGCGGTGAATATCTCGTCCGCCTTGCCAGCGGCCTTGTTGAGGATGCTGGGCTCGATCTTGAGTCGCTAGCCCGGCTTCTGGCCTTGGGGTCCTGCGGGGGCGGGAGGCGAGGGAAACGGGGACCGCGGCTTGAGAGGCGACTCCGGTTCGAGCAACTTCGGCGCCGTGGGATCGGCGTAGCTGTCGGCGGGCGGCGCCTCGTAGTAAGGGCTCGCGAACTCCAGGTTGCGCTTCTTCAGCTCGTCCGGTGTCAGCAGCAACTTGTCCGGCTTGGGCAGAGTTTCGTCGCTCACCCTGTTCCCCCTTGGTCCTTGCATGCTTGCTTGAGCAGGATAATCAAAACTCGATCAAGGTCGGCGGGGGCCGGAGCGAGGCGCTGGGCTGGTCTTCAAAGGCCAGCTCCGCCCCGCCGCCCTCCTCGCCCACCGCCTGACGGCCCAGGTCCCTCCCCCACCCCCGTTCCGGGCGCCATCCAGCGGATCCCGCTCCAGAACTGCGACCGCTGCGACCGGGCGTTCCGCGCGGCGGAACCGGGCGAGTGCGGGGACTGTCAACTGACCACCTTCAGATAGCCCCTTCGGGTGGTGCAGGTGCTTTCGGCATATGCCAATCCTGCTCGCTCCCTACCGTCCAAGGCATGGTCAGTTCCTCGCACGAGGCGATGCACCGCATCTTCCAGGAGTACCCGGAGCTCTTCTCCGGCGTTTCGGAGGTGCTGGGCGTCCCATTCCCCCCGCCCATCTCGGTCCAGATCCTGCCGACCGACCTCACGGAGGCCCGCCCCCTCGAACGCCGCGTAGACACGCTGCTGCTCTTCGACACCCAGGAGGAGGGTTCGTTCCTCCTGGCCGTCGAGGCTCAAGGCAAGAAGGACCTCTCCAAGCCCGCGAGCTGGGCGTACTACTTGTCATACCTCTACGCGAAGTACCAGCAGCCGCCCATGTTGCTGGTCATCTGCCAGGACCGCTCCACGGCCGAATGGGCTGCCCGGCCGGTCCATATCGGCCCCAGGCAGTGGGCCTCCCTCACCCTTCGCCCACTGGTGGCGGGGCCGCACAACATGCCCGTGATCCGCACCACCGTCGAGGCCCGCAAAGACCTCGCCCTGACGACGCTGGCCGCGATCACGCACGCCGACAATCCGGATGTTGCTGCCATACTGAAGGCAGTCTCCAGCGCCCTGCGCGAAACACCTGAAGAGCTGTCCCACCCCCTCGCCGAACTCATCGCACAAGGCTTGGGCAAGCGCCCAGCCGCACATCTGTGGAGGCACCTGATGGCCGTGGACGTGTCGTTTTACAAGTCGCCGATGTCAGAAGAGATCCGGGACGAAGGCCGCGCCCAGGGTCGCGCCGAGGACATCCTGATCGTCCTGGAGCAGCGCGGCATCGACGTCCCCGGCGAGGCCCGCGACCGCATCACCGGCTGCGGCGACCCGGAGCTCCTGCGTCAATGGCTCGCCCGTGCCGTCACTGCCCCGTCCGCCGAGGAGATCTTCGTCGAGAAGTAGCCCGACCCGCAGGACGCAACCCAGGGCCGGCCACGTTCTGTGGCCGGCCCTCACTCGTGCCGGGCCGCACCCAGTGGGCTCCCAGCAGTCGCACTCGCCAATATGATCTTCGGGTTCATCCATGAGGGGGAAACCGCATGCGCAAGACCATCACCACCACCGCCCTCGTCCTCACCGCCGCCCTGCTCACAGGGTGTGGAGGTAACCCGGACGATCCGAAGCCCGCCGCGAAGCCGTCGTCGAAGCCGTCGGACAGCGCCAAGGGCGACGGCCCCGTGAGCCACCAGGTCACCCTCGAAGTGCAGGGCGCCGGGTCGGCGCTCGTGTACTACAACCTGGACACCAACAAGGGCGAGCAGGTGACCCTGCCCTGGAAGAAGACGGCCACCATCACGTTCACGACGGAGGCCGAGAAGAAGGTCGGCACCGTGGTGTCCGTGGTGCCCGGGTCGGTACAGGCTGCCGACGGCACCCTCAAGGCAGCGCCCTGTGTGATCACCGTCGACGGCAAGAAGGTCGCCGACAACAAGAGCGCCAACGACAAGGACCCCGCGTCCACCATGTGCAAGTACGCGCTGAAGTAGCCGGCCGCTGAACGTCGCGTGGCCCCCGGGCAACCCGTAACCCTGATTTTCCGTCTAACCGACCGCAGAACGCGGGTGGTTACGCAAACGGGGGAAGCGAGACGTGGTCGACATACGGGGGGCAGGGCCGCGCCCTGCCGTTTTTCGGCGGCGGGGGGTCCTCGCCTCGGCCGCGGGCGTGGCGCTGGCGGCCGTCGCCGGGTGTTCGGTGCCGGCGCCCCGGCGCGGAGGGCCGACGGCGGATCCGGCGCCGGGGATACCGATCACCAGCTCGCGGCGGGCCCAGTTGATGCAGATCGCGGCCCACCCGGACGACGACCTGTACTTCATGAACCCGGACAGCCAGCGGATGGTGGACGCCGGCGTCCCGCTGGTCTCCGTCTACGTCACCGCCGGCGAGCACGACGGCAAGAACCACATACCCGGCCGCAAGAACGTCCCCGCCGACAAGGCGGCCTACTCCTCCGCCCGCCACCAGGGCCTCCGCCAGGCGTACGCGACGATGCTCGGGCTCGACAAGTTCGCCGCCTGGCAGAAGGGCGTCATCACCCTCCGGGGTGACCGCCGCGCCGAGATCAACACCCTCACCCACGGCAGCCGCCGGGTCGAGCTGATCTTCCTCAACCTCTCCATGCACGCCCCGCGCCGCTGGATGGCCCTGCCGAGCCTGTGGAAGGACCGGGCGCTGGGGCTCCGCACCGTGGTGGCCGACGACTCCCCCGTCCGCAAGGCCGACACGTACGACTACGACTCGCTCGTCGAGGTCCTCGTCGGGCTCATGGAGCGCTACCAGCCGACCGTGATCCACACGCTGGACCCCGACCCCGACATCCAGCACAGCGACGAGCAGACCCGGAAGAAGGACTCGGAGCAGCGCGGCTACTCGGACCACGCCGACCACACCGCCGTGGCGTCCTTCTCCTGGGCCGCCATGGTCCGCTGGGTGGCCGACGCGACGAAGGACGGCGGCGCGATACCCGCGTTCGTCACCACCTCCTTCCGCGGCTACTACAACCGGCACTGGCCCAAGAACCTCCCCGGGCCGGTGCTCAAGGAGAAGGCCGCGCACCTCGTCCCGTACGGCGGCGACCCGTCCTGGGACTGCGGCAACAGCGGCGGCTGCGGCGACTACAACGTCGGCGGCGTCCGTCCGCTCACCAACAAGAAGGGCTGGGTACGGGCCACCCACTACCGCTACCCGGCTCCGGGGCCCGTCGTGGCCACCGAGCCGGACGGGCGGCTCGCCGTGTACGGGGTGCTGGGGCTCCGCGCCGTGCGCTGGCGCGAGACGGAACCCGGCAGCGGGCAGTGGGGCGAGCCGGGCGACCTGGGCGGCGGGCCGCTGGCGCCCGGGCTCGGCGGGGTGACCCTGAAGGACGGCCGGCAACTGCTGTTCGGGCTCCGGTTCGCGGCGCTCGGCGGGCACGGCGGCCCCAACAAGCGCGAGATCGTGCTGCTGGAGCAGCGGCAGGCGGGCGGACCGTTCCTCGCCTGGACCGGCCTGGGCAACCCGGAGCGCGGTGACGACCGGGGACGCCGGCTGGGAGTTCCGGTGGCGGTGGCGGCGCCCGACGGCCGGGTCCACCTCTTCGTGCGCAACGCGGACAAGGGCGTGAGCACCCGGCTCCGGGAGCCGGACGGCACGTGGGGGCCCTGGCGGGACCTGGGCGGGGCCGAGGTGCAGGACGGGCTGTCGGCGGCGGTGGACGGCACCGGCCGCGTCCACCTCTTCGCGGCGGGCCGCGACAGCGTCCACCACTGGGCGCAGGACGCCCCGGGCGGCCCGGTCACCTCCCGCGCCGGTACCGCCCTCCCCGTCTCGGGCGACCCGGTGGCGGTCACCCGCGCACCCGACGGCGGCCTGGCGCTCTACTACCGCGCGCCCACCCGCAAGGACCTCACGGCGGTACGCCCCGACGGCACCCCGCTCCCCAGGGCCGCCCTCGACGGGTACGGCCCGGTCGCCGCGACCGCCACCCCCAAGGGCCCGGCCCTCCTCGGCAAGGACCTCCGCGGCCGCGTCCAGATCCGCACCCCGGAAGGCCGCCTGGCCACCCGGACGCAGGGAGCCGTCGCGCTGGAGTCGGCCACCCTCCACACGAGCGGACGGCACGGAACCCTCGCCATAGGCATGGGCGCGGACGCCCATCCATGGACCTGGACGGCGGAACCCCGTACCGAAGGCTGAAGGCCGAAGGCCGAAGGCAACGCGAAGGGCCCCGCACCTCACGGTGCGGGGCCCTTCTTGCAGCTCAGCGACGAGCCACCAGGTCAGATCAGGAACTTACTTCGTGATCTTGGTGACCTGGCCGGCGCCGACGGTCCGGCCACCCTCACGGATGGCGAACTTGAGGCCCTCCTCCATGGCGACCGGCTGGATGAGCTGGACGGACATGGTGGTGTTGTCGCCCGGCATGACCATCTCGGTACCCTCGGGGAGGGTCACGACGCCGGTCACGTCCGTGGTACGGAAGTAGAACTGCGGGCGGTAGTTGTTGAAGAACGGCGTGTGGCGGCCACCCTCGTCCTTGGAGAGGATGTAGGCCTGCGCCTCGAACTCGGTGTGCGGGGTGACCGAGCCCGGCTTGATGATGCACTGGCCGCGCTCGACGTCCTCGCGCTTGATGCCACGGAGGAGCAGACCGACGTTCTCACCGGCCTGGCCCTCGTCGAGCAGCTTGCGGAACATCTCGATGCCGGTGACCGTGGTGGTGGTCTTCTCCGGCTTGATGCCGATGATGTCGACGGTCTCGTTGACCTTGAGGACACCACGCTCGATACGGCCGGTGACGACCGTACCGCGACCGGTGATCGTGAAGACGTCCTCGATCGGCATCAGGAACGGCTTGTCGACGTCACGCTCGGGCTGCGGGATGGACTCGTCCACGGCCTTCATCAGGTTGAGGACGGACTCACCCCACTCCTTGTCGCCCTCGAGCGCCTTGAGCGCCGAGACCTTGACGACCGGAACGTCGTCGCCCGGGAACTCGTACTCGGTGAGCAGCTCACGAACCTCGAGCTCGACGAGCTCCAGGATCTCCTCGTCGTCCACCATGTCGGCCTTGTTCAGGGCGACGACGATGTACGGAACGCCGACCTGGCGGGCCAGGAGCACGTGCTCCTTGGTCTGCGGCATCGGGCCGTCGGTGGCGGCGACCACGAGGATGGCGCCGTCCATCTGGGCAGCACCGGTGATCATGTTCTTGATGTAGTCCGCGTGACCGGGGCAGTCGACGTGGGCGTAGTGACGCGACTCGGTCTGGTACTCGACGTGCGCGATGGAGATGGTGATACCGCGCTGGCGCTCCTCAGGAGCCTTGTCGATCTGGTCGAACGCCGAAGCCTCGTTGAGGTCCGGGAACGCGTCGTGCAGCACCTTGGTAATGGCGGCCGTGAGGGTCGTCTTACCGTGGTCAATGTGACCGATGGTGCCGATGTTGACGTGCGGCTTAGTCCGCTCGAACTTCGCCTTCGCCACTGGGGTCCTCCTGTGGAGTGGTTCTGTACGCCTTACTCATCGGCGCCAGGTGATCTTTGCTGGGTGGCCACCCGCCGGGGCCCCGTCTCGGGTTCGGGGCGGAGCCCCGGCGGATGGTGTCAAGCCTAAAGCGTGAACTGCGAAGAGTTACTCGCCCTTGGCCTTCGCGATGATCTCCTCGGCGACGTTCCGCGGAACCTCGGCGTAGGAGTCGAACTGCATCGAGTAGCTTGCGCGACCCGAGGTCTTGCTGCGGAGGTCGCCGACGTAGCCGAACATCTCCGAGAGCGGCACCAGGCCCTTGACGACCCGGGCGCCAGCCCGCTCCTCCATGGCCTGGATCTGGCCACGGCGGGAGTTGATGTCACCGATGACATCGCCCATGTAGTCCTCGGGCGTGGTGACCTCGACGGCCATCATCGGCTCAAGGAGCACCGGGGACGCCTTGCGCGCGGCCTCCTTGAAGGCCTGCGAACCGGCGATCTTGAAGGCGAGCTCGGAGGAGTCGACCTCGTGGTAGGCGCCGTCGAGAAGCGTGACGCGGACGCCCGTCATCTCGTAGCCCGCGAGGATGCCGAACTGCATGGCCTCCTGGCAGCCGGCGTCCACCGAAGGAATGTATTCCTTCGGGATGCGGCCACCGGTGACCTTGTTGACGAACTCGTACGAGGCGTCGCCGCCCTCGATCGGCTCGACCGCGATCTGCACCTTGGCGAACTGACCGGTACCACCGGTCTGCTTCTTGTGGGTGTAGTCCACGCGCTCGACGGCCTTGCGGATCGTCTCACGGTACGCGACCTGCGGCTTACCGACGTTGGCCTCGACCTTGAACTCGCGCTTCATGCGGTCGACGAGCACCTCGAGGTGAAGCTCACCCATACCGCCGATGACGGTCTGGCCGGTCTCCTCGTTGGTGTGCACCTGGAAGGAGGGGTCCTCCTCCGCGAGACGCTGGATGGCGACACCCAGCTTCTCCTGGTCACCCTTGGACTTGGGCTCGATGGCGACCTCGATGACCGGCGCCGGGAAGTCCATGGACTCCAGGATCACCGGGTTCTTCTCGTCGCACAGCGTCTCACCGGTCGTGGTCTGCTTCAGACCCATGACGGCGATGATGTCGCCCGCGCCCACCGACTCGATCTCCTCACGCTTGTTCGCGTGCATGCGGTAGATCTTGCCGATGCGCTCCTTCTTGCCCTTGACCGAGTTCAGCACCGAGGTGCCGGACTCCAGGCGACCGGAGTAGATCCGGACGAAGGTGAGCTTACCGAGGTGCGGGTCGCTCATGATCTTGAACGCCAGCGCCGACAGCGGCTCGTCGTCGGACGGCTTGCGCTTGACGACCGTCTCCGCGTCCTTGACGTCGTGGCCCTCAATGGCCTCGATGTCGACGGGCGACGGCAGGTAGCGCACGACCGCGTCGAGCAGGGGCTGGACGCCCTTGTTCTTGAACGCGGTACCACAGAACACCGGGGTGACCGTGGTGCCCTTGCCCTTGCCGGAGGCGATGGTGATACGACGGATCGCGGCGTAAAGCTGCTCCTCGGACGGCTCCTGGCCCTCCAGGTACAGCTCCATGATCTCTTCGTCGTTCTCGGCCACGGCCTCGAGCAGCTTGCCGCGGTACTCCTCGGCAGCCTCGGTGTGGGTGTCCGGGATGTCGACGACGTCGTACATCTCGCCCTTGGCCGCCTCGGCGGACCAGACCAGGGCCTTCATGCGGACCAGGTCGATGACGCCCTTGAAGTCGGCCTCGGCACCGATCGGGAGCTGCATGACGATCGGCTGCGCGCCCAGGCGGTCGCTGATCATGTCGACGCAGCGGTGGAACTCGGCGCCGGTGCGGTCGAGCTTGTTGACGAAGCAGATACGCGGAACGCCGTAGCGGTCCGCCTGACGCCACACGGTCTCGGACTGCGGCTCAACGCCGGCGACGCCGTCGAACACCGTCACCGCACCGTCGAGCACGCGGAGCGAACGCTCCACCTCGACGGTGAAGTCGACGTGGCCCGGGGTGTCGATGATGTTGATGGTGTGGTCAACGTCTTCCAGCGGCCAGTGGCAGGTCGTCGCGGCAGACGTGATCGTGATGCCGCGCTCCTGCTCCTGCTCCATCCAGTCCATCGTGGCAGCGCCGTCGTGGACCTCACCGATCTTGTAAGAAACACCGGTGTAGAACAGGATCCGCTCGGTGGTGGTCGTCTTGCCCGCGTCGATGTGGGCCATGATCCCGATGTTGCGGACCTTGGCCAGGTCAAGCGAAGTGGTAGCCATAAGGCTTCAGTCTTCTCTCGGTCTCGATGTGGGTGCGACTACCAGCGGTAGTGCGCGAAGGCCTTGTTGGACTCGGCCATCTTGTGCGTGTCCTCACGCTTCTTGACCGAAGCACCGAGGCCGTTGGAGGCGTCGAGGAGCTCGTTCATGAGGCGCTCGGTCATGGTCTTCTCGCGACGGGCGCGGGAGTAACCCACGAGCCAGCGCAGCGCGAGCGTGGAGGCGCGACCGGGCTTGACCTCGATCGGCACCTGGTAGGTGGCGCCACCGACGCGGCGGGACTTGACCTCGAGAGACGGCTTGACGTTCTCGAGGGCGCGCTTCAGCGTGATGACCGGGTCGTTGCCGGTCTTCTCGCGGAGGCCTTCCATGGCGCCGTAGACGATCCGCTCGGCGGTGGAACGCTTGCCGTTCAGCAGGATCTTATTGATGAGCGAGGTCACCAGAGGAGAACCGTAAACCGGGTCGATGATGACCGGGCGCTTCGGGGCGGGGCCCTTACGAGGCATTCTTACTTCTCCTTCTTGGCGCCGTAGCGGCTGCGGGCCTGCTTGCGGTTCTTGACACCCTGGGTGTCGAGCGAGCCGCGGATGATCTTGTAGCGAACACCCGGCAGGTCCTTCACACGGCCACCACGCACGAGCACGATGGAGTGCTCCTGCAGGTTGTGTCCCTCACCCGGGATGTAAGCCGTGACCTCGATCCCGCTGGTCAGACGCACACGCGCGACCTTGCGGAGGGCCGAGTTCGGCTTCTTCGGGGTGGTCGTGAACACACGCGTGCAGACGCCGCGGCGCTGAGGGGAACCCTCGAGTGCGGGCGTCTTGTTCTTCTCGACCTTGTCCTGCCGGCCCTTACGGACCAGCTGCTGGATCGTAGGCACTACTTCTCCGGTTTCTGTGTGCCGTGTAGTAAAGCTAACCTGGAACGTCGCCGACCCACGCGGTCGGGTGTGTCGAATACTGCGATCTTCCGCCGTGAGGCGGAAAGTGGGCGCAGATTGCGGTGGCCGATGCTCGACTCGCCGTGCGGTTGAGGACACGCACAGGAGCCCAGGCACACCCCAGGCACAAGGTCTGAGCGTACCTACCGTACGGAGCTGGGTCAAAACAAATGACCACGCCACCGGACGGCCCCGCCGGACGCCCCCTCCTGACACGGTGCACCGCCTCAGGACTGGTCACCCGGACTGATCACCCGGGCGCCGGCGGCGGGCGGGGAGCCGCGGAATCGTGGGGACGCGGGAGTGGGGCGACTTGGCGACCAGTCCGGGCTTGACGGCGCCTGCCGGGGGCTGCTCCTCGGAGTCCTGCCGCTTCGGGCCCTGGTGGCCCTGGTCCTGGCGTGCCTCTCGGGCCTGGTCCTGGTGCTTCGGGCCGCGGCGCGTCTGGTCCTGGTGGGGCGGGTCCTGGCGCGTCTGGTCCTGCCGGTGTGGGGCGCCTGCCGACTGATGTCGTTGGCCGTGTGGGGCGGCTTGGCCGTGTGGGGTGCCTTCTCCGCCGCGCGGCGCGCCGGTCGGCCGGTGGCCCTGGCCGGCCTGCCGGTCCTGCGGCGGCTCCTCCTGGGACCGCCTCGGCTCCGGTACGTCCACGGGCCGGCGGTCCGGCGGGGCTGCGCCGCCGCGGGTCCCAGGGGCGGCCGGGGGCTCGGCGGGCCCGGGGCGGTCCCGGGGCTCGCCGCCGCCGGAGGCGCCCGGCGGCACCGGACGGGTGCTCCCCCTGCGGGCAGGGCGTTCGGCCGCTTCGGTGCCCGGCTCGTCCGTGCCGGCGACGCCGTCGCCCTGGGGGAACGGGATCACCGCGGCCTGGCCCGGCGTACGGCCGACCAGCCGCAGGCGGCGGGTCTGGGCTATGCGCCGAGCCTCCTCCAGCACGGGTTCGTACTGGTCGGCGGCGTCACGCCAGCCATTGACGTACGCCTGGAACTCACGGCGTGCCAGCTCCTCACGCAGCAGGATGACGACGTCCTCGGGCGCGTGGCCCTCCAGGTACTGGCCCAGGGCGGCCAGCAGGGCCGGGAGATCGCCGGCCGGTTCGGGAAGGCCGCGGACGGGGCCTCGCGCCCTGGTCCCCGCCGTCTCGTCGTCGCGCGGATCGCCTGTCGGCCGGGAGCACCCCTCGCCCTCGACCATGACACTCTCTTTCGCAACCCGTCGCCGCCGGTTCCGCCGCTGACGCCGGAACATCCGCGCCGGCGCACATGCCTACGGCACTGTCCCCGGGGGACACAGGCGCCGCCGGGGCATTGAGCCTGCGAAATCGTGGGGACAGGCACCAACAGCTTACGAGAAAGGCCGAGTCAGGCCTGCCGGGCACCCTTCGCGTCCGCCGGCCTCGGCGCCGCGGAGTCGGGCAGGAACTGCCCCGCGACCCGGATGAACATGTCGCGCTGGTCGGGCGGGATGCCGAGCGCGGCCGCGGCCTGCTCCAGCGTGAGACCGGCGGGCGCGGCCTCCTCGGCGGGCGGCACGTCGTCCGGCAGGCCCGGCAGGGGCAGGTCTTCCTCGGTGAGCCTGCCCGACTTGATGAGCATGTCGCGCACCGGGATGCGCAGGACGTGGGCGAGCCGGCGCATGGTTTCGAGGTCCGGCATGCTCTGCCCCTGGAGGAGCCGGGTGATGGCCGCCCGGTGCACCCCGGCCTCGTCGGCCAGGCGCGACTTGCCGCCGCCGCGCGGGCTGTCGATGTCATACCCCTGCCGGCGGATCACCCCTTCGATCCAGGCGGTGAACTCTTCCAGTTCGCTGGCGGACATGGGCAACAACCTCCCTTCGAGGCGGCGACCAGAGTATCGCGCTTGCACGCACGGATTGCGCGCTTTCGCGCGCGCAATTGTGAAGGTTGCGTCGAGAACCGGATATGCCGCAGTCCGTTTCCAGTTGCGTGCTCGCTCGCAACATGCCAGTGTGCGTGCTCGCAACACGCTTTTCGCTCGTCCGTTCGTACGTGCACCAGGGGGTTCCGTCATGTCCGTACCGCCAGTCCGCACCGGTCAATCCTCGTCCGCCGCAGAGATGCGGGAGTTCTTCGGGTGGCGGGCGGACGCCGCCTGCGCGGGAATGCCGCCTCACGTCGTGTTCGCGCGGCGGCCCGCCGACGCCGCTCCCGCCCTGCGGGCGTGCGCCCGCTGCCCGGTGACGCGGCAGTGCGAGGAGACCGTGGACCCCGCGCGCACATGGTTCGACGGCGTCAGCGCCGGGCGGCTGTGGCACAACGGGCGGCCGGTGGACCTGAACCGCCGGAGCCGGACCCACGCGCGCGGCGGAGAGGACGGCGGCGCGGGCGTTCAGCCGCCCGGCGCCCACCGGCCACCCGTGCCCCACCAGGCGGCCTGACGAACCGTCCGCCCCAGCCCATCCCAACTCCCAGGCTCCTCAGGGCGCCCGGCCCCCGGCCACCCGGCCCTTGGCCCGCCCGACTCCCGGACCGTCCAACTCCGGGGCCACCCGGGTCCCGAGCCGCCCGGGTCCCGGACCACCCGACGTCCCGAGCCGCCCAGGTCCCGTCCCGTCCGGCTCTCAGTCCGCCCGGCTCCAGGCCGACGGCCACCCGGCCCGTCCAGCCCCCGGCCCGCCCGGCCACCCGGACCGTCCGGCTCCAGAGCCGCCCAGTTCCCGGGCCCAGCCCGGCTCCAGGCCGTCGGGGTCCCTCAACCCGCCCAACTCCCAGGCCATCCGGCTCCCAACCCGCCCAACTCCCAGGCCATCAACCCCGCACCGCCTTCGCATCCGGCCCCGACCCGCCCGGCCAACCCGCCCCGGCTCCCGGCCGCCGCCCCGGAGTTCGCGAAAGAACACGCGCCAACCGGCCCCTGGCCCGGCCCGTCGCCCCGGCCGCACCCAGGGGCCGGCGCACCACCCGCCGTCGAAGGGCGGGCGCCCATGCCCATCGCACAGGAGGGAGCACTCCATGTCCGCCACCCAGCCGACCACCGCCCCCGCGCACCCGAGCGCGTACGCCGGCGTCGCACGCGACGCCGCTCTGTGGACCGCCATGCTGATCCGGCAGTTCCCCGAACTGCTCACCGAGCTGGCCCCCGCCCCGGGGCGCGGCAGCGCGGCCGCCGACCGGCCGGCGCCCGGGGCCGCCCAGCTCGCCGCCCGGTCCGCGCGGCTGCGCGCCGAGCGGCAGGAGGCGCTGCTCAACGAACAGCGGCACGGCCTCTCCGTACCGGGTCACACCGCGTCCCCCATCCGCCTGCACGTGTCGGACGCGATCCGGGACATCACCGACGGCGTGGTCGAGCTGGAGGAGGCGGTGTACGACCGGTTCGGTCTCGGCCGGCCGCGCCGGGCCGACGTCCCGCAGCGGCTGGAGCGCATCACCGCGCTGCTCGGCCGGGTCGCCGAGGACCCGACGCTCGCCACGCACGTACGGGACGAGGTGCGCCGGATGGCGAGGCGCTGCGCGCGGGCACTCGGCGAGGCGGAGCCGATGGTGCGGGTGCCCGGGCGCTGCCCGTGGTGCGACTCGGTGTCCCTGCGGGCGTTCCCGACGAGCCGGGCCGTGGTGTGCGTCAACCCCGGGTGCCGGTGCGGGGTGCCGGACTGTGACTGCCTGAGCGACCCGGCGTTCCGGCATCTGTGGGCGGAGGACGCCTGGCAGGAGCTGGCGGACGCCGCGGAGGGCGGCCTGGCGCAGATCACCGCGCGGATGGACGAGGGCGCGACGTTCGAGGGAGCCGGCCGATGAGCCGTACGGTCCCGGCCGGGCCGGCACTCGTCACCGGGCACCTGGCCGCACAGGAGGCGGGCGTCATGCCCACCACCATCCGCAAGTGGGTGCAGCTCGGGCACCTGGCGCCCGTGGGGCGGCAGGGCCGGGCCCAGCTCTACCGGCTGGAGGACGTGTTCGCCGCCGAGCGCTCGACGCGCCGGAAGCCACGGCCGAACGGGGGCTGAGGCCCGCGTACAGCACACGCATTCATGACGGACGCCGGGGCGGCCGCTTCCTCACGGGAGCGGCCGCCCCGGCGTTCGTGCTGCCGGCCGGGCGGGCATGCGGAACACCGGGGCGTGCGCCGCCGGCGCGGGCGGTTCGGCGGTCAGCGCGGCCACGGCCTCCTGCCAGCCGCTGGAGAACCCGCGCAGCTCGGCGTCGACGGTGATGCGCGCGCCGACCTTGGCCACCACGGCGCTGAGGGCGCGCCCCACGCCTTTCGTGTACGTGCCGGCCGCGGCGCTCTCCGCCGCGACCTCGACGGCGGCGGCCGCGACGTCGGCCAGTCGTTCCTGCGGGCTGATCGTCATCGACCCTCACCGCCGGCGGTCCGCCCGCTCCTCGTCTTCGTGTCCACGCCCACCACTCCTTACGCCCGCTGAGTGTTCGAGCCCTTTCTCGAACTAGTGTTCGGGCTAGCGAGCGTAGCGCAGATGAGGCGGCCGGTGGCGGAAGTTGGTTGCGGGCCGCTCCGGCGTCGATCACACTTGGAGCAGCGGCAGAGCTGCGCCCTCCACCAGGGCGGCGGTCCTGCCGCTTCGTGTTTTCCGCATGCCTCTCGCACCTCTCCCGCACCTCTCCCGAAGGGAGCGTCCATGTGAGCCCTCTCGCCTTCCCCGACGCGGAACGACTCGTGGTCGACCACCTCAAGAACCGGGCGGAGCTGGCCGGGGTCGTGGTCGACAACCGGCCACCCGCCGGATTCGACGGCACCCAGAAGGCCGTCCTGGTCTCCCGCGTCGGCGGCGCCTGGGTGGACGACCTCCACCTCGACCAGCCTCTGATCGACCTGGAGGTCTTCGGGCCGGACAAGACCGCCGCCCATACGGTCGCGCTGACCGCGCGCGCCGCGCTGCTCGACGCCACCGGCACGGTGTACGGCGGCGCTGCCGTCACCGAGGTGGCCGAGGCGGACGGACCGCGCTGGCTGCCCGACTACAACCGGCCGAACGGCAACCGCTACCTCTCGACCGTCCGGCTCTCCATCCGGCCCGCGTAACACGCCACGAGCCGCACCACCCCGGCCGCGCACCCAGCGCGCCCCATGAACAGGCCCTGCCGCGCCCGCGACAGGGCCTTCGCCATATCCGCAGCACCCTTCACCAGAGGAGTCACCCATGCCCAACAACGGAAACCAGATCCGCGTCGCCGGTACCGGTCGCATCCTGGTCGCCGCCACCGGCGCCACCGCCCCCGCCGCACCGAAGAACACCACCGAGGAGTGGGCGACCGGCTGGACCGAGCTCGGCTACACCAGCACCGACGGCATCAAGTTCAACAAGAAGGACAAGATCGACCCGGTCGACACCTGGCAGTCGGTGAGCCCGGCCCGGTTCATCTACTCCGACCGCGACCTGACCGTGAAGTTCCAGCTCCTGCAGTTCAACAAGGACACGCTGCCGTTCTTCATGGGCGGCGGCGCGGTCGCCCCGGTGACCGCCACCGGTGTCACCGACACCTACACGTACGCGATGGGCGCCGAGCCGCAGAAGGACGAGCGTCAGCTCGGCATCGAGTTCAAGGACGGCTCGGACATCACGTACCGCTTCATCATCCCGCGCGGCCAGGTGACGGAGACGGAGGAGATCTCCCTGACCCGCACCGGGGCGCTGAAGCTGGGTGTCACCTTCACCGCGCTCGCCGCCGAGGGCAGCTCCACGCTGGCGACCTGGATCATGAAGGACAAGTCGTACGCGTAAGGGCACGGCGCTCCCCCGGCGCCCGCCCCTCCACGCCGGTGCCCGGCGCGCGGTCCCCTGTGGCCACGCGCCGGGCACCGGCGCTTTTCCCCCTTTCCCCCTCCTCCGCAAAGGAGCCCACGCATGTCCTCCTTCAACGTCAACGCGGCCCGTGCCCAGCGCCTCGAAGCGCTCGGCCGCGCCTGGTCGTTCGAGCTCGACGACCAGACCTTCCAGCTCCCGACCGAGCTGACCCGCGCCACCGCCCGCCAACTGCGCGACCTCGACGACAACGACGTCGACGGGCTGCTGCGGCTGCTCCTGGGCGAGCAGCAGTACGCGCGCTTCGACCGCCTGGAGGTCACGATGCAGGACATCGCGGCGATCCTGGAGGCCTACGGCAAGGAGACGGGGCTCGGCCTGGGGGAAGGCTGAGCCTCGGCGTGCTCGTCGAGGAGCACGCCGAGGCCCTGGAGGCCGACCTGCTGCGCCACTACGGCGTGGACCTGCTCGACTGGCACCGCGGCCGGCTCTCCTCGCGCCGGCTCGCGGTGCTCGTCCGGCACATGCCCCGCGACAGCGCGCTCGCGCGCGCGGTGCACGGTGAGGCGGCGGAGTGGGCGGTGTCGGACTACCTGCTCGCCGCCGCGGTGGACCATCTCGCCGAGTCCAACTGGATGTTCGCGACGGTCAACCAGGACGAGGACGCGGAGGCGCTGGAGTACCCGACGCCGGTGCCGCGGCCCGACGGCGACGGCGGGGACACGGATGCCTCCGCCCCGCCGGAGGTCGCCGGCCCGACCCCGGAGGAGATCAGCCGCTTCTTCGCCTGACCCCCGGCCCGATGCGGACCTCAGTTACCGGACATCCGGCGCGCGTCAGCTCTCGAACATCCCGACGGCCAGGAAGGCGGCGCCGAGAATGCCCAGGACGAGTTGCACGAAGAGGTAGGTGCCGATGTTCACTCCCGCCCACGGGACCGCGCGCCTCAACTCGTACTGAGTGCGCGAGCGCTTCGGGCGTCTCGGGTCGTAGACCACGGACACCGGCCGGCCCGGCTCCGGGACCGGCAGCGGATAGGGCTTCTGGCGGTACTCGTAGTGCGACGTCCCGGCAGTGTCGACATAGCGGTACGCGCACGCCCATAGCCCGTTGTTCCGGCGGGCGCGGTCGCACGTCGCTTCCACCGGCACCCCCTTGTGGCGCAAGCGCAGATGCACATAGAGCGAAGCCGCGGCCACGGGAATGACGACCGCGGCGGGCGAGAGCAGTAGAAGCCACGCGATCCACGGTCCGACGGACATGGTCTCTCCAGGGAGTAAAAGGGCGGGCATAAAACTCTCGCAACGGAAATAGAGGAAAAATGCCTCAACCAGCAACGAATGAACCTTTGATCGGCGCCCCGCCGTGGATCGATCCCAAAGAGGCGCTGCGCTACAAGGAGATGTACCGCGACCTCAGCCACAGCGTCAACGCCGTGGCCACGAGTCTGGCCGGCCTCAAATTCGACGTCACGGCGATCGCTCTGGGGCTCACCGTGGTGAAGGCGGATTTCACGCTCTTCAAGGTGGACGAGAAGGGCATGACCTTCCGCGGAAAGCAGATCGCCACCTTCCCCTGGGCCGACCAGAAAAAGCATCTCGAAAACCGCATCGAGCAAGCGGAGAGAACGGAAAAGAGAAAACTCGAAGCCCTGAACAAGGAGGTGGAGAAGCTCAAGGCGATCCGCCAGCGCGTGGACGAGAAGAACACCGAGGCGCGGGCATCGAAGGACAAGTCCGTCGTCTACGAGACGCGAGCCGAGCTGAGCAAGCTGATGCGCGACGCGGAACGAACCGAAAAGCGCATACGCGACAAGGTGGCCGAGCTCAGCAAGACAAATGCCCTGCAGACGAAGCTCAACCGGATCAAGGAAATGGAGAAGGAGGCGGAAAAGGCCCGTAAGAACCTGGCTGCGGACGCCCGCAAGACCCGGACGGAAATGAACGGCCTGGTACGCGAGATGCGCACGGTACAGAACGGGCTGCGCAACTTGTCCAGCTCCCTCTGATCAGGAAAGGTGGCACCAAAGTGTCTTTGACGACCAAGCTCCGAAGCGCGGCTTCGGCGACCCAGCGGTTGTCCCAGGTGCTGGCACAGGGCGGCCGAGCCGTCTCCGGTATGAAGACCGCGGCCACCCAGGGCACCGCTGCCATGACGAAGCTGCGCGGCGGCGCCGACAAGGCCGGCTCATCCCTCGGCAAGATGCGCACCTCCGCCAACAACGGCAACAGCGCCGTCGGAAAGCTGCGCACCGGCCTCAACAACGCCAACACCTCGCTCGGCAGGGCCAAGGGCGGCACCGACAAGTTCAAGACCTCCCTCGACAAGCTCAAGGGCTCCGCCGACAAGGCCAAGAACGCCCTGCGTGACGTCAAGCGTCAGGCGGACGCGGTCGAGAAGTCGGTCGGGAAGGCCGGCAAGAACGCCGACAAGACCGGCAAGACCATGGGCGGCGGGCTCACCAAGGGACTCAAGGGGGCGAGCCTGGCGCAGAAGGGGCTCAACCTGGCCATGGCGGCCAGCCCGTTCGGCCTCATCATGACGCTGCTCGCGCCCCTCATCGCCAAGTTCGTGAACGTCGACAAGATCGTCGCCGTGGTGACCAAGGGCTTCAAGTCCGGCATGAAGGCGATCCAGGGCGCCGTGTCGACGGCGATCGGGGTGATCACCCCGATCCTCAAGGGCATCGGCAACGTCATGCTGGCGCCCTTCCGGGCCTTCGCCACCGCCGTCAACACCATCATCGGCGCCCTCAACGGCTTCAAGGTCTCGATCCCGGGCTGGGTGCCGGTCTTCGGCGGCAAGAGCTTCTCCATCAACCTGCCGAAGATCCCCATCCCCCACCTCGCCAAGGGCGGCATCGTCCAGCCCCGCAACGGCGGCACGCTCGCGCTCATCGGTGAGGCGGGCGAGCACGAGGCCGTCATCCCGCTCAGCAAGCTGGAGCGCATGATCGGCCCCGGAGCGAACCGCGCCCAGATCGCCCGGCTCGCCGAGGCCGTCGAGCGGCTCGCCGACCGGCCCGTCCACGTCCAGGTCGACGGCCAGACCATCGCCCGCGCCGTGATCGCCGGGCACCGGCAGCTCGCCCGCCGGTAGCCCGGGCCCCGGTAGCCACGGCGCCGACGGCCACGGCCCCGGTAGCCACGACCAAGGAAGGAGGCACGTCCCATGCCAAGGAATCTCTGGGTCGGCCTGCCCGGACAGCTCCGGGAGATCAGTCAGGCGGCCACCGCCTTCGAACGCGGCGCGGACCTCGGCGTCTCCCAGTTCACCTCGCTGAGCGGCCAGGTCACCACCATCGCGCCCCGCCGCGCCCCCCGCCGGATCAAGCTCGGCTTCGACCGGCTCTCGCAGGACGACGCGGCGCATCTGGACCGGCTGGCCCGGCGCATCGACGGCCCCGGTCCGATCGAGGTCATCGACCCGGTGGCCCGCAACCTGCTCGATCCGCTCCAGGCCGAGGGCCGCATCGCGTCCAGCACGGCGTACAACGTCTGGTACACCTCCGTCAGCGGCAGCGGCAAGCTAGAGCAGTCCACAGCCGCCGGCGCGCTGCCCCAGACGTACGTCTGGAAGCCGGAAACGACCACGGCCCAGCTCAGTTGGCACCGCCGGCCGCGGGCAGGCTTCCCCGTCGCACCCGGCATGCGGGTGCGGTTCACGCTGCCGAAGTCATGGCGGGTCGGCCCCTGCGCGACGCGCCTGCACTGGCGCGACGCGGCGGGCACCTACCTGTCGTCGGCGGCCGACACCGGGCACACCCTCGTCGCGACCGTCCCCGCGGGCGCCGCTCTGGTCACCCCCTCGGGCGTCACCGGCGAGATCGGGACGTACGGTCTCGACGGCGCCGTGCTGACCATCGAGGACGACCACGTGCCCACCGCCCCGGCGAACCTGCTCCTCGCCGACCAGGCCGCCGGCAAGGGCGCGCTCACCCAGTGGTCGGCGACCGGCATCACCCTCTCGACGGACGCGTCGGGATACGCGGTCGCGTCCCTGGCCGCGTCCACCGCCGGAACGCTGACCTTCGTCAACGGCACGCAGAAGGGCCACGCGCTGCCGCCCGGCGCCGGGCTGGTCGGCCTCGTGCTGCCCGCCGCCGTCCGCACGCGGGCCCAGAACGGCACGCTGACCTTCTACGACGGCGCCGGCGCGACGCTCACCACCACCACCGGGTGGGCCCCGGTGACCGTGCCGGCCGGTGCCGCCCAGGTCTCGGCCACGGTGTCGTTCGCCTCCGCCGCCACCGCGTTCCAGTCGCGGATCGGCCCGGCGAAGCTGCTCCACCTGGACCCCACGGTGCCCCAGTTGCCCGGTGACGGGTGCCCGGTCATGGCCGTCACGGCCTACACCGACTCCCCCGCCCGGCCGCTGCCGTACCGCAACGTCTCGATCGAACTGGCGGAGGTGACCAGTGCGAGCAACTGACGAGGAGCTGACCGGAACACTCCAGTCCGGGTCGCGCGTCGCCGACCACACCACCCGCCTCGGCGGCCAGGACGTCTCCGAACAGGTCCAGTCCTGGCAACTGGAGCGCAGCTACAGCACCGACCTGCCGGACGCCATGCGCGCCTTCTCCGGCAGCTCGTCGGCGCAGTTGCAGCTCCAGCTCTCCGGCACCGGCGGCACCTCGGCACCGGCTCTCTACTCGCCGTGGGCGCCGCGCTCCAGCGGTGACATCGCCCGCCCGGGCCAGTCCGTGGTCCACGGGTACGGCACCGACGCGGGCATCCTGCCGGCCTTCCGGGGCACCCTCCGCAACCGTTCCGCCGCGTCGGGCACCGACACGGTGCAGCTCACCGCGCTGGACGGGGCCGAGCGGCTGCACGGCCCCGCGGAACTGCCCAAGCCGTACGCCGGTTTCTACTGGAGGCGCCCGGTGGCCACCGCCACCTGGTGCGTGGACGAACTGCTGCGGCAGGCGGGCGTCCACTCCTGCCCGCCACCGCGGCATCCGGAGTTCGACCCGGCCTCGCCGCTCACCCTGGTGTACGCCTCGCTGCACGGCGGGTTCGCCGCCACCTACGGGCAGCCGGAGATCGTTCCCGACCCCCGCCACTACAGTTGGAGCCGCGAGGGCGCCCCGCACGAGATGGCGCTCGTGCCGCACGCCGGCGCACCGGACAGCGGTGCGATGACCGCCTCGTGGTTCCCGCGCAGCCGCGTCACCGTGCCGGGCAGCCGGCTGTTCGCCGAGGCGTGGGTGAACAGCGCCGTCGGCTTCGGCGGCACCGTCGCCCTGGAGCTGGACCTCAACCGCACCGGCACGGCGACCGGGCGGCTGCGGCTGGCCGTCGATTTCGCGGCGGGCAAGGTGTTCATGCACTCCGGCACCCGCGAGGGCAACGGCTGGTACTTCTCGTGGGGCGTCTCGGCGCTCAAGGACAAGCCCGGCGTCTGGCACATCGGGGGGCTGTTCGACACCACGTCGACCGGTTCCTCCGTCCTGCCGACCGTGCAGCCCTTCCTCACCGGCCCCGACGGGAAGCACTACCCGTGCGGCCCGGCGACCTTCACCGACCCCTCGGCCGAACAGCCGGCCGCCGAGCTGTACCAACTGCGGCTGGTCAGCCAGCTCTCCGCCGAGGCCGTCCAGCTCACCAGCGGGCTGGCCGCCGCGCCCACGGCCACGGAGTTCGCCCAGACGGGAGCCTGGGCCAAGGAGGCGGAGCTCGACGACGCCGTCCTGCCGCTGTACGCGGTGCCGCGCGTGTCCGGCTCGCAGTGGGAGGTGATCACCCAGATCGCCAAGGCGAGCATGTCGACGGCCGAGTTCGACGAACGGGGTGTCTTCCACTGGCGCAACCACACGCGCTTCGCGAAGCCGCCGACGGCTCCCGACCTGACCCTGACGTCGGTACGGGACATCGCGGCGCTCACCGTCACCGAGGAGATCGACGCCTGCCGCAACTACTGCGTCCAGCCCTACAAGGACTGGACGTCCGTGCAGGTGTCGAGCGGAACGACGTACAACGACACGGTGGTGCGGGAGGTGCCGGGCAACAGCTCGGTGACCCTCAAGTACGTACTCGCCGAAGAGGAGTTCGACATCGGTCCGCCGAACGTCGACGACGACCAGAGCGTCGCACCGGGCTTCTCGGTGCGCTTCGCGGCCGCCAACGCGGCGGGCGCGGACGCCGTCAAGGGCGCCGTGGACATCCTCGCGCGCCGGGAGGAGGGGCACCTGGTGCTGCGGCTCACCAACCGCACCGCCCGGCGCCTCTACACGGTCACCGAGGACGGCAAGCCCTCGATCCGGGTCCAGACGCTGAAGCCGTCCACCGAGGCGGTCGAGCGGAAGGCGACCTCGTGGGTCTCCGGCAGCACCAGCGAGAAGTACTACGGGCGCCAGGAGTTCTGCGCCGAGGCGAGCGACTGGGTCCAGGACTACCGCGCCGCGCAGGAACTCGCCGACGCGATGCGGGCGGCCGGCCAGTACCCCGTGCCGGTCCTCGGTGAGGTGGAGGTGCTGTACGACCCCCGCATCCAGCTCGGCGACGTCGTCCGGGTCGTCGACTCCAGCGGCGCCGCGCTGGACACGTACGCCTGGGTCGTCGGGATCAAGACGGCCTCGACGGCGCCCGGGGCCGTGCAGCAGACCCTGGCCCTCCGTGGGACCAGGACCAACGGCCTCCCCGCGGACGCCGGTCTGACCCCGGACACCCCCTCCGACCGCACCCCGCTCGCGGCCGGCACCACCTACACGGCCGTCGCCGCCGCGTACCCGACTCTCGGAGACCTCTCGGGCAGCGGGCTGACCTGGCGGCAGGTCAAGGAGAGCGCCCTGTGACCGAGAACCCGCCGCCCGTGGACATCACCGAAGCCCCGGGCGACCCGACGCAACCGGTCGAGGTGCTCCTGGAGGAGCACCCCGTCACATCCGTCCCCGACGCGCCGGCCCCCGAACCGCCGGCTCCCGACACACCGGCCCCCGAGACCGCCCCCGTCGCCCCCGTCTCCGGCGGAGGACAGGAGGAGATCGCATGACCACCCAGTACACGCCTCTCAGCGGCCTTCCCTACCCGCAGCCGAGCGACCCCGCCGACCTGCCCTCGCACCTCCAGTCGCTCGCCCAGTCCCTGGACGGGCGCACGGTGATGCGCTTCGGCACCGCCTCCGAGCGGGACGCCAAGATCACGGCACCGGTGGCCGGGATGGTGGCGTGGATCGCCTCTCCCGGACGCCTGATGTACTACACCGGCTCGGCCTGGGCGCCGGTCGGCCCGGTGCCGGTCTTCCGGGTCAACCTGGACGGCGGCAGCACCACCAGCACCGCATGGTCGGAAACCCTGACCGACGCCGTGGGCGACCCGATGAGCGCCTCGTTCACCGTGCCCGCCTCCGGCCAGGTCATCATCACCGTGGGCTGCTACATGCACAGCACCGCCACGGGCGTCGGCACCTACATGTCGGCGAACGTACGCAACTCCGCCGGGGCCGTGGTGCTCGGCGCCTCCGACGACCGGGCGGCGCTGGTCAACACCCCGAACCGGTCGTCCGTGTCGACACAGTTCCTGGTCAGCGGCCTCGCCGTCGGGACCACGCACACCGCCACGCCCGCGTACCGCACCGCGGCGACCACCAGCACCGGGAACTTCGACACCCGGTTCATCCGCATCGACCCCGTGATGTGAGACCCGCCCCCGCGATGTGAGACCCCCCGCACGCCCCTGGCCCGGCCCGCCCCGCGACCCCCGCCGCGCGGCGGGCCGGGCTTTTCCCGTCCCCCGACATCCCCGGCATCCTCCGGCCCCCCCGCCCCCGACATCCCCAGACGAGGAGACTCACCGATGGCAGCTCCCCTCTCCCCCGACCGGCTCCTCGCCGCTCTGCGCGCCGAAGGCGTGCGCGTCGTCGAACACCCCGGCTGGCGCACACGCAACCGCAACCACAAGGGTGCCTGGGGTCCGGTGCACGGTGTGATCGTCCACCACACCGTCTCCAGCGGCTCCGCCGCCTCCGTCGCCCTGTGCCGCGACGGGTACGCCGCCCTGCCGGGCCCCCTGTGCCAGGCCGTCATCGACAAGGAGGGCACGGTCCACCTGATCGCCAACGGCCGGGCCAACCACGCCGGGGCGGGCGACGGAGACGTACTGCGCGCGGTCCGGGCGCAGACCGCCCCGCCCTCGCCGAACGAGCAGGACACCGACGGCAACGCCCACTTCTACGGCTTCGAGTGCGTCAACCTCGGAGACGGCAAGGACCCGTGGCCGGCCGCCCAGATGGACGCCATCGAGCGGGCGAGCGCCGCGATCTGCCGGGCGCACGGCTGGTCGGCGGCCTCCGTGATCGGCCACAAGGAGTGGACCTCCAGCAAGAGCGACCCGCGCGGCTTCGAGATGCGGACGATGCGCGCCCGCGTCGCCGCCCGTCTGAAGACCACCACGGCACCGGCCCGGCCGGACCGGCCCGCCACCCCCCGCTACCAGCCGTTCCCCGGCTCGGCGTTCTTCACCGCGAAGACCAGCTCCCCGGTGATCACCGCCATGGGCCGCCGCCTGGTCGCCGAGGGCTGCTCGGAGTACGCGGTCGGCCCGGGCCCCCGCTGGTCGGAGGCCGACCGGCGCAGCTACGCGCGGTGGCAGCGGAAGCTCGGCTTCTCCGGCGCCGACGCGGACGGCGTACCGGGCCGCACATCCTGGAACGCCCTGAAGGTCCCGTACACCCCATAAGTGCCCCACACCGGATGAGGAGATCCCACCCATGTCCGACGCCGCCAAGCGCACCGCGCGCACCGTCCTCCAGTCCGCCGTGGGTATCGCCGTCGTGCTCCCCGCGATCGTCGACGCGTCCGGTGTCCCGGCGACCCTCCCCTGGGTCGCCGGGGCACTGGCCGTCGCCGGCGCCCTGACGCGGATCATGGCCCTGGACGCCGTACAGAGGCTGCTGCCCTCCTGGCTCAGCAGCGGATCGCCGGGAGCCGCCGATGAACGACACTGACCGGAACGACCCGGTCGCGGTCGCCCTTGAACTGGAACGGCTGCGGGGCACCCTGGAGGCCGGCTTCGCCCGGGTCGACGGCTCCCTCGCCCTGCTCGTCCAGCGCAGCGACCAGACCGACAAACAGCTCGCCGACCATGAGACCCGGCTCGACGCGCTGGAGCGCACCCGCTGGCCGCTCGCCAGCGTCACGGCGCTGACCGCGTGCGCGGCCTTCACGCTCGCCCTCTGGCAGGCGGCCGGCCGGTGAAACGCCGGAGGGCGGCCACCCCGTACGAAACGGGGTGGCCGCCCTCCGGTCGATCAAGCGACTCGCTTACTGGTTGTACGGACCGTAGTCGTAGTCCTCCAGCGGAACGGCCTGGCCGGAGCCGGTGCCGAACGGCGAGTAGTCGATGTCGTCGTAGCCGACGGCCGAGTACATCGCGGCCTTGGCCTCCTCGGTCGGCTCGACCCGGATGTTGCGGTAGCGGGACAGGCCCGTACCGGCCGGGATGAGCTTACCGATGATGACGTTCTCCTTGAGGCCGATCAGGGAGTCGGACTTGGCGTTGATCGCCGCGTCCGTCAGGACCCTGGTCGTCTCCTGGAAGGAGGCCGCGGACAGCCACGACTCCGTCGCCAGCGACGCCTTGGTGATACCCATGAGCTGCGGACGGCCGGAGGCGGGGTGACCGCCCTCGGTGACCACACGACGGTTCTCGGACTCGAACTTCGACCGCTCGACCAGCTCGCCCGGCAGGAGCTCCGCGTCGCCGGACTCGATGATCGTCACACGGCGCAGCATCTGCCGGATGATGATCTCGATGTGCTTGTCGTGGATCGACACGCCCTGCGAGTTGTAGACCTTCTGGACCTCGCCGACCAGGTGGACCTGGACGGCACGCTGGCCGAGGATGCGCAGCACGTCGTGCGGGTTGGTGGCACCCGCGGTGAGCTTCTGGCCCACCTCGACGTGGTCGCCCTCGTGCACCAGGACCTTGGCGCGCTTCGAGATCGGGTAGGCCGTCTCGTCGCTGCCGTCGTCCGGGGTGACGACGATCTTCTTGGTCTTCTCGGTCTCCTCGATCCGCACGCGGCCGGAGGCCTCGGAGATCGGGGCGACACCCTTCGGCGTACGAGCCTCGAAGAGCTCGACGACACGGGGCAGACCCTGGGTGATGTCGTCACCGGCCACACCACCGGTGTGGAAGGTACGCATGGTGAGCTGCGTACCGGGCTCACCGATGGACTGGGCGGCGATGATGCCGACCGCCTCACCGATGTCGACCAGCTTGCCGGTGGCGAGCGAACGGCCGTAGCAGTACGCACACGTGCCGACCGCGGACTCACAGGTCAGGACCGAACGGGTCTTGACCTCCTCGACGCCCGCGGCGACGAGGGCGTCGATGAGCACGTCACCCAGGTCGACGTTGGCCGGCGCGATGACCTTGCCGTCGACGACGACGTCCTCGGCGAGCATCCGCGCGTACACGGACGTCTCGACGTCGTCCGCCTTGCGGAGCACGCCCGCCTCGTCCTTGACCGCGATCCGCAGCTTCAGACCGCGCTCGGTGCCGCAGTCCTCCTCGCGGATGATCACGTCCTGCGAGACGTCCACCAGACGACGGGTCAGGTAACCCGAGTCGGCGGTACGCAGGGCGGTGTCCGCCAGACCCTTACGGGCACCGTGCGTGGAGATGAAGTACTCCAGCACGGACAGGCCCTCACGGAAGGACGCCTTGATGGGACGCGGGATCGTCTCGTTCTTGGCGTTCGACACCAGACCACGCATACCCGCGATCTGGCGCATCTGCATCATGTTTCCTCGAGCACCAGAGTTCACCATCATGAAGATGGGGTTGGTCTTCGGGAAGTTGTCGTTCATCGCCTCGGCGACCTCGTTGGTCGCCTTGGTCCAGATCGCGATGAGCTCCTGCGTGCGCTCGTCCTTGGTGATCAGACCGCGCTCGTACTGCTTCTGGACCTTCTCGTCCTGAGCCTCGTACGAACGGACGATCTCCTTCTTCGCCTCGGGAACGACGACGTCGGAGATGGCGACGGTGACACCGGAACGGGTCGCCCAGTAGAAGCCGGCCGCCTTCAGGTTGTCGAGCGTCGCCGCCACGATGACCTTGGGGTAGCGCTCGGCGAGGTCGTTGACGATCTCGGAGAGCTGCTTCTTGCCGACCGAGTAGTCGACGAACGGGTAGTCCTCGGGCAGCAGCTCGTTGAAGAGCGCACGGCCCAGGGTCGTCCGCAGACGGAACGAGTCACCCTGCTGCCACTCCGGCTCGCCCTCCTCCGCGACCGGCGGGGTCCAGCCACGCGGCGGGACGGTGCCGATCGGGAAGCGGATGTCGACCTTCGCCTGGAGCGAGAGCTCCCGGGCGTCGAAGGCCATGATCGCCTCGGCGGTGGAGTTGAACGCACGGCCCTCGCCGCGCACCTCGCGCTCCTCCTCGTCCGTGGTGAGGAAGAAGAGGCCCAGCACCATGTCCTGGGTGGGCATGGTGACGGGACGGCCGTCGGCCGGCTTGAGGATGTTGTTCGAGGACAGCATCAGGATGCGGGCCTCGGCCTGCGCCTCCGCGGACAGCGGCAGGTGCACGGCCATCTGGTCACCGTCGAAGTCCGCGTTGAACGCGGTGCAGACGAGCGGGTGGATCTGGATGGCCTTGCCCTCGACGAGCTGCGGCTCGAAGGCCTGGATGCCGAGGCGGTGCAGCGTGGGCGCACGGTTCAGCAGCACCGGGTGCTCGGCGATGACCTCTTCGAGGACGTCGTACACCACGGTGCGGCCACGCTCGACCATGCGCTTGGCCGACTTGATGTTCTGCGCGTGGTTCAGGTCGACCAGGCGCTTCATCACGAACGGCTTGAAGAGCTCCAGCGCCATGGCCTTGGGCAGACCGCACTGGTGCAGCTTGAGCTGCGGGCCGACGACGATGACGGAACGCGCCGAGTAGTCGACTCGCTTACCGAGCAGGTTCTGACGGAAGCGGCCCTGCTTACCCTTCAGCATGTCGCTGAGGGACTTCAGCGGGCGGTTACCGGGACCGGTGACCGGGCGACCGCGGCGGCCGTTGTCGAACAGCGCGTCGACGGCCTCCTGGAGCATCCGCTTCTCGTTGTTCACGATGATCTCGGGGGCACCGAGGTCAAGGAGACGCTTGAGGCGGTTGTTGCGGTTGATCACACGGCGGTACAGGTCGTTCAGGTCGGAGGTCGCGAAGCGGCCACCGTCGAGCTGCACCATCGGACGCAGGTCCGGCGGGATCACCGGGACGCAGTCCAGCACCATGCCCTTGGGGCTGTTGCTGGTCTGGAGGAACGCGGAGACGACCTTCAGGCGCTTGAGCGCACGGGTCTTCTTCTGGCCCTTGCCGGTACGGATGATCTCGCGGAGCTTCTCGGCCTCCTCCTCCAGGTCGAAGGACTCCAGGCGCTTCTGCAGCGCCGCGGCACCCATCGAACCGTCGAAGTACGTGCCGAAGCGGTCACGCAGCTCGCGGTAGAGCAGCTCGTCGCCCTCCAGGTCCTGGACCTTGAGGTTCTTGAAGCGGTTCCACACCTCGTCGAGACGGTCGATCTCGCGCTGGGCGCGGTCGCGGAGCTGCTTCATCTCGCGCTCGGCGCCCTCGCGCACCTTGCGGCGCACGTCGGCCTTGGCGCCCTCGGCCTCGAGCTCGGCCAGGTCGGTCTCGAGCTTCTTGGCGCGGGCCTCGAGGTCGGCGTCGCGGCGGTTCTCGATCTGCTGGCGCTCGACGGAGACGTGGGCCTCCAGCGACGGCAGGTCGCGGGTGCGGCGCTCCTCGTCGACGTACGTGATCATGTACGCCGCGAAGTAGATGACCTTCTCCAGGTCCTTCGGGGCGAGGTCCAGCAGGTAGCCCAGCCGGGACGGGACGCCCTTGAAGTACCAGATGTGGGTGACGGGAGCGGCCAGCTCGATGTGGCCCATCCGCTCACGGCGCACCTTGGCGCGGGTGACCTCGACGCCACACCGCTCACAGATGATGCCCTTGAAGCGGACGCGCTTGTACTTGCCGCAGTAGCACTCCCAGTCCCGGGTCGGACCGAAGATCTTCTCGCAGAAGAGTCCGTCCTTCTCGGGCTTGAGGGTCCGGTAGTTGATGGTCTCGGGCTTCTTGACCTCGCCGTGGGACCACTGACGGATGTCGTCAGCGGTGGCCAGGCCGATCCGCAGCTCGTCGAAGAAGTTGACGTCGAGCACTATGCGTCAATCCCTCTCAGGGTCGTGTCTCAATCATGGTCTGTACGGGGTCCGGGGAGGGGCCGGGGCTCAGGGTTACCGAGCCCCGGCCAGCCCGTCAGACCTCTTCGACGCTGCTCGGCTCGCGCCGGGACAGGTCGATGCCGAGCTCCTCCGCAGCGCGGAAGACGTCCTCGTCGGTGTCGCGCATCTCGATGGACATGCCGTCCGAGGACAGCACCTCCACGTTGAGGCACAGGGACTGCATCTCCTTGATGAGCACCTTGAAGGACTCGGGGATGCCGGGCTCGGGGATGTTCTCGCCCTTGACGATGGCCTCGTAGACCTTCACGCGGCCGGTGACGTCGTCGGACTTGATGGTCAGCAGCTCCTGGAGGGCGTACGCGGCGCCGTAAGCCTCCAGCGCCCACACCTCCATCTCACCGAAGCGCTGGCCACCGAACTGAGCCTTACCACCCAGCGGCTGCTGGGTGATCATCGAGTACGGACCGGTCGACCGGGCGTGCAGCTTGTCGTCGACCAGGTGGTGGAGCTTGAGGATGTACATGTACCCGACCGAGATCGGGTCCGGGAACGGCTCGCCGGAGCGGCCGTCGAACAGCCGGGCCTTGCCGGACGGGAGCACCATGCGCTCGCCGTCGCGGTTCGGGATGGTGTGCTGCAGCAGACCGGCCAGCTCGTCCTCACGCGCACCGTCGAAGACGGGGGTGGCGACGTTGGTGCCGGGCTCGACCTGGTCGGCGCCGATGGCCTGGAGGCGCTGCGCCCACTCGTCCGCGAGGCCGGAGACGTCCCAGCCGCGGCTGGCGAGCCAGCCGAGGTGGATCTCCAGGACCTGTCCCGGGTTCATTCGGGACGGGACACCCAGCGGGTTGAGGATGATGTCGACCGGGGTGCCGTCCTCCAGGAACGGCATGTCCTCGATCGGCAGGATCTTGGAGATGACACCCTTGTTGCCGTGACGGCCGGCGAGCTTGTCACCGTCGGTGATCTTGCGCTTCTGCGCGACGTACACGCGCACGAGCTGGTTCACACCGGGGGGAAGCTCGTCGCCCTCCTCGCGGTCGAAGACGCGGACGCCGATGACCTTGCCGGTCTCGCCGTGCGGCACCTTCAGCGAGGTGTCACGGACCTCACGGGCCTTCTCACCGAAGATCGCGCGGAGCAGGCGCTCCTCCGGGGTCAGCTCGGTCTCACCCTTGGGCGTGACCTTGCCGACGAGGATGTCGCCGGCGACGACCTCGGCACCGATCCGGATGATGCCGCGCTCGTCGAGGTCGGCGAGGACCTCCTCGGAGACGTTCGGGATGTCCCGGGTGATCTCCTCGGGGCCGAGCTTGGTGTCACGGGCGTCGACCTCGTGCTCCTCGATGTGGATCGAGGAGAGGACGTCGTCCTGCACGAGGCGCTGCGACAGGATGATCGCGTCCTCGTAGTTGTGACCCTCCCACGGCATGAACGCGACCAGCAGGTTCTTGCCGAGCGCCATCTCACCGTTCTCGGTGGCGGGGCCGTCGGCGAGGACCTGGCCCTCGATCACGCGGTCACCCTCGGAGACGATGACCTTCTGGTTGACCGAGGTGCCCTGGTTGGAGCGGGAGAACTTGGCGACGCGGTACGTGGTGTACGTGCCGTCGTCGTTGGCGACGGTGATGTAGTCGGCCGAAACCTCCTGGATCACACCGTCCTTCTCGGCCTTGATGACGTCGCCGGCGTCGGTGGCACAGCGGTACTCCATGCCGGTACCGACCAGCGGCGCCTCCGCCTTGATGAGCGGAACGGCCTGGCGCATCATGTTCGCGCCCATGAGGGCACGGTTGGCGTCGTCGTGCTCGAGGAACGGGATCATGGCGGTCGCGACCGACACCATCTGGCGCGGCGAGACGTCCATGTAGTCCACGTCGTCGGGCGCGACGTAGTCGACCTCACCACCGCGGCGGCGGACCAGGACGCGGTTCTCGGCGAACCGGAGCTCCTCGGTCAGCGGCGCGTTGGCCTGGGCGATGACGAAGCGGTCCTCCTCGTCGGCGGTCAGGTAGTCGACCTCGTCGGTGACCTGGCCGTCGACGACCTTGCGGTACGGCGTCTCGACGAAACCGAACGCGTTGACGCGTCCGTACGAGGCGAGCGAACCGATCAGACCGATGTTCGGGCCTTCGGGGGTCTCGATCGGGCACATACGGCCGTAGTGAGACGGGTGCACGTCACGGACCTCGAAGCCGGCCCGCTCACGGGAGAGACCACCCGGGCCAAGCGCCGACAGACGGCGCTTGTGGGTGAGACCCGACAGCGGGTTGTTCTGGTCCATGAACTGCGAGAGCTGGCTGGTGCCGAAGAACTCCTTGATGGAGGCGACGACCGGCCGGATGTTGATCAGGGTCTGCGGCGTGATCGCCTCGACGTCCTGGGTCGTCATGCGCTCGCGCACGACGCGCTCCATACGAGCCAGACCCGTACGGACCTGGTTCTGGATGAGCTCGCCGACGTTGCGCAGACGACGGTTGCCGAAGTGGTCGATGTCGTCGGTCTCGACGACGATCTGCGTGCCGTTCTCGCCGATCGTCTCGGTCTCGCCCGCGTGGAGCTTCACCAGGTACTTGATCGTGGCGATGATGTCGTCGGTGGTGAGCACACCGGCGTCCAGCGGCTCGTCGGCGCCGAGCTTCTTGTTCACCTTGTAGCGGCCGACCTTGGCGAGGTCGTAGCGCTTGGGGTTGAAGTAGAGGTTCTCGAGCAGCGTCTGAGCGGCCTCGCGCGTCGGCGGCTCGCCCGGGCGCAGCTTGCGGTAGATGTCGAGCAGCGCGTCGTCCTGGCCCTGGGTGTGGTCCTTCTCCAGGGTGGCGCGCATGGACTCGTACTCGCCGAACTCCTGGAGGATCTGCTCGGTGGTCCAGCCGAGCGCCTTGAGGAGGACGGTCACGGACTGCTTGCGCTTGCGGTCGATGCGGACACCGACCATGTCGCGCTTGTCGATCTCCATCTCCAGCCAGGCACCCCGGGACGGGATGATCTTGGCGGAGAAGATGTCCTTGTCGGACGTCTTGTCGATGGAGGAGTCGAAGTACACACCCGGCGAGCGGACGAGCTGCGACACCACGACACGCTCGGTGCCGTTGATGACGAACGTTCCCTTGTTGGTCATGAGCGGGAAGTCGCCCATGAAGACCGTCTGGGACTTGATCTCGCCGGTCTCGTTGTTGGTGAACTCGGCCGTGACGAAGAGCGGCGCGGCGTACGTGAAGTCGCGCTCCTTGCACTCGTCGATCGAGTTCTTCGGGGGCTCGAAGCGGTGGTCGCGGAAGGTCAGCGACATCGACCCGGAGAAGTCCTCGATCGGAGAGATCTCCTCGAAGATCTCCTCCAGACCGGACTTGGTGGGGACGTCCTGTCCGGACTCCAGAGCCGCCTCGACACGAGCCTTCCACGCGGCATTGCCGAGCAGCCAGTCAAAGCTCTCGGTCTGCAGCGCGAGGAGGTTCGGAACCTCGAGGGGCTCCTTGATCTTTGCAAAGGAGATGCGCAGCGGGGCGGTGCTTGCGCCGTTGTTCGTATTCGCGGTCGAGGCGTTGCGCGAGGCGGCCAAGAGGGGGTCCTTCCGAGGGCTCGGACTCACTACGCGCGTACCGGTCCCACGCCGGACACGGAGACAGACTTCCTGATTTCAGCCAAAAGGCCTGGTCAGGGCATTCGGTCAACTGTGCTCTTGCGAGGGGATGCCCCTGGTGACGGGCAGGGGGCAGCTAACAGGCAGCGCAAAGGGTCAGTGTAGCCACTTGGCCCACTGATGTCCAGGGCGAGTAAATCGCGACCCTCGTTGTTCTCAACTCCGCGGCACCTCGCGCCGTTGGCGCACATCGATACTGCCCGTTCGGCCGTCGATCCATGCCTCGGATCCGGATCGTTGTGACGGCGCGTCCTGAGAATTGCGCGCGGCGTGCGGTTCGTCAAGGCCCCCAGCCGTGTGGGGCCATGTGGGGCGCACGGCGAAGATCACCATACTCCGCGCTGGGCTCAGCGCAAGGCAGGCGTCACGGCAACGCCGAAGGGCGACCACCCGGATGGGTGATCGCCCTTCGAAACGCCCTGTGAGGGCGTCATACGTGAGTCAGGAGACTCGCAAGGTCTTACTTGACCTCGACGGAGGCGCCGGCGCCCTTGAGGGCCTCGGCGGCCTTCTCCGCGGCGTCCTTGGCGACCTTCTCGAGGACCGGCTTCGGGGTGCCGTCGACGAGGTCCTTGGCCTCCTTCAGACCCAGGGAGGTCAGCTCGCGCACGACCTTGATGACCTGGATCTTCTTGTCACCGGCGCCGGTGAGGATGACGTCGAACTCGTCCTTCTCCTCGACGGCCTCGGCGGCAGCGGCACCGGCGCCACCGGCGGCGGCAACGGCGACCGGGGCGGCGGCGGTGACGTCGAACTTCTCCTCGAACGCCGAAACGAACGCGGCGAGCTCGATGAGGGTCATCTCCTCGAACTGCGCGAGCAGGTCTTCCTGAGACAGCTTCGCCATGATGGCGGTCCTTCCACTAAATCGGCTGGTGCCGGGTGTACATGTGAGGCGGGCGTACGTTGGGCCCGCTGCGACCGTCGCCCCAGGGGGCCACGATCAATGCGCGAGCCGAATTACTCGGCACCGCCCTGCTCGGCCTGCTTGGCACGAAGCGCGTCCACGGTGCGGACGAGCTTCGAGGGAAGCGCCTGGAAGAGCGCGGCAGCCTGGGACTGCTTGCCCTTCATGGCGCCCGCCAGCTTGGCGAGCAGAACCTCGCGGGACTCGAGGTCCGCAAGCTTCTTGATGTCATCGGCGGACAGCGCCTTGCCGTCAAGGACACCGCCCTTGATGATCAGGTTCGGGTTCTCCTTGGCGAAGTCACGAAGACCCTTCGCCGACTCCACCGGGTCACCGGTGATGAAGGCAACCGCCGTCGGACCAGCGAACTGGTCGTCGAGCGAGGTGATCCCGGCCTCGTTGGCCGCAATCTTGGTCAGCGTGTTCTTCACCACGGCGTACTGGGCGTTCTCACCGAGCGAACGGCGCAGCGTCTTGAGCTGTGCCACGGTGAGACCGCGGTACTCGGTCAGCACGGCGGCGTTCGAGCTGCGGAACTTGTCCGTCAGCTCGGCAACCGCAGCAGACTTGTCGGGCCTCGCCATGAGCCTCGGCCTCCTTCCGGGTGATTCGGACCGCGTGGGCTGAAGGAAGGAGACTGGGCAAAACGAAACGCCCCGGCGCAGGCGCACGGGGCGTGACTCAACCGGACCGGAATCCGGGAGTACATCCACTGTCACCTACGCGGGTCGTCCGCAGCTAGCGGATCCTTCGGCCGCCGCGACTCTGACGAGCGCAGCAACGACCAGCGGTCTTTGGCTTCTGTGGAAGAGTACGGGACCGCCCCGACGTCAAGCAAATCGGGACCAAGCGGGGGGCCTCAGGCGCCCCTGCCGGCCTCCGTCGCCGGGTCGTACACGTCGGACGCGGGCGGCGCCTCGACCGTGACGGCCTTGTTGACCTCCAGGAACTTGGTCAGCATGTCCATCTTCCCGGAGTCGGTGTCGGCCCGGGCCCGGAACTGCGTCGTGCGGTCGTCCTCGCCGATCCAGATGTCCATGGTCATCCGGTCGATACCGAGCTTCTCGAAGCGCTCCAGGCTCTTCAGCTTGCGCGCCTTGACCGCCGGGTCCTTGCCCTTGAGGCTGTCGCGCATCTGCCGCAGCGTGATCGTGCCGGCGTAGTGGGCGGTCCGCCGGCCGTCGACCGTCTCCTCGCCGAGCCGCTTCAGGTCCTTGGAGCCGCTCAGGAAGTTGATCTGGTCCGACGGGTCGCTGTCGCCGCCCTGGCCGGACAGGCCCTCGAAGCCGCCACCCTTTTCGGCCGGCTTCGACATGTCGAGCTTGATCCACTTCTTGCCCTTGCCGGCGGCTTCGGCGAACGCGCCACCGATGTACATGACGCCGCCGGTGAGCCGCACCTCCATCCGCTGACCGGGCTGGTCCGGGAAGCGCTGGATCATCGACATGGCGAGCGGCTTCCTGCTGAACTTCGCGTCCATCTCGATGCGCTGCCGGCCGGGCATCTCCCCCGTCATGCGGTACGTGACGGAGTTGATCTCCTCGCTGCGCTCGACGGCCTTGTTGACGGCCGTCTGCGCCGCGTGGTCCGGCCCCGCGTCCGCGGACGCGGAGCGGGACGGGGTGCTGCGGGCCTCCGGCCGCCCGTCGCCGCCCCCGTCGCTCTGGCAGGCGGTCGTTCCGCACAGCAGGGCACCGGCCAGGACGACCCCGGCGGCACCGCGACACTTCGCCTTCACGTTCCCCCCAAAAAGAACACACGATCCAGTCGACGTGACCCTACTGGGAAGTAGCGGGCCGGGCACGCGAAAAAGCGGCCCCCGCCGCTCCGGAGAGCTGCGAGGGCCGCTTCAGTACGCGCTACGCGACCGCGACTGCCGTCAGGTTCAGACGGCGGCCGGGTCCTCCTCGACGAGGAGGTTGCGGGTGCGGTTGGCGTCCAGCGGGATGCCGGGGCCCATCGTGGTGGTGAGGGTCGCCTTCTTGATGTAGCGGCCCTTCGCGGCGGACGGCTTCAGACGGAGGATCTCCTCCAGCGCCGCCGCGTAGTTCTCGACCAGCTTCGTCTCGTCGAAGGAAACCTTGCCGATGATGAAGTGGAGGTTCGAGTGCTTGTCGACGCGGAACTCGATCTTGCCGCCCTTGATGTCGTTGACAGCCTTGGCGACATCCATGGTGACCGTGCCGGTCTTCGGGTTCGGCATCAGACCACGCGGGCCGAGGACGCGGCCGAGGCGGCCGACCTTGCCCATGAGGTCCGGGGTGGCGACGACCGCGTCGAACTCGTTCAGGCGGTTGCCCTTGGAGATCTCGTCGATCAGTTCGTCGGAGCCGACGATGTCGGCGCCCGCGGCTTCCGCGGCCGCAGCACGGTCACCGGTCGCGAAGACCAGGACCCGGGCGGTCTTACCGGTGCCGTGCGGAAGGTTCACGGTGCCACGGACCATCTGGTCGGCCTTGCGAGGGTCAACGCCCAGGCGGAAGGCGACCTCGACGGTGCCGTCGAACTTGGTGGTGGCGGTGTCCTTGGCGAGACGGACGGCCTCGAGGGGGGCGTAGTTACGCTCCCGGTCGACCTTGGCGTCCGCGCCGCGGAGTGCCTTGCTGCGCTTCACTGCTTCTCCTGGTGTGGTTCAGGTGTGGAGTTGTGGTCCGGGCCAGCGCGTGGCCCTCCCACAGGTCAGACGGGGCTGCTCAGCCCTCGACCGTGATGCCCATGGAACGGGCGGTGCCGGCGATGATCTTCTCGGCGGCGTCCAGGTCGTTGGCGTTCAGGTCGGGCAGCTTGACCGAGGCGATCTCGCGGACCTGGGCGCTCGTGAGCTTGGCGACCTTGGTCTTGTGCGGCTCGCCGGAGCCCTTGTCCACACCCGCGGCCTTGAGGATCAGCTTGGCGGCCGGCGGAGTCTTCGTGATGAAGGTGAAGGAACGGTCCTCGTAGACCGTGATCTCCACCGGCACGACCATGCCACGCTGCGACTCGGTCGCGGCGTTGTAGGCCTTGCAGAACTCCATGATGTTGACGCCGTGCTGACCCAGGGCGGGGCCGACCGGCGGAGCCGGGTTGGCCGCACCGGCCTGGATCTGGAGCTTGATAAGCCCCGTGACCTTCTTCTTCTTGGGAGGCATTGCTCTCTCCGGGTCCTAGTGAGAGTTTTCAGCCGCCATCCGACATCATCCGGATGGAGGCATACCGCACAACGATAACGGGTATCGCCGCGCGGCCAAAAACCGAGCAGGTCAGAACGGGCGCGAAACCCGGTCTGACCTGTTCGGAAGCGTGAATGCGATCAGTTCTTCTGGATCTGGTCGAAGCTCAGCTCGACCGGGGTCTCGCGGCCGAAGATCTCGACGAGGCCCTTGACCTTCTTCGAGTCGGCGTTGATCTCGTTGATCGTGGCCTGGAGCGTGGCGAACGGGCCGTCGGTGACGGTGACCGAGTCGCCGACCTCGAAGTCCAGCACCTGGACCTCGACCTTGCGGGCCGGAGCCGGCTTGCCCTCGGCCTCGGCGGCCTCGCGGGCGGCCTTCTCTTCGGCCTCCGGGGCGAGCATCTTGACGATCTCGTCCAGGGTCAGCGGGTACGGGTCGTAGGCGTTGCCCACGAAGCCGGTGACGCCGGGGGTGTTGCGGACGACGCCCCAGGACTCGTTCGTCAGATCCATGCGGACCAGAACGTAACCGGGCAGCTTGTTCTGCCGGACGTTCTTGCGCTCGCCGTTCTTGATCTGGACGATCTCTTCCTCGGGCACCTCGGCCTGGTAGATGAAGTCCTCGACGTTCAGCGAGACGGCACGCTGCTCCAGGTTGGCCTTCACGCGCTTCTCGTAGCCCGCGTAGGTGTGGATGACGTACCACTCGCCGGGCAGACCGCGCAGCTCGTCACGGAGCGCGGCGATCGGGTCGACCGGAGCCTCGGGCTCCTCCTCGGCCTCGGCCTCGGCCTCGTCAGCGCCGGCCTCGGCCTCGACGGTCTCCTCGTCGGCGCCCTCGACCTCGGCCCCGGCCTCTGCGGCCTCGTCGTCCGCGGCCTCGTCCTCGACGTGGAGCGCGTCCTCTTCGGCGGCCTCGCCGACAGCGGCGTCCGCAGCTTCCGCCTGGTCCTCGTCGGCCGCCTCGACGACGTCGAGCTCGTCCTGGGCGGACTCGTTCAGGTTCGGGTCAGACACGGTGGCTGCTTCTTCCTGGATACAGATGGGGTGGAACATGCGAAAAGGGGCGCCGGGGTGGGCGCCCTCCGCGGGAATCAGCCGAAGACGTACTTGACTGCTTCCTGGAAGCCGAGATCAATCACGGTCACCAGACCGATCATGATGACGACGAAGACGATAACGACCGTCGTGTACGTCGTGAGCTGGCTGCGGGTAGGCCAGACGACCTTGCGCAGCTCGGCGACGATCTGACGGTAGAAGAGCGCGAGACGGCCCAGCGGGCCCTTCTTTCCGCGCTTGCCGCCCTTACGGCCCTTCTTCTTCGACTCCTGCGCGTCCTCGGCATCAGGCATGTCGATGGAGCCTACGGCGTCCGTCACGTCTCTCACCTGATTCCGGGTCGGCCGTGCCGCGCCCGGGTGGAGCCGCACGGCGGTGCAATGAAGTACATACCTGCGCACACAACCTGGCGGTGTGTGTAGCAGGGCCGGAGGGACTTGAACCCCCAACCGCCGGTTTTGGAGACCGGTGCTCTACCAATTGAGCTACGACCCTTTGTGGTTCTCCCCCAACCTACCGCATCCATGGAGGTGGTCGGTGAGGGCCAACGAGCAGAGAGTGTACGTGGTCAGCGGCGCCGCGTCGAACAGATAGCTCCTGACACGGCCCGCGCACCCCGCCGTCCGTCCGCCGTCCCTCCGCCCTCCGCCCCGCTGTCCGTACAGCGAAACCTGTGTGCCGCGCCCTTTCGGGGTCTGGGACGATGGGCCGCATGAGCGCTGCAACCCCTCCCACCGAGCGCCGGGTCTCCGCCCGAATCGGCGCGATCTCCGAGTCCGCGACCCTCGCCGTCGACGCCAAGGCCAAGGCTCTCAAGGCCGCCGGGCGTCCGGTGATCGGCTTCGGCGCGGGTGAGCCGGACTTCCCGACCCCCGACTACATCGTCGAGGCCGCGATCGAGGCCTGCCGCAACCCGAAGTACCACCGCTACACGCCGGCCGGCGGCCTGCCCGAGCTGAAGGCCGCCATCGCCGCGAAGACGCTGCGGGACTCCGGTTACGAGGTCGACGCCTCCCAGGTCCTGGTGACCAACGGCGGCAAGCAGGCGATCTACGAGGCGTTCGCCGCGATCCTGGACCCGGGCGACGAGGTCATCGTCCCGGCCCCGTACTGGACGACGTACCCGGAGTCGATCCGGCTCGCCGGCGGTGTGCCGGTGGAGGTCGTCGCCGACGAGACCACCGGCTACCGGGTCTCCGTCGAGCAGCTCGAGGCGGCCCGGACGGAGCGGACCAAGGTGGTCCTCTTCGTCTCCCCGTCGAACCCGACCGGCGCCGTCTACAGCGAGGCCGACGCCGAGGCGATCGGCCGCTGGGCCGTCGAGCACGGCCTGTGGGTGCTGACGGACGAGATCTACGAGCACCTCGTCTACGGCGACGCGAAGTTCACCTCGCTCCCGGCGATCGTGCCCGAGCTGCGCGACAAGTGCATCGTCGTCAACGGCGTGGCCAAGACGTACGCCATGACCGGCTGGCGCGTGGGGTGGATCGTGGGCCCCAAGGACGTGGTGAAGGCCGCGACGAACCTCCAGTCGCACGCCACGTCGAACGTGTCGAACGTCGCACAGGTCGCGGCGCTGGCCGCCGTCTCCGGCAGTCTGGACGCGGTCGCGGAGATGCGCAGCGCCTTCGACCGCCGCCGCCAGACGATCGTGCGGATGCTCAACGAGATCGAGGGCGTGTACTGCCCGACGCCCGAGGGCGCCTTCTACGCGTACCCGTCGGTGAAGGGTCTGCTGGGCAAGGAGATCCGCGGCAAGCGCCCGCAGACCTCCGTGGAGCTTGCGGCGCTGATCCTGGACGAGGCCGAGGTGGCGGTCGTTCCGGGCGAGGCGTTCGGTACGCCGGGCTACCTGCGGTTGTCGTACGCGCTGGGCGACGAGGACCTGGTCGAGGGCGTGTCGCGGATGCAGAAGCTGCTGGCGGAAGCGCGCGACTGAGCTCCTGCCGGTTTTCGTAGGTGAGCGGGTCCCCGGTTGGGGGCCCGCTTTTCCGTTCCCGCAAACACCCGATCGGTGAAAGGGGCTGCCGCGCGGCCGGGGGTTTTGGCAAGATCCCGGGATGGAGCACGTACGAGATCTGCGGTTGCTGCCCAAGGCCCATCTGCACCTGCACTTCACCGGGTCGATGCGGCCCGCGACCTTGCTGGAGCTCGCCGACAAGTACGGCGTCCATCTGCCCGAGGCGCTGACCGGGGGTGAGCCTCCGAAGCTGCGGGCGACCGACGAGCGGGGCTGGTTCCGCTTCCAGCGGCTGTACGACATCGCCCGGTCCTGTCTGCGTGAGCCGGAGGACATCCAGCGGCTGGTGCGCGAGACGGCGGAGGAGGACGTGCGCGACGGGTCGGGGTGGCTGGAGATCCAGGTCGACCCGACGTCGTACGCGCCCCGGCTGGGCGGGCTGATCCCGGCGCTGGAGATCATCCTGGACGCGGTGGAGAGCGCCTCGCGGGAGACCGGGCTCGGGATGCGGGTGCTGGTGGCGGCGAACCGCATGAAGCACCCCCTGGACGCCCGTACGCTCGCCCGGCTCGCGGTCCGGTACGCGGACCGGGGCGTGGTGGGGTTCGGGCTGTCGAACGACGAGCGGCGCGGCATGGCGCGTGACTTCGACCGGGCGTTCGCGATCGCGCGGGAGGGCGGGCTGCTGGCGGCGCCGCACGGGGGCGAGCTGACCGGCCCCGCGTCCGTTCGGGACTGCCTGGACGACCTGCGGGCGGCGCGCATCGGGCACGGGGTGCGGGCGGCGGAGGACCCGCGGCTGCTGCGGCGGCTGGCCGAGAAGGGCGTGACGTGCGAGGTGTGCCCGGCGTCGAACGTGGCGCTGGGCGTGTACGAGAAGCCGGAGGACGTTCCGCTGCGGACGCTGTACGAGGCCGGTGTGCCGATGGCGCTCGGCGCGGACGACCCGCTGCTGTTCGGGTCGCGGCTGGCGGCCCAGTACGAGATCGCGCGCGTGCACCACGGTTTCACCGACGAGGAGCTGGCGGAGCTGGCCCGCCAGTCGGTACGCGGCTCGGCGGCGCCCGAGGACGTCAGGGCGAAGCTCCTGGCGGGCGTGGACGACTGGCTGGCCGGTTAGGCCGGGCCGATCCCGGCGAGCAGCGTGCGGGCGAGGGCGGCGGCGAAGGCGTCCACGTCCTGCGGGGGCTTCTTGCCGACCACCGCGTCGTAGGCGAAGGCGCGCTGTGCGCAGGCGCCGAGGAGCAGGGAGGCCGCCGCGAAGGTGTCGGCGTCGGGGCGGATGCGGCCGGCGTCGCGTTCGGCCCGCAGGTAGGCGTCCAGGGCCTCGATGGGCATGTGGGGTCCGGTGCCGAGGTCGCGCATGGCGGCGTCGTGGCGGGCCTTGAGCCGGGTCTCGGCGTACAGGGAGGCGGCGATCGGGAAGCTCTCGGCGTAGAAGTACGCGGCCCGGCGGGCGATCTCGGTGAGGTTCTCCTCGACGGTGTGCTCGCCGGGGTCGGCGGTGAGGCTGTGCAGCAGCGGGGCGAGGCGGGGCAGGCGCTCGCGCAGGACGCCGATGAACAGCTCTTCCTTGCTGCCGTAGTACTTGTACAGCGCCGCCTCGGAGCACTGGGCCGCCTTGGCGATCTCCTTGGTGGTGGTACGGGCCAGGCCGACGCTGAGCCACAGCTCGTGGGCGGCGTCGAGGATGCGTTCCCGGGCGGGCTTGGCGCTTGACGGGTGAGTGGTCACCCACCCACTCTAGTGGTGAGTGAGCACTCACCCACCTTGGAGGGGCGTCATGAAGCTGACCGTGTTCGGGGCGACCGGCGGTATCGGACAGGAGATCGTCAGGCAGGGCCTGGCGGCGGGTCATCACGTCACGGCGGTGGTGCGCGACCCGGCGCGGCTCGCGGTGACGGGCGAGCGCCTGGAGGTGGTCACGGCTGCCCGCTTCGACGACCCGGAGTCACTGCGGCCGGCGGTCTCGGGGCGGGACGCGGTGCTGTCCGGCCTGGGCCCGCGCACCCGCAAGCACGTCGGTATCGCCTCGGCCCTGACGCGCCCGATCCTGAGGGCGCTGGAGGCGGAGGGCACGCGGCGGTTCCTCGCGGTGAGCGCGGCGCCGCTGGGCACCGTACCGGCGAACGAGACGCTCTTCCTGCGCATCGCCACCCCGATCGTCTCGCGCGTGCTGCGCGCCCACTACGACGACCTGCGGGTCATGGAGTACGAGATGCGCCGCAGCGCGACGGACTGGACGTCGGTGCGGCCGCCGCAGCTCCTCGACAAGCCGGTGACCGGCCGGTACCGCACGGCGGTCGGCACCGGGCTGCGGGGCGGCGCCAGGATCGCCCGGGCGGACGTGGCGCACGCGATGCTGGCGATGATCGATGACCCGGCGACCGTGAAGCAGCCGGTGGCGGTCGCGTACTGACCGCCCGGCCGGGTCAGAGGCTGACGCCGACCGTCACGGGCTCGTTGACCAGCGTGACGCCGAAGGCGTCCCGTACGCCCGCGACGACCTCACGGGCGAGGGCCAGGAGGTCCTCGGTGGTGGCCTCGCCCCGGTTGGTGAGGGCGAGGGTGTGCTTGGTGGAGATACGGGCGGGGCCGGTGCCGTACCCCTTGGTGAAGCCCGCCTTGTCGATCAGCCAGGCCGCCGAGGTCTTCACCCGGCCGTCGTCGCCGGCCGGGAAGGCGGGCGGGGTGACGTCCGGCCCGAGGCGGTCACGGACGCGGCCGAGGAACTCCTCGTACTGCTCCCGCTCCAGGATCGGGTTGGTGAAGAACGAGCCGGCCGACCAGGTGTCGTGGTCCTCCGGGTCCAGGACCATGCCCTTGCCCGCCCTGAGCTTGAGCACCGTCTCGCGCGCGGTGGCGGCCGGAACCCGGTCGCCGGGCTCGACGCCGAGCACGCGGGCCGTCTCGGCGTACCTGATGGGCGCGCTCAGGCCCCCCGCGTCCTCCAGCTCGAAGCGGACGCGCAGCACGACGAACCGGTCGGGGTCGGCCTTGAAGCGGCTGTGGCGGTACGAGAAGTCGCACTCGGCGTTCGGGATCGTCACCGTCTCGCCCGCGCGGCGGTCGTACGCCACGACCTCCGTGATGGTGGCCGAGACCTCCTGGCCGTACGCCCCCACGTTCTGGATCGGCGTGGCGCCCGCCGAACCGGGGATACCGGCCAGGCACTCGATGCCCGCGAGGCCCGCCTCGACCGTGCGGGCCACGGCGTCCGTCCACACCTCGCCCGCCGCCAGCTCCAGCCGGGTGCCCTCCAGGGCGAAGCCCCGGGTGGCGATGCGCAGGGCGGTGCCGTCGAACCCCTTGTCCCCGATCACCAGGTTGGACCCACCACCGATGACCAGCAGCGGCGTCCCGGTCTCGTCCGCCTCCCGCACGGCGGCGACGACCTCGTCGTCGGTCGTGGCCGTGACGAGCCGGGTGGCGGGACCACCGAGCCGGAAGGTGGTCAGCGGGGCGAGGGGAGCGTCATGGATTTCCTGCACGCGCCCAAGACTACGGTGCCGCTCTGACGCCCCCGTCAGGACCAACGCCCGCAGAGGAACGACGGCCGGGATGGGGCCGTGCAGGGTCGTCCCCGCAGAGGTTGGCGGCGACGCAAGGGCTCCCCTTGCCGGAAACCCAAGGCCGCCGGCCTCGAGGAGTCGAGCCCGGAGGGGCCACGCCCCCCACCCACGGGGTTCACGTGGCGGCCCGGGGACGGCGCCCCGGCCCGGGCAGCGCGCCCGTGCGGGGCGCGAACAGGGCGCCGCGAGAGCGGGTGGTCCCGGCCCCCACGGCACCCCCTCGGCGTTACGCGAGCCGCACCACGGCGCGGGACATGCCCAGGACCTTCTGGCCGCCGCTCATGGCGGTCAGGTCCACGCGTACGCGGTTGTCGTCCAGCTTCGCGGCGACCTTGCCGCTGACCTCGATCAGGGCGCCCGTCTCGTCGTTCGGCACGACGACAGGCTTGGTGAACCGCACCCCGTACTCGACGACCGCGCCGGGGTCGCCGGCCCAGTCGGTCACCACGCGGATCGCCTCGGCCATCGTGAACATGCCGTGCGCGATGACGTCCGGCAGTCCGACCTCCTTGGCGAACTTCTCGTTCCAGTGGATCGGGTTGAAGTCCCCCGAGGCGCCCGCGTACCGCACCAGCGTGGCGCGCGTCACGGGAAAGCTCTGCGCCGGCAGCTCGGTGCCGACCTCGACCTCGTCGAATGCGATCTTCGCGGTCATCGCCTCACGCCTCCTCTGCCGCCGCACGGGCCACGAGCTTCGTCCACGCCGTCACCACGTGCTCACCGGCCTCGTCGTGGACCTCACCGCGGATGTCGAGAATGTCGTTCCCGGCGAGCGACTTGATCGCCTCGATGGTCGAGGTGACCGTCAGCCGGTCCCCCGCCCGTACCGGCCGGGTGTACGCGAATTTCTGGTCACCGTGCACCACGCGGCTGTAGTCGAGCCCGAGCTGCGGATCGGCGATCACGTCACCCGCGGCCTTGAACGTGATGGCGAACACGAAGGTCGGCGGCGCGATCACATCCGAGTGGCCGAGCGCCTTGGCGGCCTCGGTGTCGGTGTAGGCCGGATTCGTGTCCCCGACCGCCTCGGCGAATTCGCGGATCTTTTCCCGGCCGACCTCGTACGGCGCGGTGGGCGGATAGGTCCGCCCCACGAAGGACTGATCGAGCGCCATGAACTCGCTACCTCCTGGGTCTGTCGTCGAACAAACGACACGAGGCCGCCCCCGACAGGGGACGGCCTCGTGTACGAGCCTGATTCAGCGCGTTTCGCGGTGCGCAGTGTGCGCGTTGCAGCGCGGGCAGTGCTTCTTCATCTCAAGACGGTCCGGGTTGTTACGCCGGTTCTTCTTGGTGATGTAGTTCCGCTCCTTGCACTCCACGCAGGCCAGCGTGATCTTCGGGCGGACGTCGGTGGCAGCCACGTGAGTGCTCCTATGACGGACGGATGGACGGATGAACGCAAGAAAGAGTAGCCGATCGAAGGACCGACCCTGCAATCGGCTACTGTCAGTAAGTAGCGGTGACCGGACTTGAACCGGTGACACAGCGATTATGAGCCGCTTGCTCTACCGACTGAGCTACACCGCTGCGATGCTGGATCCCCTCGCCCGAAGGCGAGGATCACCGAACACCAGAGCCCCAATACGGAATCGAACCGTAGACCTTCTCCTTACCATGGAGACGCTCTGCCGACTGAGCTATTGGGGCGAGCGATGAAGACATTACACGGTCGGCCGCCGTTCGCCCAAATCCGATTCCCGGCGGCTACCCCGCCACGGGCCGGCCACTCCCCGGACCCCTGATCCGGCACCGACTCCCGCGCCCCGTAGGCCACTCGTGTCCCACGCCAGTACGACTATTGCGCACCTCCTCGAAGGCCGGTCGGACGGCCCCTAGGCTCGCCTCACGCTGCGTGATCTTGCCCGTACGTCCGTACGTCCGTACGCGCGGCAGCCCGACGCACGGCCCGCCCGTGCGTATGGCCGCCCGTACGCACGACAACCCCCGCCACGGATCACGCCACGCCCCGAGCCACCGAGCCCCCGAGCCGCCAGGAGCCCGATGTCCTCCGACAGCCAGCAGCCGCAGCCACCCGAGGGCGCCACCGCCGACACCACGACGCTGCTGCTGTGCGGCGCCCGCCTCACCGACGGCCGGACCGTCGACGTACGGCTCAGCGGCGGGCGCATCGAAGCCGTGGGCACCGCGGGCAGCCTGCCCACCCACGGCGCCCGCGTCGACCTCGCCGGCTACCTTTTGCTGCCCGCCCCCGCCGAACCGCACGGCCACGCCGACACCGCGCTCAGCTCCGACTGCCCCGGCCCGGTCTCGTACGCCACCGAGGAGGTCCAGCGCCGCGCCACCGAGGCCGCCCTGCTCCAGCTCGGACACGGCGCCACCGCGCTGCGCGCCCACGTCCGCATCGGCGACGTCCAAGGACTGGGCCCCCTGGAGGCGGTCCTCCAGGCCCGGCGCTCGCTGCGCGGGCTGGCCGACCTGACGACGGTCGCCGTGCCGCGCCTCCTGACCGGCGTGGCCGGCGCGGACGGCCTCGCGATGCTGCGCGACGCGGTCAAGATGGGCGCCGGTGTGGTGGGCGGCTGCCCGGACCTGGACCCGGACCCGGCCGGGTACGCCGAGGCCGTGCTGGAGGTGGCCGCCGAGCACGGCTGCCCCGTGGACCTGCACACCGACGGTGACGACCCGGCGCGGCTCGCCCGGCTGGCGGCCATGGCGGGCGGGCTGCGGCCGGGGGTCACCATCGGGCCGTGCGGGGCGCTGGGGCGGCTCCCGGAGGACGTGGCGGGGCGGGCGGCCGACCAGCTCGCGGCGGCCGGGGTGACGGTCGTGTGCCTGCCGCAGGGCAGTTGTGGCGGCACGGAGGTGCGGGACGTCGCGCCCGTGCGGCTGCTGCGGGCGGCGGGGGTGCGGGTCGCGGCCGGGAGCGGGGCGCTGCGGGACGTGGCCAACCCGGTGGGGCGGGGCGATCCGCTGGAGGCGGCGTACCTGCTGGCCTCCCAGGGCGGGCTGCGGCCGGTGGAGGCGTACGGGGCGGTGAGCGGGGCGGCGCGGGAGGCGATGGGGCTGCCCGCCGTGCGGGTGGAGGCGGGGTTCCCGGCGGAGCTGCTGGCGGTGCGCGGGGAGCGGCTGTCGGGCGTGTTGTCACTGGCGTACAGCAGAATCGTGGTGCACCGCGGTCGGGTGGTGGCGCGGACGAGCGCGGTGCGGGAGTACTGCGACTCGGCGGCGGCGCTCGAACTGCCGCGCCAGGGGCGGCCGGACGCGCGTCCGTGAGCGCTTTCGCCGTTTGGGCCGTACGGTCGAGAGCATGCGCATTGTCATCGCTGGAGGACACGGTCAGATCGCCCTGCGGCTGGAGCGGCTGCTCTCGGCGGGCGGGCATGAGGTCGCGGGCATCATCCGCAATCCGGAACAGGCGGACGCCCTGCGCGAGGCGGGTGCCGAACCGGTCGTGATGGACCTGGAGTCGGCGACCGTGGAGATGGTCGCGGCCGCGCTGACGGGGGCGGACGTGGTGGTCTTCGCGGCGGGCGCCGGCCCGGGCAGCGGCGCCGAGCGCAAGGCCACCGTGGACCGGGGCGCGGCGGTGCTCTGCGCGGACGCGGCGGAGCGGGCGGGTGTGCGGCGCTACATCGTCGTGTCGTCGATGGGCGCCGATGCGGACCGCCCGGGGAACGAGGTGTTCGACGCGTACCTGCGGGCGAAGGGCGCGGCGGACGACTACGTACGGGCCAAGCCCGGCCTGGACTGGACGATCCTCAAGCCCGGCATGCTGACGAACGACGCCGGGACCGGGCTCGTACGGCTGGAGGTGTCGACCGGGCGCGGGCCGGTGCCGCGCGACGACGTGGCGGCGGTGCTGGCCGAGTTGGTGGAGACGCCGGCGACGGCGGGGCTGACGCTGGAGCTGATCAGCGGCTCTGTGCCGGTGGCGGTCGCGGTGAAGGCCGTGGCGGGCGAGTGATGCCCTCCTTCCCCGAACCGGTGGTGGTGGAACGCGCGGAGCAGCCCTACGTCTTCATGCGCCGCTCCGTGACGATGGACCGTTTCGCGGAGATCGCCGACCGGCTGCCCGAGCTGGTGGGGTGGCTGGCGGCGCGGGGCATCGAGATGGCGGACGCGCCGTTCTTCCGGTTCAACACCGTGGACATGAAGGGCGAGTCGGAGGTGGAGGCGGGCGTTCCGATCGCCTCGCCACGCGGGCCGTCCGCGTCGTCCGCGTCGTCCGCGTCGTCGTCCTCGCCGCTCCCGGAGCCGGAGGGCGACATCGGTGTGGCGCTGCTGCCGGCCGGCCGCTACGCCACGCTCACCCATGTCGGCCACCCCGACCGGCTGCTCGCGGCGGCCGCCGAGCTGCGGAAGTGGGCGGACGAGCGCGGCCTGGAGTGGGACATGCGGGAGGTGGACGGTGTCGAGCGGTGGGGCTGCCGCATCGAGTCGTACCGCACGGACCCCCGCGTGGAGCCGGACCCGTCCCGGTGGGAGACGGAACTGGCCTTCCGCCTGGCCGACTGAGCGGCCCTTTCCGTGGCGTCCGTGGCGCGACGAAAACGGCCCCTGATCCGCGTTTCCGCAGATCAGGGGCCGTTCATCGCGTGGCGGCGCCAGGATTCGAACCTGGGTAGGCTAAGCCGACGGATTTACAGTCCGCTCCCATTGGCCACTCGGGCACACCGCCATGGGATGTCGCCGAGAGGGTGACCGCTTTTCGGCGGTGCTCCCCGGCAACGACGTAAACGATACCTGATGTCCGGGGGTGCTTCGCCACCGGATTGATCAGCGCTCGTGGCGGGTGGGATGGCTAGGCTTTGCCGTGGCGGCCGGGGGAGCCCGGCCGTACCTCTAGGCAACCTCTACGCACGCGACCCAAGGAGCCACAGGACATGGCCGACTCCAGTTTCGACATCGTCTCGAAGGTCGAGCGGCAGGAGGTCGACAACGCCCTCAACCAGGCGGCGAAGGAGATCTCGCAGCGCTACGACTTCAAGAACGTCGGGGCCTCCATCGCCTGGTCCGGCGAGAAGATCCTGATGCAGGCGAACTCCGAGGAACGGGTCAAGGCCATCCTCGACGTGTTCGAGTCCAAGCTGATCAAGCGCGGCATCTCGCTGAAGTCGCTCGACGCGGGTGAGCCGCAGCTCTCCGGCAAGGAGTACAAGATCTTCGCCTCCATCGAGGAGGGCATCTCCCAGGAGAACGCCAAGAAGGTGGCGAAGATCATCCGCGACCAGGGCCCCAAGGGCGTCAAGGCGCAGGTGCAGGGCGACGAGCTGCGGGTCAGCTCGAAGAGCCGCGACGACCTCCAGGCCGTGATCGCGCTGCTGAAGGGGCAGGACTTCGACTTCGCCCTTCAGTTCGTGAACTACCGGTAGACCGGTGGGCCGGTAGGCCGGCAGACCGCGCACCGGCACCCGCCGGTGCACCGGGCGGATCGGGGGCGGACACGGCTTGGCCGGTCCGCCCCCGCCCTGTGCCCCCGGCCCTGCGCCCTGCACCCTGCCCTGCGCCCGGTGACCGTCGTGTCCGAAAACCGCCAGCCCCGGGGGTGGGGCGGGCACAGACTGGTGGGGACCGAGGAAGGGAACGGATCATGACGGTGTACGCGCACGTCGACGGCCCGCTGGGCGAGATGCTGCTGGTCGGCGAGGAGTCCGCGGACGGCCGCACCGCGCTCGCCTCGCTCTCCCTGCCGGGCCAGAAGGGCGGGGCGGTCGTCCAGGACGGGTGGCGGCACGCCCCGGAGGCGTTCGAGGGCATCGCGGCACAGTTGCGGGCCTACTTCGCGGGCCGGCTGACGCGCTTCGACATCGGGTACGCCGACGGCGGCACCGACTTCCAGCGGCGGGTGTGGCGGGCGCTGGAGGACATCCCGTACGGCACGACCGTGACGTACGGAGAGATCGCGGCACGGGTCGGCACGCCGGGTGCCGGGGTACGGGCGGTGGGGACCGCCATCGGGCGCAACCCGCTGCTGGTGGTGCGGCCCTGCCACCGGGTGATCGGGGCCGACGGGGCGCTGCGGGGGTACGCGGGCGGGCTGGAGCGCAAGGAGCGGCTGCTGGGGCTGGAAGGCGCGCTCGTACGGTGACAGACGGGTTGACCGGCGGGGACGGGTTGTTCGCGCTGCCGCGCGAGCGGGCGGAGATCGCCCCCGGCGCGGTGCACGTCCCCGGGTGGCTGCCGGTGGAGCGGCAGCGGGAGCTGGTCGCGGCGTGCCGGGAGTGGGCGCGGGGGCCGGTGCCGATGCGCCACACGGTGCTGCCGGGCGGTGGCGTGATGTCGGTGCGGACGGTGTGCCTGGGCTGGCACTGGCAGCCGTACCGGTACACCCGGACGGCCGGCGACGTGAACGGTGCCCGGGTGGCCCCCTTCCCCGGCTGGCTGGCGGACCTGGGCCGGGCGGCACTGGCGGCGGCGTACGGCGACGAGCACGCCACGGCTTACGCCCCGGACACGGCGCTGATCAACTTCTACGGGCCCGGCGCCCGGATGGGCATGCACCAGGACAAGGAGGAGCGGTCCGGTGCCCCGGTGGTGTCACTGAGCATCGGCGACCGCTGCGTCTTCCGGTTCGGGAACACCGAGACGCGGGGCCGCCCGTACACGGACGTGGAGCTGGAATCCGGCGACCTGTTCGTCTTCGGCGGCCCGTCGCGGTTCGCGTACCACGGGGTGCCGAAGGTCTGCCCCGGCACGGCCGACCCGGCCGTAGGGCTGGACTCGGGCCGGCTGAACATCACGCTGCGGGAGACCGGGCTGACCGGCTAGGCCCCGTCAGCGCGAGCGCGAGTGGCCGAACAGGATCCGGTACGCGATCAGCAGCACCAGCGAGCCGCCGATGGCCGCGAGCCAGGTGGGCCCGTCGTAGAACTGGTTACTGATCGGCCGGTCCAGGAAGCGTGCCGATATCCAGCCGCCCACGAAGGCGCCCGCGATGCCGATGAGCGTCGTACCGATCAGCCCGCCGGGGTCACGGCCGGGGAGGAGCACCTTGGCTATGACGCCGGCCAGCAGCCCCAGGATGATCCAGCTCAGGATGTCCATGCCGTGAACCTGCCTTTCGTGCGGTGTTGTCCGGGAGGACGCCGGGGGTGCGGAGGGTGGTTGCGGAGATCAGTAGGGTGCGGCCCATGACACAGGAGCTACGCCGGTCGCTGGGCGTCTTCGACGCGGTCGTCATCGGGCTGGGTTCGATGGTCGGGGCCGGGATCTTCGTGGCGCTCGGTCCGGCGGCCGGGGCTGCGGGCAGCGGGCTGTTGCTGGGGCTCGCGCTGGCGGGGGCCGTCGCGTACTGCAACGCGATGGCGTCGGCGCGGCTGGCCGCCCGCTATCCGGCGTCCGGCGGGACGTATGTGTACGGGCGTGAACGGCTGGGTCCTTTCTGGGGTTACCTAGCCGGCTGGGGCTTCGTGGTCGGCAAGACCGCCTCGTGTGCGGCGATGGCGCTCGCGGTCGGGTCGTACGTGTGGCCTGAGCAGACGCACGCGGTGGCGGTGGCGGCGGTCGTGGCGCTGACCGCCGTGAACTACGGGGGCGTTCAGAAGTCGGCGCTCCTCACGCGAGCCATCGTGGCGGGTGTGCTGGCGGTCCTGGTGGCGGTGGTCGTCTCCTGTCTCGGGTCGGGTGAGGCGGACTTCGGGCGACTGGAGCCGGGTGGGGACGCGTCGGCGGGCGGGGTACTCCAGGCGGCGGGCCTGCTGTTCTTCGCGTTCGCCGGGTACGCGCGGATCGCCACGCTCGGCGAGGAGGTGCGGGATCCGGCACGGACCATTCCGCGGGCGGTCCCGCTGGCGCTGGGGATCGCGCTGGTCCTGTACGTGGGCGTGGCGGTCTCCGTCCTGTCGGTGCTGGGCGCGCGGGAGTTGGGCGACTCGGTGGCGCCGCTCGCGGACGCGGCCCGGGCGGCGGGTGCGGACTGGCTGGTACCGGTGGTGAGCGTGGGCGCCGCGGTGGCCGCGCTGGGTTCGCTGCTGGCGCTGATCCTCGGGGTGTCCCGTACGACGCTGGCGATGGCGCGCGACGGTCACCTGCCGCGCACGCTCGCCGCCGTGCACCCTCGCTTCCAGGTGCCGCACCACGCGGAACTCGCGGTGGGGCTGGTCGTCGCAGTGGTGGCGGCGACGGCGGACGTGCGCGGGGCGATCGGCTTCTCGTCGTTCGGGGTGCTGGTGTACTACGCGATCGCCAACGCCTCGGCGTGGACGCTCGGTTCGGGGCGCGTCCTCGCGGTCGCCGGGCTGGCGGGCTGCCTGGCGCTCGCGTTCGCCCTGCCCCTGTCATCCGTCCTGGCGGGCACGGCGGTCCTGGCGGCGGGCGCGGTGATGTACGCGGTGCGGCGGAGCTGACCCACCGCACGCCTCATATTCGGGCGCGCGCCTCGGCCACGCCCCGGGCCGGCAACTGCTCGTCCTCGGTCATGTGTTCATGGTGCACCACGCCACTGACAATCACGCGAGGACGACGTGGACGCCCTCGCCGCGCCGCGTCGGCGACGTGCCGGTCCTCGCGCCCTGCCTCAGCGGGTGGCGAAGGGGCGGTCGCTCGGGACGATCTCCTTGCCCAGCGGCAGCAGGGAGACGGGGAGGAGCTTGAAGTTCGCGATGCCCAGCGGGATGCCGATGATGGTGACGCACAGCGCGATGCCCGTGAGCACGTGTCCGAGCGCCAGCCACCAGCCGGCGAGGACCAGCCACAGCACGTTGCCGATGCAGGACGCGGCGCCCGCGTCACGGCGGTCCACGACGGTCTGGCCGAAGGGCCACAGCGCGTAGAGGCCGATGCGGAAGGCGGCCAGGCCGAAGGGGATGCCGATGACCGTGATGCAGAGCAGCAGGCCGGCGACCATGTAGCCGACGAACAGCCAGAAGCCGCCGAAGATCAGCCATATGACGTTGAGGATTGCCTTCATGGGCGGCGACCTGCCATCTGTTCGAGTCGGGCGATGCGTTCCGCCATCGGCGGGTGTGTCGAGAACATCTTGGCGAACCCCTGACCGGGACGGAACGGGTTCGCGATCATCATGTGGCTCGCGGTCTCGATCCTGGGCTCCGGCGGCAGCGGGAGCCTCTTGGTGCCCGCCTCCAGCTTCCGCAGGGCGCTGGCCAGGGCGAGCGGGTCCCCGGTGAGCTGGGCGCCGGAGGCGTCAGCCTCGTACTCCCGGGAGCGGCTGATGGCGAGCTGGATCACCGACGCGGCGAGCGGACCCAGCAGCATGATCAGCAGCATGCCGACCAGCCCGGGACCTTCGTCGTCATCGGAGCGGCCGATCGGGATCAGCCAGGCGAAGTTCACCAGGAACATGATCACCGAGGCGAGGGCGCCGGCGACCGACGAGATCAGGATGTCCCGGTTGTAGACGTGGCTCAGCTCGTGACCGATGACCCCGCGCAGCTCACGCTCGTCGAGGATCTGGAGGATCCCCTCGGTACAGCAGACCGCCGCATTGCGCGGGTTGCGGCCGGTCGCGAAGGCGTTGGGGGCCTGGGTCGGCGAGATGTACAGGCGGGGCATCGGCTGACGGGCCTGGGTGGAGAGCTCCCGGACCATCCGGTAGAGCTGGGGCGCCTGGAATTCGCTCACCGGGCGGGCCCGCATGGCGCGCAGCGCGAGCTTGTCGCTGTTCCAGTACGCGTACGCGTTGGTGCCGAGGGCTACGAGGAGCGCGACGACGAGACCTGTACGGCCGAAGAAGCTGCCGATCAGGATGATGAGTGCGGACAGTCCCCCGAGGAGTACGGCGGTCTTCAGCCCGTTGTGCCGGCGGTGCACGGTACGCCCTCCAAATGGTGCGGCAGGGGAACCCTTTGCCTGGTGCTGGTCCACTCATCAGTGGACCCTCCCGTACTGGTCAACGCCAGGCGGGCATGGCGGGTTCCCTTGTGCGCCGGGGGCGGCGTGTGGGCCGTCCGGGTGACTCAGCGCGGGGCGGGCAGCCCGGCCTTCTGGAGGGCCTCCGCCACCGGCTCGACCTCGCTGGTGCAGTGGGCGCAGCGGCTGGCGACGGCGGGGATCTCGGTGAAGCAGCGCGGGCAGTCGCGCACCGCCGCCTTGATGTTGAAGGGCTCGTCGCGCTTGAAGCGGGTCTGGATCTTCATCATCGGCAGGACGACGCAGAAGTAGAGCACGGCAGCGGTGATCATGAAAGCCAGGGCGGCGCTGATGAACAGGCCGTAGGGGAACTTGGCGTCCCTGACCGTGAAGTAGGAGTGGCTGAAGTCTCCGACGGTGCCCGTCGCCAGACCGATGAGCGGGGTGATGAAGGCATTGCTGAACGCGGTGACGACGGCGGTGAAGGCCGCGCCGACGGCCAGGCCGATCGCCATGGAGATGACGTTTCCACGGAGGAGGAAGTCCTTGAAACCGTTCAGCACGGCCGTGCTCCTAGGTAGTGCGTGGGGCTGTGTGCAAGGGGGTCAGAAGAGCGAGGGGATCAGAAGAGTCAGAAGAGGCTGTCCGTGGCGAAGCGCAGCACCAGCTCGGGATAGCCCGACAGCACCACGCCGGCGACGGCCGTCACGGCGATGGCCACGGTGACGGGCGCGGGCGCGGTGTGCCTCACGGGGGCACCTTCGGGCGCGCGGAACAGTACCGCCGTCCACTGCAGGTAGTAGTAGAGGGCGATGACGACGTTGACGCCCATGACGACGGCGAGCCAGCCCAGGCCCGCGTCGACGGCCGCGGAGAAGACCGTGACCTTGGCGAAGAGGCCGATGATGCCCGGCGGCAGACCGGCCAGGCACAGCAGGAAGAACCCCATGACGAGCGCGGCGCCGGGCCGGGTCGCGTACAGGCCCCGGTAGTCCGAGATCCGGTTCAGCGGATGCGTACGGGCGACCAGGGCGGCGACCGCGAAGGCGCCGAGGTTCACGACGGCGTACATCAGGGCGTACGCGACGGTGGCGCCGATCTGGTCGTCGCCGGAGTAAGCGGCCGCCGCGATCGGCACCAGCAGGTAGCCCGCCTGCGCCACCGAGGACCAGGCCAGCAGCCGTACCGCGCTCCACGCGCGCGTGGCGACCTGCCGGAGGGCGGCCACGTTGCCGACGGTCATGGTGAGCGCGGCGAGCACCGACAGGGCCGGGCCCCAGACGTCCGCGTAGGTCGGGAAGGCGATGACGGTCACCAGGACAAGGCCGGTGAAGCCGACCGCCTTGCCGACGACCGAGAGGTAGGCGGCGACGGGCAGCGGCGCCCCGACGTAGGTGTCGGGCACCCAGAAGTGGAACGGCACGGCGGCGGTCTTGAACGCGAAGCCGACGAGGGTGAGCGCGACACCCGCCTTGGCGAGGGTCTCCATCTGCGCCGGGACGTCGTCCAGTCCCTGGGCGATCTCCGTGAGGTGGAGGCTGCCGGTCGCGGCGTACAGGAAGCTGACGCCGAGCAGCGTCACGGCGGTGGCCGTGACGGAGGAGAGGAAGAACTTCAGCGCCGCCTCGCCGGACATGCGGTCGCCGCGCTTGAGGCCGACGAGCGCGAAGGCGGGCAGCGAGGCGACCTCCAGGGCCACGATGAGGGTCGCCATGTCCCGGGAGGCGGGCAGCAGAGCGGCACCGGCGGCCGAGGAGAGCAGCAGGAACCAGAACTCTCCCGCCGGGAGCTTCTCCTTGGTGTCGTGCAGCGACAGCAGGGCCGTCAGGAGGGCCCCTCCCAGCACCAGGAACTGGATGACCAGCGTGAAGTGGTCGGCGGTGTAGCTGCACGCGTCGGCGTCGGTGGTCAGGCAGAAGGTGGTCCGGTCGCCCTTGCGCAGCGGCAGGAGGGTGACGATCGCGGCGACGAGTCCGGCGATGGCGCCCCAGCCGAGGAGCTGCTTGCGTTCCTTCGGTACGAACAGGTCGGCGACGAGCACGATCATGCCGACCACGGCGGCGATCGTCGGCGGCGCGATGGCGGCCCAGTCGACGGACTGGACGAGGTCGCCCGCGCTCGGAGCGTTCGGAGCGCTCGTGGCGGCGAGGGTCACGACTTGCCTCCTGCGAGGAGCTTCTGCACGGCCGGGTCGGTCAGGCCGAGGAGGACCGCGGGCCAGAGGCCGGCGACGACGGTGAGGACGACCAGTGGTGACCAGGCGGCGAATTCGTACGTCTGGATGTCGTCGAGCGGCGGCTGCTCGGCGGCGGGCCGGGCGCCCATGCAGACGCGCCGGACGACGACGAGGAGGTACGCGGCGGTGAGCAGCGTGCCGAACGCGCCGATGGCCATGAAGGTGAGGAACGCGGGGCGGCTGAGGCCCTCGGCCGGCTGGAACGCGCCGAACAGCGCGAGCATCTCGCCCCAGAATCCGGCGAGGCCGGGCAGTCCGAGCGAGGCGACGGCGGCGAACGCCAGCAGGCCGCCGAGGCGGGGCGCACGGCCGTAGAGCGCGGCACCGGTGGCCCCGGCGAGGGTGTCGAGGTCGGCCGTGCCGTAACGGTCCTTGATGGCGCCGACCAGGAAGAACAGCAGGCCGGTGATGAGGCCGTGGGCGATGTTGGCGAAGAGCGCGCCGTTGACGCCGGTGGGCGTCATGGTCGCGATGCCGAGGAGGACGAAGCCCATGTGGCCCACGGAGGAGTACGCGATCAGGCGCTTGAGGTCGCCCTTGGCGCCGGTGCGGGCGAGGGAGAGGCAGGCGAGCGATCCGTAGATGATGCCGGCGGCGGCGAACGCGGCGAGGTAGGGCGCGAGGATGTGCATGCCGTCGGGGGTGATCGGCAGGGCGATCCGGACGAATCCGTACGTACCCATCTTCAGCAGGACACCGGCGAGGAGGACCGAGCCGACGGTCGGCGCGGCGGTGTGGGCGTCCGGCAGCCAACTGTGCAGCGGCCACATCGGAGTCTTCACCGCGAGGCCGATCCCGATCGCCAGAACGGCGATGACCTGCACGGATGTGGTGATGTCGCGGCCGTTGTCAGTGGCGAGTGCCACCATGTCGAAGGTGCCGGCCTTCAGCCCGACGAGGAGCAGGCCGAGCAGCATGACGACCGAACCGAGCAGCGTGTAGAGGATGAACCGCCAGGCGGCCGGCTGGCGTCCCTCGCCGCCCCAGCGGGCGATGAGGAAGTACATCGGGATGAGGACCATCTCGAAGGCCAGGAAGAACAGCAGCAGGTCGAGGACGGCGAAGGTCGCCAGCATGCCGGACTCGAGGACGAGCAGCAGGGCGACGAACGCCCGGGGGGACGGGCCCGCGGGCATCTTGAAGTAGGTGTAGAGCGCGCACAGGAAGGTCAGCAGCGCGGTCATGACCAGGAGGGGGAGGGAAATGCCGTCGACGCCGAGGTGGATCCGCACGTCGAGTGCGGGGATCCAACTGATGTCCGTGCCGGCCTGCATCTTCGACGGCTGGTCGTGGTCGAAGCCGAGCGCGAGGACGATCGCGGCGGCGAGGATCGCGCCGGTGACGGTCACTCCGTGGCGGAGCACGGCCTGGTCCCGGGACTTCCCCTTCAGCCCGGGCGGGGCCGGGAGGAGGGCGGCCGCGGCACCGATGAGCGGGCCGACGACGATGAACGCGAGGAGGAACTGCATCACGGATTCGCTGATATCGATCACGGCTCACGCTCCGGCGGCGACGAGGACGGCGGCGATCGCCAGGACGACGGAGCCGGCGAGCAGGGCACTGAGGTAGGTCTGCACGTTCCCCGTCTGGGCGCGCCGGACGGCCCAGCCGAGCAGGTTCGTGCCGCTGCCCGCTCCGCGTACGTACGTCTCGACGACCTCGCGGTCGAGGAAGCTGACCAGTTGGGCCGCCGCCCTGACGGGGCGTACGAAGAGGGCTGAGTAGACGGCGTCGAGGTGGAAGCCGGCGGCGGCGTGGCGGTGCAGCGGGCCGAGCAGCAGGCGTCCGGGGTCGGCGGGGTCCGGGGCCGCCGCGATGTCGCCGTAGGCGGGGGTGTGCGTGGCGATCGCCTCCGCCTCGGACACGGCGGGTTCGGCCTCGGGGTGGGCGGCGACCGCACCGATCGGGTGGCGGGCGGCGATGGCGGTGGTGTGCCGCCAGGCGCCGTAGGTGACGAGCCCGCCGACGAGGGCGATGCCCGTGCCGAGGACCGCCGTGGTGAGGGTCGGCGTCAGCGCGGGGCCGTCGAACCAGTCGCCGAGTACGCCGGCGGTCAGGCCGAAAGCGAGGGAGGGGACGGCGAGCACCCACAGGACGGCGTTCATGGCGATCGGCTGTCGTCCGTGGGCGGGGGCTTCGGCGCCCCGGCCACGGAAGGCCAGCAGCCACAGACGCATCGCGTAGGCGGCGGTGAGGAGGGCGGTGAGCAGGCCCGAGACCAGGACGATCCAGCCCGCCCCGGCCGGGGCGACCGCCCGGTCGCCCAGGGCGGTGTGCTCGGCGGCCACGAGGACGGCTTCCTTGGAGAAGAAGCCGGCGAACGGCGGGATCGCGGCCAGCGCGAGCAGGGCGACCGTCATCGTCCAGTACGCGTCGGGGATGCGGGCGGTGAGGCCCCGCATGCGGGACATGGCGGCCAGCGAGTTCGTTCCGGCGGCGTGGATGATCACGCCGGCGGCCAGGAACAGCAGCGCCTTGAAGGCGCCGTGCGACAGGAGGTGGAAGACGGCGGCACCACGGTCACCGACGGCCAGAGCGCCCGACATGTAGCCGAGCTGGCCGATGGTCGAGTAGGCGAGGACGCGCTTGATGTCGTCCTGCGCGAGGGCGGCGAGTCCGGAGCCGACCATCGTGACCGCGGCCATCACGGCGAGCACGGTCATGGCGGCGGCGGACGCCGCGAAGACGGGAAGGAGCCGGGCCACGAAGTACACACCGGCGGCGACCATCGTCGCGGCGTGGATCAGCGCGGAGACCGGCGTGGGGCCCGCCATGGCGTCCGGGAGCCAGGTGTGCAGCGGGAACTGCGCGGACTTGCCCGCGACGCCCGCGAGCAGGAGCAGCGCCACCAGGGTGGGGTGGTCGATGCCTCCGGCGGTGACGGCGCCGAGGATCCCGGTGATCCGGAACGTGCCGGCGTCGGCGGCCAGCGCGAACAGACCGATCAGGAAGGGGACGTCGCCGAGCTTGGTGACCAGGAAGGCCTTGAGGGAGGCGGCCCGTGCCTCGGGCGTCTCCCAGTAGTGGCCGACGAGGAAGTACGAGCAGATGCCCATGATCTCCCAGCCGACCAGCAGCACCATCAGGTCGCCTGAGTAGACGACGAGCAGCATGGCGGAGGTGAACAGGGAGACGAGCGCGGCGTAGGAGGGGTAGCGCGGATCGTCGCGGAGGTAGCCCGTCGAATAGAGCTGCACGCAGGTGGCGACCACGCCCACGAGGACGGCGGTCAGCACGGCGAAGCCGTCCAGGTGCAGGGCGAGGTCGATCGCCACCGAGCCGGTCGGGGTGAGCTGCGTCGCCGCGTCGATGGCCTTGCCGCCCCCCTGGCGTACGGCGACGAGGACGGCGAGTACGAGGGCGGCGAGCGTCGGCAGGACGGCCAGGGGGCGCACGAACCCGGGAGCGGTGCGGCCCAGCAGCAGCCCGGCGGCGGCGCCGAGGAACGGAAGGAGGGGGACGAGGACGGCGAGGGTCGTGGTGGTCACGCGGTGGCCTCTGCCTTCTCGTCGGGGCCCGCGGTCTCGTCGGCACCGACGGCTTCGTCGGCGCCCGCGGTCTCGGCGTTGTCGCGGAGCTTGTCGATGTCCGAGGTGCCGCGGTTGCGGTAGACCATCAGGACGATCGCCAGGCCGATGCCGATCTCGGCGGCGGCGATGGCGATGGTGAAGAGGGTCAGCGCCTGGCCGGCGTGCAGGGTGTCGCGGAGCCAGACGTCGAAGGCCACGAGGTTGAGGTTGACGGCGTTGAGCATCAGCTCGACGGACATCAGGACCAGGATCGCGTTGCGGCGGGCGAGCACCCCGTACAGGCCGGTGCAGAACAGCAGGACGGCGAGGACCGCCGGATAGGCGAGGTGCATCAGTTGTCGCCCTCCCGGTCGCGGCGGGACAGGACGATCGCGCCGACGAGCGCGGCCAGGAGGAGGACGGAGAGCGCCTCGAAGGGCAGCACCCAGTGCCGGAAGAGGATCGCGCCCGACACCTTGGTGGAGCCCTGGGCGGGTCCGTCGAGGTCGATCCAGGTGGCGCGGAACGCGTCCACGACCACCCAGATCAGGGCGGCCGCGGCGGCGACGGCGACCGCGAGGGCGGCCGGGCGGTTGCCCGAGTCCGCGTCGGGCGAGCGGCCGATGGGTGCCTTGGTGAGCATCAGACCGAAGAGGAGGAGGACGACGACGGAACCGACGTAGATCAGCACCTGGACCCAGGCGACGAACTCCGCGGTGAGGAGGAGGTACTCGACGGCCAGCCCGCCGAGCGCCACGACCAGCCACAGGGCGGCGTGCACGAGCTGCTTGGTGGTGACCGTTATGACGGCGGCGCCGAGCGTGACGATGCCGACGAGGAGGAAGGCGATCTCGACGCCGGTGGGTGACAGGAAACCGTGGGCGGCGGCCAGGCTCACGCCGTGCCTCCCTCGGCCGGGCGCTGCGGCTGGTCGGTACCGGCCGCGTCCGGCGTGTGCGGTCCCGTCTCGGTGGCCGGGCCAGCTTCGGCCGCTTCGGTCGCTTGGGCGGTGGCGAGCTTCTCGGCGGCCTTGCGGGCCGCGGAGATCTCCTTGGGCTCCTCGGCACCGGGGTCGAAGGCGGGCGGTTCGGGGACGGTCCACATCCACTCGCGGAGCTTGTCCCGCTCGTGGGTGAGGTCGTGGATGTCCGTCTCCGCGTATTCGAACTCCGGCGACCAGAACAGCGCGTCGAAAGGACAGACCTCGATGCAGATACCGCAGTACATGCACAGGGCGAAGTCGATGGCGAACCGGTCGAGGACATTGCGGCTGCGCTCACGGCCGCCGGGGGTGGCCGCGGGGATCGTCTCCTTGTGGGAGTCGATGTAGATGCACCAGTCGGGGCACTCGCGCGCGCAGAGCATGCAGACCGTGCAGTTCTCCTCGAACAGGCCGATCACGCCACGGGTGCGGGGCGGGAGTTCGGGCTGGGCGTCGGGGTACTGCGCGGTGTGGCTCTTCTTGGTCATCGTGCGGAGGGTGACGGCCAGGCCCTTGGCAAGGCCGGAGCCGGGGAAGGAGCCCATGGTTACTGGATCACCACCTTGACGATGCCGGTGAGGGCGATCTGGGCGAGGGCGAGCGGGACGAGCGTGGTCCAGGCGAGCTTCTGGAGCTGGTCCTCGCGCAGCCGCGGGTAGCTCACGCGCAGCCAGATCACGATGAAGGCGAGCACGGCCGTCTTGAGCAGGGTCCACACCCAGCCGAGGCCCTCGGCCCCGAACGGGCCGTGCCAGCCGCCGAGGAAGAGGACGGTGGTCAGACCGCACAGGACGACGATGCCGGCGTACTCGGCGAGCAGAAACAGTGCGAAGCGCAGCCCGGTGTACTCGGTGTACGCACCGAAGATGATCTCGGAGTCGGCGACCGGCATGTCGAACGGCGGCCGCTGGAGCTCGGCGAGGCCGGCGACGAAGAAGACCAGCGCGCCGACGATCTGCCAGGGCACCCACCACCACTCGAAGGCGTTGACGATGCCGGGGAGGGAGACCGTGCCCGCCGCCATCGCCACGGAGGCGGCGGTAAGCAGCATGGGCAGTTCGTACGCGAGGAGCTGGGCGGCGGTGCGCAGGCCGCCGAGGAGGGAGAACTTGTTGGCGGACGCCCAGCCGGCCATGAGCGAGCCGAGTACGCCGACGCCCATGACGGCGAGCACGAAGAAGATGCCCGCGTCGACGACCTCGCCGACGGCTCCTTCGCTGGGGCCGATCGGGATGGCGACCAGGACGAGGAGGTACGGCAGGAGGGCGACGGCGGGGGCGAGCTGGAAGATGCGGCGGTCGGCGTTGGCCGGGACCACGTCCTCCTTCTGCGCGAACTTCACGCCGTCGGCGACGAGCTGGGCCCAGCCGTGGAACCCACCGGCGTACATGGGGCCGAGCCGGCCCTGCATGTGCGCCATGACCTTGTGCTCGGTCTGACCGATCACCAGGGGCAGGACCATGAATACCGCGAAGACGACGAGCAGCCGGAAGGCGACGTCGAGTACGTCGTTCACGCGTCTCCTTCATTCGTTCGTCGTGTTGCGCTGTCGTCGGTCCCGGAGGCGGCGGCACCGTCTTCACCTTCGCCTCCGCCCCCGTGAGGGCCGGCGTCCGGTTCCGGTACGGCTTCGGGCGCCGGCCCGGGGGCCGCCTGCGGCTCGGGTACGTCTTCCGTCCCGGGTGCGGGAGCGGCCTCGGGTCCGGGTACGGCCTTCGGCCCGGGTGCGGGGGCCGCGTCCGGTTCCGGTACCGCCTTCGGCCCGGGTGCGGGAGCCGCCTGGGGTTCGGGGGCCGGGGCCTGGGGCGCCTCGGGGGCCGGGGCGGAGTCGTCGTCGAAGGCCGGGCGCGGGTTGTTCCAGGGGGCGTCCGTGCTGCGCGTGCGGGGCGGTGGCGTCGGGGACGTCTCCGTGGCGGGTTCCGTGCGCTGGCTGGCCGAGCCCGCGCTCGCGCTGCGCGTGCGGCGGGGGCCCGCGGGGGCGGCCGGCTGGCTCGCCGAGCCCTCCGAGGCGCTGCGGGTACGGCGCTCCGGCGCTTCCGGTGCCGCCGGCGCCTCCGGTGCCGCCTGGCCGGCCGAGCCCTCGCCCGCCGTGCGCGTACGGCGGACCGGGCGGTCGCCGGCGGGGCGCGCGGCGCGGGCCGGGCGGGCCGGGGCAGGCGGGAGCTGGCCCTTCAGCGGGCCCCAGTCGTTCGGGTCGGGGACGCCCGGAGGCAGCATCTGACGCCGCTTGGGCCCGCCGTGCTCGGACTCGCCCGGCTCCTTGGCGCCCGGCCACGCCTTGGCGACGCGGGCGGCCAGCACGAAGTCCTTGCGCAGCGGGTTGCCCTCGAAGTTCTCGGGGAGCAGGAGGTGGACCAGGTTCGGGTGGTCCTCGAAGCGGACGCCGAACATCTCGTACGTCTCGCGCTCGTGCCAGCCGGCGCCCGCGTAGACGCCGACGGCGCTGGGCAGGACGGGGGCGTCGTGCGGCACGGTCGTGCGCAGCAGGAGCCGCCGCACCCGGCCGCCGTCCAGGGCGACGACGTGGGCGCAGACGCGGAAGCCGGTGCCGGGCTCGTCGACCGCGCTCAGCCAGTCGAAGTAGGTGCAGCCCAGCTCGTCGCGGGCTGTCTCCAGTGCGGTGATCCAGGACTCGGCGGGGACGTCGACCGTGAGCAGTTCGTACGCCTGGTCGGCCGAGGCGCCCTCGCCGAAGATCTCGGTGACGGCTTCGGGGAGTCGGTCGTATGCGTTCACGCCGTACCTCCCGGAGGGGGCACCAGGCCGCTGCGGAGCTGGCCGACCGACGACGTGCGCCCGTGGCCGTAGCGCTCGCCCAGCGACTCTCGGGCGATCTTCTCCTGAAGCTTGAGGATGCCCTGGAGAAGCGCTTCGGGACGGGGCGGGCAGCCGGGTACGTACACGTCGACCGGGATGATCTGGTCGACGCCCTTGGTCACGGAGTACGAGTCCCAGTACGGGCCGCCGCAGTTGGAGCAGGCGCCGAAGGAGATGACGTACTTGGGCTCGGGCATCTGCTCGTACAGCCGCTTCACCGCGGGCGCCATCTTGTCCGTGACCGTGCCGGACACGACCATGAGGTCCGCCTGGCGCGGCCCGGGCGCGAACGGGATCACGCCGAGCCGGATGAAGTCGTGGCGGGCCATCGACGCGGCGATGAACTCGATCGCACAGCAGGCGAGCCCGAAGTTGAAGACCCACAGGCTGTAGCGGCGGCCCCAGTTCAGGACCACCTTCATCGGCTCGGGCGCGAGCCGGGCGAGGGCTCCGAGCCGCTTCGGCTCGGGAAGATCGACAGGGGTCACGTCCATGTCAGGACGCCCTTCTTGTACGCGTAGAGCAGTCCTACGGCCAGGAAGCCGAGGAAGATGAACATCTCAACCAGCGTCGTGGCGCCGTAACCGGGTGCGGCGAAGACGGTCGCCCAGGGGAACAGGAAGATCGAGTCCACCGCGAAGATGACGTACAGAAAAGCGTAGACGTAGTAGCGGACCTGGGTGTGGGCCCAGCCCTCCCCCACCGGGTCGACGCCGCATTCGTACGTCAGCAGCTTCTCCGGCGTCGGCACGACGGGCCGCAGCAGCCGCCCGGCCGCGAAGGCGACCGCGACGAACAGCACGCCGATCACGGCGAGTAGGCCGACGACCGAATAGCTCTGGAAATAGTCGACGGCGAGTACGGTCGGTGCGGTCCATACGGTCGGTTCCGGCACGTCCGTGTCCCTCGCTCCCTGCCCTCGCGGCGATACTTATGCGATCTGTACGCACGGGAGTCTAGGCCCTGGCATAGCGCCGGTAATCAGCCGTGCCGCACTTCAGGTGGGGTTATCCCTACTTCTCCTGCACCCACGAACCCCATGGCGTGCGCCGGTCGGGCCCGGCAGGCTGGGCCGCATGACCGCACGCATCGCATTCGACCGGCTCGTCTGGAAGGAAATCGCCCACCTTCTGGCAAACCTTCCTATCGCCCTGATCAGCTTTGTTTACGTGGTGTTCATGGTGGCCGTCGGTGCGGGACTGTCGGTGACCGTCGTCGGTCTTCCGCTGCTGGCGGCCGGCCTGGTGGGGACGCGGCTGCTGGGCCGGGCGGAGCGGGCAAGGGCGAGGCTGCTGCTCGGCATACGCATCGAGGAGCCGAGCCCGCTGCCGCAGCGGCCGGGCGACGGTCTCCTCCCCTGGCTGTGGGCGGTGCTGAAGGACCCGGTGGCCTGGCGGACGGCGCTGTACGGGTTCATACGGCTGCCGTGGGGCGTGCTGACGTTCACCGTGACCCTGGTGGGCCTGATCGTGCTGTGGCCGGTGCTGCCGTACCTGGTGCGGGGGCTGGCCAACGCCGACCGGGCGATGGTGCGCGGTCTGCTGCCGCCGTCCGACGAGCTGGAGCGGCGGATCGCGGAGCTGGAGTCGGACCGGGGCGTGGTCGTCGACACCGCCGCCGCCGACCTGCGCCGCATCGAACGCGACCTGCACGACGGCGCCCAGGCCCGGCTGGTCGCCCTCGCCATGGGCCTCGGCCTGGCGAAGGAGAAGCTGCTGGAGGACCCGGAGGCGGCCGCAGCCATGGTCGACGAGGCCCACGGCGAAGTGAAACTCGCCCTGCAAGAGCTGCGGGACCTGGCGCGCGGCATCCACCCCGCCGTCCTCACCGACCGGGGCCTGGACGCCGCCCTGTCCGCCGTCGCCGCCCGGTGCACCGTCCCGGTCAAGGTGACCGTCGACCTGGCGGAGCGGCCGGCCGAGGCGATCGAGGGCATCGCCTACTTCACCGTCTCGGAGCTGCTCCAGAACGTTTCGAAGCACTCCCGGGCGCGCAACGCGGCGGTGGAGGTGTGGCGGGCGGACGACCGGATGCTGATCCAGGTCACCGACGACGGCTGCGGGGGCGCCCGGCTCGACGGGGGCACGGGCATGGCCGGCCTGGCCGAGCGGCTGGGGGCGGTGGACGGCCTGTTCCTCCTGGAGTCGCCGGCCGGCGGGCCGACGACGGTCACCGCCGAGCTGCCCTGGCGCCGCCGGGACCCTTCCCGGTAGAGCCCCTGGGGTGGGGATAACCCCCCGCTCAAGACGGATACGAGCCTCATGGTGCGCGCCCGCCCGGACCAGCAGTCTTGATGTACGACGTCGTGACGTACCGAGTCATGACGGACCGCGTTGTGACGCACCGCGTCGTGACAGACCACGTCGTGACGCACCCGACAGCCGCCTCGCAGCGACGACGAGAAACGGACGGACGAACCGATGGCCCTGGCTCATGGACCGGAGATCCGGCACCCCCGCCTTCCCGTGGCGCTGCGGGCGCCGTTCGAGGCCCGCACCTGGCGCGAGTTCGGCTACCTGCTGATCGGTCTGCCGCTGAGCATCCTCTACTTCGGCCTGTCCATAGCCATGGTGTCGCTCGGCGCCGGCCTGGTCGTGACCTTCCTCGGCATTCCGGTGCTCGCCGCCGCCCTCGCCATGTGCCGCGGTTTCGGCACGGTGGAGCGGGTGCGGGCGCGGGGCCTGCTGGGGGTGGACGTGGCCGATCCGTCGCCGGTGCGGAGCCGGTCCGGGGGCGGGCTGATGGGCTGGGTGGGCGGCGTGCTCAAGAGCGGCGAGTCCTGGCGGCACTTCCTCTACTCGTTGGTGCACATGCCGTGGGCGATCTTCGCCTTCACCGTCGCGGTGGTCTTCTGGACGTACGGCTGGGGGCTGCTGACGTACCCGCTGTGGCGGTGGGTCTTCCCGGTGTACGCGGGGGTGGACGGGCTGCAGTTGTACGGGGACGGTACGCACAGCTTCTACCTGGACTCGCCGGTGGAGATGGCCGTCACCAGCCTGTTCGGCCTGTTCTTCGTGCTGGTCACCCCGTGGGTGATCCGGGCGCTGACGACGGTGGACCGGCTGCTGATAACCGGCCTGCTCAGCCCGTCACGGCTGGCGAGCCGCGTCTCGGAGCTGGAGTCGGACCGCGGCGTGGTCGTCGACACCGCCGCCGCCGACCTGCGCCGCATCGAACGCGACCTGCACGACGGCGCCCAGGCCCGGCTGGTCGCCCTCGCCATGGACCTGGGGCTGGCGAAGGAGAAGCTGCTGGAGGACCCGGAGGCGGCCGCAGCCATGGTCGACGAGGCCCACGGCGAAGTGAAACTCGCCCTCCAGGAGCTGCGGGACCTGGCGCGCGGCATCCACCCCGCCGTCCTCACCGACCGGGGCCTGGACGCCGCCCTGTCCGCGGTCGCCTCCCGCTGCACCGTGCCCGTCAGAGTGGAGGTGGATCTGCCGGCTCGGCCGGCTCCGGCGATCGAGGGCATCGCCTACTTCACCGTCTCGGAGCTGCTCCAGAACGTCTCGAGGCACTCCCGAGCGACCCGTGCGACGGTCGACGTATGGCGAGTGGACGACAGGCTGATGCTGCAGGTGACGGACGACGGCCGTGGCGGCGCGGACATCACCAGGGGCGGCGGCCTGGCCGGGCTGACCGAGCGGCTGGACGCGGTGGACGGCATCCTCGCCGTGCGTTCTCCGGAAGGCGGCCCGACGTCGATAACCGCCGAGCTGCCCTGGCGGGGCTGACCCCCGGCGCCTCCGCCCGCCACCCGCACCCCGGCCCAGCGGCCGGGCCGCATCCCCTCCCCCATCCCCGCCCGGAATCCCACCCGGATCCCTGCCCGACGGCCACCGGCCGGCGAGTTATCCACAGGCCGGCCCGCCGCCGTCCGGATGCTGGGATGCTGGACCGCAGACGCGGGAATCGCGTGGTGCACATCGATTCATGGGGGATGCGGTTCGTGGTGGAGGACAGGGTGCGCGTGGTCATCGCCGAGGATTCCGTCCTGCTCCGGGAGGGCCTGACCCGGCTGCTGACCGACCGGGGGCACGATGTCGTCGCCGGTGTCGGGGACGGCGAGGCGCTGGTCAAGACGGTGGGCGAGCTGGCGGACGACGGCGCGCTGCCCGACGTGGTGGTCGCCGACGTACGGATGCCGCCGACGCACACGGATGAGGGAGTACGGGCGGCGGTGCGGCTCCGCAAGGAGTACCCCGGCATCGGGGTGCTGGTGCTGTCGCAGTACGTGGAGGAGCGGTACGCCACCGAGCTGCTGGCCGGCAACAGCCGGGGAGTGGGCTATCTGCTGAAGGACCGGGTCGCCGAGGTCCGGGAATTCGTGGAGGCGGTGGTGCGGGTCGCCCGGGGCGGCACCGCGCTGGACCCGGAGGTGGTGGCCCAGTTGCTGGGCCGCAGCCGTAAGCAGGACGTGCTGGCGGCGCTGACGCCCCGCGAGCGCGAGGTCCTGGGGCTGATGGCGGAGGGCAGGACGAACTCGGCGATCGCGCGGCAGTTGATGGTCAGCGAGGGCGCGGTGGAGAAGCACGTGAGCAACATCTTCCTGAAGCTCGGGCTGTCACCGAGTGATGGGGATCATCGACGGGTACTCGCCGTGCTGACCTATCTGAACGGCTGACGTGCGGTGCTCGCCGGACCGGCACGGCCGGCCGCCGTGCCTGTCGCACGGCCTAGAACCAATGGATGAGTCGGGAGCGTCGTTACCGAACGACGTGGGGGGAGACACAGCATGATGATCGAGGGCGTACGGACGTCCCAAAATGGCGTCCATCATACGAGCGGTCCAGGGAAGGCGACCCTTACGGACGTAGGGTGGGCCTTGGGACGGCCGGTGGGCCGGCTGTCTCCCGAGCGTTCCCCCGCCGACGGCGGGGAGGCCCCTTGTCTCGAGGGAGGTCCAGTTCAGTGACCAGCCAGGTCAGCAGCCCAGCCGATCAGGCCGACGGGTCCGACGAGACCCGCCAGGCCAACGAGGCTGTCGTCGGGGAGCAGCGTGGCGGCCCCGGACAGCGTGGCGCGGAGAAGGAAGTACGCCGTCTGGACCGGGTGATCATCCGTTTCGCGGGTGACTCGGGCGATGGTATGCAGCTCACGGGGGACCGTTTCACGTCGGAGACGGCGTCGTTCGGCAACGACCTGTCGACCCTGCCGAACTTCCCGGCCGAGATCCGGGCCCCCGCCGGCACCCTGCCCGGTGTGTCGTCGTTCCAGCTCCACTTCGCCGACCACGACATCCTCACGCCGGGCGACGCGCCGAACGTGCTGGTCGCGATGAATCCCGCCGCTCTGAAGGCGAACATCGGCGACGTCCCGCGCGGCAGCGAGATCATCGTCAACACCGATGAGTTCGCCAAGCGGGCCATGGCGAAGGTGGGCTACGAGACCTCGCCGCTGGAGGACGGTTCCCTGGACGGGTACCGGGTCCACCCGGTGCCGCTGACGACGCTGACGATCGAGGCGCTCAAGGACTTCGGCCTGTCCCGCAAGGAGGCCGAGCGTTCCAAGAACATGTTCGCGCTCGGGCTGCTGAGCTGGATGTACCACCGGCCGACCGAGGGCACGGAGAAGTTCCTGCGGCAGAAGTTCGCCAGGAAGCCGGAGATCGCCGAGGCCAATGTGGCGGCGTTCCGCGCGGGGTGGAACTTCGGCGAGACCACCGAGGACTTCGCCGTCTCCTACGAGGTCGCCCCCGCCACGAAGGCGTTCCCGGCCGGCACGTACCGCAACATCTCCGGGAACCTGGCCCTCGCCTACGGTCTGATCGCCGCCTCCCGGCAGGCGGACCTGCCGCTGTACCTGGGTTCGTACCCGATCACCCCGGCGTCCGACATCCTGCACGAGCTGTCCAAGCACAAGAACTTCGGTGTGCGGACCTTCCAGGCCGAGGACGAGATCGCCGGCATCGGCGCCGCCCTGGGCGCTGCCTTCGGCGGTTCGCTGGCGGTCACCACCACCTCGGGCCCCGGTGTGGCGCTGAAGTCCGAGACGATCGGGCTCGCGGTGTCGCTGGAGCTGCCGCTGCTGATCGTCGACATCCAGCGCGGTGGCCCGTCGACCGGCCTGCCGACCAAGACCGAGCAGGCCGACCTGCTCCAGGCGATGTACGGGCGCAACGGCGAGGCCCCGGTGCCGGTCGTGGCACCGAGGACCCCGGCGGACTGCTTCGACGCGGCGCTGGAGGCGGCGCGCATCGCGCTGACCTACCGCACCCCGGTGTTCCTGCTGTCGGACGGCTACCTGGCCAACGGTTCCGAGCCGTGGCGCATCCCGGACATGGACGAGCTGCCCGACCTGGGTGTCACCTTCGCCACCGGCCCGAACCACAGCCTGGACGACGGCACCGAGGTCTTCTGGCCGTACAAGCGCGACCCGGAGACCCTGGCCCGTCCGTGGGCCCTGCCCGGTACGCCGGGGCTGGAGCACCGTATCGGCGGCATCGAGAAGCAGGACGGCACGGGGAACATCTCCTACGACCCGGCCAACCACGACTTCATGGTCCGCACCCGTCAGGCCAAGGTCGACGGCATCGACGTCCCCGACCTGAAGGTCGACGACCCGAGCGGCGCCCGCACCCTGGTGCTGGGCTGGGGCTCGACGTACGGGCCGATCACGGCCGCCGTGCGGCGGCTGCGCGCGGCGGGCGAGTCCATCGCCCAGGCGCACCTGCGCCACCTCAACCCCTTCCCGAAGAACCTCGGCGATGTGCTGAAGCGGTACGACAAGGTCGTCGTGCCGGAGATGAACCTGGGCCAGCTCGCCACCCTCATCCGGGCGAAATATCTGGTCGACGCGCACAGCTACAACCAGGTGAACGGCATGCCGTTCAAGGCCGAGCAGCTCGCCACGGCTCTCAAGGAGGCCATCCATGACTGAGGCGCTGAAGCTGGTGCCCAAGGCCGAGGCCAAGCAGTCCATGAAGGACTTCAAGTCCGACCAGGAAGTGCGCTGGTGCCCCGGTTGCGGCGACTACGCGATCCTCGCCGCCGTGCAGGGCTTCATGCCCGAGCTCGGCCTGGCGAAGGAGAACATCGTCTTCGTCTCGGGTATCGGCTGCTCCTCCCGCTTCCCGTACTACATGAACACCTACGGGATGCACTCGATCCACGGGCGTGCCCCCGCGATCGCGACCGGCCTGGCCTCGTCGCGCACGGACCTGTCCGTGTGGGTCGTCACCGGTGACGGCGACGCGCTGTCCATCGGCGGCAACCACCTCATCCACGCGCTGCGGCGCAACGTCAACCTCAAGATCCTGCTGTTCAACAACCGGATCTACGGCCTGACCAAGGGGCAGTACTCCCCGACCTCCGAGGTCGGCAAGATCACCAAGTCGACGCCGATGGGCTCGCTGGACGCGCCGTTCAACCCGGTGTCCCTCGCCCTTGGCGCGGAGGCGTCGTTCGTGGCCCGGACGGTGGACTCCGATCGCAAGCACCTCACCGAGGTACTGCGGCAGGCGGCCGACCACTCCGGCACGGCGCTGGTGGAGATCTACCAGAACTGCAACATCTTCAACGACGGGGCCTTCGACGTCCTGAAGGACAAGGACAAGGCGGAGGAGGCCGTGATCCGCCTGGAGCACGGGCAGCCGATCCGCTTCGGCCCGGGCGGCGGCAAGGGTGTCGTGCGGGACGCGGCGACCGGTGACCTGAAGGTGGTCCCGGTGACGCCGGAGAACGAGAGCCAGGTCCTGGTCCACGACGCGCACAGCGCCAGCCCGACCACGGCGTTCGCGCTGTCCCGGCTCGCGGACCCGGACACGCTGCACAACACGCCCATCGGTGTGTTCCGGTCCGTCGAACGGCCCGTCTACGACACGCAGATGGCCGACCAGCTCGACGCGGCCGTCGAGCAGAACGGCAAGGGCGACCTCGCCGCGCTGCTCGCGGGCAACGACACCTGGACGGTCATCGGCTGACGTCCGGCGCGGCCGGCCGCCGGTGCGGACGGTGCTGTGCGGACGGTGCGAAGGCCCGGGTTTCCGTCAGGAGGCCCGGGCCTCGTCGTAGGCGTCCCGCGCCCGCTGTACGGCGTCCACGTGCCGCTCGGTCCACCGGGCGAGGGCCCATACCTGTTCGGCGGCCTCCCTCCCGAGCGCGGTGAGCGAGTAGTCGACCCGGGGCGGGATGACGGGTTTGGCGTCGCGGTGGACGAAACCGTCCCGTTCCAGGGTCTGGAGGGTCTGGGCGAGCATCTTCTCGCTGACGCCACCGATGGAGCGGCGCAGCTCGCTGAACCGGTACGAGCGTTCCAGCAGGGCGGCGAGGACGAGCACGCCCCAGCGGCTGGTGACGTGTTCGAGGACGAGGCGGGAGGGGCACATCGCGTCGTTGACGTCGGGCACCGGCGGACTCGGGTTACTTACGCTCACACCAGTACCTTACTTCAAAGTGGGTACTTTCCGAAAGTTAGCGCACTCCGTAGGTTGGTGTGCCGACCCCGACCCCTTCTCGGAAAGGCACCCCATGAGCATCGTCGTCACCGGAGCCACCGGCCACCTCGGCCGCCTCGTCATCGACGCCCTGCTGGCCGACGGCGTTCCGGCGCACGGCATCGCGGCCGTCGTACGTGACAAGCAGAAGGCCGCCGGCCTCGCGGAGCGCGGCGTCGAGCTGCGCGTCGCCGACTACGACCGCCCCGAGACCCTGGCGGGGGCGTTCGAGGCGGGCGACCGCGTCCTGCTGGTCTCCGGCAGCGAGGTCGGGCGGCGCGTGCCGCAGCACACGGCCGTGATCAGCGCGGCCAAGGCGGCGGGCGTGGCGCAGCTCGCGTACACCGGCATCCTCGGCGGGCCGGACGCCGACTTCGACCTGGCCGCCGAGCACAAGGCGACCGAGCGGCTGATCCTTGACTCGGGCCTGCCGTACACGCTGCTGCGCAACGGCTGGTACACCGAGAACTACACCGAGCACCTCGCCCCGGTCCTGGAGCACGGCGCCGTCGTCGCCAACGCGGGCGAGGGCCGGGTCGCCTCCGCCACCCGCGCCGACTACGCGGCCGCGGCCGCCGCCGTACTCACCCAGGACGGCCACCTCGGCAAGGTGTACGAGCTGAGCGGTGACACCGCCTGGTCGTTCGCCGAGTACGCGGCGGAGATCGCCCGTCAGTCCGGCAAGCCCGTCGTGTACAACAACGTGCCCGCCGAGACGCACCTGGCCATCCTGACCGGCGCCGGCGTCCCCGAGCCGTTCGCCGCGATCCTCGTCGACGTCGACAAGGCGATCGAGCGCGGCCTGCTGGCCCGCACGAGCGGCGACCTGGCCGGGCTGATCGGCCGCCCGACGACCCCGCTCGCCGACACGGTGGCGGAGGCGCTCCGGCAGCGGTGACGCCGGCTGCCACATCGGCTGCGACCTCGACTGCGACCTCGGCTGTGGCGTCCGCCGCGGCGCCGGCTGTGACGCATGCGTCATGACCGTATTGCGGTACGGACATGACAGTCCGGCCCGCCCGGCGCTACCTTCGTCCGCAGGGCACAGCGCAGGGCGGGCGGAAAGGCGGCGGCCGGTGGCGGCGAAGAGCGGCGGAGAGCAGCGGGCAGGACTCCTGTACGGCGTGGGCGCCTATGGCATGTGGGGCCTCGTGCCCCTCTTCTGGCCGCTGCTGAAACCGGCCGGGTCCGTCGAGATCCTGGCCCACCGCATGGTCTGGTCGCTGGCCTTCGTCGGTGTCGCGCTCCTCGCGCTGCGCCGCTGGAGCTGGATAGGTGAGCTGCTGCGGCAGCCTCGCAAGCTCGGCCTGATCGCGGTCGCCGCCGCCGTGATCACCGTCAACTGGGGTCTGTACATCTGGGCCGTCAACTCCGGCCAGGTCGTGGAGGCCTCCCTCGGCTACTTCATCAACCCGCTGGTCACCATCGCCATGGGTGTACTGCTGCTCCAGGAACGGCTGCGCCCCGCCCAGTGGGCGGCCGTCGGCATCGGCTTCGCGGCGGTGGTGGTGCTGGCCGTGGGCTACGGGCGGCCGCCGTGGATCTCCCTGACCCTCGCCTTCTCCTTCGCCATCTACGGCCTGGTGAAGAAGAAGGTCAACATCGGCGGCGTGGAGTCGCTGGCGGCGGAGACCGCCGTCCAGTTCCTGCCGGCGCTCGCGTACCTGCTGTGGCTGGGCTCCCAGGGCTCGGGCCACTTCGGCACGACGGGCGCGGGCCACGCGGCGCTGCTCGCCGCGACCGGGGTGGTCACCGCCGTACCCCTGGTGTGCTTCGGCGCGGCGGCGATCCGGGTGCCGCTGTCCACGCTGGGGCTGTTGCAGTACCTGGCCCCGGTGTTCCAGTTCCTGCTGGGTGTCGTCTACTTCCACGAGGCGATGCCGCCCGAGCGGTGGGCGGGCTTCTCGCTCGTCTGGCTGGCCCTGACGATCCTGACCTGGGACGCGCTGCGGACATCCCGGCGTACGAGGGCGGAGGCGGCGGCCCTGCGGCTGGCGGCGGCCGCGTCCGCCCTCCCGGCACAGCCGGCGGACCGCCCCCGCGAGGGCGACGCCCCGAAGGTCCCGGGCCACAGCGCGTAGCGCTCGCCCCGGCACGGACGCGGCCCCGGACGGCGGCGCGCCCGGGGGCGGTGAACCCGGGGGCGGTGAACCCGGGGGCGGTGAACCCGGGGGCCGGCAACCGCCCAGGCCCGGCGACCGCCGGGGCCCCGCCCCCACCCGAGCGCGACCACCGGCCACCGGCCAGTGCCAATGCGCCCGGGAGCGGCCAAGCCGCCGGCCCCACCGCGCGCCCAGGCCCGGCCGCCGCGACCCCCTCAGCCCCGCAGCGCCTCCACCACCCGGGTCATGACGCCCTGCCAGTGCGTACGGCGCTGCTCGCGTTCGTCCGCGCTCGCGAGGTGCTCCTGGTGGAAGCGGAGTACCGCCTTCCCGGGGCCGGACGCAGAGACGGTGACCTGGACGGTCGTACCGCCACAGGTGAGACGCACCCTGTCCCCCGGCCGGTAGCCGCGTACCTCGCCGGTGAGGCCGTCGACCGTCTCGTACGCCGCCCCCTTCTCCTGCGGGAGCCCGCCCTTCACGCGGCCGAGCCAGAGCGCGATGCCTTCCGGGCTCGTGATGAAGTCCCAGACGGCACCGGCCGGCAGCGGCAGGGTCTTCGACACGCCGATCTCCCAGCCGGCGTCGCGGGTCAGTCCTGTGGGCATGGCGCTTCTCCTTCGGTCCGGGTACGGGCCCGGTGGGACCGGACCTTGTGGCGGTTGCCGCACCGTTCCATCGCGCACCAGCGGCGGCGGCCGGGGCGGGAGGTGTCGACGAAGAGCAGGTAGCAGTCGTGGGCGCCGCACTCGCGGATGCGGCCGGCCGCCGCGTAGGGGCCGGTGAACAGGTCGATCGCGTCCCGGGCGATCGTCGACACCAGCCCGGCCACGCTCACGCCGGGCGCCCACTCCCGCTGCCCGGCGGCCGTCATGCGCACGGCCAGCGGCGGTCCGGCCGCCGCCGCGTTCACCACGGCGAGGTCGGCGGACGCGAGCGCGTGGCCGTGCGCGTGGGCGGCGGCGATCCCGTGCAGGGCGTCGCGCAGTTCCCGTACCGCCGCGAGGTCCCGCTCGTCGATGGGCGGCAGCCGGAGGCCGGGCGGCGTGAGGCGGGCGGCCGCCACCCAGTCGAGCAGCCCGGCAGGGGTGTCGAGCACCTCGTACCGGGCGAGGGGGCCCGGGCCGCCCGTGGGCAGCAGCTCCAGGCACAGGGCACCCGGATCGAAGCGGAACGTCCGGCCCTCCGGCGTGTGCAGGGGCAGACCTATTGCGGACTCACTCACGTAACCAATATAAGAGGTTACATGACCACACTCCACTGGAAGCTTGTGATCGACGCGGCGGACCCGCACCCGCAGGCCGACTTCTGGGCCGGGGCCCTGGGCTACCTGGTCGAGGACAACAGCGACCTGATCGACCGGCTGCTCGGCCTCGGGCACGTGACGGAGGAGCAGACCGTCGAAGCGCACGGCCGCCGTGCGTGGCGAGATCTGATCGCCGTCCGGCATCCGGACGATCCGTACGAGGAGGAGACCGGCATCGGGCTCGGCAGGCGGCTGCTCTTCCAGCGCGTACCGGAGCCGAAGACGGTGAAGAACCGCCTCCACCTCGACCTGCACGCCGCCCCAGGCCGACGGGATGCGGAGGTGGCACGGCTGGAGGCGCTGGGCGCGACCGTGCTGCGCCACGTCAAGGAGCCGGGCGGCGAGTGGACCGTCATGGCGGACCCGGAGGGCAACGAGTTCTGCGTGCAGTAGGAGGCGCGGCAGCTCCTACGGCTCGTCGTCCTCTTCCCAGCGGAAGCCCCTCAGCCCCACGTCCGCCTCCGCCTCCTCGGGGTGGATCCGCCGGGTCAGCCGCGACCAGTACGTGCAGGCGCAGATCACCACCGCGCACACGCACAGCATCACGAAGGCGAAGTTCGCCGCGATGTGGGCGAAGTACACGATCAGCGCGTCGAGGATGAGGAACGGATCGAGGTTCACGGCCGCTCACCCTCGTCCAGTCCCTTGCGGGGCCGCCGTGGCCGGCGCGAGCCGAGGAAGACGACGACGGCGAGGACGGCGAGCAGCACCATCATCGCCACCAGCACGTCGGTGGTTCCCCACGCCGTGAAGCGCTCCCAGATGCCGGGCAGTTCGTCGGGGCCGTGCACATGCTGCCGCATGTGGGCAGCATGCCCGCCTCAAGGCTCGGTGGGGGCGGCCGTGGCCGAAAGGCCGTGTGGCGGTGTTCATTCCGCGACCACTTCGCGCACAGAACGTTCCGATATCCGAACGCTTGTGACCGGATTACGCCCTTGACGGTAGGTCACGCTCTCGCTGACCATGCAGCACGCACATCGCATCAGTAGCTCCAACGCCCCGCGCCACAAGGCCGCGGGGCGTCTCGCACGTTCCGTTCCCATCCCCGTACGGAATCCGGAGCCCCCACATGAACCACTCCGCGCACCACCGCATACCCAGACGCACCGCCGCAGCCGCCGCACTCGCCCTCGCCGGCCTCCTGGCCACGGCCGCCCCGGCCGCCACCGCCGCACCGGCCGCGACCACCGCCCCGTCAGCCGTAACCGAGGCCGCCGCCGCGCCCGACATACCCATCGCCAACGTCAAGGCGCACCTCACCCAATTCCAGTCGATAGCCGGCGCCAACGGCGGCAACCGTGCCCACGGCCGCCCCGGCTACAAGGCGTCGATCGACTACGTGAAGGCCAAACTGGACGCGGCCGGATTCACCACCACCGTCCAGCAGTTCACGTACAACGGCACCACCGGCTACAACCTCATCGCCGACTGGCCCGGCGGCGACACCAGCCAGGTCCTCATGGCGGGCGCCCACCTGGACTCCGTCTCATCCGGCGCCGGCATCAACGACAACGGCTCGGGTTCCGCCGCCGTGCTGGAGACCGCGCTCGCCGTCTCCCGCGCCCAGCTCAAGCCCGCCAAGCACCTCCGCTTCGCGTGGTGGGGCGCCGAGGAACTCGGCCTGGTCGGCTCCAAGTACTACGTCAACAACCTCCCCGCCACCGAGCGCGCGAAGGTCTCCGGGTACCTCAACTTCGACATGATCGGCTCGCCGAACCCCGGCTACTTCGTCTACGACGACGACCCGACGATCGAGAAGACCTTCAAGGACTACTTCGCCGGCCTCGGCGTCCCGACCGAGATCGAGACCGAGGGCGACGGCCGCTCCGACCACGCCTCGTTCAAGAACGTCGGCATCCCGGTCGGCGGCCTATTCACCGGCGCCAGCCGTACGAAGACCAGCGCCCAGGCGCAGAAGTGGGGCGGTACGGCCGGCCAGGCCTTCGACCGCTGCTACCACTCCTCGTGCGACACCACGTCCAACATCAACGACACCGCGCTCGACCGGAACAGCGACGCGGTCGCGCACGCCATCTGGACGCTGTCCGCCGGTACGACCGAGCCGCCGACCGGCGACACGTACGAGAACACCGCCGACGTCGCCATCCCCGACAACGGTTCGGCCGTGACGTCCACGGTCACCGTCTCCGGCCGCACCGGCAACGCCCCGGCCGCCCTCAAGGTGGGCGTCGACATCGTCCACACCTGGCGCGGCGACCTGGTCGTCGACCTGCTCGCGCCCGACGGCACGGCGTACCGCCTCAAGGGCTCGAGCAGTAACGATTCCGCCGACAACGTCCAGACCACCTACACGGTCGACGCGTCGAGCGAGGCGGCGAACGGAGCCTGGAAGCTGCGCGTCCAGGACGTGGCGGCCCAGGACACGGGCTACATCAACGCGTTCCGCCTCACGTTCTGAGCGAGCATGCCGGTGCCCCGCCCGGAGAACTCCTCCAGGCGGGGCGCCTCGCACCTCATCCGTTACTTCTTGCCGTTCGCCGCGTCCACCAGGGCCTCCGGGGTCACCGCGCCCACGTAGACCTTGCCGTCGTCGGTCAACAGGGCGTTGACCAGGCGGGTCTTGAAGACCGTGCCCGAGCCGAACTTGCCGCTCACCTTGTCGCCGAGCGCGTCCAGGAACTGCTGGGCCTCCGCCGGGGCGTCGGACGGGAGGTCGGACGGAACGCCGCCGGCCGGACCCGCGAGCTGCGCGATGGACGTCCAGCCCTCGCCGATGACGTTCAGGCCCTCAAGGCCCTGGAACTCCTCCGGGCCGGCCGGCCGCTCGTGCCGGGGAACCTCGCCCGAGGCCGGCTCCTCCGTCACCTTCGTGCCCTTCGGCGGCGTGAAGTCGAACGTCGAGGCGGCCGGCTTGGCGAAGTCCACCTTGGTGAATCCCGCGTCGATCGCGGCCTTGCCGCCCCCGCGCGGCGTGAGCGTGAACTTCAGCGGTACGCCGTTGCCGGCGTCCACCGCGACCTTGATCGACTCGATCGTCGAGCCGCTCTGCTTCGGCTTGATCACGAGCTGGTACGCGTCGCGCCCGGCGATCCGCGCCGTACCGTCGACCGTCACCGACGTCGTGTCGTCGACGGCCTTCAGGGCCTGGTCGGCCAGGTCCTTCGGGGTGGCCGGAAGATCGGGTTCCGGGGCTTCCGCGCCCCGCTTCTCGGTGGAGTGGACCGCCTCCTTGGACGCGCCGTCGTACGCCCACACGTCGTTCCCGTTGCGCACCAGGCTGTACTCGGCCGAGGCGTCGTCCACGACCGTCAGCCGCTGCTTGTCGGGGCCGTCCGCCGCCACCCGGAGGGTGTGCGTGCCCGAGGCGAGCTCCATCAGCTTGCCGACGCCCGCGCCGTCGCCCGCGCCGTCCCCGCCGCCCCCGAGGTCGCCGCCCAGCCCCGCCAGCGACGGCAGGCCGAGGTCGGTCGTCACCTTCACCGTGCCGGAGAGCTGCTGTACGTCCGACGCGGCGATCTTCTCCACCAGTTGCTGTGCCGTGATCTCCGGCAGTTCGGGGTCCCCGGATGCCGCGAGCGCCGGGACGAGCCCGATCGTCGCCGCCGCCACCCCCGCCACCGCGACCGGGACCGCGTACCGCGCCGTCCTCCGGCGCCCCGCGCTGTCGTTCGGTGCCATGTGCCTACCTCCGTGGTCAGCCATCCGTCTGCCTCAACGTCTGGCATCCATCTGACCAAGGCGGCGCCCCCCGGGGCGTCAGTCCCCGGGCTCAACTTCCGTACTGCTGAAGGATGACACCAACCCCGAGACCCCTACCCCGCGAGGTGACCGACGAGGTGACCCGGCAAGATCAGCCCGCCCGGTGCACCACGAGGTCGCACAGCTCCTCCAGCGCGGCCTTCGCGTAGCAGTCCGGCAGCGGAGCCAGCGTCGCGCGGGCGTCCTGCGCGTACCTCACGGTGTCCCGCCGCGCCCGCTCCAGCGCCGGGTGGACCCGCAGCCGCCGCAGCGCCTCCGCGTGCCGCACGTCGTCCGTGAGGTCGCTGTCCAGCAGCTCGACCAGCTCCAGGTCCTCCGCCGCCCCGCCGACCGCGGCCTGCGCGCGCAGGTGCAGCACCGGCAGCGTGGGGATGCCCTCGCGCAGGTCGGTGCCCGGCGTCTTGCCCGACTCGTGGGAGTCGGAGGCGATGTCCAGGACGTCGTCGGCGAGCTGGAAGGCGACGCCGAGCCGCTCGCCGTACTGCGTGAGGATGTCCACGACCCGTTCGTCGGCGCCCGACATCATCGCGCCGAAGCGGCCCGAGACGGCGATCAGCGAGCCCGTCTTGCCGGCGATGACGTCCAGGTAGTGCTCGACCGGGTCGCGCCCGTCGCGCGGGCCGGCCGTCTCCAGGATCTGGCCGGTGACCAGGCGCTCGAAGGCCTCCGCCTGGATGCGTACCGCCTCGGGGCCGAGGTCCGCCAGGATGTGCGAGGCACGCGCGAAGAGAAAGTCACCCGTCAGGACAGCCACCGAGTTGCCCCAGCGGGCGTTGGCGCTGTCCACCCCCCGGCGTACGTCGGCCTCGTCCATGACGTCGTCGTGGTAGAGCGTCGCCAGGTGCGTGAGCTCGACGACCACGGCCGAGGGCACGACACCCGGGGCGTGCGGGTCGCCGAACTGCGCGGCGAGCATCACCAGCAGCGGGCGGAAGCGCTTGCCCCCGGCCCGTACCAGGTGCTGCGCCGCCTCCGTGATGAACGGCACGTCGCTCTTGGTGGCATCGAGGAGCCCTGCCTCGACGGCCGCCAATCCGGTCTGGACATCGGCCTCAAGAGCCTGGTCCCGCACGCTCAGCCCGAACGGCCCGACTGCGGTCACGAGGGGGTCTCCTGTCTGCTGACGATCACACGGATTGTCGATGTGTCGCTGGATTCACTCAAGTCAGCGTATCCGGTCGCCTTTCGATCACCGTGGGCGCCTTCCGCCCTCCCCCGGTATGTTCAAGAACAGCTCATACGTCCAGAATCAGCCCTTTTGTCCACAGCCCCTTCCCTTGTCCATAACCCCTCCGCCCGGGCCCGAGGTCCCCATGAAGATCCGCACCTCCTTCCCGTACGAGACGGCCCACGAGGACGTCCGCATCCCCCTCCCGGACGGAACGAGGCTCTACGCCCGTGTCTGGCGCCCCCTGACCGACGAGCCCGTCCCCGCCCTGCTGGAGTACCTGCCGCACCGGCTGACCGACGGGACCGCCGCCCGCGACTGGCAACGCCACCCCTGGTACGCCGGTCACGGCTACGCCTCGGTACGGGTGGACGTGCGCGGGTACGGCAACAGCGAGGGGCTCCCGGGCGACGCGTACCGCGAGGCCGAGCTCGCCGATGGCGTGGACGTGATCGACTGGCTGGCCGGCCGGCCGTGGTGCGACGGCGGCGTCGGCATGTTCGGCATCGGCCGGGGCGGCTCCACCGCGCTGCGGATCGCCGCCCGCGCCCCCGAGCCGCTCAAGGCGGTCGTCGCCGTCTGTTGCGCCGACGACCGGTACGACGGCGACCTCCACTACGCGGGCGGCTCCGTCCTCGCCGCCGGGACGCACTCCCGGGCGGCGGCCATGCTCGCCTCGGCCGCACGCCCGCCCGATCCCCTGCACGTCGGTGACGCCTGGCGCGACATGTGGCTGACGCGCCTGGAGGCGGTGGAGCCGCTCGTCCACACCTGGCTCGCCCACCGGACCCGCGACGACTACTGGCGGGGCGGCAGCCTCCGCGAGGAGTACGGCGCCGTCCGGGCGGCGGTCCTCGCGGTGGGCGGCTGGCACGACCCGTACCGCGACACCGTGCTCCGGCTGGTCGAGCACCTGCCCGGCGACCGCGTCAGGGGCGTCATCGGGCCCTGGTCGCACCAGTACCCGGACCGGGAGCTGCCGCCCGGCCCGGCGATCGGCTTCCTCCAGGAGACGCTCCGCTGGTGGGACCACCACCTCAGGGGCCGGCCCACCGGCATCATGTCCGAGCCCCTCCTCCGCTCCTGGATCACCGCCTCGTACCGGCCCGCCACCGTCCACCGGGAGCTCCCCGGCCGCTGGGCCGGCGACGACACCTGGCCGTCCCCGAACGTCACACCGGTCACGTACGCCCTCCAGGGCCCGCCCGTCCTCGTCCGCTCCCCGCAGCACACGGGCCTGGACGCCGGCCATCCCCTGCCCTCCGGCAACGACGCCGACCTGCCGCCCGACCAGCGCGCCGAGGACGCCCACTCGGCCTGCTTCGACTTCCCCGTCCCGCCGGACGGCGCACCCATCGAGATCCTCGGGCGCCCCCGCGTCTCCCTCGCCCTGCACACCGAAGCGCCGGCCCCTGAAGCGCCGGCCCCCGAGCCGCCGGCCGCCAGTACCCCGGACGTCGGCGCACCACCCCCCCAGCCACCGGACGCCGGCGCACCACGCCCCGGAACGGCGCCCCCCGGCCCCCCGCACCCCGGCGCGCCCGGCGGCCAGGTCGTCGCCCGCCTCTGCGACGTGGCCCCGGACGGCTCGTCGACCCTCGTCACGCGCGGCGCGCTGAACCTCGCGGCGGCGGCCGGGAACACCGAGAACGCCGGGGTCCACGTCTTCGAGCTGAACGCCACCGGGCACACCTTCCCGCCCGGTCACCGCGTCCGGCTCGCGGTCTCCTCCGCGTACTGGCCCTGGATCTGGCCCCGCGCGGACGGGGCCGCCGGCTTCACCCTCGACCCCGACGCCTGCTCCCTCCTGCTCCCCGTGCGCGCTCCGACCACCGACACCGTCGCCTTCGAGGAGCCCGAGCAGGCCGAGCCGCTGGGCGTCGCCGTTCCCACCACCCTCGACGACACCGAGACCCGCCGCCCCGAGCGGCTGACCGTCCGCGATGTCGCCCGGGGCGAATGGCGCCTGGAAGTGGACCCCCGCCACGGCGGCACCCGCGTCCACCCGGACGGCCTGGAGGTCACCGAGGAGGCGCTGGAGACCTACGCGATCAACGAACGGGACCCCCTCTCCGCCCGCGCGCGCTCCGACTGGACGATCCGCCTGCATCGCCCCGACCTGCCCTGGAACGTCACCGTCGAGACCCGCTCCGAGATCACCTGCACCGCCACCCACTTCCTGACGTCCGACGAAGTGATCTGCAAGGACGGCACGGAACCCGTCTTCCACCACACCTGGGAGAGGCGCATCCCCCGTACGGCAGGCTGATCTAACGTGTCCCCCACACACGTGGAAAGCGAGGCAAGCACCGATGCCCGAGCAGAGCCCGCTCGACCTGACCGAGGGCGACCCCTTCGGCCCGCACAACCTTCCGTACGGCGTATTCAGCACCGCCGACGAGCCCGGCCGCCGCCGGCTCGGCGTCCGCATCGGCGACCACGTCCTGGACGCGGGGGCGGCGGCGCACGCACTGGGCTCGCCGTACGCGGCGCTGCTCGCGCAGCCGAGCCTCAACCCGCTGCTCGCCGCCGGCCGCACCGCCTGGCGCGACGTCCGCCGGGCGCTCACCGCATGGCTGACGGTCCCGGCCCACCGCTCCGCCATAGAACCGCTCCTGCACCCCCTCGCCACGGTCACGCTCCACCTGCCGTACGAGGTGGCCGACTACGTCGACTTCTACGCGTCCGAGCACCACGCCACCAACGTCGGCCGGATCTTCCGCCCGGACGGGGAGCCGCTCACCCCGAACTGGAAGCACCTGCCCATCGGCTACCACGGCCGCTCCGGCACCGTCGTCGTCTCCGGTACCGACATCGCGCGCCCCAAGGGTCAGCGCAAGGCGCCCGCCGATCCCACGCCCACCTTCGGCCCGTCCATCAAGCTGGACATCGAGGCGGAGGTCGGCTTCCTCGTCGGCGCCCCCTCCGAGCTGGGGCAGCCGGTGCCCCTCGCCTCCTTCCGCGACCACGTCTTCGGGCTCAGCCTCCTCAACGACTGGTCGGCGCGCGACATCCAGGCCTGGGAGTACGTCCCCCTCGGCCCGTTCCTCGGCAAGTCCTTCGCGACCTCGGTGTCCGCCTGGGTGACCCCGCTGGAGGCCCTGGACGCGGCCCGCGTGGCGCCGCCCGCGCGTGACTTCCCGCTCCTGCCCTACCTGGACGACAGCTCCGACGAGGAGCCGGGCGGCTTCGACCTCCACATCACCGTGCGCATCAACGGCGAGACGGTCGCCGAACCCCCGTTCTCGGCCATGTACTGGACGGCCGCCCAGCAGCTCGCCCACATGACCGTCAACGGCGCCTCGCTCCGCACCGGCGACCTGTTCGGTTCCGGCACGGTCAGCGGCCCGGAGGTCCACCAGCGCGGCTCGCTGCTCGAACTCACCTGGAACGGCCAGGAGCCGCTCGAACTGTCCACCGGCAAGCGGACGTTCCTGGAGGACGGCGACGAGGTCACCCTCACCGCCTGGGCCCCGGGCCCGGACGGCACCAAGGTGGGCCTCGGCGAGGTCACGGGCCGGATCGTCCCGGCCACCTGAGCAGCCCGCACGCGACACCACCGGTGGCCGGGCGTCGGTCCGGCCCGACGCCCGCGAGGCGCCAGACGCGTCAAGGGCCCGGCACCCCGCTGGGGGTGCCGGGCCCTTGGCGTATGCGCTCAGCGGACGAAGATCCCCGCCTGCCCGGCGAGATCGAGGAAGTACTGCGGCGCCACGCCCAGCACCAGCGTGACCGCGACGCCCACCCCGATCGTCGTCATCGTCAGCGGCGACGGCACGGCGACCGTCGGGCCCTCCGGCTTGGGCTCGCTGAAGAACATCAGCACGATGACCCGGATGTAGAAGAACGCGGCGATCGCCGACGAGATCACGCCGATGACCACCAGCGCCCCGGCGCCGCCCTCCGCCGCCGCCTTGAAGACGGCGAACTTGCCCGCGAACCCGGAGGTCAGCGGGATACCGGCGAAGGCCAGCAGGAACACCGCGAACACGGCCGCGACGAGCGGTGAACGGCGGCCGAGCCCAGCCCACTTGGACAGGTGCGTGGCCTCACCGCCCGCGTCCCGTACCAGAGTGACGACGGCGAAGGCACCGATCGTCACGAACGAGTACGCGGCCAGGTAGAACAGCACCGACGAGACGCCGTCGGGCGTCGCCGCGATGACACCGGCCAGGATGAACCCGGCGTGGGCGATCGACGAGTAGGCGAGCAGCCGCTTGATGTCGGTCTGGGTGATCGCGACGATCGCACCGGCCAGCATGGTGACGATGGCGACGCCCCACATGACGGGCCGCCAGTCCCAGCGCAGCCCGGGGAGCACCACGTACAGCAGCCGCAGCATCGCGCCGAACGCCGCGACCTTGGTGGCGGCGGCCATGAAGCCGGTGACCGGCGTGGGAGCGCCCTGGTAGACGTCCGGGGTCCACATGTGGAACGGCACCGCGCCGACCTTGAACAGCAGGCCCATCAGCACCATCGCGAAGCCGATGAGCAGCAGCACGTCGTTGCCCATGGTCTGGGCGAGCGCCGGGGTGACCTCGGTGACCGAGCCGTCCACCACATCCGCGATGCGCGCGTACGACACGGAGCCCGCGTACCCGTACAGCAGGGCGATGCCGAACAGCAGGAACGCCGACGAGAAGGCGCCGAGCAGGAAGTACTTCACCGCGGCTTCCTGCGACATCAGCCGCTTGCGGCGGGCGACGGCGCACAGCAGGTACAGCGGGAGGGAGAAGACCTCCAGCGCGATGAACAGCGTCAGCAGGTCGTTCGCCGCCGGGAAGACGAGCATCCCGCCGACGGCGAACAGCACGAGCGGGAAGACCTCGGTGGTCGTGAAGCCCGCCTTCACGGCGGCCTTCTCCTGGTCGCTGCCCGGTACGGCGGCGGCCTCGGCGGCGAACGAGTCGACCCGGTGCCCGTGGTGGGCGGGGTCGAGCCGCCGCTCGGCGAAGGTGAACACCGCGACGAGCGAGGCCAGCAGGATGGTGCCCTGGAGGAACAGCGCGGGCCCGTCGACCGCGATGGCGCCCATCGCGGCGATACCGGCCTTGGTGGTGGCGTGGCCGCCGGCCGCGAGGGCGACGACCGCGGCGAAGGCGGCGGTCAGCGCCACGACGGTCAGGAACACCTGCGCGTAGTAGCGGGCACGGCGCGGGACGAACGCCTCCAGCAGGATGCCCACCACGGCGGCGCCCACCACGATCAGCGTGGGTGCCAGTTGGGCGTACTCGATGGCCGGCGCCCCGATCTTGTCGACGGGGGCCGGTTCGGCCGCCGTCGTCCACAGGCTGTGGACAGCACTCGCGTTCACTTGGCCGCCTCCACCTCGGGCTTGGGGTCCTTCTGCTGTACGTCGGACATGGTGTGCCGCACCGCCGGGTCGACGATCTCGGTCACCGGCTTCGGGTAGACGCCCAGGAAGAGCAGGAGGGCGATCAGCGGGGCGACCACCACCAGCTCACGCGCCTTGAGGTCGGGCATCGCCCGCACCTCCTCCTTCACCGGCCCGGTCATCGTCCGCTGGTAGAGGACCAGCGTGTAGAGCGCGGCGAGCACGATGCCGAAGGTCGCGATGATCCCGGCCACCGGGTAGCGGGCGAACGTGCCCACCAGGACCAGGAATTCGGAGACGAACGGTGCGAGCCCGGGCAGCGACAGCGTGGCCAGACCGCCCACCAGGAACGTCCCGGCGAGCACCGGCGCCACCTTCTGCACACCGCCGTAGTCGGCGATGAGCCGCGACCCGCGCCGCGAGATCAGGAACCCGGCGACCAGCATCAGCGCGGCCGTCGAGATCCCGTGGTTGACCATGTACAGGGTGGCCCCGGACTGGCCCTGGCTGGTCATCGCGAAGATGCCCATGATGATGAAGCCGAAGTGGGAGATCGACGCGTAGGCGACCAGCCGCTTGATGTCCCGCTGGCCGACCGCGAGCAGCGCCCCGTACACGATGCTGATCAGTGCCAGCACGATGATCGCGGGCGTGGCCCACTTCGACGCCTCCGGGAAGAGCTGGAGGCAGAAGCGGAGCATCGCGAATGTGCCGACCTTGTCGACGACCGCCGTGATGAGCACCGCGACCGGCGCGGTCGCCTCGCCCATCGCGTTGGGCAGCCAGGTGTGCAGCGGCCACAGCGGGGCCTTCACCGCGAAGGCGAAGAAGAACCCGAGGAACAGCAGCCGTTCCGTGTTCGTCGCCATCTCGAACGAGCCATTGGCCCGCGCCTGGGCGATCTCCGTGAGGGAGAAATTCCCCGCGACGACGTACAGCCCGATGACGGCGGCCAGCATGATGAGCCCGCCGACCAGGTTGTAGAGCAGGAACTTGACCGCGGCGTACGAACGCTGGGCCGCCGCGTTGTCGTCGGTGCCCGCGTGCGCCCGGTCCCCGAAGCCGCCGATGAGGAAGTACATCGGGATGAGCATGGCTTCGAAGAGGATGTAGAAGAGGAAGACGTCGGTGGCCTCGAAGGAGAGGATCACCATCGCCTCGACCATCAGGATCAGGGCGAAGAAGCCCTGCGTCGGCCGCCACCGCTTGGACTTCGTCTCCAGGGGGTCGGCGTCGTGCCAGCCCGCCAGGATGATGAAGGGGATCAGCAGCGCGGTGAGCGCGATCAGCGCCACGCCGATGCCGTCGACGCCCAGTTCGTACCGGACGCCGAAGTCCTTGATCCAGGCGTGGGATTCGGCGAGCTGGTAGCGGTCACCGTCCGGCTCGAACCGGATGGCCACCAGCGCGGCCAGGACCAGCGTGCCCAGCGAGACGAGCAGCGCCAGCCACTTGGCGGCCGTACGGCGCGCGGCCGGGACGGCGGCGGTGAGGATCGCGCCGACCGCGGGCACGGCCGCCGTCACCGTAAGAAGCGGGAACCCCGCGTTCACCACTTGCGACATCGCGGTCACACCCCCCTCATCAGCAGGGTCGCGGCGATCAGCACCGCCGTACCTCCGAACATCGAGACCGCGTAGGAGCGGGCGAAGCCGTTCTGCAACTTGCGCAGCCGGCCGGACAGTCCGCCGACCGAGGCGGCGGTGCCGTTGACCACCCCGTCGACCAGGGTGTGGTCCATGTACACCAGCGAGCGGGTGAGGTGCTCGCCACCGCGGACCAGGACGACGTGGTTGAAGTCGTCCTGGAGCAGGTCGCGCCGGGCGGCGCGGGTGAGCAGCGAGCCGCGCGGGGCCACGACCGGCACGGGCTTGCGGCCGTACTGCGCGTACGCGATGCCGACGCCGATCAGCAGGACGACGACCGTGGAAGCGGTCACCGCCCCCGCGCTGATGGGCGGGTGCCCGTGCTCGAACTCGGTGACCGGCTTGAGCCAGTTGACGAACGCGCTGTTCAGCGAGAAGAGCGCGCCCGCGAACACCGACCCGAAGGCCAGCAGGATCATCGGGATCGTCATCGACTTGGGCGACTCGTGCGGGTGCGGCATCTCGCCCGGGTGGACCTCGATGCCGGGCTCGACGCTGGGCGCCGTGTCCGGGTCGGGGGCGGGCTGCCAGCGCTTCTCGCCGAAGAACGTCATGAGCATCACGCGGGTCATGTAGAACGCCGTGATGCCCGCGCCCAGCAGGGCGACGCCGCCGAGGATCCAGCCCTCCGTGCCGCCCTTGGCGAAGGCCGCCTCGATGATCTTGTCCTTGGACCAGAAGCCGGAGAGCCCCGGGAAGCCGATGATCGCCAGGTACCCGAGCCCGAAGGTCACGAAGGTGACCGGCATGTACTTCCTCAGGCCGCCGTACTTCCTCATGTCGACCTCGTCGTTCATGCCGTGCATGACCGACCCGGCGCCGAGGAACAGCCCCGCCTTGAAGAAGCCGTGCGTCACCAGGTGCATGATCGCGAAGGCGTACCCGATCGGGCCGAGCCCGGCCGCCAGGATCATGTAGCCGATCTGCGACATCGTCGAACCGGCCAGCGCCTTCTTGATGTCGTCCTTCGCGCAACCGACGATCGCACCGAACAGGAGCGTGACCGCGCCGACCACCACGACCGCCAACTGCGCGTCCGGGGCGGCGTTGAAGATGGCGCCCGAGCGCGTAATGAGATACACCCCGGCGGTCACCATCGTCGCCGCGTGGATCAGGGCCGACACCGGGGTCGGGCCCTCCATCGCGTCACCCAGCCAGGACTGGAGCGGTACCTGCGCGGACTTGCCGCACGCGGCGAGCAGCAGCATCAGGCCGATGGCCGTCAGCATCCCCTCCGACGTCTCGCCCGTGGCCGCGAGCACCGGCCCGAAGGTGAACGTCCCGAAGGTGGTGAACATCAGCATGATGGCGATGGACAGGCCCATGTCGCCGACCCGGTTGACCAGGAAGGCCTTCTTGGCGGCGGTGGCCGCGCTGGGCTTGTGCTGCCAGAAGCCGATCAGCAGGTACGAGGCGAGGCCGACGCCCTCCCAGCCGAAGTAGAGCAGCAGGTAGTTGTCGGCGAGGACCAGCAGCAGCATCGCCGCGAGGAACAGATTGAGATAGCCGAAGAAGCGGCGCCTGCGCTCGTCGTGCGCCATGTACCCGATCGAGTACACGTGGATGAGCGTGCCGACGCCGGTGATGAGCAGGACGAAGGTCATCGAGAGCTGGTCGAGCTGGAAGGCGATGTCCGCCCGGAAGCTCTCCACCGGCACCCAACTGAACAGGTGCTGGTGCAGCGCCCGTTCCTCGGCGTCCCTGCCCAGCATGTCGAAGAAGAGCACCGCCCCGATGGCGAAGGAGGCGGCGGCGAGCAGCGTGCCGAGCCAGTGCCCGGCCCGGTCCAGCCTGCGGCCGCCGCACAACAGGACGGCCGCTCCCAGCAGAGGCGCCGCGACCAGCAGCGCGATCAGATTCTCCACGATTCAGCCCCTCACAGCTTCATCAGGCTGGCGTCGTCGACCGAGGCCGAGTGGCGGGAACGGAACAGCGACACGATGATCGCGAGCCCGACCACGACCTCCGCGGCGGCGACGACCATCGTGAAGAAGGCGATGATCTGGCCGTCGAGATTGCCGTGCATACGGGAGAAGGCGACGAACGCGAGGTTGCAGGCGTTGAGCATCAGCTCGACGCACATGAAGACGACGATCGCGTTCCGCCGGATCAGCACCCCGGCCGCACCGATGGTGAACAACAGGGCGGCCAGGTACAGGTAATTGACCGGATTCACTGCGCGTTCTCCTCCTCACGGTCCTGGGGCCGGGACGCCTGCGGCTCCGAAGGGCCGCGCCCCAGGCGCTCCTCCGCGCGCTGCTCCAGCGCCTTGAGGTCCTCCAGCGCCTGCCGCGACACATCGCGGATCTGGCCGCGCGCCCGCAGCGTCTTGCTGACGGTGAGGTCGGACGGCGTGCCGTCGGGCAGCAGGCCGGCGATGTCCACGGCGTTGTGCCGGGCGTAGACACCGGGCGCGGGCAGCGGCGGCAGGTGCTTCCCCTCCCGTACGCGCTGCTCGGACAGTTCGCGCTGGGTACGGGCGCGCTCCGTGCGTTCCCGGTGCGTCAGCACCATCGCGCCGACGGCCGCGGTGATCAGCAGCACGCCGGTGATCTCGAAGGCGAAGACGTACGTGGTGAAGATCAGGGCCGCGAGGCCCTCCACATTGCCCCCGGCGTTCGCCGTGCCGAGGCCCTCGAAGGTGTCCAGCGAGGCCCTGCCGAGCCCGGCGACGAGCAGGATGCCGAAGCCCAGCCCGCAGGCGGCGGCCATCCAGCGCTGGCCCTTGATGGTCTCCTTCAGTGAGTCGGCGGCGGTGACGCCGACGAGCATGACGACGAAGAGGAAGAGCATCATGATGGCGCCGGTGTAGACGATGATCTGCACGACGCCCAGGAAGTACGCCCCGTTGGCGAGGTAGAAGACCGCCAGGATGATCATGGTCCCGGCCAGGCTGAGCGCGCTGTGCACGGCCTTCTTCATCAGGATCGTGCCCAGCGCGCCGATGACGGCGATGGTGCCTAGCACCCAGAACTGCACGGCCTCACCCGTGGAGGCCGCGGCGGCGAACGTGCTCATGCGCCGACCACCTTCTTCGACGCGGGCTCGCCCTCACCGAAGTCCGACGCTGCCTCCTGCGGCTTCTCGTCGCCCTTGCTCACCGCGGCCTGCCGGACCGTACCGGGCGCGGCCTCGGTGACCAGGCCCCGGTAGTAGTCCTGCTCGGTCATGCCCGGGTGGATGGCGTGGGGCGTGTCGACCATGCCCTCCTCCAGGCCCGCGAGGAGCTGCTCCTTGGTGAAGATGAGATTCGCCCGGGAGCTGTCGGCCAGCTCGAACTCGTTCGTCATCGTCAGCGCCCGGGTCGGGCAGGCCTCGATGCACAGCCCGCAGAAGATGCAGCGGGCGTAGTTGATCTGGTAGACGCGGCCGTAGCGCTCACCCGGCGAGTAACGCTCCTCGTCCGTGTTGTCCGCGCCCTCCACGTAGATGGCGTCGGCCGGGCAGGCCCAGGCGCACAGCTCGCAGCCAACGCACTTCTCCAGGCCGTCCGGGTGCCGGTTGAGCTGGTGCCGGCCGTGGAAGCGCGGCGCCGTCGTCTTCTGCTGCTCCGGGTACTGCTCGGTCAGCCGCTTCTTGAACATGGCCTTGAAGGTCACGCCGAAGCCGGCGACCGGATTCTGGAAGTTGCTCTCAGACACCGTCAGCCTCCTTTCCCTCACTCACAGTGTCGGACCCACCACTGACAATCAGCTCGCGCTCCGAGCGCGGCCGTCGCCGGGGCACCGGCGGCAGGGTCTGACCGGGCAGCGGCGGTACGGGGAATCCGCCGGCCATCGGGTCGAACTCGGCGGGCGGCGGCGCCGCTTCCGCCTCCTGCTTGGCCTTCTTGTCGCGGAAGACATCGGCGACGAACGACAGCAGGAGGACCGCGATGACCGCGCCGGCGACGTACAGCACGATCTGCTGGAAGTCGTAGTTCTCGTTGCGCAGCGCCCGCACGGTCGCCACCAGCATCAGCCAGAGGACCGATACGGGGATGAGGACCTTCCAGCCGAGCTTCATGAGCTGGTCGTAACGGACGCGGGGCAGCGTGCCGCGCAGCCAGATGAAGAAGAACAGCAGCAACTGGACCTTGACGACGAACCAGAGCATCGGCCACCAGCCGTGGTTCGCGCCCTCCCAGAAGGTGGAGATCGGGTACGGGGCCCGCCAGCCGCCCAGGAAGAGGGTCACCGACACCGCCGAGACCGTCACCATGTTCACGTACTCGGCGAGCATGAACATCGCGAACTTGATGGAGCTGTACTCGGTGTTGAAGCCGCCGACCAGGTCGCCCTCGGACTCGGGCATGTCGAACGGGGCGCGGTTGGTCTCACCGACCATCGTGACGATGTAGATGATGAACGACACCGGCAGCAGGATGATGTACCAGCGGTCCGCCTGCGCCTCGACGATCGCCGAGGTCGACATCGACCCGGAGTAGAGGAAGACGGACGCGAACGCGGCGCCCATCGCGATCTCGTAGCTGATCATCTGCGCGCACGAGCGCAGGCCGCCGAGGAGCGGGTACGTCGAGCCGGACGACCAGCCGGCCAGCACGATGCCGTAGATGCCGACGGAGGCGACCGCGAGGATGTAGAGCATCGCGATCGGCAGGTCGGTGAGCTGCATCGTGGTGCGCTGCCCGAAGATCGACACCTCGTTGCCGGCCGGGCCGAAGGGGATCACCGCGATGGCCATGAACGCCGGGATGGCGGCGACGATCGGGGCGAGGACGTAGACGACCTTGTCGGCCCGTTTGACGACCACGTCCTCCTTCAGCATCAGCTTGACGCCGTCCGCGAGGGACTGGAGGAGACCCCAGGGGCCGTGCCGGTTGGGGCCGATGCGGAGCTGCATCCAGGCGACGACCTTGCGCTCCCACACGATGGAGAAGAGCACCGTGACCATCAGGAAGGCGAAGCAGAAGACCGCCTTGATCACCACGAGCCACCAGGGGTCGCGGCCGAACATGGACAGGTCTTCCGCCGCCAGGGTGTACGGGATCATGCCTCCACCTCCGTGCGGGGCGCGGAGTCCGGGGCCGCCGGGGCGAGGCGGACCAGTTGGCCGGGGACGGTGCCCATGGCGGACAGGACGCCGCCCGGGGTCGAGTTGAGCGGCAGCCAGACCACCCGGTCCGGCATGTCCGTGACCATCAGGGGCAGTTCGACGGAGCCCGCCGGGCCGGTCACCGCGAGGACGTCGCCGTCCTTGACGCCGGTCTCCGCCGCCGTGGCCGCCGACAGGCGGGCCACCGAGGCGTGGCGGGTGCCCGCCAGGGCCTCGTCGCCCTCCTGGAGGAGGCCCAGGTCGAGCAGCATCCGGTGGCCCGCCAGGACCGCCTCGCCCTCGCCCGCGAGGGGCAGCGGTGCGGCGGACTCCACCGGGTCGCCCGACCGTGTCCCGTCCCACGCGCCGAGCCGGTCCATCTCGGTGCGCACGGCCTTCACATCCGGCAGCGCGAAGTGCACGTCCATGGTGTCGGCCAGCATGTGCAGCACCCGCGCGTCCGTCGGGGCGAGCGTCCGCGTCATGTGCTGCGGCTTCAGCGCGGCCTCGAACATCCGGACCCTGCCCTCCCAGTTGAGGAAGGTGCCGGGCTTCTCGGCGACCGCGGCGACCGGGAGGACCACGTCCGCCCGCTCGGTGACCTCGCCGGGCCGCAGCTCCAGCGACACGACGAACGCCGCGTCCAGGGCCTCACGCGCGCGTGCCGGGTCCGGCAGGTCGGCGACCTCGACGCCCGCGACGAGCAGGGCGCCCAGCTCGCCGGTGGCCGCGGCCTCCACGATCTGACCCGTGTCCCGACCGTAGCGGTGCGGCAGCTCGCGGACGCCCCAGGCGGCGGCGACCTCGTCACGCGCGCGTGGATCGGTCGCGGGCCGCCCGCCCGGGAGCAGGGACGGGATCGCGCCCGCCCACACCGCGCCGCGCTCACCGGCCCGGCGCGGGATCCACACCAGCTCCGCCCCGGTCGCCGCCGCGGTGCGCACGGCCGCGGTCAGCGCGCCCGGCACGCCCGCCAGCCGCTCACCGGCCACGATGACCGCGCCGGGCTCCCGCAGCGCCCGCGAGGCGGCGGTGCCGTCCGCGTCCAGCCCCGTTCCGGAGGCCAGCGCGTCCAGCCACTCGGGCTCCGTCCCGGGCGCGGCCGGCAGCAGGGTGCCGCCCGCCTTGTGAAGGCCCCGGGTGGCGAAGGAGGCCAGCGCGTACGTCCGCTGGCCCTTCTTGCGCCACGCCTTGCGCAGCCGCAGGAAGACGCCCGGCGCCTCCTCCTCCGCCTCAAGACCGACGAGCAGTACCGCCGGGGCCTTCTCCAGGGAGGTGTACGTGACGCCCGCGCCGTCCAGGTCCTTGCCGCGCCCAGCGACCCGGGCGGCGAGGAAGTCGGCCTCCTCGCTGCTGTGCACGCGCGCGCGGAAGTCGATGTCGTTGGTGTCGAGGGCGACCCGGGCGAACTTGGCGTACGCGTACGCGTCCTCGACGGTCAGCCGCCCGCCGGTCAGGACGCCCGTGCGCCCCCGGACCAGGCCGCGCGCCGCCGCCTCCAGCGCCTCCGGCCAGGAGGCGGGCTCCAGCTCGCCCGTCTCGGAGCTGCGTACGAGCGGCGTGGTGAGCCGGTCACGCTGCTGCGCGTACCGGAACGCGAAGCGTCCCTTGTCGCACAGCCACTCCTCGTTGACCTCCGGGTCGTTGGCGGCGAGCCGCCGCATGACCTTGCCGCGCCGGTGGTCGGTGCGGGTCGCGCAGCCGCCCGCGCAGTGCTCGCAGACGCTCGGCGACGAGACCAGGTCGAAGGGGCGGGAGCGGAACCGGTACGCCGCCGAGGTCAGCGCGCCGACCGGGCAGATCTGGATGGTGTTGCCGGAGAAGTACGACTCGAACGGGTCGCCCTCCCCCGTGCCGACCTGCTGGAGCGCGCCGCGCTCGATCAGCTCGATCATCGGGTCGCCCGCGACCTGGTTGGAGAACCGGGTGCAGCGGGCGCACAGCACGCACCGCTCGCGGTCCAGCAGCACCTGCGTGGAGATCGGCACGGGCTTCTCGTAGGTCCGCTTCCTGCCCTCGAAGCGCGACTCGGCCTGCCCGTGCGACATGGCCTGGTTCTGGAGCGGGCACTCGCCGCCCTTGTCGCAGACCGGGCAGTCCAGCGGGTGGTTGATGAGCAGCAGCTCCATCACACCCACCTGGGCCTTCTCCGCGACCGGCGAGGTGAGCTGCGACTTGACGACCATGCCGTCGGTGCAGGTGATGGTGCACGACGCCATCGGCTTGCGCTGGCCCTCGACCTCGACGATGCACTGCCGGCAGGCGCCGGCCGGGTCGAGGAGGGGGTGGTCGCAGAACCGGGGGATCTCGATGCCGAGCTGCTCGGCGGCGCGGATGACCAGCGTCCCCTTCGGGACGGAGATCTCGATCCCGTCGATGGTCAGGGTGACCAGGTCTTCGGGTGGGACGGCCGCGCTGCCGCCACCCGCGGGGCCGGATGCCATGACGGTCACGCCGTCACCTCCACGTGGTTGTCCGCCCAGGCGGTCGACTTGGCCGGGTCGAAGGGGCAGCCCTTGCCCGTGATGTGCTGCTCGTACTCCCCGCGGAAGTACTTCAGCGACGAGAAGATCGGCGAGGCGGCGCCGTCGCCGAGGGCGCAGAAGGACTTGCCGTTGATGTTGTCGGCGATGTCGTTCAGCTTGTCGAGGTCGCTCATGACGCCCTTGCCGGCCTCGATGTCGCGCAGCAACTGCACCAGCCAGTAGGTGCCTTCGCGGCAGGGGGTGCACTTGCCGCACGACTCGTGGGCGTAGAACTCGGTCCACCGGGTGACCGCCCGCACCACGCACGTCGTCTCGTCGAAGCACTGGAGCGCCTTGGTGCCGAGCATGGAGCCGGCGGCGCCGACACCCTCGTAGTCCAGCGGGACGTCGAGGTGCTCGTCGGTGAACATCGGGGTCGACGAGCCGCCGGGCGTCCAGAACTTCAGCCGGTGGCCGGGGCGCATGCCGCCGCTCATGTCGAGCAACTGCCGCAGGGTGATGCCGAGCGGCGCCTCGTACTGGCCGGGCGAGGCGACATGGCCGCTGAGCGAGTAGAGCGTGAAGCCGGGGGACTTCTCGCTGCCCATCGACTTGAACCAGTCCTTGCCCCGGTTCAGGATCGCGGGAACCGAGGCGATCGACTCGACGTTGTTCACCACAGTGGGGCACGCGTACAGACCGGCGACCGCGGGGAAGGGGGGACGGAGCCGGGGCTGGCCACGGCGGCCTTCGAGCGAGTCGAGCAGCGCGGTCTCCTCACCGCAGATGTACGCGCCCGCGCCCGCGTGCACGGTGAGTTCGAGGTCGAGTCCGCTGCCGAGGATGTTCGTGCCGAGGTAGCCCGCCGCGTACGCCTCACGCACGGCCTCGTGCAGCCTGCGCAGCACGGGCACGACTTCGCCGCGCAGATAGATGAAGGCATGGTTCGACCTGATCGCGTAGCACGCGATCACGATCCCCTCGATGAGGGAATGCGGGTTGGCGAAGAGGAGCGGGATGTCCTTGCAGGTCCCGGGCTCCGATTCGTCGGCGTTGACAACAAGATAGTGGGGCTTGCCGTCTCCCTGGGGGATGAACTGCCACTTCATCCCGGTGGGGAAGCCCGCGCCGCCGCGGCCGCGCAGGCCGGAGTCCTTGACGTACGCGATGAGGTCGTCGGGCGTCATGGCGAGGGCCTTCTTCAGCCCCTCGTATCCTTCGTGCCGTTTGTAGGTGTCCAGCGTCCAGGAGTTCGGCTGGTCCCAGAACGCCGAAAGGACCGGCGCCAGCAGCTTCTCCGGGCTGGTCGTCTCGGGTGCCAACGTCATCACTCCCCCTCCTCGTTGACCGGGCCGACCGGGCCGGACGGGTGCTCGGGGTCCGAGGCCGAGGTCTGCTGCGGCGCGTCGTGCGAGCTGAGGTGCCCCGAGCCGGGCATGGCCTCGCCCTCGGCGGGCTCGCCGCGCGGGTGGACCACGCGCGCGCCGGGCACGGCCTCGCCCTTGGCGAGCTTCAGGCCGATCAGCGAGGCGGGTCCGGCACCGCCGGTCGCCTCGACCGCGCCGGGGCGCTCGTCGGGGAAGCCGGCCAGGATGCGGGCGGTCTCCTTGTACGTGCACAGGGGCGCGCCGCGCGTCGGCTGGACCGGGCGGCCGGCGCGCAGGTCGTCGACGAGCCGCTTGGCGGACTCGGGCGTCTGGTTGTCGAAGAACTCCCAGTTGACCATCACCACGGGCGCGTAGTCGCAGGCCGCGTTGCACTCGATGTGTTCGAGGGTGACCTTGCCGTCCGGCGTCGTCTCGTTGTTGCCGACGCCGAGGTGCTCCTGGAGCTCCTCGAAGATCGCGTCGCCGCCCATGACCGCGCACAGCGTGTTGGTGCACACCCCGACCTGGTAGTCGCCGCTCGGCTTGCGCCGGTACATGGTGTAGAAGGTCGCGACGGCGGTGACCTCGGCGGTGGTCAGGTCCAGCATCTCCGCGCAGAACCGCATGCCGGTCCGGGTCACATGCCCCTCCTCCGACTGCACCAGGTGCAGCAGCGGCAGCAGGGCGGAGCGGCTGTCGGGGTAGCGGGCGATGACCTCCCTGGCGTCCGCTTCGAGCCGGGCGCGCACATCGGCCGGGTAATCGGGGGCGGGGAGCTGCGGCATCCCCAAGCTGACGTCTGTCATTACCGGTCGACGCCTCCCATCACGGGGTCGATGGACGCGACGGCGACGATGACGTCGGCGACCATGCCGCCCTCGCACATCGCCGCCATGGCCTGGAGGTTGGTGAACGACGGGTCGCGGAAGTGGACCCTGTAGGGGCGGGTGCCGCCGTCGGATACGACATGGACGCCGAGCTCGCCCTTGGGGGACTCGACCGCCGTGTACGTCTGGCCGGGCGGGACGCGGAAGCCCTCGGTCACCAGCTTGAAGTGGTGGATCAGGGCCTCCATGGAGGTGCCCATGATCTTCTTGATGTGGTCGAGGGAGTTGCCGAGTCCGTCCGGGCCGAGGGCGAGCTGGGCGGGCCAGGCGATCTTCTTGTCGGCGACCATCACCGGGCCCGGCTCCAGCCGCTCCAGGCACTGCTCGACGATCCGCAGCGACTGGCGCATCTCCTCCAGGCGGATGAGGAAGCGGCCGTACGCGTCGCACGTGTCGGCGGTCGGGACGTCGAACTCGTACGTCTCGTAGCCGCAGTACGGGTCGGTCTTGCGCAGGTCGTGCGGCAGCCCGGTGGCGCGGAGGATCGGTCCGGTGGCGCCGAGGGCCATGCAGCCGGCCAGGTCGAGGTAGCCGATGTCCTGCATACGGGCCTTGAAGATGGGGTTGCCGGTGGCGAGCTTGTCGTACTCCGGCAGGTTCTTCTTCATGGTCTTCACGAACTCGCGGAGCTGGTCCATGGCGCCGGGCGGCAGGTCCTGGGCGAGGCCGCCGGGGCGGATGAACGCGTGGTTCATGCGCAGTCCGGTGATCAGTTCGTACAGGTCCAGGATCATCTCGCGGTCCCGGAAGCCGTAGATCATGATCGTGGTGGCGCCCAGCTCCATGCCGCCGGTGGCGATGCACACCAGGTGCGAGGAGATGCGGTTGAGCTCCATCAGCAGGACGCGGATGATCGTCGCCCGGTCGGGGATCTGGTCCTCGATGCCGAGGAGCTTCTCCACGCCGAGGCAGTACGCCGCCTCGTTGAAGAACGGCGTCAGGTAATCCATGCGTGTGACGAAGGTGGTGCCCTGCGTCCAGGTCCGGTACTCGAGGTTCTTCTCGATGCCGGTGTGGAGGTAGCCGATGCCGCAGCGGGCCTCGGTGACGGTCTCGCCGTCGAGCTCCAGGATGAGCCGGAGCACGCCGTGCGTGGACGGGTGCTGGGGGCCCATGTTGACGACGATGCGCTCGTCGTCGGCCTTGGCCGCGGACTGGACGACCTCGTCCCAGTCGCCACCGGTGACCGTGTAGACGGTGCCTTCGGTGGTCTCGCGGACGTCGGCCTCGGCGGCGTCGGGAAGGTGCGTCCCGGAGGGACCCGATGAGGGGTGGGGGTCGGGCGACGGGTGGGCGTGGGGTGTGGTGGTCACGAGTACGACCTCCGCTGGTCCGGAGCCGGGATCTGGGCGCCCTTGTACTCGACGGGGATGCCGCCGAGGGGGTAGTCCTTGCGCTGCGGGAAGCCCTGCCAGTCGTCCGGCATCATGATCCGGGTGAGGGCGGGGTGGCCGTCGAAGATCAGGCCGAAGAAGTCGTACGTCTCGCGCTCGTGCCAGTCGTTGGTCGGATAGACCCCGACGAGCGACGGGACGTGCGGATCGGCGTCCGGGGCGGTGACTTCGAGCCGGATCAGCCGGCCGTGGGTGAGCGAGCGCAGGTGGTACACGGCGTGCAGCTCGCGGCCCTTGTCCCCGGGGTAGTGGACGCCGCTGACGCCCGTGCACAGCTCGAAGCGCAGGGCGGGGTCGTCGCGCAGGGTGCGGGCGACACGCACGAGGTGCTCGCGGGCGATGTGGAAGGTCAGCTCGCCCCGGTCGACGACCGTCTTCTCGATGGCGTTCTCCGGAACGAGGCCCTGCTCCTCCAGGGCGCCCTCCAGCTCGTCGGCGACCTCGTCGAACCAGCCGCCGTAGGGCCGGGTGGCCGGGCCGGGCAGGCGGACGGAGCGGACGAGGCCGCCGTAGCCGGAGGTGTCGCCGCCGTTGTTCGCGCCGAACATGCCGCGCTGGAGCCGGACCTCCTCCCCGTGCTCGCCGCGCTGACCGGGCAGGTTCTGCGCGCTGAGGTCCTTGTCGGGATTCGGCTGATCACTCACCTCAGCAGCCCCTTCATCTCGATCGTGGGCAGCGCCTTGAGCGCCGCTTCCTCCGCCTCGCGGGCCGCTTCCGCCGCGTTGACGCCGAGCTTGGAGCTCTGGATCTTCTGGTGGAGCTTGAGGATCGCGTCCATCAGCATCTCCGGACGCGGCGGGCAGCCCGGCAAATAGATGTCAACGGGAACAATGTGGTCAACGCCCTGCACAATCGCGTAATTGTTGAACATCCCACCCGACGAGGCACAAACCCCCATGGAGATCACCCACTTGGGGTTCGGCATCTGGTCGTAGACCTGGCGCAGGACGGGCGCCATCTTCTGGCTCACCCGGCCGGCCACGATCATCAGGTCGGCCTGGCGCGGTGAGCCGCGGAAGACCTCCATGCCGAAGCGCGCCAGGTCGTACCGCCCGGCGCCGGTCGTCATCATCTCGATGGCGCAGCAGGCGAGGCCGAAGGTCGCGGGGAAGACGGACGCCTTGCGCACCCAGCCCGCGGCCTGTTCGACGGTCGTCAGCAGAAAACCGCTCGGCAGCTTCTCTTCGAGTCCCATTGGTGCCCCTCAGCCCCTCAGTCCCATTCCAGGCCGCCACGCCGCCATACGTACGCGTAGGCGACGAAGACGGTGAGCACGAAGAGCAGCATCTCCACGAGCCCGAAAAGCCCCAGGGCGTCGAAGCTGACGGCCCAGGGGTAGAGGAAGACGATCTCGATGTCGAAGACGATGAAGAGCATCGCCGTCAGGTAGTACTTGATGGGGAAGCGGCCCCCTCCGGCCGGAGTGGGCGTCGGCTCGATACCGCACTCGTAGGCCTCAAGCTTCGCCCGGTTGTACCTCTTTGGGCCGATAAGCGTGGCCATGACCACGGAGAAGATCGCAAACCCTGCCCCGAGGGCGCCGAGCACGAGGATGGGCGTGTAGGCATTCACGCTCCTCGCTCCTTCCAGTCGTCCTTGACCGATGGACCGCACCGGGCACCGTCTCGCCGCCTCGCGAAGATCGTGCACATGTGAGGCAGTTCACAAGCCCGACTGCTTCGCATCCTATGCCCGTCGATCTGTGATCTGCGACACGGGGTACGACAACGCCTTTGTGATCTCCACCACCCGGCGAAGGATCATGAATTCACCGTGAGGGCGATCTTCATACCGGGTGTGTCCAGACGCTCACAAGACGTGACATTTCAGGGGTTCGGGCCAGGTCAGAGGGGTCGGGCCCTATCAAGGGGTGGTGACTACAAGCAAATTCGCCCTGGACTCGCACGGGTGATAAAGGGCCTCACCTCACTCACGCGAGGGGCCCGCCCGTACCGAAGTGGACACGTGCGCGCTTTCACGATCTTCCGGGCATCTTCGGCGGTGACCTTCCCGTGACCTGCGTCACTCCCCCGCCGGGCCGACAAAAGCGGGCTTGGCCACCGGCGTGAAGGAGTGGTAAGCGCACGGCAATTCGGACGTTTCGCGGAAAACCCATGATCACGGCCGTGATCACCGGAGTCCGCATTGTCCGTTACGGCGTCAATAAGGGCCAGACGGAAGCGGATTCAACCAATCCGCGCGCAACTGTGGCGCAACACACGTTTCTTGAAGGGAACCGTGAAGCCCTGATAGCGGTTGTACTCATGTCCCACACCGCTCACATACCCAGCCACCGGAAGCCCCGCCGCAGCGCTTCGAAGCTCTCGCTGCGCGCCGGAGTTGCCGGTGGCGTCCTCAGCACCATCGCGGTGGCCGGTGCTGCCGGGCCGGCGAACGCCGAGCCGGTGACCGAGACCATCGAGATGCCCACCCTGAACGCGGACCTGTCCGCGGACCTGTCGAGCGCCGTCGCCGCCTCCGCCGAGGCGACCCAGCAGATCGCGCTCGACCAGGAGCTGCAGGCACAGGAGGACGCCGCAGCCGCCAAGGCCGCGAAGGAAGCCAAGACGGCCAAGGCCGAGGCGGAGCGCAAGGCGGAGGCCGAGGAGGCCCGGCGCAAGGCCGAGGCGAAGGCCCAGGCCGAGGCCGCCGAGCGCGCCTCCCGCTCCTCCGAGCGCACCACGCTGTCCGCCTCCGTCGGCTCCGACGACGGCGGCTCCTCCTACGACTCCGGCCAGGCGACCGGCTCCGCCGCGGCGATCGTGGCCTTCGCCCGCGCCCAGGTCGGCGACGCCTACGTCATGGGCAGCACCGGCCCCAACTCCTGGGACTGCTCCGGCCTCGTCCAGGCCGCGTACCGCCAGGCCGGCATCGAGCTCCCGCGCGTCTCGGGCGACCAGTCGAGCCGCGGCACCTCCGTCTCGCTGGACAACCTCCAGCCGGGCGACATCCTCTACTGGGGCAGCCGGAGCAACTCGTACCACGTGGCGATCTACGTGGGCGGCGGCATGTTCGTCGGCGCGCAGAACCCCGGCACCGGTGTCGTCGAGCGCTCACTCGACTACGACATGCCGTCCGGCGCGGTCCGCGTGCTCTGAGGCGTACGCACAGGGCTTGAAGGGCCGTCGCTCCCCCGCTCGGGGAGGGAGCGACGGCCCTTCGGCGCGCCCCCGGCCGTACCCGTGCGCAGCAGGAAGTGCGCGGCGACGCCCGCGAGCAGGCCCCAGAACGGCGAGCCGATGCCGGCGATCGTCACGCCGGACGCGGTGGCCAGGAACGTGATGACGGAGGCCTCCCGGTCGCGTTCGTCGGCGACCGTACGGGCCAGACTGCCCGCGATCGAGCCGAGCAGCGCCACCCCGGCGAGCGTGGCGACCAGCGCCTTCGGCAGCCCGGTGAACAGCGCGACCAGGGTGGAGCCGAAGCAGCCGACCGCCAGGTACCCGACGCCGCACGTCACCCCGGCGATCCACCGCTTGGCCGGGTCCCGGTGCGCGTCCGGCCCGGTGCAGATCGCCGCCGTGATGGCCGCCGGGTTGACCGCGTGCGACCCGAACGGCGCCAGCAGCACCGACACCAGGCCCGTCGTCCCGCACACCACCCGGCTGTCCGGCCGGTACCCGGCGGCGTTCAGCACCGCGATGCCCGGCGCGTACTGGCCCGCCAGGGTCGCCACCAGCAGCGGCACGCCGATCCCGACGAGCGCCCCGACCGAGAACTGAGGCGCCGTGAAATGCAGGACAGCGAGCCCCAATCCGGGCAAATCCACCCGCAGCCCGCCCGTCGCCCCGGCCACCGCCAGCCCGGCCACGAGCGCGCACACCACCGCGTACGTCGGCACCAGGCGCCGCGCGAGCAGGTACGCCAGCAGCATCGCGCCGGCGAGCAGCGGCGCGCTGCGCACCGAGGTGAACACGGCCGTGCCGAAGGAGAACAGCGTCCCGGCGAGCATCGCCGCGACCACGCCCGCCGGGATGCGGGCCATCACCCGCGCGAACACCCCGGTGGCGGTGAGCGCCGTGGCGGCCACGCCCGCCGCCAGGAAGGCGCCGACGGCCTCGGGGTAGCCGTGCTGGGGCAGGGCCGTGACGAGGATCGCCGCGCCGGGCGTGGAGAACGCCGTGATGACCGGCGCGCGGCTCCACCAGCTCAAGCCCACGCACGTGACGCCCGCGCCGATGGACACCGCCCACACCCACGACGACGCCTGCGCCTCGGTGAGCCCGGCCGCGGAGGCGGCGGCCAGGACGAGGGCGAGCGGCCCGGCGTACGAGACCACCATCGCCACCGTCCCGGCGGTGACCGCCGTCAGGGGCAGGGCTCCACCGGTACGGGTACGTATCGGTCCACGCTCCGCGCTGATCATGCGCTCATCGTGCCGTACGGGGATCAGCGCGCGCGGACACGTCCAGCAGACGGGCGGCGTTCACGCCTCGGGACGACGTCCGACCCGGCCTTGCCCCTCACCCCGCGTTCGGCACCGCGTGCGCCAACAGCGGTGGACCACACGCCCAGGGTGCCGCCACCGACGCGGGAGGCGGCGCCGGGGGCAACATCGCCGGACTGCCCATCGGAAGCCCCCTCAACCAATGCGGCGGAGCGGATTTGAGTATTCCGCTGGAGGGCAAGCAGCTCAGTCCATACGTGCCGATTCAGGTGCCGCTGTACAACCTCGGTGGCTCATAACCTCCGGCGCGACCTTGAATGATCACGAACGCGGGGCCACCTTCGACAGGCCGTTGATGATGCGGTCCATCGCGTCGCCGCCCGTCGGGTCCGTCAGGTTGGCGAGCATCTTCAGCGTGAACTTCATCAGCAGCGGGTGCGTCAGGCCGCGCTGGGTCGCGATCTTCATGACCTTCGGGTTGCCGATCAGCTTCACGAAGGCGCGGCCGAGCGTGTAGTAGCCGCCGTAGGTGTCCTTGAGGATCTTCGGGTAGTTGTGCAGGGCCAGTTCGCGCTGGGCCGGGGTCGCGCGGGCGTGGGCCTGGACGATGACGTCGGCGGCGAGCTGCCCGGACTCCATGGCGTACGCGATGCCTTCGCCGTTGAACGGGTTGACCAGGCCGCCCGCGTCGCCGACGAGCAGCAGGCCGCGCGTGTAGTGCGGCTGGCGGTTGAAGGCCATGGGCAGGGCGGCGCCGCGGATCGGGCCGGTCATGTTCTCGGGGACGTACCCCCAGTCCTCCGGCATGGAGGCGCACCACGCCTTGAGCACCTCGCGCCAGTCCAGCTCCTTGAAGGAGTCGGAGGTGTTGAGGACGCCGAGGCCGACGTTGGAGGTGCCGTCGCCCATGCCGAAGATCCAGCCGTAGCCCGGCAGCAGCCGGTCCTCGCCGGGGCCGCGCCGGTCCCACAGCTCCAGCCAGGACTCCAGGTAGTCGTCGTCGTGGCGGGGGCTGGTGAAGTACGTCCGGACCGCGACGCCCATCGGCCGGTCCTCGCGCCGGTGCAGGCCCATGGCGAGGGACAGGCGCGTGGAGTTGCCGTCGGCGGCGACGACGAGCGGCGCGTGGAAGGTGACCGGCGTCTTCTCCTCGCCCAGCTTGGCGTGCACGCCGGTGATCCGGCCGGTGCGGTCGTCCACGATCGGGGCGCCCACGTTGCACCGCTCGTAGAGGCGGGCCCCCGCCTTCTGCGCCTGGCGGGCGAGCTGCTCGTCGAAGTCGTCGCGCTTGCGGACCAGTCCGTAGTCCGGGTACGAGGCCAGCTCGGGCCAGTCGAGCTGGAGGCGGACCCCGCCGCCGATGATGCGCAGCCCCTTGTTGCGCAGCCAGCCCGCTTCCTCGGAGATGTCGATGCCCATCGCCACGAGCTGCTTGGTGGCGCGCGGGGTCAGGCCGTCACCGCAGACCTTCTCGCGCGGGAACGCGGTCTTCTCCAGGAGCAGGACGTCCAGGCCGGCCTTGGCGAGGTAGTACGCGGTCGTCGAACCGGCCGGACCGGCCCCGACGACGATCACATCCGCGGTGTGTTCGGAGAGGGGCTGCTGCTCGGTCACGGCGGGGTCTCCCGAATACTCGAAATTGCGTACCGGACGGCACAGGACGTGTGCAGTCTATGGGGACGTACCGATCACCGACCCGAAGGGCCACCCCGATGACCGAGCTGCTCCCCGCCGCCGTCGAGCCCGTAGTCCGGCTGCGCGTTCCGACGCACGAGGACGCGTACGCCTGGCACCGGGTCTTCGACGACCCGGAGGTCATGGAGTTCTTCCAGGGCGGCCCGGCGGAGCTGTCCGTCTACCACGAGTTCACCGCCCGCCAGCGCCGGCACGACGCCGAGCTCGGCTTCTGCCTGTGGACGCTGCTGGACGAGGACGGCGAGGTCATCGGCTTCACGGGCGCGCAGCCGTGGCCGCACGCCTGGGGGCCGGTGGGCGAGATGGAGATCGGCTGGCGGCTGGCGCGGGCCGCGTGGGGCAAGGGGTACGCGACGGCCGCCGCCCGCGCCACGCTGGAGCGGCTGCGGGCCGCGGGGGTGGAGCGGGTGGTCGCGATGGTGAACACCCGCAACGAGCGGTCGGTGGCGGTGACGCGGCGGCTCGGGATGACTCAGGCGGAGACGTACGCCATCCCGGACAGCGGCGGGCAGGAGGGGTACTGCTTCCGCCTGGAGCTCGGGGCCTAGAGCGCCTTCGTGCCCCGGTGCAGGGCCACGATCCCGCCCGTCAGGTTGCGCCACGCCACCTTCGACCAGCCGGCCTTCTGGAGGAGCCCCGCCAGCGTCGGCTGGTCGGGCCAGCTCTGGATGGACTCGGCGAGGTAGACGTAGGCGTCGGGGTTGGACGACACGGCACGCGCGACCGGCGGCAGCGCGCGCATCAGGTACTCCTCGTACACCGTGCGGAACGGCGCCCAGGTGGGATGCGAGAACTCGCAGATGACGACCCGCCCGCCGGGCTTGGTCACCCGGTACAGCTCGCGCAGCGCGGCGTCCGTGTCCTGGACGTTGCGCAGCCCGAAGGAGATGGTCACCGCGTCGAAGACCCCGTCGCGGAACGGCAGCCTCGTCGCGTCGCCGGCGGTCAGCGGCAGCCACGGGTGGCGCTTCTTGCCCTCGCGCAGCATGCCGAGCGAGAAGTCGCACGGCACGACGAACGCGCCCGCCTGCGCGAACGGCAGCGACGACGTGCCGGTGCCGGCCGCGAGGTCGAGGACCTTCTGCCCGGGGCGCGCGTCGACCGCCTTGGCGACCTCCTTGCGCCACCGCCGGTCCTGGCCGAGCGAGAGGACGTCGTTGGTGAGGTCGTAGTTCGCGGCGACGTCGTCGAACATGGAGGCGACTTCGTGCGGCTGCTTGTCCAGGGTTGCTCGGGTCACGGGCCCATTGTGGCAGGCGGCCCCGCCGGGGCTACGCGCGCCGGTACACCAGGCGGCCGGCCACGACGGTGGCCACGCACGTGGAGGCGCCGAGCCGTACCAGTGCGGCCCGGTCGGGTACGTCGAACACGGCGAAGCGGGCCGGGCCGCCGACCGTGAGGGCCGGGAGCAGGACGAGCGGCCTCGGCGAGAAGGACGCCGGTCCCGGCAGGTTCGGCGGGCGGTGGCCGACGGCCAGCCCGGCCCGGCGCACCGCGTCCAGGGCGGCGCGGCCGCGCAGTTCACCCGCGACGGCGACCGTGCCGTGCGCCAGCATCCGCTGCACGCCGCGCCGAGCGCTGGCGCCCTGCCGTGACGGGTCGGCACGGAAGAGGGCACGGGCGCGCTCGCCGGTGATCGGCTCGGTGCCGAACTCGTCGGCCTCGCGCGGGTCGGGGTGGTAGGCGCCTTCGAGCAGCTCGGGCCCGTAGGGGTTGAGCAGCCCGGGGGTGAGGATGCCGGGCCACCGCCGCACCCGCGCCTGCGGGGAGGCGGCGGCCAGCTCCTCGTACGGGCCGATGGCGGCGACGGTCGCGCCGTCGACCAGGACGGCCGCCTCGGGCGAGGCCTCGGCGACGTGAAGGGTCAGCACGGCCGGCTCAGTTGGCGGGGAGGAGCTTGAGCTCGGGGTGCGCGGTGCCGCCCTCGATCGCCGTGGAGGAGATGTGGGAGGCGACGCGCTCGTCGACCGGGTCGTTCGCCGGGTCGTCGTGGACGACGATGTGCTCGTACGTCGTGGTGCGCTGCGCCGGTACGCGGTCGGCGGTGCGGATCATGTCGATCATCTCGCGCAGGTTGGAGCGGTGCTTGGCGCCCGCCGAGGAGACGACGTTCTCCTCCAGCATGATCGACCCGAGGTCGTCGGCGCCGTAGTGGAGGGTGAGCTGGCCGATCTCCTTGCCCGTGGTGAGCCAGGAGCCCTGGATGTGGGCGATGTTGTCGAAGAACAGCCGCGCGATGGCGATCATGCGCAGGTACTCGAAGATCGTGGCCTGCGTGCGGCCCTTCAGGTGGTTGTTCTCGGGCTGGTACGTGTACGGGATGAAGGCGCGGAAGCCGCCGGTGCGGTCCTGGACGTCACGGATCATGCGCATGTGCTCGATGCGCTCGGCGTTCGTCTCGCCCGTGCCCATGAGCATCGTGGAGGTCGACTCGACGCCCATCCGGTGCGCGGTCTCCATGATCTCCAGCCACCGCTCGCCGGACTCCTTGAGCGGCGCGATGGCCTTGCGCGGCCGCGCGGGCAGCAGCTCGGCGCCGGCGCCCGCGAAGGAGTCGAGACCGGCGGCGTGGATGCGGGAGATGGCCTCCTCGACGGAGACGCCGGAGATGCGCGCCATGTGCTCGACCTCGGAGGCGCCGAGGGAGTGGATGACGAGCTGCGGGAAGGCCTGCTTGATGGCGGCGAAGTGCTTCTCGTAGTACTCGACGCCGTAGTCGGGGTGGTGCCCGCCCTGGAACATGATCTGCGTGCCGCCGAGTTCCACGGTCTCCGCGCAGCGCCGCAGGATGTCGTCGAGGTCGCGCGTCCAGCCCTTGGCGGTGTCCTTCGGCGGGGCGTAGAAGGCGCAGAACTTGCACGCCGTGACGCAGACGTTGGTGTAGTTGATGTTGCGCTCGATGATGTACGTCGCGATGTGCTCCGTACCGGCGTAGCGCCGCCGCCGTACGGCGTCCGCGGCCGAGCCGAGCGCGTGCAGCGGGGCCGACCGGTAGAGGTCGAGCGCCTCCTCGGGGGTGATCCGCCCGCCCTCCGCGGCACGGTCGAGGACGGACTGAAGGTCGGCCTTCTCGGTCACCGGGCGACACCTTTCGGCGGTTTGCAGGGGTTCTGCGCGGACCGAACCAGCCTACGCCAGCACGTCAGCCGCCCTCCGGCGCACCCTCCGCGGCCCGCGGGGGCCGGGCGCCGACGGCGTCCAGGGCCGGGGCGATGACGGCGAAGGCCCGGTCGGTCAGCCCGGCGGGATCCTCGGCGCCGTCGCTGTCGCTCCACCGGTGCAGTACGGCGTCGAAGGCGGACAGCGCCATCCCGGCGGCCAGCCGCGGGTACAGGTCGGTGGCGGGGTCGAGCCCCAGGCGGCGCGCCAGCTCCGCCGCCAGGTCGTCGCGCCACTGCGCCTGCCGCTCCAGGAAGCGGGCGAGCAGGGCGGGCGTCCGCAGGATCAGCCGCACCACGCGCAGCGCCCGCTCGGCGTGGTCGCCACAGGCCGCGACGGGGACCCGGACGGCGTGCCGCAGCGCCACGGAGGGGGGCTCGCCGGCCGGCCGGGCCGCCAGTTCGGCGTGGATGTCGGCGCCCATGCCGGCCAGGAACTGGACGACCACGTCCTCCTTGGACGCGAAGTACCGGAAGAAGGTGCGCTTGGAGACGCCGGCGGAGGTCGCGATCTCGTCGATGGTCACCCCGTCGAAGCCCTTCAGCGCCAGCAGTTGCAGCGCCGCTTCGGTCAGCTCGTTCGAGACGAGCTGCCGCTTGCGCTCGGCGAGGGTGCCTTCGGAGCGGGGAGTCACGGGATCAGAGTACCCACCATGCCTTGCGTGGCACCAAGTGCCATATTGACACCAAGTGACATGACAGGCAGCCTGTGTCGCATGCCGAAGCAGCAGCGCTGGACCACCGAGCACATCCCCGACCAGACCGGCCGCGTTTTCGTCGTCACCGGGGCCAACAGCGGCCTCGGTCTGGCGACCACCCGGGCCCTCGCCCGCCGGGGCGCGCACGTGATCCTCGCCGTACGGGACGAGGACAAGGGCCACCGGGCGGCCGCGGACATCGCCGCCGCACAGCCGGGCGCCCGCCTCGACGTGCGCCGCCTCGACCTGGCCGATCTGGACTCGGTACGCGCCTTCGCCGACCGTGTGCGCGCCGAGCACCGGCGGCTGGACGTCCTCGTCAACAACGCCGGCGTGATGGCCCCGCCGCGGTCGCTGAGCGCCCAGGGCCACGAGCTCCAGTTCGCCTGCAACCACCTCGGCCACTTCGCGCTCACCGGGCTGCTGCTCGATCTGCTGGCCGCCGGGCGCGACCCCCGGGTGGTCACGGTGAGTTCGGCCAACCACCGGCAGGGGCGCCTCTTCTTCGACGACCTCTCCGGCGAACGCGCGTACCGGCCCATGGCGTTCTACAACCAGTCGAAGCTCGCCAACGCCGTCTTCGGCCGGGAGCTCCACCTGCGGCTGGCCGCGGCCGGCAGCCCGGTGCGCAGCGTGCTCGCCCACCCCGGCTACACCGCGACCAACCTCCAGAGGGGCACGCCGGTCGGGATGGTGCGGCTGCTGTTCGGCCGCGTCCTGCTCCCGCTCGCCCAGTCCCCGGACCGGGGAGCGCTGCCCCAGCTCTACGCGGCGACCGAACCGGGCCTGGAGGGCGGCCGGTTCATCGGTCCGGACGGCCCGGCCGAGCTGCGCGGCGCGCCCACGCGGGTCCGGGCGGCCCCGGCGGCGACCGATGCCGGGACCGGGCGCCGGCTGTGGGAGGTGTCGGAGCGGCTGACCGGCGTGCGGTACGTGTTCCCGAACGGCTCAGCCGGACTTCCGTAGCGTTCCGTACGGGTTGCCCGCCGCGTCCTCGTCGGACCGGTAGGCCAGGGTGCCGTCCTCGTTGAGGGTGAACGTCAGGGTGGCGGACGTGCCGGTGCACATGCCCGGGGAGCCGGGCCTGCCGGGGTCGGTGCGGTCCGTGACACGCAGTTTCCTCGGCTCGGCCGAGGTCAGCCTGCCGATGCTGTGGCATTCGACGCTCGTCCCGAGGACGCTGAGGGTCGTGGTCAGCCGCACCACGTCCTGTCCCTTGCCGCCCGGCGTGAAGACGGCGGTGAGCTCCCCGTGCGGCAGGCCGTTCTGCTCCTGGGTGGACCCCTTCCAGGTGCCGATGAACGCCTTCGGCAGGGAGGCGGGCGGCGGGGCGGCGTCGCCCGGGGATGTCTTGCCCGGCGGCTCGGCCGCGTCGTTGTGGCCACCGCCCCGGTCGAACAGGCCGAGGAGGGTGCCGCCGCCCACCGTCACCGCCGCCAGGGCGCCCGCCACGGCCAGGGCGACCGTGCAGCTCAGCCGGCGGCCCCGGCCGGGCGCCGGTTCGGAGGCCGTCGTGAGGGACAGCGACACGGGCTTACGGGCCGGGGGCGGCGCGTCCACCGCCGGTACGGGTTCGATGGGCGGGCCGAAGACGCCGGAAACCACCGGCCCGCCGGACGCCCCCACCGCCGGGCTGCTGAACGGCACCGGTCCCGAACCGGACGGGTCCGCCGCCGCCGGCTCCAGGTCCAGCAGCCGTACCGCGTCCCGGCTGACCCGCTGCACCAGCGGGCCCGGCAGCCAGCCGCCTGCCACCAGCGCGGCCGCCCCGCCCGGGGCCAGCCGTGCGGCCAGCTCACCCGGCGCGGGGCGGGCGGCCGGGTCCTTGGCCAGGCACGCGGCCACCAGGTCCCGCAGCCCACCGGAGAGGGCGCCGCCCAGCTCCGGCTCCTCGTGGACCACCTTGTAGAGGAGGGCGGCCGACGAGTCGCCCGGGAAGGGGGCCGCGCCGGTCGCCGCGTACGCGAGGACGGCGCCCAGCGAGAAGACGTCAGCGGCACCCGTCACGCCCTTGCCGAGGATCTGCTCGGGCGCCATGTAGCCGGGCGAGCCGACCGAGACGCCGGTGGACGTGAGCGACGCGGTGCCGTCCGTCGCGCGGGCGATGCCGAAATCGATGAGGCAGGGCCCGTCCAGGGCCAGCAGGACGTTCGAGGGCTTGACGTCCCGGTGGACGAGCCCGAGCGCGTGCACCGCCGCCAGGGCCTCGGCCAGTCCGGCGCCCAGCGCCCGTACGGTGTGCTCCGGCAGCGGCCCGTGGTCGGTGACGGCCCGGGCGAGCGGGGGCCCGGGGACGTACCCGGTGGCGACCCACGGGACGGGTGCCTCGGGGTCCGCGTCGAGCACGGGCGCCGTCCATCCCCAGGCTCCCGAACCGGTTCGAGCAGGGGATGCCCCATCGCCGCCGACCCGCCGCGCCAGCTCGACCTCCCGCCGGAACCGCGCCCGGAACTCCTCGTCCAGCGCGAAGTGCGGGTGCACGACCTTGACCGCGACGGTCCGGCCGCCCTCGCTGCGGGCGAGGTAGACCCGGCCCATGCCGCCCGCCCCGAGCCTGCCGAGCAGCCGGTAGGGACCGATGGCTGCCGGTTCGCCAACTTCGAGCGGCTGCATGCGCCTTCCCCCCGTACGTCGTCGCGTACAGCAGCGTAGACGGGACGGCACGGAACCGGTTGGGGTCCACGGCCATCTACCTGGCCGTAAATGCCCCGAAAGACCCGGAGTGCTCCATGACACGTCCCGCCAAGGCGCTCATAGCCGCCGTCGCCCTCGGCTCGCTCGCCCTGCTCACCGGCTGCTCCGGCGAAGGCGCCCCGGTGTCCTTCGACGGCCCGAGCGCGTCGGCCCCCGCACCCCGGGCCACGGACGCGAAGGGGAAGGCCCTCCCCAAGACCCTGATGCCGGCCGGCCCCAAGGCGGAGTTCACCACCGCCAACACGCTCCCCGACGGCACCAAGATCGGCGTGACGACGCTGCACGGCGCCAAGTCCGGCTTCACGGGCAAGGTCTGGGTCTGGGCGCCCCCGCAGTACTTCGACCCGAAGTACGCGAACAGCGGCTTCCCGGTGCTGATCGCCCTGCCCGGCGGCAACGGCTATCCGAACAATTACTGGATGGGCACCGACCTCAAGTTGCAGAGCAGCATCAGCGAGTGGTCGAAAGAGGGCAAGAGTCTGCCCTTCGTCGTGGTCATGCCGGTCCTCAACCCGGACAAGGAGCACTACTACGACGGCAGCGACATCCCCGGGCAGCCGAAAATGGGCACCTGGATGACGGAGGACGTTCCCGATTTCGTCCGGGCGAATTTCCGTACGTTCGCCTCGCGGGACGGCTGGGCGTTCATGGGCTCGTCGTCCGGCGGGTTCGTCGGCCTGAAGTCCGTACTGAAGCACCCGGACAAGTTCAAGGCCGTCATCGCCTCCGGCCCGGACACCGTTCCGGATTCTCCGCTGTGGGCCGGACACGAGAAGGAGAGGCAGGCGGACAACCCGGAGAGGCTCGCCGGGCTCCTGGGCGGGCAGCCGGACTCCAAGGACCGCGAGGTGTATCTGGCGTTCCAGATCGGCAGCAGGGAATCCGGCGTGGCCAACGTGAAGTCGTTCATCAAGAAGTACACCAAGGGGCCGGTCAAGAGCCGCCTCCAGGTGATCCAGGACGGCGAGCACAACGCCAAGACCTATGTGAAGGGCATGGGGGACGGCTCGATCCAGTGGATCAGCGAGCACATGCAGGCCCCCATACCCGCCTCCTAGGACAGCAGCTCGACCGTCACGTCCGCCGGGAACCCGGTCGTCGGCCCGGTCCGGCGGGCGAACTCCCGCACCCCGGCGAGCTGTTCGGCCGCGAAGCGGAAGTCCAGGGTCGTGAAGTACTTCTCCAGCACCACCGCGTCGAACGCCTCCCAGCGCGCGGCCTGCTCGGCGACCTTCGCGACCTCCTCCAGCGACACGTCACGGGAGGCCAGGAACGCCTCGTGGACCTGGCGCACGACGCGCGGCTCGCGCGCCAGGTAGTCCTTGCGGACCGCCCACACCGCGAAGACGAACGGCAGCCCCGTCCACTCCTTCCACATCTGCCCCAGGTCATGGACCTGGAGCCCCAGCCTCGGGGCGTCGTGCAGCGAGGCACGCAGCGCCGCGTCCCCGATCAGCACGGCCGCCTCCGCCTCCTGCATCATCACGCCCAGGTCGGGCGGGCAGGTGTAGTAGGCGGGGGCCACTCCGTACCGCTCGGCGAGCAGCAACTGCGCCAGGCGCACGGAGGTGCGCGAGGTGGAGCCGAGCGCGACACGCGCCCCGTCCAGGTCCTCCAGCGGCCGCTGGGAGACGATCACGCAGGACATGACGGGCCCGTCGCAGCCGACCGCCAGGTCGGGGAAGGCGACGAGCCGGTCGGCGGCCCGAAGGAACTCGACGAGGGTGATCGGCGCGATGTCGAGGTCGCCGCGTACGAGCTGATCGCTGAGCTTCTCCGGGGTGTCCTTCGTGAGCTCGAGATCGAGGAGCGTTCCGGTGCGGGCGAGGCCCCAGTACAGGGGGAGGCAGTTCAGGAACTGGATGTGTCCGACGCGGGGCCGGCTCCGCAGCGGGTGGTGGTCGTCGGTTGAATTGTCCACAACGCGAGGCTAGACCCGTCTGGTACGCCGGGCATCGCCGGGTCCGCCGTCAGCGAGGATGAACTCTGTCAAACATCCGGGTGACGTGATCTTTCCCTCTACCCATGCACACACGCTGCGTGCTAGGCTCGCCGCAAGTTGCAGTTTGGTTTCCCTTGCAGTACAGAGCCTGCGGAGCATGTGACCCGCAGGCTTTTGTAGTTTTCAGACTTGTTTGGCAGGTTCTGGAGCAGGGCAACCCTTTGGCCCATAGGAGGGCTTATGGCTACCGGAACCGTCAAGTGGTTCAACGCTGAAAAGGGCTTCGGCTTCATCGCCCAGGACGGCGGCGGCCCGGATGTCTTCGTCCACTACTCCGCGATCAACGCGACTGGCTTCCGCTCCCTCGAGGAGAACCAGCTCGTGAACTTCGACGTCACGCAGGGCCCGAAGGGCCCGCAGGCGGAGAACGTCACCCCGGCCTAATTGCCCGGGTCGGCGATCGCGCACGACTTTCAGTACCCGATTCAGTAGTACCCAAGGAGCCTTTTCCGTCCGGTCTCACGGCCGCACGGAAAGGGCTCCTGCCTTTTTCCCGCCATCACACGTACAGCTTGTCGATCTCCGCCGCGTACCGTTCCAGCACCGCCTTCCGCCGCACCTTCAGCGTCGGCGTGAGAACGCCGCCGGCGACGCTGAAGTCCTCGTCCAGGACGGTGAACGCCCGGATCCGGGCCGGGCGCGACACCTGGGCGTTGGCCGCGTCGACCGCCTCCTGGACCAGGGCCCGCACGGCGGCGGCGTCCAGGCCCCGCACGGCGTCGGCGTCCACGGTGATCAGGGCGACCGGGTACGGACGGCGGTCGCCGGCCATGACGGCGTGCGAGACGACCGGCGACCGCTCGATGAGCAGCTCCACCTCCGCCGGGCTCAGGTTCTTGCCGGACGACGTGATGATCAGGTCCTTCTTGCGGCCCGTGATCGTCAGGTACCCGTCGTCGTCCAGCGCCCCCAGGTCGCCCGTGTGCAGCCACCCGTCGTCCGCGACCTCCCCCGCCGCCACCATCGGACCCCGCGCCAGCACCTCCCCGTCCCCGGCGATCCGCACCTCGCACCCCGGCACGGGCCGCCCGACCGTCCCGTACCGCACCGCGCCGGGATGGTTCAGCGAGATCACGCCGCCCGACTCGGTCATGCCGTAGCCCTCGAAGACCTGGATGCCGCACCCCGAGAGGAACTCCAGCGTCTCGGGCGCGATGGGCGCCGCCCCGGTCAGCGCCCACCGCAACCGCCCGCCCAGCGCCTCCCGCACCTGCTCGGGCGTCGCATCGAACGCCCGCGCCATGCCGTGCACCTTCTCGAAGAGGCGCGGCACCGAGGGCAGGTGCGTGGGCCGGGCCTCGGCCAGCTCGGTGACGACGTCCTCCACACGCCCGCCGAAGTAGCACAGCTCGCCGCCGTACAGCAGGGTCGTGAACTGGATGAGCTGGGCGAGCAGGTGCGCGAGCGGCAGGTAGAGGTACGTGCGGTCACCGGGGCCGCCCTCGATGAGCGGCAGCGTGGCGTCCTGGACGGCGCCGAGGTTGCCGTGGGTGAGGCGGACGCCCTTGGGCGGGCCGGTGGTGCCGGACGTGTAGACGATCGCCGCGCCGTCGCCGGGGCGGACGGCGGCCGCGCGGGCGAGCAGCGCGTCAGGGGCGCCCGTTCCGTGGAGGCCGCCCAGCTCCGCCACGTGCCGCAGCGCGGGCAGCCGCCCCCGTACGGCCGCCACCCGGTCCGCCTGCGCCGCGTCCTCGACGAGCACCACCGAGGCCCCCGAGTCGCCGAGCACCCAGACCAGCTCCTCCTCCCCCGCCGTCGGGTAGACCGGCACGACGACCGCGCCGGCCGCGAGCGCGGCGAAGTGGGCGTACGTCCACTCCACCCGCGTCTCGGACAGGATCGCCACCCGGTCGCCGGGGGCCACGCCCAGGGCGATCAGCGCCTGTCCGGTGGCGCGCACGGTCGCCCTGAGGCCGTCGTAGGAGACGGAGGTCCAGGTCCCGTCGCCCTGCTTGTGGCGCAGCGCGGGCAGTTGCCCGTGCCGCTCGCCCGCCCATTCGGTGAACACCGCCAGCGTCTGTGGACGTCGTGTCATGGCCCGACGGTAGGAAGGCTCCCCGGGCGGGCGGCATGACGGGAAACGTCAGGCCCGCTGACCCCGGCGCTCAACCCCGGTACGGTCCGGTCATGGCCAAGCGGACCATCACCGTGCACCATGTGCGGGCGCTGCTGCGCGGCGCGCGGCGGCACGGGCTCGACACCGTGCCGCTCCTCCAGGCCGCCGGCATCCCGCCGCTGCTGCTGGGCGACGACCGGGCGCGGGTCACCTCGGCGCAGTTCGCCCTGCTGTTCCGGGCGCTGTACCGGGCGACGGGCGACGAGTTCCTGGGCCTCGGGCCGGCGCCGAGCCGTCCGGGGACGTTCGCGATGATGTGCCACGTCTCGCTGGGCTGCCGTGACCTGGGCGCGGCGATCGAGCGCGGTACGGCGTTCTACCAACTGTTCCCGGGCGGGCCGGACCTGGCCCTGCGGCGGGCGGGCGGCGAGGCGGTGCTCACGGTGCGTGGCGAGCTGCCCGACCCGTTCGTGGCCGAGTGCCTGATGATCATCTGGCACCGGCTGTGCAGTTGGCTGGTGGGCCGCCGCATCCCGCTGCTGCGGGCCGGCTTCGGGTATCCGGCACCCCCGCACCGGGACGAGTACGCCGACCTCTTCGGCTGCCCGGTGCGCTTCGGCGCCGAAGTGACCGAGGCCGCGTTCCACGCCCACTGGCTGGCCGCCCCGCTCGTCCGGGACGAGGAGGACCTGGCGGTGATGCTGCGCCGGTCGCCCTTCGAGCTGCTCAGCCGCCGGGCGTACGGCACGACCGTGGCCGAGCAGGTGCACAGCGCGCTGGCCCGGGCGCTGCGGGCCTCGCCCCGGCTGCCGTCGCTGGTGGAGGTCGCGGCGCGGCTGGCGGTGAGCCCGGCGACGCTGCGGCGCCGGCTCCAGCAGGAGGGCACCTCGTTCCGGCGGCTGAAGGACACGGTCCGGCGGGACGCGGCGATCGCGGGCCTGGCGGAGGGGCGGGAGCCGATCGCGGAGCTGGCCGCGCGGCTGGGCTTCTCGGAGGACACCTCGTTCCACCGGGCGTTCCGGCGGTGGACGGGCACGACGCCGGGTGCGTACCGGGGTCAGTGAAGCTGAGCGTTCCGGTCAGCCCCGTACTTACTCGCGAGTCACTACGGTCTCCCCACCCCCACACCGGACGTAGGGAGAGCCGCACATGCGTGTACGTACGAGGGTGCTGGCCTGCGTGGCCGCACTCGCCCTGTCCTCAGCCACCCCCACTCTCGCGACCGCCTCCGCCGAGGCCGGGAACGGCCGCCCCGGCGACCTGGTGAGCACCGAGCCTTCCGCCTTCCACCCGCTGCCCGGCCGGCCGACCGCCACCAAGGCGTGGAAGATCCACTACCGCTCGACCTCGGCGACCGGCGCCCCGAACGTCGTCTCCGGCACGGTGATCGTCCCGCAGGACGGCCGCACCGGGCCCCGCCCGCTCATCACGTACGCCGTCGGCACGGTCGGGCTCGGCGACTCGTGCGCCCCGAGTGCGGGCTTCCCCAACGGCACCACCATGGAGGCCAACCTGATCCAGCAGCTCACCTGGCGCGGCTGGGCGGTGGTGGTCACCGACTCCGAGGGCCTCGGCACCCCGGGCGAGCACACCTACACGGCCGGGCCCTCGGCCGGGCACGCCATGCTGGACGCCGCCCGCGCGGCGATCCGCCTCCCGGAGGCGGGCCTCGGCGCGGACACCCCGATCGGCATCATGGGCTACTCGCAGGGCGGCCAGGCGTCGAGCTGGGCGGCCGAGCTGCACTCCTCGTACGCCCCGGAGCTGAAGGTGAAGGGCACGGCGACCGGTGGCGTACCGGCGCAGTTGGCGAAGCTCGCGCCCGTGCACGACGGGTCCTACGGCTCGGGCCTGCTGTTCATGGCGGCGGCCGGGCAGGACGCGGCGTACCCGGAGCTGAAGCTCGACTCGTACCTGAACGCGGCCGGCAAGGCCCTGATCGGCTTCTTCCGGAACAACTGCGTGGCGGTCGACACGACGGTCGGCTCCTTCAAGCGGATCTCCGACCTGACGGTGAAGAACCCGCTGGAGACCCCCGAGTGGCAGGCCAGGCTCGCCGAGTCGGACCTCGGCCGGAAGGCGCCCGACCACCCGGTGTACCTGTACCACGCGCTCGCCGACGAGCTGATCCCGTACTCCCTGGGGTCGGGACTGCGCAAGGACTGGTGCGCCAGGGGCGCCGAGGTCAACTGGCGGACCATCGTGCTCGGCGAGCACATCTCGGGCGTGATCACCGAGTCCCCGAGGGCGGCGGACTGGCTGGCGGACCGGTTCGCCGGAAAGCCGGCGTCCGGCAACTGCTGAACCCGCCCGGCGTACGCTCGGAGGCATGACCGAACGGAAACCGCCCGGTGTCGACTTCGAGTCATGGGTCGACAAGCAGATCCGCGAGGCGACGGAGCGCGGTGACTTCGAGCACCTCTCCGGCTTCGGCAAGCCGCTGCCCGACGACACCGCCCCGTACGACGAACTGTGGTGGGTCAAGGGCAAGATGCACCGCGAGGGCATCGCCCCCGTCCTGCCGCCCGCGCTCGCCCTCCGCAAGGAGGCGGAGGACGCGCTGGAGGCGGTGGGGCGGGCGGCGAGCGAGGCGGAGGTGCGCCGGATCGTCGCGGACGTCAACGAGAAGATCACGGCAGCCCTCCGCCGCCCCCCGGCGGGCCCGCCGCTGCGGCTCACGCCGCTGGACGCGGAGGAGCTGGTACGGCGGTGGAGGTCCCGCCGCTAGCCGTCCAGGGCCCGTAGCAGTTCCGCGAGCCGGGGCGGCCAGACCGGTTCCGCGTCGGGGGCGGCCAGGTCGTCCGGGGTCCACCAGCGCCAGGTGAGGATGGCGTCGCCGGCGCGCGCGGCGGCCGCCTCCTCGGCCGGGTCCCGGCGCGGACCGTGGGCGAGGTAGATGTGCTCGTGCTGGCGGACGGGGATGCCGGCCCGGGTGAAGTCGTGCTCCCAGGTGCACAGGAGCGGCCCCGGCGCCACGTCGTACCAGCCCGTCTCCTCGCGCAGTTCGCGCAGGGCGCCCTCGCGGGGGGTCTCGCCCGGTTCCAGGCCGCCGCCGGGCATGGCCCAGTGGACGCCCACCTCTTCGTTGTCGTAGCGGAAGAGGAAGACCGCTCCGGCGGGGTCGAGGACGGCGACGCGGGCCGCGGGCCGGGGTATGCGCACGGGTCAGGCCTTTCGGGTGTGGAGCAGGTGGCGGGCGAGGCCCAGGGCGGCGAGGGTGGCGATCAGGGTGCAGACGCCGGGCCAGGCGAGGTGGGTGTGGGCGCGGGTGGCGGCCCAGGAGCCGAGGCCGCCGCCGAGGAAGGCGCACATCATGTACGCGGTGTTGAGGCGGCTTCGCACCTCGGGGCGCAGGGCCCAGATGCGTACCTGGTTGGCGACCATGCCGGACTGCATGGCGACGTCGAGCAGCAGTGTGCCGAGCGCCAGGGCCGCCAGCCCGGGCACACCGCCGGTGGCGCCGAGGGCGAGGACGGCGGCCGAGGCGAGGATCGCGAGGAAGCAGACGAGGTTGACCGCGTCGGGGCCGCGCCGGTCGACCGCCCGGCCCGCCGCCGGGGTGGCGAGCATGGTGGCGACGTTCACCAGGGCGAGCACACCGACCGCCTGGGCGCCGAGCCCGTACGCCGGGCCCGTCAGCAGCAGCGCGGCGCCCGTCCAGACGGCGGTGAACGCGCCGAAGGCCGTCGCCTGGTAGAAGCAGGAGCGGCGCAGCTCGGGCTCGTCGCGCAGCAGGCGCAGCGAGGCGGCCAGCAGCGCCGGGTACGGCTGCCTGGACGGCGGCGCGGTCCTCGGCAGCGTACGGGCCAGGACCGCCGCCATGAGCAGCGAGACGGCCCCGGCGAGCACGTACGGCGCCCGCCAGCCCAGCCATTCGCCCAGCGTCCCGCCGGCGGCGCGGGACAGCAGCATGCCGCCGATGGAGCCGGCGAGCAGGGTGCCGGTGACGGCCCCGCGCCGGTCGTCGGCCACCAGGCCGGCCGCCATCGGGGCGACGAGCGGTGCCACCACGGTCGTCACGCCGACCAGCGCGCTCGCCGCGACGAGCGGCGGCAGCCCGGGCGCGGCGCTCGCGGCGAGCAGGCTCAGGCCGGTGACGGAGAGGAGTGCGGCGATCAGCGGGCGGTGCGGGAAGCGGTCCCCGAGGGGTACGAGGAGGAAGATCCCGGCCGCGTAACCGAACTGAGCCGCCGTCACGATCAGGGCGGCCGTGCCGGGCGGCACGTGCAGGCCGGCGGCGACGAGCGGGCTGATCGCCTGGGGGAAGTAGATGTTGCCGACGGCCACGCCGCAGGCCACGGCCAGGAGCAGCACCATCGGACGGCTCAGCGTCGCCTGCTTCGTCCCCTGCTTCGTCGCCTGTTTCTCGGTCAGCACCGCCCAACGATCGCGGTCGACCGTGCCACCGCACAAACGTTTTACGCGTACCGCACCCGGCGGGAAAACTCCTCACGACGGGCGTAGCGTGAGTCGTGTCTCGGGGAGAACGTCCGCCCCCAGGGAGGCACCCCATGGTCACCACCGCAGCGGCCTCCGCCCTCGGCATCCCCCGTACGCACCCGCTGCGGGCGCGCGCGGTGAACGCGGCCGAGGTGCGCGCCATGCTCGCCACGCTGGGCCGGCTGGCTCCCGGCGACTGGTCGCTCGGCACGGCGTGCGAGGGCTGGACCGTGCGGGACCTCACCTCGCACGTGCTGGGGCAGTACGAGGAGCTCGCGCGGCCCTGGCTGCTGGTCGGCCGGACAGTGCGCGGCCGCCGGCGCTACCCGGGGCTGACGCCGCTGCACGCGCACAACCAGTGCCAGGTCGACGCCCGGCGCTCCGTACCGCCGCACGTCCTGGTCGGGCTGCTGACCCGGTTCGGCCCGCGCGGGGTGCGCTCGGTGGAGCGCATGCCGGTCGCCGTGCGGCGGCGCATGCGCCTGAGCCCGCTCTTCCCCGAGTCGAAGGAGCTGCCCGAGGACTCCATGGACTACCTGGCCCGGGTCCTGCTCACCCGGGACACCTGGATGCACCGGGTGGACGTCTGCGACGCCACCGGGCAGGAGCTCGTGCTGCGGGAGCACGACAAGGAGGTCGTCGGGCAGGTGCTGCTGGACCTCGCCCTGGCCTGGAGCGGCCCGCCCACGTACCTGGACCTGTCCGGGCCGGCCGGCGGGCGCTGGGGTCTGGGCCGCGGCACGCCCGCCGTGGTGGTCCAGGCGGACGCCGTCACCCTGATGCGCCACCTCTCGGGCCGGCCACCGCTCGGCGACATCGCCTGCGACGGCGACCCCGCCGGCGTCGCGGCCGTCACCGGGGCGCGGGTGGTGTTCTGAGCCGCGTCCTGAGTACTTCCGCTCATGCGGTCGCCGGCCGGCCGCCACAGACTGCTGCCATGCGCACCACTCCTGCTCCCGCCCCCGCTCCCCGGGGAAAGACGCTGTACGTCGTCCTCGCCGCCGTGCTCTGGGCGGTGACGGTGCTGTCGCTCTCCTCTCTGGCGGTCCTGGTGATGATCCTCAGCGTCTGGGCCGCGTCCGTCGGGGAGTCCCCGGTGCCGTTCCTGCTCCGGGCGGCCCTGGCGCTCGTCGTGGCCGGGGGCGCACTGGCCGCCGTGTACTTCGCCCCCGGCATGCGTCGCCTCTCCCGCTCCGCCCGCCTGGCCCTGCTCGGCGCCCTGGCCTGTCCGGTGCCGGTGACCGCGGCGGTGTGGGCGTGGGCGGCGGCGAGCTGACACGGTCGCCGGCCCGTACGGCCGTCAGGACGGCGGCCGGGCCTCCACCATGACCACGTCGAACTCCTCCACCGACCGCACGGTCGACCGCGCCTTGGTCGCGGCCTGGCCGCGCAGTGCGGCGACCGGGCCCCGGGAGGCCGCCAGGCTGTCCCGGTCGGCGTAGATCGCGCCCACCATGCCCCGGCCGCCGGGGCGGTCCAGGAGCAGCGATCCGCCCAGGAAGCCCTTCATGCCCTGGAGCCTGGGCAGGACGTCGTTCTCGAACGCGTCGACCAGGAGGTCCGCGTCGGAGGGGGCGAACTCGAACCGGGTCAGCCGGAAGCGGGCGCCCTCGCCGACCGACTCGGGCCGTGAGACGACAGCGGCCTCCCAGTTGTCGACCGTCATGGTCGCCGCGAACTCCGCCAGCACCCGGGCGCGCAGCTCGCCCATGCGGTCGGCGCTCGCCCGGAGCGCCTCCTCGTCCTCCCACCACGTCCCGGTCAGCAGCTTGCCGACCTCACGGTCCACGAACAGCCCCGCGCCACGGAAGCCCGGCTCCTTGACGAGCTGTTCCCTGCCGTCCGTGGTCAGAGCCCGCACGGCTTGGTCGAGCTTCGCCGGATCACCTGTCGCATAGGTCGTACGAACAAACATGGCAGCCTTTCGCGCCGGATTCGGTGCCCCCTCGTCCCTGTCCATGCGACGGCCGGGACGGTCGAGCGGCAAGGCGGCCCACGCGTTCGGGTGACGGCGCCGCCCGGCGGGCAAGGGGAGCCCGGCACGCGCTTTTCGTATGGCCCTATTCACGCATTGGGCATGGCGAATGCACCGTGCCACCCGCATATTGCCGCTTCATATTCCCAAGTGGCGGGCACGCCGGGCGCCCTCGTCCTCGTACAGGGCCTCTATGTCCGCCGTGAAGTCCCGCGCTATCGCCGCCCGCTTGAGCTTCAGGGACGGTGTCAGGTGGCCGCTCTCCTCGGTGAAGTCGGCCGCCAGGACGCGGAAGCGGCGGATGGACTCGGCGCGCGAGACCAGGCGGTTGGCCTCGTCGACGGCGCGTTGCAGGGCGGCGTTGAGGTCCTCGTCCGTCACGAGGTCCCGCAGCGGCACGTCGTCCTTCTTCCGCATCCGGCGCCAGTGCGCCAGACCGTCCGGGTCCAGGGTGATCAGCGCCGTGACGTACGGGCGGTTGTCGCCGACCACCATGCACTGGGCGACCAGGGGGTGGGCGCGCAGCCAGTCCTCCAGCGGGGCGGGGGTGACGTTCTTGCCGCCCGAGGTGATGATGACGTCCTTCTTGCGGCCCGTGATGGTGAGGTAGCCGTCCTCGTCCAGCGCGCCCAGGTCGCCGGTGGCCAGCCAGCCGTCGTCGGTGACCGCCGGCACCGCCCGGCCCGCCTCCGCGTCCCAGTAGCCGCCGAAGACGTGGCCGCCCCGCAGCAGGACCTCCCCGTCCCCGGCGATCCGTACCGACGTACCCGGCAGCGGCCGGCCCACCGTGCCGAGCCGGGGCTTGAGCGGCGGGGTGACGGTGGACGCTGCGGTGGTCTCCGTCAGGCCGTACCCCTCGAACACCTCGATGCCCGCGCCCGCGTAGAAGGACGCCAGGCGCCGCCCCAGCGGGGAGCCGCCGCAGATGGCGTACCGTACGCGGCCGCCGAGGGCCGCCCGGATGCGGCGGTAGACCAGCGGGTCGTACAGGGCGCGGGCGGCCCGCAGCCCGAGTGACGGTCCGGGGCCGGTGCCGTGCTGGGCGGCCTCCACCGCCTCGCCGTACCGCCGTGCGACGGTCGCCGCCCGGTCGAAGGACGCGGCGCGGCCCATCTTCTCGGCGGTGGCGCGGCCGGTGTTGAAGACCTTCTCCAGGACGTACGGGATCGCCAGCAGGAACGTCGGCCGGAAACCGGCCAGGTCCGCGAGCAGGTCCTCGGTCCGGATCGACGGCGCGTGGCCGAGCCGTACCCGGGCGCGGAGGCAGCCGATGGCGACCATCCGGCCGAAGACGTGGGAGAGGGGCAGGAAGAGCAGGGTGGAGGCCGGGTCCTTGCTGACGCTCTTGAAGACCGGGTGGAGCAGTTCGATCGCGTTGTCGACCTCGGCGAAGAAGTTGGCGTGTGTGAGGACGCAGCCCTTGGGGCGGCCGGTGGTGCCGGAGGTGTAGATCAGGGTGGCGATCGAGTCCGGGGAGAGACCGGCCCGGCGGGCGGTGATGACCTCGTCGGGTATCCGGGCGCCCGCCTGCCGCAGCGCGCCGACCGCGCCGTTGTCGAAGACCCACAGGTGCGTCAGCCCGGGCATCTGCTTGCGCTCGTTGCTGACGAGCCGGGCCTGGTCCATGGTCTCGACGGCGCACGCCACGGCGCCGGAGTCCTGGAGTATCCAGCGGGTCTGGAAGGCGGAGGACGTCGGGTAGACGGGCACGGTGATCAGGCCGGCGGCCCAGGCGGCGAAGTCGAGCAGGGTCCACTCGTAGGTCGTACGGGCCATGATGGCCAGCCGGTCGCCGGGCCGGAGCCCCTCGGCCACGAGCCCCTTGGCGACGGCGAGGACCTCGGCGGCGAAGTCGGCGGCCGGTACGTCGGACCAGGTGCCGTCGGGGTTCTTCCTGCTCAGGACCGGATCGGTGGGTGCCTCGCGGGCGTTGTCGAAGGGGATGTCGGCCAGGGAACCGCTCGTCACCGGTGGGACGAGGGGCGGTACGGAGACTTCGTGCGGCAGTTGGGTGGGGGCGGCTGTCACGTGCGGCTCCTTCGTCGGGCCGGGGCCGAGTCGTGGGCGCGCACGGTCTCGACCAGGTCCTGACCTCTGAGTAACCTTACTCGGGAGTAAATCTAGGGCCGAGCAGGGAGTCAGGACAATGGCCGAGCGCGATCCGCACCGCACCGCCACAGCACCCGCCCCGGCCCCGGGCGCGTGAGGGCCGTGAACCTGCCGCTCGCCCTCGCCCTGGGCGCCCTGCGCTCACCCTTCCGGCGGCCCGGGCACGGGGTGACCGTCACGCCCGGCCGGTGGCGGCTCGCCGAGCCGGACGTACGGATCGACCCGGACCGCCTCGCGGCGTACGCGCGCGTGTGCGGGTTCTCCGAGTCGGGGCCGGTTCCGCTGCCGTACCCGCACGTCCTGGGATTCCCGCTCACCATGCGGCTGATGGCCGCCCGGGACTTCCCGCTGCCGCTCCTCGGGCTGGTCCACACCTGGATCACGGTCACCCGGCACCGCGCCCTGCTCCCGGCCGAGCGCCTCCAACTCACCGTTCACGTCGCCGCCCTGACACCGCACCGGCGCGGCACCGAAGTGACCGTCGCCACCGAGGCCCACGTGGCGGGCGAACCGGTCTGGGAGTCCCGCAGCGGCTACCTGGCCCGCCACGGAACGCCCGACGCGGTGGCGACCGGTCCCGGCCCCGCCTCCACCCCTGGCCGGGCCCCCGCCCCGACACCCGGCCTGGGGTCGGCCCAAGCCCCCGGCCCCGGCCGGTCACCCGGTCCCGCACCCGGTCCCGGCCCCGCCCCGACACCCGATCCCGGTCCCGCGCCCGCGCCCCCGCACGCCCCGCTCGCCGCCCGTGCCGAATGGCGCCTCGCCTCCGACCTGGGCCGCCGCTACGGCCGCGTGTCCGGCGACCGCAACCCGATCCACCTGCACCCGCTCAGCGCCCGGGTCTTCGGCTTCCCCCGGCCCATCGCCCACGGCATGTGGACGTTCGCCCGCTGCGTGGCGGAGCTGAGCCCCCCGCACGCCGCCCACGTGGAAGCGGAGTTCAGGGCGCCCGTCCCGCTGCCCTCGACCGTGACGTACGCCGCCGACGGCGACCGTTTCGAGCTGCGCGGCGACGGCGGCCGCCCGTACCTCACCGGGACGGCGACCAGCGCTGCCCGTCCATGAGGTTGCCCAGGCCCGTCCAGGCGAAGTTCATCAGGGTGGCGGCGGCCTCCTTGGCGGACACCCCGGGGGTCTCGTTGGCCCACTGCGCCAGCGACTCGGCCGCGCCCACCAGCGCCTGGGCGAGCCCGGACACGTCCCGGTCGCCGAACGCGGGGTCCTGGTGCGCGTCCCGGGCCGCCTCGCCTATCAGGCCGGTCACGAACGCGGCGATCTCGTCCCGCATGGCCGCCACCTCCGCGGCGAACGGCTCGCCGTGCGTGCGCGCCTGCTGGTGCAGCACCGCCCAGCCGTCCGGGTGCTCGGCGGTGTGCGTGAAGAAGGCGGTGAGCCCCGCCCACAACTGCTGGTCGGCCGGCCGCCCCGGCTCGGCGGCGGCCTCCTCCACCGCGTCCCGGACGGCGGCGATCAGCGCGGCGGCCTCGCGGCGGATGCAGGCGGTGAAGAGCTCCTCCTTGGAGTTCAGGTACAGGTACACCAACGGCTTGGACACCCCGGCCAGTTCGGCGATCTCGTCCATCGACGCCGCCCGGTACCCCCGCTGCCCGAACGTCTGCACGGCCGCGTCCAGCATCTGCTGCTCGCGCACGGCCCGCGGCATGCGCTTGGCCTTCGCACCCGTGCTCTTCACGACACCCGTCCTCCTACTCCTCGGTAGTCGGTAAGCCTACGGCCCGCCGGAAGGGCGCGGGCCGCGCACGGAGCAGGGGCACATGCGCCCTTCGCTACCAATAGTGTGCATGTCACTCCAGTAGGTGATATTCCGGTACACCGGCGGACTGCTTCCCTACAGACGTCGCTCTTCGTCAGCCACTCCCGAACGGAGTAACTGCATGAGGCTGTCCGCCCGCCGCGGCTTGGCCGCGCTGCTCCTGCTGCTCCCCCTCGCCGCCACCCCGGCCACCGCCACCGCCGCCGAACCCACCCCGGAACCCGCCCCGCTGCGCACCACCACGGGAACGCCCGTCCCGGGCCAGTACATCGTCACCCTGAAGTCCGGCACCGTATCGGCCAAGGTCACCCAGCAGCTCGGCATCACCCCGGTCCACGAGTACTCCAGCGTGCTGCGCGGCTTCAGCGCCAAGCTCGACGCCTCGCAACTGGCGTCCGTGCGCGGCCTTCCGGACGTGGCGGCCGTCGAGCAGGACGCGGTGGTCAGCGTCGGCGCCCCGCCGGTGGCGCAGGCCGGCCCCACCCCCCGGGTGATCGCGGCCAGTTGGGGCCTGGACCGCATCGACCAGCCGTACCTGCCGCTCAACAACCAGTTCAACGTCAACAGCACCGGTGCGGGCGCCACGGCGTACATCCTCGACTCCGGCATCGACTACGCGCACGCCGAGTTCGGCGGCCGTGCCGTGCCCGGCTTCGACGCCATGGGCGACGGACGGAACGGCCAGGACTGCCAGGGCCACGGCACGCACGTCGCGGGCACCGTCGGCGGGTCGAACTTCGGAGTGGCCCGGCAGTCGCGCCTGGTCAGCGTCCGCGTCCTGGGCTGCGACGGCAAGGGCTCCTGGGCCGGCATCATCGCCGGGTTCGACTGGGTCGCCAAGAACGCCAGGCAGCCCGCGGTGCTCAACGGCTCCCTCGGCGGCCCCAGGAGCGACGCCGTCAACCAGGCGGCCACCGCGCTTTCGGACAGCGGCGTCCTGCCGGTGGTCGCCGCCGGCAACGACGCGATCGACGCCTGCAACGTCTCCCCCGCGAGCGCGCAGCGGGTCCTCACCGTCGGGGCGACCAACCACCAGGACCAGGAGACCAGCTTCTCCAACTACGGCGCCTGCCTGGACATCTACGCGCCCGGCGCCGCCATCGTCTCGGCCAGGCTCGGCGGCGGGAGCGTGGCGCTGGACGGCACGTCCATGGCCAGCCCCCATGTCGCGGGCGTGGCGGCCCTCCTCAAGGCCCGCTACCCCTCCGCGACCCCCGCGCAGGTCTACCAGTGGATCACCGACCAGTCCGTGAAGGGCATCCTCACCGTGAGCAAGTCCTCGCCCAACCGGCTGCTCCAGACCGCCGGGCTCTGACGTACCAGAGGGGTGCCCCCACCGGACCGTCGGCCGGTGGGGGCACCCCTCTGTATGACGAAACGTCAGGCGGGCGTCAGGCGGTGACCGGCACGGTCACCTTCTGCTCGGCCTCGCGCACGCCGTAGTCGTCGTCCACCGGGGACGCCGAGGCGGAGTTGTACGCGTCGTGGTCCAGGATCTTCTCGCGGGCGGCGACGACGACCGGGACGAGCGCCTGGCCGGCGACGTTCGTGGCCGTGCGCATCATGTCCAGGATCGGGTCGATCGCCATGAGCAGACCGACGCCCTCCAGCGGCAGGCCCAGCGCGGAGAGGGTCAGCGTCAGCATGACCGTGGCACCGGTCAGACCGGCGGTGGCGGCGGAACCGACGACCGAGACGAAGGCGATCATCAGGTAGTCCTGGATGCCGAGCTGGACGTCGAAGATCTGGGCGATGAAGATCGCCGCGAGCGCCGGGTAGATCGCAGCGCAGCCGTCCATCTTGGTCGTGGCGCCGAACGGGACGGCGAAGGACGTGTACTCCTTCGGCACGCCGAGGCGCTCGGTGACCTTGACCGTGACGGGCATGGTGCCGACGGACGAGCGGGAGACGAAGGCGAGCTGGATGGCCGGCCAGGCGCCCTTGAAGAACTGGAGCGGGTTGACCTTGGCGACAGTCGCGAGGAGCAGCGGGTAGACGCCGAAGAGGACCAGCGCGCAGCCGATGTAGACGTCGGCGGTGAAGGTGGCGTACTTGCCGATGAGGTCCCAGCCGTAGTCGGCGATGGCATAGCCGATGAGGCCGACGGTGCCGATGGGGGCGAGGCGGATGACCCACCACAGGGCCTTCTGGAGCAGCTCCAGGACCGACTCGCTGAGGGTGAGGATCGGCTGGGCCTTCTCGCCGAGCTTCAGGGCGGCGATGCCGGCGACGGCGGCCATGAAGACGATCTGGAGGACGTTCAGCTCGGTGAACGGCGTGATGACGTCCGTCGGGATGATCCCGGTGAGGAAGTCCAGCCAGGACCCGGCGTTCTCGGGCTTCTCGCCGTCCTTCGGGGTGAGGCCGGTGCCGGCGCCCGGGTTGGTGAGCAGGCCGATCGTGAGGCCGATGGCGACCGCGATCAGCGACGTGATCATGAACCAGAGCAGGGTGCGGGAGGCCAGCCGGGCGGCGTTGTTGACCTTCCGCAGGTTGGTGATGGACACCAGGATCGCGAAGAAGACGAGCGGCGCGACGGCCAGCTTCAGGAGCTGGACGAAGATGTGGCCGACCTTGTCGAGGGTCGTGTGGAGCCACTGCACGTCATAGGTGCGGGTGACCCAGCCGAGGATGACGCCGAGGACGAGACCGGCGACGATCTGGGCCCAGAAGGGCACCTTGGGTATGCGGCGGGTGGGCTTCTCGGTGCTCGCGGACGCGGACACGGACACACTCCAGTAGGGCGTATCGGGGAATACGGGACGGGGTGGGTGCGGCGCACGCGCCTTCCGGCGGCGCCGCTGCATGATGCCGGGTCAGATTTCGCGGCAACAGACCGCGGACATACAGCGGCAGAGATCGACATGCAGGCGCGCCACGAGCGGCGGGCTCATGGCTTCACGGGGGCGCACTGCTGTCTTCACGCCGAACACGTTAACACTTGAACTTTGAGGTCCTCAAAGCACTTCTTTGAGGCAGTCGGCCCCGGATACGCCAACACCCCCGTGCGAAGCGGGGCTTCGGCACGGGGGTGCGGGAGTACGAGACGGGGCGTGAGCTACGTCACTGGGCGGAGGCGTCCTCCTGGGACCGGCTCGCCTCCAGCCGCGCCTTCACGCCGTCGACCTTCGGGGCGATCTGCGCGGACATCGCGTCGCGCTGCTTGCGCAGCAGCACGAAGCTGAGCGGCGCCGAGATCACGATCGACAGCAGCAGCACCCACAGCAGGTTGGAGTCGCCGAGCCCGCGCGGCAGCGCACCGACGTACACCAGTCCCCAGAGGGCGAAGAAGCAGCCGGCGAAGATGCCGAAGCGCATGAGGGTGTACCTGACGGCAGCGGACACGGCGGGGCCTTCTTCCTACTCGCTTGCTTGCTCATCCAGTGAAGCACGTGACGAATCGATCAATTCAGGGGGTGAGCGGCAGATACATGATGATGTCGTCGCGGTCGTCACCCTCGGCGACCCGTATCGCGTCCGGGACCCGGCCGACCTCCTTGTAGCCGCACGAGGCGTAGAACCGGTCGACGCCGGTGCCGCCCCGGCAGGTGAGCCGGATCGCCTCGATGCCGTCGCGGCCGCGTACCGCCGCCTCCGTGGCGGCCATGAGGTCGCGCCCGTACCCCTTGCCCTGGTGGCGCGGGTGGATCATCACCGTGTAGAGCCACACCCAGTGCTTCATCAGGCGGTGCGTGTTGTACGCGATGAAGGCGGTGGCGGCGACGGAGCCGTCCTCGTCGCGGCCGACGAGGAGGCGGGTGCGGCCCTCGGCCATGGCGGTGAGGTGCTTGACCCACTCCGGGCGGATGTCGTCGGGGGTGACGGGCGGGACGAAGCCGACGGAACCGCCCGCGTTGGAGACGTCCGTCCACAGGCCGAGGACGCCGTCGCGGAGGGTGCGGTCGACCTGGGGGTCCAGTTCGAAGTTCAACGGCATGCGTTCGACGATAAACGGCTCAGCGCAGGGCCCGTGCGGCTATCCGCAGGTCGGACAGCAGGCCCTCGTAGACCGCCTCGCGGTCGTCGGCGCGCAGCACGGCGGAGGGGTGGATGGTCGCGACCAGGCACTCGCCGCGCTCCTCGTGGCCGGGGAACGGCAGGAGCATGCCGCGCTGCTTGGTGACCCGGAACGACGAGCCGAGCAGCGCCTTCCCGGCGGTGGCGCCGAGCGCGACGATCACCTCGGGGTCGACGAGCCGCAGCTCCTCCTCCAGCCACGGCCGGCAGGCGGTCATCTCGCGGAGGCTGGGCGACTTGTGGATGCGGCGCTTGCCGCGTTCCGGCACGACCTCGAACTTGAAGTGCTTGACGGCGTTGGTGACGTACGTGTCGCCCGGCTCGATCCCGGCCTCGTCCAGCGCCCGGGTGAGCACCTTGCCGGCCGGCCCGACGAACGGCGCGCCCTGCCGGTCCTCCTGGTCGCCCGGCTGCTCGCCGACCAGCAGGACGCGCCCGTGGACGTTACCGGCGCCGAACACGGTCTGGGTCGCGTCCCGGTGCAGCGGGCAGCCCCGGCACCCGGCGGCCGCCTCGCGCAGCGCCTCGATCCCGGCGCCCTCCGGCACGAAGGGCTCGGCGGTGTACGCGTCCTCGGGGGCCTTGGTACCAGCCATGACCCCCGAGTACCCGTGGGGCGGCTGGTCAGACCCGCATGGGCTGCGGCGACTCGCGGCGGTCGGCGTCCGGGCCCGGGTACTCGCGGATGATCTCGTACCGGGTGTTGCGCTCCACCGGGCGGAAACCGGCGTCCCGGATCAGCTCCAGCAGGTCGTCGCGGGTGAGCTTGTTCGGCGTGCCGTAGTTGTCCGCGTCGTGCGTGATCTTGTACTCGACGACCGAGCCGTCCATGTCGTCCGCGCCGTGCTGGAGCGCGAGCTGGGCCGTCTGCACGCCGTGCATGACCCAGAAGACCTTGACGTGCGGGACGTTGTCGAACAGCAGCCGGGAGACCGCGAAGGTCTTCAGCGCCTCGGCGCCCGTGGCCATGGTCGTCCGCGCCTGGAGGCGGTTGCGGATCTTGCCGTCCTTCATGTCCACGAAGTCGTGCTGGTAGCGCAGCGGGATGAAGACCTGGAAGCCGCCGGTCTCGTCCTGGAGCTCACGCAGCCGCAGCACGTGGTCCACCCGGTGGCGGGGCTCCTCGATGTGCCCGTACAGCATCGTGCACGGGGTCTTGAGCCCCTTCTCGTGCGCGAGGCGGTGGATGCGGGACCAGTCCTCCCAGTGGGTGCGGTGGTCCACGATGTGCTGGCGGACCTCCCAGTCGAAGATCTCCGCGCCGCCGCCGGTGAGCGACTCCAGGCCGGCCTCGATCAGCTCGTCGAGGATCTCGGAGGCGGACAGCCCGGAGATCGTCTCGAAGTGGTGGATCTCGGTCGCCGTGAAGGCCTTGAGGGAGACGTTCGGGAGCGCCTTCTTCAGCTCGCTCAGCGAGCGGGGGTAGTAGCGCCACGGCAGGTTGGGGTGAAGCCCGTTGACGATGTGCAGCTCGGTGAGGTTCTCGTTCTCCATCGCCTTGGCGAGGCGGACGGCCTCCTCGATGCGCATGGTGTACGCGTCCTTCTCGCCCGGCTTGCGCTGGAACGAGCAGTACGCGCACGACGCGGTGCACACGTTCGTCATGTTGAGGTGCCGGTTGACGTTGAAGTGCACGACGTCGCCGTTCTTGCGCGTCCGCACCTCGTGGGCGAGGCCGCCGAGCCAGGCCAGGTCGTCCGACTCGTAGAGGGCGATACCGTCCTCGCGGGTCAGCCGCTCCCCGGACCGGACCTTCTCCTCCAGCTCGCGCTTGAGCCCCGCGTCCATACGGATGCCTCCCATACGTGTGTCAATCGGGCTCCACCACCGTACGCCCCTTACTCCTCGGGCAAGTCGCCGACCCGGTTCTCCCACTTCGTGGACAGCACGATGGTCGTACGCGTACGGGACACGCCCTTCGTCCCCGACAGCCGGCGGATGGTCTTCTCCAGGCCGTCGACGTCGCTCGCGCGGACCTTGAGCATGAACGAGTCGTCGCCCGCGATGAACCAGCAGTCCTCGATCTCGGCCAGGTCCCGCAGCCGGCGCGCCACGTCCTCGTGGTCGGCGGCGTCGGAGAGGGAGATGCCGATCAGCGCCGTGACGCCGAGGCCGAGGGAGGCGGAGTCCACGGTGGCGCGGTAGCCGGTGATGACGCCCGCCGCTTCCAGGCGGTTGATGCGGTCGGTGACGGAGGGCCCCGAGAGCCCGACGAGCCGGCCGAGCTCGGCGTACGAAGCCCTGCCGTTCTCGCGAAGGGCCTGGATGAGCTGCCTATCCACGGCGTCCATATACCTGAAGCCTTCCATTGTTCAGCAACACAGCACGTTTGATTGTAAAAACAAAGGCGCACAGCGGCCCGTCAGGAGATGACCCTCATCCTGTACACGACCGCGGAGGCTCATACGGCCGGGACGCGCTAGTCCTCACGTGACCCACCGCCCAGCTCGCCCTTCCAGCGGCGGTAAAGCCGGTGCGGCACGCCCGCCGCGTCCAGCACCCGGCCCGCGACGAAGTCGACCAGGTCCTGGATGTGCGTCGCGCCCGCGTAGAACGCCGGAGAGGCCGGCAGCACCACGGCACCCGCCTCGTCCAGCGCCACCAGGTGCTTGAGCGTCTGCCCGTTCAGCGGGGTCTCCCGGACCGCCACCACCAGCGGGCGCCGCTCCTTCAGCGTCACGCTCGCCGCCCGCTGCAACAGGTCCTTCGACAGGCCGAGCGCCACCCCCGCCACACAGGCCGTGGACGCGGGCACGATCAGCATCCCCTTGACGGGGTACGACCCCGACGACGGCCCGGCCGCGAGGTCGCCCGCCGCCCAGTGCCGTACGTCCGACACGTCCACCGGAAAGGTGCCCGGCTTCCCGTCCGCGCCCCGCGACAGCCACTCGGCGAGGTCCTCGCGCCAGTGCGCGTCCCGGAACGCGATCCCGGTCTCGTCCAGCAGCGTCAGCCGGGACGCCCGGGACACCACCAGGTCGACGCTCTCCCCGGCGGCGAGCAGCCCGCGCAGGACGGCGGCGGCGTACGGGGTCCCTGACGCCCCGGACACCCCGACGACCCACGGGCGACGCTGCACTTCTACCGGCTCCACGCCGCTGAGCCTATCCGGCCGGACAGGTACGGAACCGGCCGGTACGGAACCGAGTGAGGTGCCCCGGACGTTTCCGGGGGGAGACGCGCATCACCACAGGGGGCCGCCATGGCAGGTACGACACGGGGCGACGTCACCGGCCGGACCGGCGCCGACCGGGTGAAGGCGGCCGCCGCGCTGATGCTCGCCTGGGTGGCCCTGCTGTGGCTGCTGGAGGCCGTCGACCTGGCGACCGGCCACGCCCTGGACGCGTACGGCATCTCGCCGCGGGAGGTCGTCGAGCTGCGCGACCTGGTCCCGGCCGCGTTCCTGCACTTCGGCTTCGGGCACGTGGCGGCGAACAGCGTCCCGCTGCTGGTGTTCGGCTTCCTCGCCGCGCTCGGCGGCATCCGGCGCTTCCTGGGCGTGGCCGCGCTGATCGTGGTCGTCGACGGCCTGGGTGTGTGGCTGGTGTCGCCGCCGTACAGCGTCACGGCGGGCGCGTCGGGCCTGATCTTCGGCCTCTTCGGCTACCTGCTGGTGCGCGGCTTCGTGGACCGCAAGCCGATGCACATCGTGGTGGGCCTGCTGATCGGCGCGATCTGGGGCAGCACGATCCTGCTCGGCATATCGCCCACCCAGGCGGGCGTGAGCTGGCAGGGCCACCTGTTCGGCCTGCTGGCGGGCGTGGCGGCCGCGTTCGTCTTCCGCCGCCGGCGCCCGCGCGGGGCGGCGCCCCGGTTCACACCGTGAGGCCGCGCACCAGCAGGTCGGCCAGCGCGCACACGAAGAGGCTGATCCCGATGAAGCCGTTCGTGGTGAAGAAGGCCCGGTTCAGCCGGGACAGGTCGTGCGGGCGCACGATCGTGTGCTCGTAGAGGAAGGCGACGGCCACGATCACCAGGCCCGCCCAGAAGAACACGCCCGCGCCGGTGGCCAGCGCGTACCAGGCCAGCAGGCCCGTCGTGACCACGTGCGAGGCACGGGCGCCGTACAGGGCGGCGGGGATGCCGAAGCGGGCGGGGACGGACTTCACGCCGTGGGCGCGGTCGGCCTGGACGTCCTGGCAGGCGAAGATCAGGTCGAAGCCGCCGATCCAGACTCCCACGGCGAGGCCCAGGATCACCGCCTCCCACGACCACGCCCCGGTGACCGCGATCCACGCCCCGACCGGGCCCATCGCCTGGGCGAGGCCCAGGATGGCGTGCGGGAAGTTCGTGAAGCGCTTGCCGTACGGGTAGACGACCATCGGCACGACGGCGACCGGCGCGAGCGCCAGGCACAGCGGGTTCAGCAGGGCTGCCGCGCCCAGGAAGACCACGAGGGCGACCAGGGCCCCGGTCCAGGCCGAGCGGACGGACACCGCGCCGGTGACCAGCTCGCGGCCCGCCGTGCGCGGGTTACGGGCGTCGATCTCGCGGTCGATGATCCGGTTGCAGGCCATCGCGAAGGTGCGCAGGCCCACCATCGCGACGGTCACCAGGAGCAGCTCCAGCCAGTGGACGGAGCTGTCGGCCCGGAACATCGCGGTGAGGGAGGCGATGTACGCGAAGGGCAGCGCGAAGACCGAGTGCTCGATCATCACCAGCCGCAGGAACGCCCGGGTGCCCCCGGGCTGCGGGACGGCCGCCGCCTGGGCGGTCACAGCCCGTACTCCTTCCAGCGGCGGTCCACCAGCGCCGCGGTCGCCGGGTCGGACTCCACCATGTCCGGCCAGCCGCCGTCGCGCGTGTAGCCCTCCTCGGGCCATTTCTTCGTGGCGTCGATGCCCGCCTTGCCGCCCCAGAACTGCTGGTACGAGGCGTGGTCCAGGTGGTCGACCGGGCCCTCGACGACGGTGAGGTCGCGGGCGTAGTCGGTGTTGCCGAGGGCCCTCCAGGACACCTCGTGCATGTTGCGGACGTCGCAGTCGGCGTCGACGATCACGATCAGCTTGGTCAGCGACATCATGTGCGCGCCCCAGATGGCGTGCATGACCTTCTGGGCGTGCTTGGGGTACTTCTTCTCGATCGAGACGATCGCGCAGTTGTGGAAGCCGCCGGACTCCGGCAGGTGGTAGTCCACGATGTCCGGCACGATGATCTTGAGCAGGGGGAGGAAGAAGCGTTCCGTCGCCCGGCCCAGCGGGCCGTCCTCCGTCGGCGGGCGGCCGACCACGATCGACTGGAGCAGCGGCCGCTTCCGCATGGTCACGCAGTCGATCTTCAGCGCCGGGAAGGGCTCCTGCGGGGTGTAGAAGCCGGTGTGGTCGCCGAACGGCCCCTCGGGGAGCATCTCGCCCGGCTCCAGCCAGCCCTCCAGGACGACCTCCGCCTGCGCCGGGACCTGGAGCGGCACGGTCTTGCAGTCGACCATCTCGATCCGCTTGCCCTGGAGGAACCCGGCGAACAGGTACTCGTCGATGTCCTCGGGCAGCGGCGCCGTCGAGGCGTACGTCACGGCCGGGGGCGCCCCGAACGCGATCGCGACCGGCAGCCGCTCCCCGCGCCGGGCGGCGACCTGGTAGTGGTTGCGGCTGTCCTTGTGGATCTGCCAGTGCATGCCGATGGTGCGACTGTCGTGGCGCTGGAGCCGGTACAGCCCGAGGTTGCGGATGCCGTTCTCGGGGTGCTTGGTGTGCGTCAGGCCCAGGTTGAAGAAGGACCCGCCGTCCTTGGGCCAGGTGAAGAGCGCCGGGAGCTTGTCCAGGTCCACGTCGTCACCGGTGAGGACGACCTCCTGCACCGGCGCGTCCTTGACCTTCTTCGGCGGTACGTGGGTCATCGCGCCCAGCTTGCCGAACGCCTCGCGCACGCCCACGAAGCCGTGCGGCAGCTCGGGCCGCAGCAGCCCGCCGATCTTGGCGCTGATCTCGTCGTACGACTTCAGCCCGAGGGCCTTCAGCAGCCGGCGGTCGGTCCCGAAGACGTTCATCGCGAGCGGCATGGCCGAGCCCTTGACGTTCTCGAAGAGCAGCGCCGGCCCGCCGGACTTCTGGACCCGGTCGACGATCTCCCCGACCTCCAGGCAGGGGTCGACTTCGGCCTTGATGCGCTTGAGGTCGCCTTCGCGCTCCAGCGCCCTGAGCAGCGAGCGGAGATCGTCGTAAGCCATGGGGCCCAGTATCGGCCACCGGCTAGGCTGGGTATGTCACCGGGGCTGACGAAACGCGCCCCGCCAAGGCTTCCAGGGGGCTGTCCCACATGCTCAGGGCACTGCTGTACATCCTGCCGCTGGCGCTGACGATCTACGCGTTCATCGACTGCCTGAACACCCCCGAGGACGAGGCCAAGCACCTGCCGAAGCTGGCCTGGATCTTCATCATCCTGCTCTTCTGGGTCGTCGGCCCCATCGTCTGGTTCGCCGCCGGGAAGATGCGCCACGCCCCGGCCGGTGGCCGCACCCCCTCCGAATGGCACCGGAATCACCGCACCGAGTGGGTCGCCCCGGACGACAACCCCGAGTTCCTGAAGTCCCTCCGCGAGGAGAACAAGAAGGACGAGTCGCTCCTGAAGGACTGGGAGGCCGACCTGCGCCGCCGCGAGGAGGAGCTCAAGAAGAAGGAGCAGGGCGAGCAGCAGGACGGCGGCGAAGGCGGCCCCGAGAAGTAGCGGTCCCCCCGGCGGGGAAGGTACCCGCCATGGACCATCAGCAGCAGGCACGGCGGTGGCTGGAGACTGCCGTCGCCGAGGCGCGCGCCGGGCTCGCGGAGGGCGGCATCCCCATCGGGGCCGCCCTGTACGGGGCGGACGGCACGCTCCTCGGGCGGGGGCGCAACCGCCGCGTACAGGACGGTGATCCGTCCACGCACGCCGAGACGGCCGCGTTCCGGGCGGCCGGACGGCAGCGGTCGTACCGGGGGACGACCATGGTCACCACGCTGTCGCCCTGCTGGTACTGCAGCGGGCTCGTGCGGCAGTTCGGGATCTCCCGGGTCGTGATCGGCGAGGCGGAGACCTTCCACGGCGGCCACGACTGGCTGGCCGGGCACGGCGTGGAGATCCTGGTGCTCGACGACCCGGCGTGCGTGGCGCTGATGCGCGACTTCATCCGGGAACACCCGGCGCTCTGGAACGAGGACATCGGCGATGAGTGAGCGACGACGGATCCCCACCATCGACCTGGCCCCCTGGCTCTCCGGCGACCCCGCCGCCCGGGCCGCGACCGCCCGCACCGTCGACCGGGCGCTGCGCACCGCCGGGTTCCTGCTGGTGACCGGGCACGGGGTGGACCCGGCGCTGCGGGCGGCGATCCGGGAGGAGGCGCGGCGGTTCTTCCACCTGGACGCGCGAGTCAAGGAGCCGTACGCCGTGAAGGTCGGCGGGCGCGGCTGGCTCGGGCCGGGCGCGGAGGCCAACGCGTACGCGGAGGGGACGGCGAGCCCGCCGGACCTGAAGGAGTCGCTCTCGTTCGCCGCCGACGAGCCGACCGGCGACCCGGAGGTGGACGCGGAGTGGTTCCTGCCCAACACCTGGCCGGCCGAGGTACCGGGGCTGCGGCCGCTGGTGGAGGAGTACCTGGCGCGGATGCGGGAGCTGTCCGACCGGCTGCTCGGGCTGCTGGGCGTGGCGCTCGGCGAGGACGAGGCCTTCTTCACCCGGCACACCGCTCACCCCACCTGGGGCTTCAACATCAACTGGTATCCGGGGCGGGACGTGCTCGGCGAGCCGGAGCCGGGCCAGTTCCGGATCGGTCCGCACACCGACTTCGGCACCGTGACCGTGCTGGACCGGCAGGCGGGCAGGGGCGGGCTCCAGGTGTTCACCGAAGAGGGCGGCTGGGAGGACGCCCCGTACGACCCGGACGCCTTCACGATCAACATCGGCGACCTGATGGCCTTCTGGACCGGCGGGCGCTGGCGCTCGGGCCGCCACCGGGTGCTGCCGCCGCCCGCCGACGTCCCCACCGAGGAGCTGATGTCGCTGGTGTACTTCTACGAGTGCGACCCCGGCACCGACGTCCGGGGCACCGACTCGCACACGTACCTGCGCGGGCAGCTCGACGCCATCACACGCCATCACGACTGAGTGACGGTTCCCCCGACCCCTCACACGCCCAATGCTTCGAAAGTAACCTTGACTTGACGGTGAGTCACGGGGGGTGGCGGTGGACAGAGAGCTGTACGGCCGCGAGGCGGTCCTGGACGAGTCCGGTCTGGCCGCGCGGCTGACCGGACTCACTCCGTACAGCTTCGCCCCCGCCGGGTACGAGCACGGCGACGATCCGCCCGTCACCGTCTTCACCGGCGGACGCGGCATGGGCAAGACCGCGCTGCTCAAGCAGATACGCAACGCCTACCGGGGCGGCACCCCGCTCGCGCTGCTGGACTGCGCGCACATCGAACCGCCCCTCGACCACGGGCCCGGCTGGAACCCGCTGACCGGCGCGCTCGCGGAGCTGGCCGTGCAGCTCTCGCCCCGCGTGCTGTCGGCCAGGCCGGTGGAGTTCCCGCGCCTCGCGCTGGGCCTGGCGGCGGTCGCCGTCACCGGCTGGTCCCAGGAGGACGACGACCGGGCGCGGCGGGACCTCCAGCGCCTCGGCCCGGTCCTGGCGACCGTCGACGAGGCCAAGGGCGCCGCCGGTACGTGGGTCTCCAAGGTGCTGGCCAAACTGGCCGCGACGGCCGCCGAGTCGACGGCGCCGCTCGCCGGGCTGCTGGCCGAGGCGACGGTCGAGACGGTCCTGGAGGAGGTGTTCGGCCGCTTCCAGCGCAAGTCCAAGGCCTGGTACGGCGCGTACCGCAACGCGGGCGGGCGGGGCGAGCTGGGGCTGCACCAGCTCGCCGTCGACTTCGAGCAGGGCGGGCGCCGCCGGGAGGAGGCCGAGGGGTTCCTGGTCGGCGCGCTCGTGGAGGACGTACGCCAGGCCTATGTGGGCCTCACCCGGCGCGGGACCCGGCGCGGCCGCCCGGTCCTCCTGCTGGACAACGCCCACCTGCCGCTCGGCCGGCGGCTGGTCGAACCGGTCCTGCGGGACCGCAGCGCCGGGCAGCGCGACCAGCTCGTGATCATGGCCGCGTCCCGGGACCGCGACCACGAGGGGCTGCGCCGGGCGACCCGGACGAAACTGCCGGAGGTCGCCCACCGGGCGCCCTGCCCCCGGGGCCCGGACATCACGTCGGGCATCCTCGCCGTGGAGCTGACCCCGCTGAGCGCGGCGCACACGCGGGCGGTGTTCGACCGGTACGACCCGGCGGGCCGCACCCCGGCCGACCTGTCACGGGCGGTCCACCGGCTGACGGGCGGCCGCCCGCTGGGCGTGGCGCTGCTGGGGCGGGCGGCGGGCGAGGTGCCGGCGGCGGACCGCGGGGCGCTCACGCCGGGCGCGCTGCTGGACCTGACGGTGGAGCTGCGCGAGGACGCCGCCGCCGTACCGGTCGCGGACACCCTGCTCGCCGAGCTGCTGCCGCCGGGGCTGCGCCCGGACGTGGCCGCCGTGCTGGCCGCCGCCCACGACGAGGAGTCGGCCCGTGTGCTGGCCCGCACCCGGCTGCGCGGCGCGTCGGTGGAGGGCGACATGGCGCTGCTGGTGCGGGACGCGCTGCGGGCGGACGGCTGGCCCGGCGGGGACGGGCACTTCGTGGCCGACCCGCTGCTGCGCGCCCTGCTGCTGCACCGGCTGCGGTTCCACGACGCCGACCCGCCCGCCCACGCCGCCTGGCGCGCCGTCCACGAGACGCTGCACCGCCACTACGGCCCCGGCCCGACCCCGTACCGCCTCCGGCAGGAGCTGGCGCTGGGCCGCGCCGAGGAGGCGGTGACCGAGCTGCGCCTGACGTTCCCCGGCCCGGACGTCCTGGGCTGGCTGGACCGGCTGCGGGTGATCGCCTCGGCCCCCTACCCCCGCGAACAGCAGCGCACCGGGCCCGATCCGCGCCGCGCGGTGGCGCTCGGCGAGGACCCCGCCGGCCCGCTGCCGGAGGGGCTGGACGCCGACGCGACGGCCCTGCACCTGTGCCTGCGGCGGCTGCTGCACGCGGTGTGGCTGCTGACCGACCCGCTCGCCCTGCCGGACGACGACGTGGTCGACAAGCTGGTGCACGAGCTGCGCCAGCTCTCCGGCCGGCATCTGACCGGCACCAGTCCGCTGTGGGACGCGGCCACCCACTGGCCGAGGGACATCCGTGCCTGGCGGGGCCTCACGGTGCCGCCGGGCCGGGAGGACGGAGTCTGACGTGCCCAATCCGCTCCGCTACCGGGTCTTCTACACGACCCGGCAGAAGATCGTCACGAGTGTGCTGGTGCTGGCGCTGCTGGCCTGGGGCACGGTGTACGCCGTGGGCCGGCTGACCACCCCGGAGGACCGCTCCTGCTCCGCGGGCGTGGCGCGCCCGGAGGGGAGCGACGAGTGCGTCGGGGTCTCCGGCGACGGGTACGACTTCGAGGTCGACGCGCTGACCGAAGTCGCCAGGGCCATCGGCGAGCAGAACAAGCCGCTGAAGCCGGGCACGTACGCCACGGTGGCGCTGCTGCTGCCGCTGACGTCCACCAGCCCGTCGATGCGGACCAAGATCCTGCACGAGGTGCAGGGCGCGTTCGCCTTCCAGTACGAGGCCAACAACAAGTCCAACGACATGGTCCCGAAGATCCGGCTGGTCCTCGCCAACACCGGCAACGGCAACGTCCACTGGCGCACGGCCGTGGACGCCCTGAAGGGGATGACCGGCGCGCCGCACCACCTGCGCGCGGTCTCCGGCATAGCGACCAGCAGCGCCCCCGTCCGGCAGGCGGTGGCGGCCCTGACGGGCAAGGACATCGCGGTCGTGGGCACCACCATCACCGCCGACGACCTCACCAACGGCCCCGACAGGAAGCCGTTCCCCGGTCTCGCGCGGGTGTCCCCGACCAACAGCGACGAGGCCCGGGCGCTGGCGAACTACGGCCGGGTGGACGCGGCGAAGGCGATCCTGGTGCACGACACCCGCGAAGGCGACCACTACACGGAGACGCTGAAGGAGGCCTTCTCCGGGCTGCTGGCGAAGTCCCCCTACCAGCCCCAGGTGTTCACCTCCCCCGACGACCCGACGGACGAGGGGCCCACCGCCAACACCTTCCAGCAGATCACCCAGTTGCTGTGCACCACCCGCGCGGACACCGTCTACTTCGCCGGGCGCCACACCCAGCTCCGGCAGTTCGTCAACGCGCTGGGCGCACGCGGCTGCACCCACAAGCCGTTCACCGTGCTGACCGGTGACGAGGGCTCCTACCTGGGCGCCGATCCCAAGCTCGACCGGAACGCCCTGGGCAAGGGCCTGACCGTCCGGTACGCCGCACTGGCCCACCCGGACGCCTGGCTGGAGGCCCCCGGCCGGACGGTCCCGAAGAGGGGCGGGACACCGGCGGCGTACCAGCGGTTCCGCTCGATGATGGACGCGGTGCGCACGGCGCAGGTGGGTCCGGTGGGGCCGGTGGAGCTCTCCGACGGGCAGGCGATCATCGCGTACGACGCGATGGCGACGGCCGTGCGCGCGATCCGGCAGTCGACGGTCGGGGGGAAGCTGCCGGCGCTGAAGGACGTGGGGCTCCAGTGGCCCCAGGTGACGGGCGAGCTGCGGGTGGAGGGCGCGAGCGGCTGGATCTGCCTGGACAACCACGGCAATCCGCACAACAAGGCCGTGCCGATCGTGGAGCTGACGCGGGACACGCCCCGGTTCGTGCAGATCGCCTGGCCGGACGGCAAGCCCCCGTCCGGCGACTGCATGCCGCCGCGCAAGCGGTAGGCACCGGCCGCACAGGACCTACGTCGCGCCGAAGTCCCGGGCCTCGTACTGGTCGCGCAGCTCCTGCCAGCGCTCCTGGGACCAGGCCGGCCAGTCCGCCGGGCGGCCGTCCAGGTGATCGAGGAGGTACAGGAAGTGGTCGTGCCAGCCGGCCAGGCAGTCCAGCCGCAGGTCGTCCGTGCCCCGGAACTCGTTGGTGAACCGCAGCACGGTCGCCCCCGGACCGCCGCCCGGCTCCAGGTGGAACCGCATCCGGCCGTGCACCTCGACCGTGTACTCGACGATCCGCTCCACGTCCCACGCGGTGACCGTGCCGGACACCACGGTCGCGGGCTGTGTGTTCAGCCAGCGGAGGGTGACCGCCCCGCCGAGCCGGCCCTGGAGTACCTCCGCCTCGGCGAGCCACCCCCGCAGCCCGCCGGGGGTGGTCAGGGCGAGCCAGACGCGCTCCTCGGGGTGGGACAGGGGGACCACGAACCGCACGGTGTGGGTGTCGCCGTGGCTCTCGCTGATACCGGGAGGGATCTGTTCGGCCATGTATCCAGCCTCGCGCGGTCCCGGGACGAGCGCTACCTCACACGCCCGCGTAGGAGTGCAGGCTGTTCACGAACATGTTGACGCCGTAGTAGTTGAACAGCCAGCAGGCGAAGGCGATCAGCGCCACGTACGCGGCCTTGCGGCCCTTCCAGCCGGCCGTCGCCCGGGCGTGCAGGTACGCGGCGTACGCGACCCACGTGATGAACGACCAGACCTCCTTGGCGTCCCAGCCCCAGTAGCGGCCCCAGGCGTCACCGGCCCAGATCGCGCCCGCGATGATCGTGAACGTCCACAGCGGGAAGATCGCCGCGTTGACGCGGTAGGCGAACTTGTCCAGGCTCGCGGCGGCCGGCAGCCGCTCCAGCACCGAGCGCGCGAAGCCGCCCGGCGTGCCGCCGTTCGCCAGCGTGTTCTCGTAGGAGTCCCGGAAGAGGTAGAGCAGCGTGGCGACCGCGCCCAGGTAGAAGACGGCGCCGCAGAAGATCGCGGTGGAGACGTGGATCCACAGCCAGTACGAGTGCAGGGCCGGGACGAGCTGGTCGCTCTCGGTGTAGAGCCAGGTCGTGGCGATGCCCAGGTCGAGCAGGACCGTGGTGACCAGCGGCAGCCCCAGCCAGCGGACGTTCTTCTTGGCGACGAGGAAGCCGAGGTAGGCGCCGACCACCACCGTGGAGAAGGTGGTGGAGAACTCGTACATGTTGCCCCAGGGGGCCCGCTGCACGGACAGTGCGCGGGTGACCACACCGGCGGCCTCGACGAGGAAGGCGAGGGTGGTCAGCGAGACCGCGATACGCCCGTAGAGGTCGCCCTTCTCGTCCCCGCCGGCCGCGCCCGGCCCGTCCGGCACGTCACGGGCGCCGGTGGCGGAGCGGGTGACGACCTGCGGCTTGTCGAGGACGGCGGTGCCCCCGGCCTGGCCCCGCACCTGCACCCCCACCTGTGCCGTGGCGGGCGCGGTGAGGGCCGCCGCCGTACGGCCGACCTTGCTGCGGCTGCCGAGGACCCACTCGGCGATGTGGGCCAGGAAGGCCAGGGTGTAGACGGCCATGGACGAGTAGATGAGGACGTTGCTCATCTCCGCCAGGCTCTCGTTGGTGGCGGCGGCGAGATTCACTTCTCAGCCCCTTCATCGGCTCCGTCAGGCGCGGTCGGCGCCTGCGCGTACAGGGTGGCGGCCAGGTCGGCCAGCTCCTCGGGGAGCTTCGCGGACTCGCTCCGGCCCAGGCCGGCCATCTCGACGACGGTCACGCCGTCATCTCCCCGTACGGCCCGGACCCAGACCCGGCGGCGCTGGATGAACAGCGAGCCGGCCAGCCCGGCGATGGCGACGATCGCGCCGGCCAGGGCGAGGCCGTTGCCGGGCTGCTGGGAGATCTGGAAGCTGGCCCACTCCTTGATCTCCTTCTCGAAGGTGATCGAGCCCGCTCCGCCCGGGAGGGTCATGGTCTCGCCGGGGATCAGCGTCTTCTTGAAGATGTCGCCGTTCGCGTCCTTGAAGGGCTTCATCTTGCTGGTGTCGAGCTGGTACACGTTCTGCGGCAGGCCACCGTCGACCCGCAGGTCGCCGTGGTACGCGCTCAGGTTGAGCGCGGGGAAGGCGAGCCCGGGGAACTGGCTGAACATCTGGCCCTGGCCCTTGCCCGCGTACGTCGGGACGAAGAAGGCGGGGAAGCCGAGCTGGACCTTCTTGCCGCTCTTGTCGCGGTAGCCGTCCATGACCTTGATGACACCGGTCGAGGTGATGTTGTTGTCGATCGGCAGGAGCGGCACGGCACCGTGGAAGACGACCTCGCCCTTGCCGTTCTTGACGGTGACGACGGGCGCGTACCCGTGCGAGATCAGGTAGACCTTCGAGCCGTCGATCTCCAGCGGCTCGTTGACCCGGATGACGCTCTTCTTCTTCTCTCCGCCCGGCTTGGAGTACGTGACGTCCGCCTCGAACGTGCGGGGCGTGCCGCGCTGCGGGCCGCTGGTCTCGTACGTACCGGTGAACTGGTTGAGCCGGAAGCTGAACGGCGCCAGCTCGTCCGTGGAGAACAGGGACCCGGACTTGAAGTCGTCGTACTGGGTGAGCGTGTTGGAGAAGCCGTCGCCCTCGACGATCAGCTTGCCGCCCTCGGACTTGAAGAGCTGGCCCATGGCGAACGCCACCAGCATCACGATCAGCGCGATGTGGAAGAGGAGGTTGCCGACCTCGCGCAGGTAGCCCTTCTCGGCGGCGACGGCGTCATCCGCCGTGTGGGCCCGGAAGCGCCGCTTCTTCAGCAGGGCCAGCGCCGCCTCGCGCACCTCCTCGGGCGCGGCCTGGGTGCGCCAGGTGGTGTACGCGGGCAGGCGGGTGAGGCGCTTGGGAGCGGCGGGCGGGCGGCCGCGCAACTGGCCGGCGAACTGCCAGGTGCGGGGGACGATGCAGCCGATGAGGGAGACGAACAGCAGGATGTAGATCGCGGAGAACCACACCGAGCTGTAGACGTCGAAGAGCTGGAGCCTGTCGTAGATCGGCGCGAGCGTCTCGTGCGCCTCCTTGAAGGAGCGCACCTTCAGCTCGTCCACGTTGTTCTGCGGGATGAGCGAGCCGGGGATCGCGCCGAGGGAGAGCAGGAACAGCAGGATCAGCGCCACCCGCATGGAGGTGAGCTGGCGCCAGAACCAGCGGATCCAGCCGATGACGCCGAGCGCCGGACCACCGCTTCCGTCTCCGCCTCCGCCTCCGGTGAGCTCCTCCTTGGGGGCGGTGGAGAGCTGCTCGCCGGCCGCCGCCACGTCGTGCTCGGTCGTCGCCTCTGTCTTGCTCATGGAACTAGATCCCCACCTGGAAGCCTGCGGACCACCCTTGCATGTCCTGCACCAGGGTGTCCCACGCACCTGTGAGCAGCAGCAGACCGGTCACGATCATCATGCCGCCGCCGACCCGCATCACCCACGCATAGTGCCGCTTCACCCAGGAGAAGGCGCCGAGCGCCTTGCGGAACGCGATCGCGGCGAGCACGAACGGCACACCGAGGCCGAGGCAGTACGCCACGGTCAGCAGCGCCCCGCGGCCCGCGCTGGCCTCATTGGCGGCCAGCGCGTTGACGGAGGCGAGCGTCGGGCCGATGCACGGCGTCCAGCCGATGCCGAAGAGGGCGCCCAGCAGCGGCGCTCCGGCCAGCCCCGTCACCGGCCGCCTGTGGAAGCGGAACTCGCGCTGCGTGAACCAGGGCATGAGCCCCAGGAAGAAGGTCCCCATGAGGATCATCAGGACCCCGAGGACGGTGGTGAGCGTCTCCCGGTGGGCCTGGAGGGTCCAGCCGAAGTAGCCGAAGAGGGCGCCGCCCGAGACGAACACGGCGGAGAAGCCGAGCACGAAGAGGGCGGCACCGGCGGTCATCCGGCCCCGCCGGGCCTCGGCCAGGTCGGTGCCGGTGACGCCGGTCACGTAACTGAGGTAGCCGGGCACCAGGGGCAGGACGCACGGCGAGAAGAAGGAGACGAGGCCACCGAGCACGGCGATGGGCAGGGCCAGCAGGAGGGCCCCGCTGAACACCGTCTCGTTGCGGCCCAGTTCGGCGGCGAGGAGCATCACAGGATCAGCGCTCCGTCACTTCTCGGCCAGGAGCGGGTCGATCATCTTGCGGAGCTGCTCCTCGTTGAGCGCGGTGAGCGAGCGCGCGGCGATCTTCCCGTCACGGTCGAGGACGACGGTGGAGGGGATGGCCTGCGGGTTGAGGGTGCCCTTGGGGAAGCCGTTGAGGACGAGCTCGCCCGCCGGGTCGTACAGGCTCGGGTACGGGACGCCGAAGTCCTTCTCGAAGGCGAGGGCGGGCTGCTTGTTGGGGTCGCGGGTGTTGATGCCGACGAACTCCACGCCCTTGGGCGTGAGGTCCTTGGCGGCCTTGGTGAAGTGCTTCGCCTCGGCCCGGCAGGGGCCGCACCAGGAGCCCCAGACGTTCAGGACGACGACCTTGCCCTTGAGGTCCGCGACGTCGAGCCGCTCGCCGTCGAGGGTCGGGCCCGCGAGCTCGTTGGGGGCCTTGCGCTCGCCCTTGGCGACGGTGTCGATACCGCCGGTGTTGGTGACGAAGTTGGTGTTGCCGCCACCGCCGGACTTGCCGTTGGCGTCGCCGCTGCACGCGGTCAGCGCGAGCGCGGCCGCCAGGGCGCCGGCGGTGAGCAGGAGGCCTCGGGGGGCGCGGCTAAGGCTCATGTGAAAAGTTTCGCATGTGCGTTTCGGGGATCTTGCGCGCCCCCCTGACTATCCCCCGGCTGCCCGTAAAGCCCGATGTCAGACGGACTTAAGGAAGGTGTTCCAGCCACCCGCCGGCGATTGTCCGACCTCCAGCGTGCGGAGCTTGTCGAGGATCTTGGGGTCCTGGACGTCCAGCCAGTCCACGAACTGCTTGAACGACACCAGCCGTACGTCCTTCTTGCCGGCCATGCCCTTGAGCGCCTCTTCGACGGCGTCCATGTAGATGCCGCCGTTCCACTGCTCGAAGTGGTTGCCGATGAAGAAGGGCGCGCGATTCGATTCGTAGGCGCGCTTGAATCCGGCGAGGTAGGCCTCGGTGGCCTGCTTCTTCCATTCGGGATAGCGCGACGGCATGCCCTTGGTCGTGTTCTTCGACTGGTTGGCCAGCATGTTGTAGTCCATGGACAGGACTTCGAAGGAACGGCCCGGGAAGGGGATCTGCTGGAGCGGCAGGTCCCAGATGCCCTGGCGCTTGACGGGCCACTTCTGGTGGCCGCCGGGCGAGCTGGCGTCGTAGCGCCAGCCGAGCTTCTTGGCGGTGGGCAGCAGGTTGTCCTGGCCGAGGAGGCAGGGGGTGCGGGCGCCGACGAGCTCCTTGCGGTAGTCGAAGGGCAGCGGGTCGAGGTCGGTCCAGCCGCTGTTGGTCTTCCATTCGGTGACGAATTTCACCGCCTGGTCGATTTCGCTCTGCCAGTCGGCCGGGGTCCACTTCTCGACCGAGCCGGAGCCGGCGCAGAAGTGACCGTTGAAGTGGGTGCCCATCTCGTGCCCGTCGAGCCAGGCCTCGCGGACGTACTTCAGTGTCTGCTTGATGTGGTCGTCGGTGAGGTAACCGATGTCGGAGGCGCCGGCGCGGTTGTTCGGCGGGCGGTAGAGGGTCTTCTTCGATTCGGGCAGGAGATACAGCCCGGACAGGAAGAAGGTCATGGCCGCGCCGTGGTTCTTGGCGAGTTCGAGAAAGCGCGGGAAGAGTCCGTTGCCGACCTCGCCGGCCCCGTCCCAGGAGAAGATCACGAACTGCGGCGGGGTCTGCCCGGGCTCCAGCGGAACGGGCTTGCCGGGCTGGTTCGGCTGCTTTCCCGTGTCGGACGTGGAACCGTCGCCTATGAGACGTCCCTCTACCTTGCCGGGGGCCGTACCTTCCTGGCCGCCCTTGCCGGGCTGGTTCCCGGGCTTGTCCGAGCCGCCGCCGAACCCGCAGCCGCCGATCCCGATCGCGGCCGCGGCGCCAACTCCGGCTCCCAGCAGGCCCCTTCGACTGATCCCGCGCATATCGTCCCCATCCGCGCTCGCTCGTTGCCGGACATACGTTCCAAACCGGCACTCTGTGAGAGGGGCGCGGGAAGAGCACGGTTCCGCCGATTACCACATAATCTTCTGCGTAACGGGGCGACTACACGCGAACCCGGCCCACCGGGCGACGTGCGCCCCGGCGGGCCGGGTTCGGGGGTTCGGGGCCGGGCCCGGTTCAGGCGCCGAAGGCCTTGGACTTGCCCTTCACGGGCTTGGCACCCGCCAGCAGGTGCGGCGGGACCAGGTCGCGGGCGGGCTCGCTGTAGCCGACCGAGACGATCTTGTCGCCCCGATAGGTGAACGTCGTCAGGGACGCGAGCGTGCACTGCCGGCGGCGCGGGTCGTGCCACAGCCGCCGCCGCTCGACGAAACTGCGGACGATCCAGATCGGGAGCTGGTGGCTGACGCACACCGCCTCGTGCCCGCGCGCCGCGTCACGCGCCGCGTTGAGCGCGCCCATCATCCGCACGACCTGGTCGATGTACGGCTCGCCCCACGACGGCCGGAACGGGTTGGTCAGGTGCCGCCAGTTGGACGGCCGGCGCAGCGCGCCGTCGCCCACCCCGAACGTCTTGCCCTCGAAGACGTTGCCCGCCTCGATCAGCCGCTCGTCGGTGGCGAGGTCCAGCCCGTGCGACTTGGCGATCGGCTGGGCGGTCTCCTGGGCGCGCTCCAGCGGCGAGGCGACGACGTACGTCACGTCACGGCCCGCGAGGTGCTCGGCGACCCGGTCGGCCATCTGCCGGCCCAGCTCGGACAGGTGGTAGCCCGCCCGGCGCCCGTAGAGGATGCCGTCGGGGTTGTGCACCTCGCCGTGGCGCATCAGGTGGACGACGGTGATGTCGTCGTTCCCGGTGGTGCTCATGCGGTCGCCTCCGCGGCGGCGCGGGCGGCGGCGGGCAGCGCGGCGGCGATCCGCTCCACCGCGCGCTCGTCGTGGGCCGTGGAGACGAACCACGACTCGAAGGCGGACGGCGGCAGGTAGACGCCCTGCGCCAGCATGGAGTGGAAGAACGCGGTGAAGCGGAACGACTCCTGCTGCTTCGCGTCGTCGTAGTTCACGACCTCGGCGTCGGTGAAGAAGACGGAGAACATGTTGCTCGCCGTCTGGAGGCGGTGGGCGACGCCCTCCTTGGCCAGCGCCCCGGTCACCAGCCCCTGGATCTCGCGCGAGACGGCGTTCACCTTCTCGTACGCGGCGTCGTCGAGCAGCCGGAGCTGTGCCAGACCGGCGGCGGTGGCGATCGGGTTACCGGACAGCGTGCCCGCCTGGTAGACGGGGCCGGCCGGGGCCAGGTGCGCCATGACGTCGGCGCGGCCACCGAACGCGGCGGCCGGGAAGCCACCGCCCATGACCTTGCCGAAGGTCATCAGGTCTGGCGTGACGCCGTCGACGCCGTACCAGCCGGCCTTCGACGTACGGAAGCCGGTCATGACCTCGTCGGAGATGTACAGCGCGCCGTTCTCGGCGCACAGGTCCTTCAGTCCCTGGTTGAACCCGTCGCGGGGCGGGACGACGCCCATGTTGCCCGGCGACGCCTCGGTGATCACACAGGCGATCTCGCCGGGGTGCGCGGCGAAGGCCTGGCGCACGGCGTCGAGGTCGTTGTACGGCAGGACGATCGTGTCGCCCGCCTGGGCACCGGTGACACCGGGCGTGTCGGGCAGCCCGAAGGTGGCGACACCGGAGCCGGCGGCGGCCAGCAGCGCGTCCACGTGCCCGTGGTAGCAGCCGGCGAACTTCACGACCTTGGCGCGGCCGGTGAAGCCACGGGCGAGACGGATCGCCGACATGGTCGCCTCGGTGCCGGACGACACCAGGCGCACCTGCTCCACCGGGGCGACCCGGGCCACGATCTCCTCGGCGAGCGCGACCTCGCCCTCACCCGGCGTACCGAAGGAGGTGCCACGGGAGACCGCCTCCTGTACGGCGGCGATCACCTCGGGGTGCGCGTGGCCGAGAATCATCGGTCCCCACGAGCAGACGAGATCGACGTACTCGCGCCCGTCCGCGTCCGTGAGGTACGGACCCGTACCGGACACCATGAACCGGGGCGTACCGCCCACGGCCCGGAAGGCCCGTACGGGAGAGTTCACGCCGCCGGGCGTCACGAGGGACGCGCGGTCGAAAAGCGTCTGTGAGACTGGGGCTTCGTATGAATACGGCACGTTGGTCCTGACCTGCGAGAACGAGTTGACGGCAGCAATGCTCGGGCATGGCGGCCGGGGCGACGCCAGTGGGCCTTCCTTGAACGGTTCGCCTGCCCGCGACGTTGTTTACGACGAGGCGCCGGACCTCCGGGTCTGCGAAACTGGGGCGTCATAGGGAATGCTCACGGAATCCATGGTGTCAGAGGCCCGGACGTTCTTGCGGACAGGTGTTTCACCGCACGTCCGCGGGGGAGGTCACTGTCACGATGATCGGGTTGCGCGGCGGGGGCTGTGTTACCTAAAAAGCAGTCGGGTGGAGATATGCATCGCGGTGGCGGACTGGGCGAGGGGACCGACGACCTGGGTCCTGAGCCTGCCCGGCGGGGGAAGCACCGGCGCGAGCAGGACAAAGCCTCGCAGGTGGACAAAGCCTCGCCGGACAGGACCTCCTTGGGGCCGATGGGCAGCGGAAGCGGGGGTGGCCGGGGCATGGGGGTGACCTACAAGTACTTCGGCGCACCCAATGGCGCGACCGCCGCCCGCGTACCGATCTCGATGCGGCCCGAGGAATTGGGCGGCGACGAACTCGGCATGGGCGGCATGTTCACCAAGATCAAACCGGAGACCATAGCCGCGATGGTGCTGACCGGCATCCAGGGGATGCCGCTGCACAAGGTGCCGCCGCTGGAGCTGGTGGTGCTGCACCCCGACTACGCGGTGGTGAAGCTGCCCACGACCGTGGTCGATCCGCTGCGCGGCATCGGTGAGGAATCGGTGGGCGCGGCGGCCTTCATATGGTCGACCGTCCCGGACCGGGGCGGGCCGCGGGACGCGTTCAACGTGTACCAGTTGCTGCACGAATGGCAGGACTTCTCCGTGCGGCTGCACGAGGCGGGGCATCAGCCGTACTGCCTGGTGTGGCCCTGATCGCTGCGGGTGTCGTTCCGGGTGCCGTGCCCGGTGTCGTTCCGGGTGTGAGCCGTCAGGCCTTCGGCGACGGCGTGGAGGAAGCCGGCGTACGCGGCGGGGCTGGGCGGGGTCTCGGGGCTCCAGGGGGTGGTGGCCCAACCGGTGCCGGCCGGCGGTGGGGCGGCGTGGGCCCGGGTGTCCACCAGCAGCAGGTCCGGGCGCAGCCGGGCGACGTGCTCCCAGTCCGTGGTGAACCAGTTGACGCCACCGCCCGGGCCCAGCTCGGCGGGGTCGACCAGCCGGACGCCCAGGCGGGCGAGGTGGCACAGCTCCGGCCAGGTGCCGGGCCGGGCGAGGTGGACCTGCCGGGCGTCGGCACCGGACAGGGCGAGGACGCGGGCGCCGGCGGCGGCCGGGGCCAGGGCCTCGCGGACGGCCCGCTCGGCGGCCCCCAGGGCGGCGGTCCGGTCGCCCGGTGTGGGCGCCGGTGGGCGCAGGGCCGACGCGAGCGCCCCGAAGCGGGACAGGATCGCGGGGAGCGACGTGCCGCCGACGGAGAGGACGAGCAGCGGGGCGGCGAGCGGCCGGTCCACCGCGTAGGGGTTCTTGCCGTCGTACGTCACGTCGACCACGAGGTCCGGGCGCAGGGCGCGCAGCGCGTCGTCCGTCAGGTCCTTGCCGGGACCGAGGTAGGGCACGCCCGCCGTGGCCAGGGCGCCCGCCTTGGCCGGATCGAGACGGTCACCGTCGTGGCCGGATCCGTACACGGCCACCGGCGCCACGCCCAGGTCGTGCAGGGCCGCGCCGGCTCGTACGTACGCCACCACGCGCCGCGGCCGGTGAGCCACTCGTAACGCCTGCTCCGTGTCGTCGGTGAACTCCCACACAGCCGCGCTCCCCTCGCCTGCTCACGTGGCCGGACTCCGCTCCACCTTGGTGCGGACGGCGGTCCCGCACAAGACCGCCTCGTTGTCAGACCCCCGCCCTACAGTTCTGGACATGGACAGCGACACATCGCCGGTACGGATCGAGGCGTGGTCGGAGCGGGACTTCGACCTGCTCCGGGCGGTCAACGCGCCGGAGCTGATGGCCCACCTGGGCGGGCCCGAGACGGAGGAGCAGCTCGTCAAGCGGCACCAGCGGTACGTCGACCTGAGCGCGGACCGGACGGGGGCGGGACGGATGTTCCGGATCGTGCTGGAGCCGGAGGGGGTGCCGGCGGGGGTGATCGGCTTCTGGGAGCACACCCTGGACGGGATACGGGTGTACGAGACGGGGTGGACCGTGCTGGGCGGCTTCCAGGGGCGCGGGGTCGCGACGGCGGCGACCGTGGCCGTGGCGGAGCGGGCCCGGGCGGCGCGCAAGCACCGGTACCTGCACGCGTTCCCGTCCGTGGACAACGGCGCGTCGAACGCGGTGTGCCGGAAGGCGGGCTTCGAACTGCTCGGCGAGCGCGACTTCGAGTACCCGCCGGGGCACCCGCTGCGGAGCAACGACTGGCGGCTGGACCTGGAAGCGATCTAATGCTTTAGGCTCGCCTGACCATTAGGCGCGCCGCGCCGCGCCGCCCGACGGAGGGGGCTCCCTTGCTGCTTGCCCACATCAGCGATCTGCATCTCGACGGCACCGAGCGTGCGACGGAGCGGGCGGCACGCGTCGTCGCGTACTTGAACGGGCTGTCCCGGCGGCCGGACGCGGTGCTGGTCACCGGCGACATCGCGGACCACGGCGCCCCCGACGAGTACGCGGAGGCGGCGCGACTGCTGGCCACCCTGCAGGCGCCCGCCCTCACCTGCCCGGGCAACCACGACGACCGCGCCGCGTACCGCAAGGTGCTGCTGGGCGAGGACGGCGGCGGGGAGGGGGACACCGGGCCGGTCAACCGGCTGCACCGGGTGGCCGGGCACGCGCTGCTGCTCATCGACTCGACGATCCCCGGCGAGGACGCGGGACTCCTCGACGACGAGACGCTCGACTGGCTGGCCCGCACACTGGACGAACTGGGCGACACCCCGGCGATCCCGGCGTTCCACCACCCGCCGGCCCTGCTCCACCACCCCTACGTCGACCCGATGAACCTGACGAACGCCGACCGGCTCGCCGAGGTGCTGGAGGGGCGGCCCACCGTCCCGGCCATCCTGACCGGCCACGCCCACACCCCCGCGGCCACGACCTTCGCGGGCAGGCCGCTGCTCGTGGCGCCGGGCGTCGTCTCGACGCTGCGCCTGCCGTGGGAGAGCGGCGAGGGCCTGACGGACCGGGTGGCCCCGCCCGGGGTGGCGTTCCACGTGGTGGAGGCAGACGGAAGGGTGACGACGCACTTCAGGGTCGTGCCGTAGGGCAGGGCGGGCACGGCGGCGGCCGCCGTGCATCCGGTCCGGGCCACGGTTACGGCGGCCGGGCCCGGCCGGAAATGATTTGACGGGTGGGTGCCGCCCTGCGGATATTTATCTGCGTCACGCAGATTCTGTTTCGCACAAGCTACTTGGGGGCTTTCCCGCCATGACCGTTCTCGTCACCGGAAGCCGGGGCCGCGTCGGCTCCACCCTCCTCACCCTGCTGCACGGCAAGGGCGTCCCGGTCCGGGCCGCCTCCGCGAGCCCGGCCGGTCTCGCCGCGCCCGCCGGCGTCGACACGGTCCGCTGCGACCTCGGCGCCCCGGAGACGTTCCCCGCCGCGCTCGACGGCGTCGAGGCCGTGTTCCTGTACGCCGACCCCCGGCACATCGACGCGTTCATCGCCGAGGCCCGCACCGCGGGCGTCCGGCACATCGTGCTGCTCTCCTCCAGCGCGGTCCTGTCCCCCGACGCCGGGGCGAACGCGATCGCCGCGCCCCACCTCGCGGTCGAACGCGCCCTGGCCGCCGCGTCCGCCGACGGATCGTTCGACGTCACGTACCTGCAACCGGGCGCGTTCGCGACCAACGCCCTGTACTGGGCCCCGGCGGTGAGGTCGGCGGGGGCCGTGGACCTTCCGTATCCGGACGCGGTCGGCGACCCGATCCACGAGGCGGACATCGCCGACGTGGCGTACGCCGCCCTGACCGACGACCGGGTGCGCGGCTCGTCCCACGTGCTGACCGGCCCCGAGGCGCTCACGTTCGCCGAGCAGCTCGCCATTCTCGGGCGGGTGGCAGGGCGAGAGGTCACGGTCAACGCCGTGACGCCGGAGGAGTGGAAGGCGTCGGTGGCGCCGTACGTCCCGGCGGAATTCGCCGACGCCCTGCTCGCCCACTGGAGCGCGTGCGCCGCCGCGCCGGTGCCGTTGACCCGCACCGTCGAGGAGGTGACCGGGCGCCCGGCCCGCACCTTCGCCCAGTGGGCGGCCGACCACGCCGAGGCGTTCGACGGGACCGCCCCGGTGAAATGACCTGGCTGGCCCGGCACGCCCGGTGGCATGCTGACGACGTGAACGGACCGGAGATCCACATCAGCTTCGCGCCCGCCCTGGGCCTCTTCGTCGCCGCGCCGCGCCGGACCGGGCGCTCCGTCGTGGTCACCGACGGGGTGTCGACGCTCGGCCATGTCGTCGAGTCGCTCGGCGTGCCGCTCACGGAGGCGGGCGCGCTGCTGGTCGACGGCCGCCCGGTCACGCCCGCGCACATCCCGGCGGCCGGCGAGCACGTCCAGGTCCTCGGCATCGAGCGCCCGCAGCCGGTGCCGGGCGCGCCGCTCCGGTTCCTGCTCGACGTCCATCTGGGCACGCTGGCGCGCCGGTTGCGGCTGCTCGGCGTCGACGCGGCGTACGAGAGCGAGGACATCGGCGACGCGGCGCTGGCCACCTGGTCGGCGAAGGAGCGGCGCGTGATGCTCTCGCGCGACCGGGGCCTGCTGCGCCGCCGCGAGCTGTGGGCCGGGGCGTACGTCTACAGCGACCGGCCGGAGGACCAACTGCGGGACGTGCTGGAACGGTTCGCCCCGCCGCTCGCCCCGTGGACCCGGTGCACGGCCTGCAACGGTCCGCTGGCGGACGCCGACAAGGACGCGGTGCGCGGCCAGTTGGAGCAGGGTACGCAGCGCACGTACGACGTCTTCGCGCAGTGCACCGAGTGCGGCCGGGTCTACTGGCGCGGCGCGCACCACTCCCGCCTGGAGGCGATCGTCGAGGACGCGCTGCGCGAATTCGGCGACGCGGCCGCGTAGGTCACTCGGGCTGCGCGCGGAGGCCCTCGACCTGCGCGGCGCTGACCTCGACCGTGCGCCGCATGTGGGCGGTGAGGAACGCCAGCTCGTCCTCGGTGTACGTGTCGAACATCGCCGCCCAGGGGCCTCCCACCCGCTCCCAGACCGCGCCGAACTCCGCCATCCGCTCGGGCACGGTGGCCACCAGCACGCGCCGCCGGTCGTGCGGGTCGCGCTCGCGCGTGACGTACCCGGCCCGCTCAAGCCGGTCCACGAGCCGCGTGGCGGAGCCGGTGGTGAGCCCGGTCAGCTCGGCGACGCGTCCGGTGGTGACGGGGCCGGGCTCCAGGTCGAGCAGGTTCAGGCACTGCACATCGGTGGGGTGCAGCCGCAGGTGGTCGGCGAGGGCCTGGTTGAACAGGGCGTACGCGGCCATGTAGCGGCGGGCCTCACCGAACAGCTCGGCCATCAGCCGCTTCCTCTGCACCATGCGGAGAGTGTACGAAGCGGAGGCCCGCGGACCGCGCGGGCCGAACCCGGGCCGCGGGCCCGGCGGACCGCACCTCCCGGACCGCGGACCCCGGCCCCGAACCCGGGCCTACGGCTTCTCGGCGGTCAGGTACCGCTGGATGGTGGGCGCGAGCCACGCGATCAGCTCCTCGCGCGACATCTCGGCGGCCGGCGGAAGGCGCACCACGTACCGGGCCAGCGCCATGCCGAGGAACTGCGAGGCCGCGAGCGCGGCGCGGCGCGGGGCGTCGGCCGGGTCGGGGCAGACGGCGGCCGCGATCGGGCCGAGCTGCTCCTTGAACACCGCCCGCATGCGTTCGGCGCCCGCGTCGTTGGTGACGCCGACCCGCAGCACGCCCGTCAGTACGTCGTCCTGCTCCCAGCGGTCGAGGAAGTGCGAGACGAGGACGGCGCCCATGTGCTTGGCGGGCACGGCCCCGATCTCGGGCAGGCGCAGGTCGATCTCGGAGGCGGCGGCGAACAGCCCCTCCTTATTGCCGTAGTACCGCATCACCATCGACGGGTCGATCCCCGCGTCACGGGCGATGGCGCGGATGGTGGCGCGCTCGTAGCCGTCGGCGGCGAACCGCTCCCGGGCCGCCTCCAGGATGGCGGCGCGGGTGGTGTCGGAGCGGCGGGCGGTCGTCATGCCAACAAATGTAGGCCAACAAGTGTTGACGTGCCAGCGCGACGGCGGCTAGCGTTGCCAACAAGCGTTGACCAACAGTTGTTGACCACCGATCGTTGGTACCGAGGAGGCTGCCATGGAAGCCACGGAGGGCATGGACGGCACGGCCGGCACGGAGATCGACGTCATCGTCGTGGGCGCGGGCCCCACGGGACTGCTGCTCGCCGGCGACCTCGCCTCCGCCGGCCTCTCGGTCACGGTCGTCGAGCGCCGACCGCACGAGATCAGCAACATGACGCGCGCGTTCGGCGTGCACGCCCGCACCCTGGAGATGCTCGACGCCCGGGACCTGGCGGACGAGCTGGTGAAGACGGGCACCACGATCGACCAGATGCGGGCCTTCGGCAGGCTGTCGCTCGACCTGTCGCGCCTCCGTTCCCGCTTCCCCTTCGTGCTCATCACCCCGCAGTACGAGGTCGAGCGCCTGCTGGAGTGCCGCGCCGTCGCGGCGGGGGCCGACTTCCGGTACGGCACGGAGCTGCGCGCCCTGCGCCAGGACGCCGGCGCGGTGACGGCCGAGGTCACGGGAGCGGACGGGACGCGCGCCACGCTGCGCGCCCGCTATCTGGTGGGCGCCGACGGCCACCGCAGCGCCGTGCGCCGCGAGCTGGGCCTGCCCTTCCCCGGCCGCTCGGTCATCCGCTCCATCGTGCTCGCCGACGTCCGTCTCGCCGAGGAGCCCGGCGGTCTGGTCACGGTCAACGGCACCGGGGAGACGTTCGCCTTCATCGCGCCCTTCGGCGACGGCTGGTACCGGGTCATGGGCTGGAACCGCCACCGCCAGGTGCCGGACAGCGAGCCGGTCGACCTCGACGAGGTGCGCGAGATCACCCGCTCCGCACTCGGCACGGACTTCGGCATGCACGACGCCCGCTGGATCTCCCGCTTCCACAGCGACGAGCGCCAGGTCCCCGCCTACCGGACCGGCCGCGTCTTCCTCGCCGGCGACGCGGCGCACGTCCACTCCCCGGCGGGCGGCCAGGGGCTGAACACCGGCCTCCAGGACGCCGCGAACCTCTCCTGGAAGCTCGCCTGCGTCCTGCGCGGGGACGCCCCCGACCCCGAGGCCCTGCTCGACAGCTACCACGCCGAGCGGCACCCGGTCGGCACGATGGTGCTGCGCAGCAGCGGCGCCCTGGTACGCCTCGCCATGGCGCACAACCCCCTCCAGCGCACCGTCCGCGCGCTCGGCGCCGGCTTCCTGAACGCGGTCCGCCCGGCGGCCACCAGGGCGATGGGCATGATCACCGGCATCGGCATCGCGTACCGCGCCGGGCGCGGCGCCCACCCCCTGACGGGCCGGCGCGCCCCGGACGTCGCCCTCACCGAAGGGCGGCTGTACGAACTGCTCCGCAAGGGCGAGTTCGTCCTCATCGCCCCGCAGGGCGCCGCCTCCCGGACGCCCGGCGTCCCGGTGCCCGGGCGCGTCATACGGGCGAGCTGGGCGAACAGCGCCCGCCGCGACACCCTCCTGGTCCGCCCGGACGGCTACATCGCCTGGGCCACGGACTGAGCCGCGCGCGGGCCCGGGTCCGGGTCCCGCCTCGGGGCCCGCCCCGCGCCCGGGTCCTGTCCGCGGCCATGACCCCGGCCCCGCCCCGCGCCCGGGTGCCCCCATCACTCCAGGACGTGCCGCAGATACGCGCCCGGGTCGGCGAGGTAGCGGCGCCAGTGGTCGACGAGGGCCAGGTCGCGCCACGCCACCCGCCGCAGGCCGTGTTCGCCGACCTCGACGATGTCGGCGCCCGGCAGCGCGGTCAGCAGCGGGGAATGGGTGGCACAGATGACCTGGCCGCCCCCCTTCACCAACTGGTCCAGATGGCCGAGCAATTCGAGGCACGAGCTGAACGACAGCGCCGCCTCGGGCTCGTCCATCACGTACAGCCCGGGCTGGAGGAACTTGCCCCGGAACGCCGCGAGAAAGCCCTCACCATGACTGACCGAGTCCGGCGCGAATCCTTCCCGGTCCAGCGCGTCCAGTGCCGTCTCGGCCCGCAGGAAGAACCCCTTGCGGGCGGCCCGGCTCGCGAGCATGCGCCGCCCACGCGACGTGGCCGCCTCGAACCGCACCCGCTCCCCCAGCACCGACTTGCCGCGCTGAGTGGCGTACCGCCAGTCGTGCGAACCGCCCCAGGAGTCGAGCCCGAAGCCCTCCGCCAGGGCCTCGACCAGCGTCGACTTGCCCGAGCCGTTCTCCCCGACCAGAAAGGTCACGGGCGCGTTGAACCGCAGCCCCTGCTCCATCAGTTGCCGGACACACGGCACCGACCAGGGCCACTCGCCCCCGTCGTAGGAGGCCGCATGGGCGTACGCACGTTCGACGATCACGCCCCGAGTCTCACCGCCACCCCTGTCCCGGGGCAAGCCGCGCAGGCCGCGCACCCGCCTCAGAAGACGTACGGGTCACCCGTCGCGAGGACCAGCACGCGGTGGTCGTTGTCGGCCGGGTTCCGGTCGGTCGCGCCGCCGTTCCAGGCGGTGGCCACCCGTACCGTCAGCTCCTGCGGCGCCCCGGCCGTCCGCACGCTCAGCCCCGTCTCGCGCCGCGTGCCGTCCGCCCGCAGCGGCCCGGTGGAGCACAGCACCTCCCGGTCGCCGCCCCACACGCAGCCGTCCGGCAGGTCGTGCCCGGCGGCGAGCGGGACCGAGAAGGCCAGCCGCACGGTGGTGTCGTCGAGCGCCGACGGCCCACGGTTCTCACTGAGCAGCACGACATCCAGCCGCCCCTCCCAGAAGGAGACGTGACCGTGGTGCGCCACATCCGCCTCCGGACCCACGACACCCGGGCCGACGACACCCGGGCCCACGTCACCGGCGGCACCGCCGCCCGCTCCCACCACCGCCGCCAGGGCGACGGACATCACCAGCAGAGCCCTGCGCATCGCAACCATGTCCCGAACATACCTATATGACCGGTTCCCATACGCCTCCCCCGCCGCTCGGACGCGATCTTCGTGGCGACCTATGCTGACCGCGTATCGACCGTTCGATCACCCGCGCGAGGAGTACCCGTCATGACCGCCGCCGCCACCCCCGTCGCCGTCGTCACCGGAGCGAGCAGCGGCATCGGCGCCGCCACGGCACGGCAGCTCGCCGCGGCCGGCCACCATGTCGTCCTCACCGCCCGCCGCAAGGACCGCGTCGAGGCGCTGGCCGCCGAGCTCACCGCCGCCGGCCACCGGGCCACGGCGTACGCCCTCGACGTGACCGACCGCCCGGCCGTCGACGCCTTCGCCGCGAGCCTGGAGCGCTGCGACGTACTCGTCAACAACGCGGGCGGCGCCCTCGGCGCCGACCCCGTCGCCACCGGCGACCCCGACGACTGGCGGCAGATGTACGAGGTCAATGTGATCGGCACACTCCACATGACCCAGGCCCTGCTCCCCGCGCTCACCGCCGGCGGCGCCGGCACGGTCGTCGTGGTCAGCTCCACCGCCGGCCACGCCACCTACGAGGGCGGTGCGGGCTACGTCGCCGCCAAGAACGGCGCCCGCGTCCTCGCCGAGACCCTCCGCCTGGAAATCGTCGGCACCCCGGTCCGCGTGATCGAGATCGCCCCCGGCATGGTCAAGACCGACGAGTTCGCCACCACCCGCTTCCGCGGCGACACCGAGAAGGCGGCCAAGGTCTACGCGGGCGTCCCCGACCCCCTCAGCGCCGACGACGTCGCCGACACCATCACCTGGGCGGTCACCCGCCCCGCCCACGTCAACATCGACCTCCTGGTCGTCCGCCCCCGCGCCCAGGCCTCCAACACCAAGGTCCATCGCGAGCAGTGACGCGAGGCGGGGACGGCCGAGAAGGGCGTCGTGCTGGCGACTCCATGCCAGGCCCCTGCGGGTAGACCTTCGCGGCCGGACGTCGATCTGACGAAGGCTCGTGGCCTGACCGGCGTCGTTGCACGCCCGTCAGGTGCGGCCAATGAGCGGCTTCAGACGAAAGAGCCCCGGGCAGGCCCGGGGCTCTTTCGTCGGTCAGGTGGACGCGTGCCGGACTCAGCCCTTCACGCACACCACCTGCTTCAGCTTCGCCACGACCTCCACCAAGTCGCGCTGCTGGTCGATGACCTTCTCGATCGGCTTGTACGCGCCCGGGATCTCGTCCACGACACCGGAGTCCTTGCGGCACTCCACGCCCCGCGTCTGGTCCTCCAGGTCCCGCGTCGAGAACCGCCGCTTGGCGGCGCTGCGGCTCATCTTCCGGCCCGCGCCGTGCGACGCCGAGTTGAAGGACGCCTCGTTGCCGAGGCCCTTCACGATGTACGAGCCGGTGCCCATCGAGCCCGGGATGATCCCGAATTCGCCGGAGCCCGCCCGGATCGCGCCCTTCCGGGTGACCAGCAGGTCCATGCCGTCGTACCGCTCCTCCGCCACGTAGTTGTGGTGGCAGGAGATGACCCGGTCGAAGGTGACCTTCGCCTTCTTGAACTCCTTGCGGACGACGTCCTGGAACAGCCCCATCATGATCGCGCGGTTGTGCTTGGCGTACTCCTGCGCCCAGAAGAGGTCGTTCCGGTACGCCGCCATCTGCGGGGTGTCCGCGACGAAGACAGCGAGGTCCCGGTCGACCAGCCCCTGGTTGTGCGGAAGCTTCTGCGCCTCGCCGATGTGGTACTCGGCGAGCTCCTTGCCGATGTTCCGGGAACCGGAGTGCAGCATCAGCCAGACCGATCCCGACTCGTCGAGACAGAACTCGATGAAGTGGTTACCGCCCCCGAGCGTCCCCATCTGCTTCACGGCCCGCTCGCGACGGAACTTGACCGAGTCCGCCACCCCGTCGAACCGCGCCCAGAAGTCGTCCCAGCCCGCCGTCGGGAAGCCGTGCAGCCGGCCGGGGTCGACCATGTCGTCGTGCATACCGCGCCCGACCGGGATGGCCTGCTCGATCTTCGAGCGCAGCCGAGACAGGTCACCGGGCAGGTCGTTCGCCGTCAGCGACGTCTTCACCGCCGACATGCCGCAGCCGATGTCCACCCCGACCGCCGCCGGGCAGACCGCCCCGCGCATCGCGATCACCGAGCCGACCGTCGCGCCCTTGCCGTAGTGCACGTCCGGCATCACGGCCAGGCCCTTGATCCAGGGCAGGGTGGCGACGTTCTGGAGCTGCCGCATCGCGCCGCCCTCCACCGTCGAGGGATCGGTCCACATCCGGATCGGGACCTTCGCCCCGGGCACCTCTACATACGACATAGTTCCTCAATCCCCCCGAAAAGTCTGAAAGCGCAAAAACCGGCTCCAAGATCCGTATAAGCGACAACGGACCGGCATCGACGGCAGCGCGTGCGATACACATTGTGTCCATCGACCGGCGACGAGCGGCAACCCGTTTTCCCCGCACCGTCCGTACCGCCGGCCCACCGGCCGTACCGTCGGCCGTACCGACCGGCACCAGAGCGAAAGGAGCCCGGGACCGTGCAGCGAAGGGCGTACGTACCCGGTGTGGCCGCACTCCTCGCGGCGCTCACCGTCGGCGTCACCGGCCTCACCGGGTGCAGCGCCGGCTCCGGCCCGGACGGCACCACCACCGACTCCAAGGCGGGCGGCCCCGCCGACACCGCCGGCCGGCCCGGCAAGTACCGCACGCTCCTCGAACCGTGCGGCTCCGTCCAGCGCTCCACCCTCAAGGACCTCCTCCCCGGCGCCGCCCAACTGCCCGAGGAGCAGCGCGAGCGGGTCTACCGCGGCACCGCCGCCGTCACCTACGACACCGACCGCCGTGCCGGGTGTAGCTGGAAGACCGACGGCCCGGACGCCTCGCACCAGCTCACCCTCGACTTCGAGCGCGTCGTCTCCTACGACCCGGCCGTCAGCGACGACGACCGCGCCCAGCAGGTCTACGCCGAGAAGGAGGCCGCCGCCGGCCTCCCCGCCGCGCAGGCCGCCGCCCCCGGCGAGGACAAGGCGCAGCAGGCCCCGCCCGCCACGGGTCCCACCACCGGCGCCCCCACGCCCAAGGCGAAGACCACCCCCACGCCCACCCCCTCCGGGAGCCCCGCCACCCCCGAGGGCCTGGAACCGCGCGTACTGGCCGACCTCGGCGACGCGGCGTTCCTGGACGATGTGCTGACCCGCGCCGGTTCCACCGCCCAGAGCCGCACCGTGAGCGTGGTGTTCCGCACATCGAACGTCATCGTGACCATCCGGTACGGCGAGCAGCCCGCCCGCGTCACCGACGTGCCCGACAGCAAGGAACTCCAGGAAAAGGCCCAGGGTCTGGCCCGGAACCTCGCCGAGAAGTTCGAGGAGTAGCCACCCCGGGCGACGACGGATGCGTCCCCGGCGAGGACGGGCCACGCCACCGCGGACGTCCCGAGTCGGGCTACCGTGTCGGAACCGTAGACCGTAGGACCGTAGGACCGCCGGACCGTACGACAAGCGACTGAAGGAACCATGCACCGATCAGCCCCGCGACTCACCCGCATACTCGCCTGCGCAGCCGTACCGGTGATGCTCGTCGTCGCCGGCTGCTCGTCGGACTCCGACAGCAAGGGCGGCACGAGCGACGCGAACGCGCAGTCGCCGTCCGCCGCCTCCTCGCCGCAGACCGCCGTGAAGCCCAAGCCGAGCGTCGCGCCCGCGAAGTACGCGGAGCTGCCCGACGCCTGCAAGGCGATCACCGGCAAGACGATCGAGGACCTCGTGCCGGAGGTGAAGAACGAGAAGGGCACGCCCGGCAAGTCCTCCGACACGGCCAGCCGTGGAAGCTGCGCCTGGAACGGCCTGGACGACAACGGCGTCAAGGGCTCCCAGTACCGCTGGCTCGACATCTCGCTGCTGCGCTACGACTCCGACCCGTCGCTCGGCAGCGGTGAGCAGCGCGCCCAGGCGAACTACACCAAGGAGGTCGCCAAGGTGAAGGCGACCGAGGGCGCCACCGGCGTGAAGACCTCGCCCGCGGCGGGCGTCGGCAATGAGGCGACGGCCATCAGCTACGGCCTGAAGAAGACCGACGAGGACTTCAAGTACGCGGCGATCGTGACCCGTACGGAGAACGTGCTCATCACCGTCTCCTACAACGGCGCCGGTTACGCGGGCGCCAAGACCCCGACCCCGTCGGACCTGATGGAGGACGCGGTCAAGGCCTCCAAGGAGGCGGTGGCCGCGGTCGCCGCGGCCAACAAGTAACCCACCGGCAAGCCCCGTGCGGAGCCCGGACCTCCCCCGAGGTCCGGGCTCCGCACGCGTGTGCCAGGCTTTGCCCGCTCGGATTCATCGACGGGAGGGGATCGCGGGTGGCCGCGATGCAACTGACACGGACGCACCGAATACTCATCGGCATCGTCATCATGGGTGCCGTGATCATCGCCGGCATCGGTTTCGCCGGCTCGTACGCGGCGGTGCGCGAACTCGCCGAGAAGAAGGGCTTCGGCGACTTCTCGCTCGTCTTCCCCATCGGCATCGACGCCGGTATCTGTGTCCTGCTTGCCCTCGACCTGCTGCTGACCTGGCTGCGCATCCCCTTCCCCCTGCTGCGCCAGACCGCGTGGCTGCTGACCGCCGCGACGATCGCCTTCAACGGCGCGGCCTCCTGGCCCGACCCGCTCGGCGTCGGCATGCACGCCGTGATCCCGGTCCTGTTCGTCGTCGCGGTGGAGGCGGCGCGGCACGCGATCGGCCGGATCGCCGACATCACGGCCGACAAGCACATGGAGGGCGTCCGCCTCACCCGGTGGCTGCTGTCACCCGTGCCGACCTTCCGGCTCTGGCGCCGGATGAAGCTGTGGGAGCTGCGCTCCTACGAGCAGGTCATCAAGCTCGAACAGGACCGGCTGATCTACCAGGCCCGCCTCCAGGCCCGCTTCGGCCGCGCCTGGCGCCGCAAGGCCCCCGTGGAGGCGCTGATGCCGCTGCGGCTGGCCAAGTACGGCGTCCCGCTCGCCGAGACGGCCCCGGCGGGCCTCGCGGCGGCGGGCATCGAGCCGGTGCTGCTGCCCCCGAACCCGGTCCAGCTCGAAAAGGCGACGCCGGAGCTCCCGCAGGCGCAGGCCCTCGACCACCCCCACCCGGACCCGGATCCGGAGCCTGCCCCGGCCCCCGAACCGGCACCGGAACCCGCCCCCCACCCCGAGCCCGAACCGGCACCGGAGCCCGCCCCCGAGCCCGCCCCCCGGCTCCCCGGCAACCACGAGAGCCCCTGGTTCGACGCCCCCCAACTACCGCAGGACGCCTACGAGCGCGCCTACGCCCCCACCTACGTCGAGGGACTGGAGCCCACCCCGGTCCGCGTCCCCCCGGGCCCCGACGCCGCCCAGGAGCCGCTGCCCGCCGAGCTCTCCGACCCGGACGCCGAGGAGTTCAGCCGCCTCGCCTACCCCGTCTTCAAGCAGTACGTCGACGAGAACAACGACTGGCCCAGCGTGGACGTCCTCGATATCCACCTCGCCGACGGCCACGGCATCCGCCACCCCCTCAGCGCGGTCCTGCTGCGCCGCCTGCTGCCCGAGTTCAAAAACCACTACCAGGCGGAACTCGCCGCCGAGCACATCGCCTGACCCGCCCGGCCGCTCACCGCTTCGCCCGGATCTTCGCCGTCTCGCCGTACACGGCCAGGCCCGCGCCCAGCACCGCGATCACGGCGTACCCGGCCGTCGGGATCTCCCACCACTTGTGCAGCAGGCCCCAGGGCCCGTCCCCGAAGGTCCGTCCGGCGACGCCCAGCGCGCCCTGGATGCCGGTGACCCAACCGATGATTGCCACGATCTCTTTCATGGCTCCACGGTCCCGTGCCCCGCGCCCGGAATCGTCCTGCCCCGGACCGAGACCCGGGTCATCCGAAGGATGCAGAAACGCCGAAGGGCCCTCACCCGCAGGTGAGAGCCCTCCGGAAGCGCCGAGCGGCCAAGCGGCCGAGCGGCCCGGCGGCTACGCGCCGAGCAGCTTGCGCACCCGGTCCGCGCCCACGGCCAGGAGCAGCGTGGGCAGTCGCGGCCCGGTGTCCCGGCCGACCAGGAGCTGGTACAGCAGGGCGAAGAAGGTGCGCTGGGCGACCTTCAGCTCCGGCGTCGGCTTGGCCTCCGGGTCGAGGCCGGCCATCACCTTCGGCACGCCGTAGACGAGCGTGGTGAGCCCGTCCAGCGACCAGTGGCTGTCCAGGCCCTCCAGCAACAGGCGCAGCGACTCGCGCCCCTCCTCGTCCAGCGAGCCGAGCAGCTCGGTGTCGGGCTCGGAGCGGACGATGGTGCGCTGCTCGGCCGGGACCTGGGTGGAGATCCAGCTCTCCGCGCGGTCCAGCCGCGGGCGTACCTCGTCCAGCGAGGTGAGCGGCCGCGCCGGGTCCAGCTCGCTCAGGATGCGCAGCGTCTGCTCGTCGTGCCCGGCGGTGATGTCGACGACCGAGGCGAGCGTGCGGTACGGCAGCGGGCGCGGCGTGCGCGGCAGCTCACCGGCCGCCGTGCGCACCGCGCGGGAGTGGGCGGCGGCGTCGGCCGGCAGCACGCTGCCGTCGGCGACCTTGGCCTCCAGCTTGTCCCACTCGTCGTACAGCCGCTGGATCTCCTGGTCGAAGGCGATCTTGAAGGCCTGGTTGGGCTTGCGGCGCGCGTACAGCCAGCGCAGCAGCGGCGCCTCCATGATCTGCAGCGCGTCGGCCGGGGTCGGCACGCCGCCCTTCGAGGACGACATCTTCGCCATGCCCGAGATGCCGACGAACGCGTACATGGGGCCGATCGGCTGGACGCCGTCGAACACCTCGCGCACGATCTGTCCGCCCACCACGAACGACGACCCCGGCGAGGAGTGGTCGACACCGCTGGGCTCGAAGATCACGCCCTCGTACGCCCAGCGCATCGGCCAGTCGACCTTCCAGACCAGCTTGCCGCGGTTGAACTCGCTCAGCTTCACCGTCTCGGCGAAGCCGCAGGCGCAGGTGTAGGCCAGCTCCGTCGACTCGTCGTCGTACGAGGTGACGGTGGTCAGGTCCTTGCCGCACTGCCCGCAGTACGGCTTGTACGGGAAGTAGCCGCCGGTGCCGCCGGAGCCGTCGTCCTCGCTGGCCGCGCCGGAGCCCTCCTCGGCGACGAGCTCGGCCTCGTCGACCGGCTTCTGCTGCTGCTTCTTCGGCTTGCCGGTCGCCTTGTCCTTCGTGCGGTACCGGTCGAGGATCGCGTCGATCGTCGCCCGGTGCCGCATCGCGTGCAGGATCTGCTCGCGGTACGCGCCCGACGTGTACTGCTCGGTCTGGCTGATGCCGTCGTACTCGACGCCCAGCTCGGCGAGCGACTCGATCATCCCGGCCTTGAAGTGCTCCGCCCAGTTCGGGTACGCGGAGCCGGCGGGGGCCGGGACGGAGGTCAGCGGCTTGCCGATGTGCTCCTGCCAGGAGTCGTCGACGCCCGGGATGCCCACCGGCACCTTGCGGTACCGGTCGTAGTCGTCCCAGGAGATCAGGTGACGGACCTCGTACCCCCGCCGCCGGATCTCGTCGGCCACCAGGTGCGGGGTCATGACCTCGCGGAGGTTGCCCAGGTGGATGGGGCCCGACGGCGACAGACCGGAGGCGACCACGACCGGTTTCCCAGGCGCACGTCGCTCCGATTCGGCGATGACCTCGTCCGCGAAACGGGAGACCCAGTCGGTCTCGGTGCTGCTCTGAGCCACGATCGGCACGTCCTTGATTCCTCGGTCTTCTCGAAGGCTGGCGTAAGACATTCTCCCAGACGGAACAACGTCCCCCGAGGTTGTCCACAGGCCGGGCAAAGCCACGACAAAGAGCTTGCGGACCCATGGGACACTTGACAACCGGAATAGGCATTCACCACCACGACAGGAACGGAAGCTCATGGCCTCGGTCCCTTCTCTCGCTTCGACCGTGCAGCAGCGCCTCGCGGACGCCCTGACGGCAGCCCTGCCGGAGGCCGGTTCCGCCGACCCGCTGCTGCGACGAAGCGACCGGGCCGACTTCCAGGCCAACGGCATCCTGGCCCTCGCCAAGAAGCTCAAGGGCAACCCGCGCGAGCTGGCGACCAAGGTCGTCGAGGCCATTCCCGCCAATGACGTCCTCAAGGACATCGAGGTCTCCGGCCCCGGCTTCCTCAACATCACCATCACCGACAAGGCGATCACCGAGACCCTCGCCGCCCGCGCCGCCGACGACCGCCTCGGCGTCCCGTACGCGGACAAGGCCGGCACCACGGTGATCGACTACGCCCAGCCGAACGTGGCGAAGGAGATGCACGTCGGGCACCTCCGCTCCGCCGTCATCGGCGACGCCATGGTCAAGATCATGGAGTTCGCGGGCGAGAAGGTGATCCGCCGCCACCACATCGGCGACTGGGGCACCCAGTTCGGCATGCTCATCCAGTACCTGATCGAGCACCCGCACGAGCTGGACCACAAGGACTCGGCCACCTCCGGCGAAGAGGCGATGTCCAACCTCAACCGCCTCTACAAGGCCGCCCGCGCCCACTTCGACTCCGACGAGGAGTTCAAGGCCCGCTCGCGCGACCGCGTGGTGGCCCTCCAGTCCGGTGACGAGGAGACCCTCGCCCTGTGGCAGCGGTTCGTCGACGAGTCGAAGATCTACTTCTACTCGGTCTTCAACAAGCTGGACATGGAGATCAACGACCCGGACGTCGTCGGCGAGTCCGGCTACAACGACATGCTCGACGAGACGTGCCGCCTGCTGGAGGAGTCCGGCGTCGCGGTCCGCTCCGAGGGCGCCCTGTGCGTGTTCTTCGACGACGTCAAGGGCCCGGACGGCAACCCGGTCCCGCTGATCGTCAAGAAGTCCAACGGCGGCTACGGCTACGCGGCCACCGACCTGTCCGCCATCCGCGACCGCGTGCAGAACCTGGGTGCGGACACCCTGGTGTACGTGGTGGACGCCCGCCAGTCGCTGCACTTCAAGATGGTGTTCGAGACCGCCCGCCGCGCGGGCTGGCTGAACGAGCGGGTCCACGCCGTCCAGCTCGCCTTCGGCACGGTCCTGGGCAAGGACGGCAAGCCGTTCAAGACCCGTGAGGGCGAGACGGTCCGGCTGGTCGACCTGCTGGACGAGGCGATCGACCGGGCGACCGCGGTGGTACGCGAGAAGGCCGAGACCCTGCCGGAGGACGAGCGCCTGTCCGAGGACGAGATCGCCGAGCGGGGCGCCCAGGTCGGCATCGGCGCGATCAAGTACGCCGACCTGTCGACGTCCGCGTCGCGGGACTACAAGTTCGACCTGGACCAGATGGTGTCGCTCAACGGTGACACGTCCGTCTACCTCCAGTACGCGTACGCGCGAATCCGGTCGATCATGCGGAAGGCCGGCGACGCCCGTCCGGCCGCGCACCCGGAGCTGGAGCTGGCCCCGGCCGAGCGCGCCCTGGGACTGCACCTGGACCAGTTCGGCGAGACGCTCGCGGAGGTCGCGGCCTCCTACGAGCCGCACAAGCTGGCCGCGTACCTGTACCAGCTGGCGTCGCTGCTGACGGCGTTCTACGACAAGTGCCCGGTCCTCAAGGCCGACACCCCCGAGCAGGTCGAGAACCGCCTGTTCCTGTGCGACCTGACGGCCCGCACCCTCCACCAGGGCATGGCGCTCCTCGGCATCCGCACCCCCGAGCGCCTCTGACACACCTCACCCACCCGCGAGAGGGGGCGTGCCGGCCACGGCACGCCCCCTCCGGCGTTACGCCTCTCGGAGACCCGCTCCGACGGAACTGAGCCACCTATGACCCGCCTGCGCCCATGCGCCCCCCGTTGCGCCCGCCGCCGGGGGTGCGGGCCGGGACACGATGCCTGCGCCACCCCCGGCCGCAGGAGGAACACATGCACGGCATGGCCAGCTTCGACGACATCTACGACCGCCCCGACCCGCGCGCCTACTTCACCCGGCTGGCGCCGCTGTCGTACGAGATCCCCCACCACGCCCGGGCCGTCTTCCGGCGGACCGTCACCGAACGCGCCGACCCCGGCCTCACCGTGCTCGACCTGTGCTGCTCGTACGGCATCAACGCCGCCCTGCTCAACCACGACCTGACCCTCGCCGACCTGTACGCCCACTACACGAGCCCCGGGGCCGCGCGGCTGACGACCGCCGAACTCATCGAGCGGGACAAGGACTTCTACGCCGCCAGGCGCCGGCCCGACGCCGTCCGCGTCCTGGGCCTCGACATCGCCCACCACGCCCTCGACTACGCCCGCGCGGTCGGCCTGCTCGACGGCGTCCACTCCGACAACCTCGAAGAGCACGTGCCCGGGCCCGCCCTGGCCGCCGCCATGGGCGACGTCGGCCTCATCACCCTCACCGGCGGGGCCAGTTTCCTCAGCCGCCGCACCTTCGCCGCGCTGCTCGAATGCGCACGGCGCCCGGTGTGGGTGAGCGCCTTCGTGATCCGCACGGTGCCGTACGCGCCGATCGCCTCGTGCCTGGCGGGCTTCGGCCTCACCACCCGCGCGGACCCCGACCGCACCTACCCGCAACGCCTGTTCACGGGCCCCGAGGAACGGCGCGCCGCCATCCACGCCGTACGGCTCGCGGGCCTGGACCCCACGGGCCGGGAGGCGGACGGCCGCTACCACACCACCCTGTACGAATCGCGGCCCTGAGCCATTGTCAGTGGCGGCGCCTATGGTCGTTCCATGGTCATCAACCCGAACGCGCTGGGCCTGGACCTCCCGCCCGGCACCATGCGCGTCCAGCCGTCGCTCTGGTACGCGGACGAGCCCGCCACGCCCGACACGTGGGCCCGTCTCCTGCCCGCCCGGGAAGCCGCCGGGATGCAGCCCGTGCTGCTCACCGAGACCCAGTACCTCCACCCGAGCCAGGTGGCCGACCCCGACGACCACGACCCCGCGGCGACCCTGGCCGCCCTGTGGGACGAGCTGGCCCAGGAGGAGGACGAGGGCACCCTCGCGCCCTTCTCCCGCACCTGGCCCGGCCTCGCCCCCGCCACCGCCGCCCCCGCCGACGGCAGGACCGCCCCGGACGACACCGCCCCCGACGACACCGCGGCCCGCCTGACGGCCGAACTGGCGGGCGACGACGAGTGGTTGAAGGGAGCCCGCGGCGCCCTGGTCCCGGCCCGCCGGAGCGCCGACATCCCGGCCGTCCTAGGCTGGGGCGGCGCCACGAACCACACCGACGCCGTTCAGCTCTCCACGATCCTCCGCTCCTGGGAGGACCGCTTCGGCATACGGGTCGTGGGCCTGGGCCCCGACCTCCTCACCGTCTCCGTGGCTGCGCCGCCCCGCACCACCGCCGACGCCCTCGCCGTGGCCGCCGAGCACTACGCGTTCTGCCCCGACAACGTCTGGGACGGCTACGACACCATCCGCGCCTACGCCGCCGAGGAGGTGCTCGACCGCCACGAGTGGACGTTCTGGTGGGATTAAATCCGGCGCAGCCGCTGGGCGGCCTCGGTCGCCCAGTAGGTGAGGATCATCTGCGCGCCCGCCCGCTTGATGCCCGTGAGGGACTCCAGGATCGCCTTGTCCCGCTCGATCCAGCCCTTCTCGGCGGCGGCCTCGATCATCGCGTACTCGCCGCTGATCTGGTACGCCGCGACCGGCACGTCCACAGCGTCCGCGACCTTCGCCAGCACGTCCAGGTACGGTCCGGCCGGCTTGACCATCACCATGTCGGCGCCCTCCTCCAGGTCGAGCGCCAGCTCGCGCATCGACTCACGGACGTTGGCCGCGTCCTGCTGGTACGTCTTGCGGTCACCCTGCAGCGACGACCCGACCGCCTCGCGGAAAGGCCCGTAGAACGCCGACGCGTACTTCACCGTGTAGGCGAGGATCCCCACGTCCTCCTTGCCGATGGTGTCCAGGGCATCCCGGACCACCCCGATCTGCCCGTCCATCATCCCGCTTGGCCCCACCACATGGACGCCCGCGTCGGCCTGGACCTGCGCCATCTCGGCGTACCGCTCCAGGGTCGCGTCGTTGTCCACCCGCCCCTCGGCGTCCAGCACGCCGCAGTGCCCGTGGTCGGTGTACTCGTCCAGGCACAGGTCGGACATGACCACGAGATCGTCGCCGACCTCGGCCCGCACGTCCCGGATGGCCACCTGGAGGATGCCGTCCGGGTCGGTGCCCGCCGTCCCGGCCGCGTCCTTCTTCGCGTCCTCCGGCACACCGAAGAGCATGATCCCGGAGACCCCGGCCTCGACCGCCTCCACGGCGGCCTTCCGCAGCGTGTCCCGCGTGTGCTGCACGACCCCGGGCATCGCCCCGATCGGCACCGGCTCGCTCACCCCCTCGCGTACGAACGCGGGCAGGATCAGGTCGGCCGGGTGGAGCCGCGTCTCCGCGACCATCCGCCGCATCACGGGAGTCGTCCGCAGCCGCCGCGGCCGCGAACCGGGGAAGGATCCGTACGAAGTCATACGCCCACGCTACGCCCGCGCCGCCCCTGCTCTTGCCGACAGCCCGCCGGATACGGGGCCCGGCCGGTGCAACGCGAACGGCCGGGCACGCCCCCCGTGGGGAGCGCGCCCGGCCGTACCGGAAGCACCGGAGAGCCACCCCGCAGGCGGGCCCTCCGAGCCGTTACGTCGTCCGCCGCCGCCGCGCCCCCGGGCGCCGCTCGCTCGGCCGCGTGACCGGGTCACCGGCCTCCAGCGCGGCGGCCCGGCGCCGCAGCCCGAACTCGGCCAGGGCCTCGGCCAGCTTGTGCACGGACGGCTCCGGCGACAGCACGTCCACCCGCAGCCCGTGCTCCTCCGCCGTCTTCGCGGTCGCCGGCCCGATGCAGGCGATCACGGTCACGTTGTGCGGCTTGCCGGCGATGCCGACCAGGTTCCGCACGGTGGACGAGGACGTGAAGAGCACCGCGTCGAAACCGCCGCCCTTGATGGCCTCCCGCGTCTCGGCCGGCGGCGGCGAGGCGCGCACGGTCCGGTAGGCGGTCACGTCGTCGACCTCCCACCCGAGCTCGATGAGGCCCGCCACCAGCGTCTCCGTCGCGATGTCGGCGCGCGGCAGGAAGACGCGGTCGATCGGGTCGAAGACCGGGTCGTAGGGCGGCCAGTCCTCCAGCAGCCCCGCCGCCGACTGCTCGCCGCTCGGCACGAGGTCAGGCTTCACACCGAACTCCACCAGCGCCTTCGCCGTCTGCTCGCCCACCGCCGCGACCTTGATCCCGGCGAAGGCGCGGGCGTCGAGCCCGTACTCCTCGAACTTCTCCCGCACCGCCTTCACGGCGTTCACCGAGGTGAAGGCGATCCACTCGTAGCGTCCCGTGACGAGCCCCTTGACCGCGCGCTCCATCTGCTGCGGGGTACGCGGCGGCTCGACCGCGATGGTCGGCACCTCGCTGGGCACGGCACCGTACGACCGGAGCTGGTCGGAGAGCGACGCTGCCTGCTCCTTGGTGCGCGGTACGAGGACCTTCCAGCCGAACAGCGGCTTGGACTCGAACCACGCGAGCTGGTCGCGCTGGGCGGCGGCGCTGCGCTCACCGACCACGGCTATGACGGCCTGGTGGCCGTCGGGCGACGGCAGCACCTTCGCCTGCTTCAGCACCTGGGCGATCGAGCCCAGCGTCGCGGTCCAGGTCCGCTGCCGGGTCGTCGTCCCGGCCACCGTCACGGTCAGCGGGGTGTCGGGCTTACGGCCCGCCGACACCAGCTCACCCGCCGCCGCGGCCACGGAGTCCAGGGTCGTGGACACGACGACCGTCCCGTCCGACGCGCCCACCTCCGTCCAGCACCGCTCGCTCGCGGTCCGCGCGTCCACGAAGCGCACATCGGCGCCCTCCGCGTCCCGCAGCGGCACACCCGCGTACGCGGGCACGCCCACGGCCGCGGCGACACCGGGCACGACCTCGAAGGGGATGCCCTCGGCGGCGCACGCGAGCATCTCGGCGCCCGCGTTGCCGTCGAGCCCCGGGTCGCCGCTCACCGCACGGACGACCCGCTTGCCGCCCCTCGCGGCCTCCATGACAAGATTGGTCGCATCCCTCAACACAGGGACCCCGGCGGTCATTGACGCATCGTCAACAACCGTCAGCTCAGGCGTGCTCACGCCCGCCCGCGCATGGCCGCGTACGACCTCGAGCACATCCGGCTCGGCGATCAGTACGTCAGCGCCCGCCAGCGCCTCGACGGCGCGCAGTGTCAGCAGTCCCGGATCACCGGGTCCGGCGCCCAGGAAGGTGACGTGCCCGCACGCGGAGTACGCGGAGGAAGCCTTGGATGCAGTGGTGGGGCTCAAAGTGCTCGCTCCCCCATAAGACCGGCCGCACCCTTGGCGAGCATCTCGGACGCGAGCTCGCGACCGAGCGCGACAGCGTCGCCGTGCGACATGGGTACGGGACCGGTGGTGGACAACTGCACCAGCGTGGAGCCGTCGGTCGTGCCGACGACGCCCCGCAGGCGCATCTCATGAACAACCTGCCCATCGGCCAGCAGGTCGGCCAGGGCACCCACGGGTGCGCTGCAACCGGCCTCCAGGGCGGCGAGCAGGGACCGCTCGGCGGTCACGGCGGCCCGGGTGTACGGGTCGTCGAGCTCCGCGAGCGCGGCGGCGAGGTCGGTGTTGGCCGCCGTGCACTCGATCGCCAGCGCGCCCTGACCGGGCGCGGGCAGAACCGTGTCGACCGACAGGAAGTCGGTGACCTCGTCACTACGCCCGATCCGGTTGAGACCGGCCGCGGCGAGTACCACCGCGTCCAGCTCACCGTTCCGCACGTAGCCGATGCGCGTGTCGACATTCCCCCGAATGGCCACGCACTCGATCTCCATGCCGTGGCTGCGCGCGTACGCGTTGAGCTGCGCCATGCGCCGCGGCGAACCGGTGCCCACGCGGGACCCGGCCGGAAGCTCCTCGAACCGCAGCCCGTCCCGGGCGACCAGCACGTCGCGCGGGTCCTCGCGCAGCGGGATCGCCGCGAGCACCAGGTCGTCGGGCTGCGCCGTCGGCAGGTCCTTCAGCGAGTGCACCGCGAAGTCCACCTCGCCCGCGAGCAGCGCGTCACGCAGCGCCGTGACGAAGACGCCGGTGCCGCCGATCTGCGCGAGGTTCTCGCGGGAGGTGTCGCCGTACGTGGTGATCTCCACGAGCTCCACGGGGCGCCCGGTGAGCTGCCGCACCGCCTCCGCGACATGCCCGGACTGGGCCATGGCGAGCTTGCTGCGCCTGGTCCCGAGCCTCAATGCCCTCTCGGTCATACTCGCCCTCTATTCGGGTCGTTCATGTCGGCCCGGCTGACGGAGGCGACCGTCTCCGGGTCGAGGTCGAAGAGTGTGCGCAGCGCGTCCGCGTACCCCGCGCCGCCGGGCTCGCTGGCGAGCTGCTTGACCCGCACCGTCGGCGCGTGGAGGAGCTTGTCCACCACGCGGCGCACGGTCTGGGTGATCTCGGCGCGCTGCTTGTCGTCGAGTCCGGGCAGCCGGCCCTCCAGCCGGGCCATCTCGCCCGCGACGACGTCGGCGGCCATGGTGCGCAGCGCGACGACGGTCGGGGTGATGTGCGCGGCGCGCTGGGCGGCGCCGAAGGCGGCCACCTCGTCGGCGACGATGCCGCGCACCTGGTCCACGTCGGCGGCCATCGGCGCGTCGGCGGAGGCCTCGGCGAGCGACTCGATGTCGACGAGCCGCACGTCGGCCAGCCGGTGCACGGCGGCGTCGATGTCGCGGGGCATGGCGAGGTCGAGCAGCGCGAGCGGGGCGGTACGGCCGGCCATCGCCTTCTCGACGGCGACGCCCGTCAGTACCAGGCCCGTGGCGCCCGTGCAGGAGACGACCACGTCGGCACGTGTCAGTTCGTCGCCCACGGAGCCCATGGCCACGGCTCGCGCGACCACGCCCGTGCCCCCGGGCTCGGTGAGGATCTGTACGAGCCGCTCGGCGCGCTCCACCGTGCGGTTGGCGACGACGATCTCGCCGACCCCGGCCCGCGCGAGCGTGGCGGCGGCCAGCGAGGACATGGAACCCGCGCCGATGACGAGGGCCCGCTTGCCCTCGGCCCAGCCGGCGACGTCCGTGCCCGCCGCCAGTTGCTCCAGCCCGAAGGTGACGAGCGACTGACCGGCCCGGTCGATGCCGGTCTCGCTGTGGGCCCGCTTGCCGACCCGCAGCGCCTGCTGGAACAGGTCGTTCAGCAGCCGTCCCGCGGTGTGCAGCTCCTGGCCGCGCGCGAGGGCGTCCTTGATCTGGCCGAGGATCTGCCCCTCGCCGACGACCATGGAGTCCAGCCCGCACGCCACCGAGAACAGGTGGTGGACGGCCCGGTCCTCGTAGTGCACGTAGAGGTACGGGGTGAGCTCCTCCAGCCCGACCCCGCTGTGCTGGGCGAGCAGCGTGGACAGCTCGGCGACGCCCGCGTGGAACTTGTCCACGTCGGCGTACAGCTCGATGCGGTTGCAGGTGGCCAGGACGGCGGCCTCGGCGGCCGGTTCGGCGGCGAGGGTGTCCTGGAGCAGCTTGTTCTGCGTGTCGGGGTCGAGGGAGGCCCGCTCCAGCACGCTCACGGGGGCGCTGCGGTGGCTGAGGCCGACGACGAGGAGGCTCATGCCGGCATCACGGCGGGCATGTCCCCGTCAGGTCCCTTACGCTCCTCGGCCGGCGTGCCGGCGGCGCCCCGCACGACGGGCGGCAGAACGGCCTCGCCGCCCGCCTCCTCGCCGGCCTTGCGCTGCTCGTGGAAGGCGAGGATCTGGAGCTCGATGGAGAGGTCGACCTTGCGCACGTCCACCCCGTCGGGGACGGACAGCACGGTCGGCGCGAAGTTCAGGATGGAGGTCACGCCGGCCGCGACGAGCCGGTCGCAGACCTGCTGCGCGGCGCCGGCGGGCGTGGCGATGACGCCGATGGAGACGCCGTTCTCGTCGACGATCTTCTCCAGGTCGTCGATGTACTGGACCGGGATGCCGGCGACCGGCTTGCCGACCATCGCGGGGTCCGCGTCGATCAGGGCGGCCACGCGGAAGCCACGGGAGGCGAACCCGCCGTAGTTGGCGAGGGCGGCGCCGAGGTTACCGATACCGACCATGACGATCGGCCAGTCCTGGGTCAGCCCCAGCTCGCGCGAGATCTGGTAGACGAGGTACTCGACGTCGTACCCGACGCCACGGGTGCCGTACGAGCCGAGGTACGAGAAGTCCTTGCGCAGCTTCGCGGAATTGACCCCCGCCGCCGCCGCGAGCTCCTCGGAGGAGACCGTGGGTACGGAGCGCTCCGACAGTGCGGTGAGCGCCCGCAGATACAGCGGAAGCCTGGCGACGGTGGCCTCGGGGATTCCTCGGCTGCGGGTCGCCGGTCGGTGTGTTCGGCCAGTTGCCACGGTGCTCCTGCGGGATGAGCGGGGCTGTAGGCGGCCGTACGTCCCAGGACCGCCCCGTTGACAGCAGGCTATGTCTTTGTGAACGCGTGCACAAAGATGGTGTCCATTTTGTCCGGGCAAAGTGACCGGGGTCACGCGATTTGTTCGCGCCATCCCGGAACCAAGGTGAACCTCAGTCCGTTCACGAGCCGAAGGGGGCAAAGCGGTACACACTCCTCATGACCTCGCCCCCGAACCGCAACAAAACGCACACGATGGTAACCGTCTTTCCCGGTCACCCCTCCCGGCTCACGCCCGGCCGCTCACGCCTCCAGGGCGCGCCGCAGCCGCCCGGCGTCGACCTTCCAGAACGTGTGCTGCTCCCCGTCCACCAGGACAACCGGAATCTGCTCCCAGTAGGCCCGGTGCAGTTCCTCATCCTGGAGGATGTCCTTCTCCTCCCACAACGCGCCCGTCTCGGCGCACACCTGCCGGATGACCTCCCGCGCGTCGTCGCACAGGTGGCACCCCGGCTTCCCGATGAGGGTCACCGTGCGCGGGCCGGCCTTCTTCTTCGTACGTCCGAACATGCCCCTATTCTCCGCCCGCGTAATGCCGGCGCCGCACAGAGTTCACGCCATGGCATCCCCACAAGTCGGGAAGTACCGAACACAGTGGCTATGCTCACGACATGGCCGCACTGGGATGGCTCACTCCTCATAGGCGTTTCGCCACCGCGCGCAGCGTGCTGGCGGGCGAAGCGTCGGCCGAGGCCGCCCGCAAGACCTCGCAGCCGGCGCCCGAACCCCAGTTCCCCGTTCCCGGCGACGAGCAGGCCGCCGCCTTCTTCGACCTCGACAACACGGTGATGCAGGGCGCGGCGATCTTCCACTTCGGCCGCGGGCTGTACAAGCGGAAGTTCTTCCAGCGCCGCGAGCTGGCCCGGTTCGCCTGGCAGCAGGCGTGGTTCCGGCTCGCCGGTGTCGAGGACCCCGAGCACATGCAGGACGCCCGCGACAGCGCCCTGTCCATCGTCAAGGGGCACCGCGTCTCCGAGCTGATGACCATCGGCGAGGAGATCTACGACGAGTACATGGCCGACCGCATCTGGCCCGGCACCCGCGCCCTGGCCCAGGCCCACCTCGACGCCGGCCAGCGGGTCTGGCTGGTCACCGCCGCGCCCGTCGAGACGGCGACCATCATCGCCCGCCGCCTGGGCCTGACCGGCGCCCTCGGCACGGTCGCCGAGTCGGTGGACGGCGTCTACACCGGCAAGCTCGTCGGCGAGCCCCTGCACGGCCCGGCCAAGGCGGAGGCGGTCCGCGCGCTGGCCGCCGCCGAGGGCCTGGACCTGTCGCGCTGCGCGGCGTACAGCGACAGCCACAACGACATCCCCATGCTGTCCCTGGTGGGGCACCCGTACGCCATCAACCCGGACACCAAGCTGCGCAAGTACGCGCGCGAGCGCGACTGGCGGCTGCGCGACTACCGCACGGGCCGCAAGGCCGCCAAGGTAGGCATCCCGGCAGCCGCGGGCGTCGGCGCCCTGGCCGGCGGCACGGCCGCCGCCGTCGCCCTCCACCGCCGCCGCCGCTGAGCCCGCCCGCCTGCCCGCGGCCAATCCGGGCTTCTTACCCCCCTGTGACCCCCGCCAGTCGCCCCGCGCGCACTCGGCCACAAGAGATCCCGCACTCAAGCAGATGTGGAAGTAATCCGATCAATTACTGGTCACGAAGTGCGACTTGATCAGCCGCGTAGACGTAACAGAAGCGACTGAATCGATGATTTGAGCAACTCGGTGTAGCGCTCCCTGCACTAAGCGTTATTCTCCTCAGACGCATACGGGACCCCCTCGCGTCGCTACGACGGGTGAAAGGTTCCGTACTGCACGTGATGGAAGCTCTGCCTCTGGGAGTCCCGTGTACCCACACGTCGGGGTTGACGCCTCGGGCCTGGCTACGCTCCGCGCGACGGTCCTCGACCATCTGCGCGGCTTCGTCCCCACCGCGTACGCCGTCCCGGCCTTCGCCTCACCGGCACTCGCCGGTCCTTGCTATGCCCTCGCCGACGGCGGTGCCGCCGTCGGGAGACGCGGCGGCCGGGGCGGTTCGGGCACCTCGACCACCGCCCGACGGCCCACCGCCGACAGCGACAGCGCGCGCATGATGGAGCTGGTCGAGCGCGCCCAGGCCGGCGAGGCCGAGGCCTTCGGCCGCCTGTACGACCAGTACAGCGACACCGTCTACCGCTACATCTACTACCGCGTCGGCGGGAAGGCGACGGCCGAGGACCTGACCAGCGAGACGTTCCTGCGCGCCCTGCGCCGCATCTCCACGTTCACGTGGCAGGGGCGCGATTTCGGTGCCTGGCTGGTCACCATCGCTCGCAACCTGGTCGCCGACCATTTCAAATCGAGCCGTTTCCGCCTGGAAGTGACCACGGGCGAAATGCTCGACGCCAACGAGGTCGAGCGCAGCCCGGAGGACTCGGTCCTGGAGTCCCTCTCCAACGCGGCCCTCCTGGAGGCCGTCCGCAAGCTCAACCCGCAGCAGCAGGAGTGCGTGACCCTGCGCTTCCTCCAGGGCCTGTCCGTCGCGGAGACCGCTCGCGTCATGGGCAAGAACGAAGGAGCGATCAAGACCCTCCAGTACCGGGCGGTCCGCACCCTGGCCCGCCTGCTGCCCGAAGACGCGCGCTGACCGTCCGTACCCCCCAACTCACCCTCCGTTTATGCCTCGATGACGCGCTGGTCCGATCATCTTTCGTGCGTAACCCAAGTGCCGAGACGCTCGTTGTGCGGGATGCAGGCTCCCTGTGGTCACACCGCGACCCCAGTCACTCACTCGTTCGTGTGGATTGGCTCAAGGTGTGCAACCTTCCGGACCCCCCGGGGAGTCGACCGTCATGACGAGAGGAGGTGCCGCCAGTGATCGCGAACGTATCGGCGCACCGGCGGGCGAACGCCTTCGCCCAGGCCCTGGAAGAGCAGGCGGCCGAGCAGCCCGAGGCATCGGTCGAACCGACCGAACAGGGTCGGCTGTTGGCCCTGGCGAGCGGTCTCGGCGAGTTGCCGAAGCCGGAGTTGGACCCCGACGTGAAGGTGGTGCAGCGAGCACAGCTCGTCGCCGCCATGGAGGCGCTGTTTTTGGAGGGCACAGCCGCCGAAGGCAGCGCATCGGCGGGCCCTACGGTGCCGGAGCAGCGGGCGGCGTCCGGGCGGGGAGCCCACCGGGCCTCCGCGCTCCGGAAGTTGCGTCCCCGCTCCCGCTGGTCGAAGGGGCTCGCCGCCGGCGGGCTCACGGTCGGGGTGGCGGCGGGCGCGTTCAGCGGGGTGGCCGCTGCCAGTTCCGACGCCCTCCCGGGTGACTCGCTCTACGGGCTGAAGCGCGGGATGGAAGACCTCAAGCTCGGTATGGCGGACGACGACGCCGACCGGGGCGAGATCTACCTCGACCAGGCCTCCACCCGGCTCGGCGAGGCCCGCCGCCTGATGGAGCGCGACCGTACCGGCGTGCTGGACCACGAGTCCCTGGGCGAGATCCGGCGCGCGCTCAACGGCATGCAGCACGACGCGGCGGAAGGCCACCGGCTGCTCCGCCTGGCGTACGAGCGGGACGGCACCATCGCCCCGATGGCCACGCTGAACTCGTTCGCCCGCAGCCACCGGGACGCCTGGATCGGCCTGCGCGACCGGCTGCCCGTCCAGCTCACGGACGTACGGGACCAGGTGAGCGACGTCTTCGCCGCCATAGACGAAGAGGTCGGACCGCTCCAGTCCAAGCTGCCGCAGCCCCCGGAGCGGAGCGACGGCCGGGGATCCGGCCGGCCGGGCGCCACCGAGGACTCCTCGGGTTCCGGACCGTCCCACCGTTCCCCGTCCGCCCCGGAGTCCCGGCCCTCGGGTAGCAGCAGCAAGCCCGGCCCCTCCGGCTCCGGCCCGGCGAAGGACGACGGTCTGCTCGGCGGCAACACGGGCGGGCTGCTCGAACCGGACCCGGCGACGCCCACACCGCCCTCCGGCGGCGGCGCCCAGCCCACTCCCCCGCCCGCCCCGGACGTCACGATCCCGCCGCTGATCCCGGGCATCATCGGAGGTCTGGGCATCGACGAGGAGGACGCGAGGTAGCTGTGGTGGGGGGGGGCGCCCCCGGGGGGGGCCCCCCCCCCCCCCCCAAAAAAAAAAAAAAAAAACCCCCCCCCCCACAAAAATTTTTTTAAGTGGTTGGTTTGTATTTTAAATAAAATGGA